>CAIYID010000050.1 GCA_903926205.1 uncultured Bdellovibrionales bacterium
AGTACCGGAGGACCTTTAAAAAGCCCAACGATCCGCGTTAATGGGGGTGGTCAAATGATGCAATTGACCTGGTCAAACACTGAAATCGGGGTGGTCAAACCCGTGAAATTTGGGTGGTCAGATGCGGTGAAATCCGACAATCGGCCATAGAAGTGATCCAATCGTCCTTAGGGGCCCACGCAAAGACTTTCCATTTTCCACTTTGGTCTGAAATAAATCCAGATAGATAATCCAGTGACGAAGCCGCAAAGTCGGATGCACCTTCAATGACCCCTCGAATTGCCACTGAGGCCGCCAGAATCACTGTCAGAAAAATAGAAAAAAAATGAAAAGATCATTTCAGAACTGATGTCTGTCAAAAAGCTGACTATTCCAACAAAAAAATTTTCCCTTTTTACTTCAAAGATAGTTTTTTTGTTTTTCAAGACTTGGTTTGATTCCATTTTTTCATTTAACGATTAACAAGGATCAAAAACAACTTTTTACCAATTACCCATTAGTTTAAAAATATTTTTTTGTGTATTATGTTTTGCACCTAAGCTTGGCCTTCCAAATTTGCTGTTGGAGCTCTCTCCATTTTTCCGATTTCTTGTTCGATGACTTGCAAAACCTTTTCAGGTGAGGTTTCAACCTTCAGATCACTAAGATCTTTATTTTTTTCCTTCACATTCAAGTGACCATAAATCTTCTCTACCATTTTCATGATTTGGGTTACTTCATGCTCCGTAAGAAGATTAATCTGAACATCAAGATCTTCTCTTTTTTGAGCAAGGTCTTTCATATGATTTTGATTCGTTAAAATAAATATTGCGATCAAAATGGCCTCTAAGGTCAAGACGGCAGATAGAAGTGGATATGGAAATTCATCAAACTTCCAACCATCAGGAACCCATCCGGAATTAGCACCTAGGGTCCATGATCAGTGCTCTTGCGATCGCGACTCGTTGTTCCTCTCCACCTGAAAGTTCTCTTGGAAGCCGGTTCAATTTTTCATTTAAACCAACCTTTTCTAAAATAGACTTAGCAAGCTCAAGGCGATTTTTTTCTTGGCCATATTTTTTTGCTGGTAAGAGCACATTCTCTAAAACTGAAAGCTCCGCAATCAAATAGTTGAATTGAAAAACAAATCCAATTTTTTCATTTCGGAAATGGGCAATCTCTTTTCGCTTCATTTTACTTAAGTCCGAATTGTCGACCAGCACTGAGCCACTCGAAACAGAATCAAGACCACTCAGCAGGTATAGCAGTGTACTCTTTCCTGATCCCGAACGGCCGGTAAGAGATAGAAATTGCCCGTCCGGAATTTCCATCGTTATATCCGTCAGTATTTGGGTGGCTGGGTGACCGATTCTCTTTCCCACTTTTGAAGACACAATAGACATTAGGCCGCCCCTCCACGAATAATTTCAATAGGAGTGAACTTTGCGGCTGAACGAGCCGGAAGATAGCTTGCGACAAGAGCTGATAATATCGAAAGCAAAGTCGTTGCTAAAAACATAGATCTCATTAGAAAAATGTCGTTTTCTGAGCATAGAAAGGCTGATCTTGAAAAGAAATCTTGGAAAAATCTTTTTTCAACGATTAACTAAAGAGGTCGTGATTGAGGGACATACTGATTCGACAGGTTCGAAGGAACTCAATGAGAGACTCTCACAAGAGCGAGCGGAGTCTATTGAAAAATACCTTGTCGCAAATAGTTTGATTCCCGATGAAAAAATCAGCGCTAAAGGGCTTGGCGATTCAAAACCAATTTCTACAAATAAAACACCTGAGGGTCGTTCTCAGAACCGTCGCGTGGATGTGATTATTACCGGTGTTGATGTTCAATGAATCAACTCAGGGGAGTGATATTGCTACTGCTTATGTTAGCGGTATTACTCTCTTTCGATCTTTTTGCTAATGAGGTGATTCCAGAATCCCTGCCCTCAACCGTCACCGCGGAAAATGTGTATCGATTCGACCAAGAAAATTCAAAATTTAGTTTTACAAAATTTGAACCAACCTATCTTGTTTACGGTGAGCCTCTAACAAAACTACAGTTTAGCTTTAAATATCAGTTGTTCGTTGATGAAGAAATATTTTTTGGATACGCACAATTAATATTCTGGGATCTTGGCGCAGCGTCCAGCCCCATTGTCGACGTAAACTATGCACCAAATTTATTTTACCAATGGGAATTTAACAGAGCATTTTTAAAATCAATAGATATTAGCCCTTTTGGTCATGTTTCTAATGGTCGTTATGGTGCTGATTCTCGAGGCTACAATATCGCTTATTTGCAAGTGAACGCCTTAGCGTCCTTGTTTAACAATACACTCAGTGTCTCTGCTCGGTTGTCCAAATTATATGATATTGAAGATACAAATTCAGACATAACTGAGTTTATAAGTCCCTTAGAGTTAAAAATACTTTTGACAGAATTTTTCCCCCGCGTTTTCGACCGTGGAGAATTGTATTTTCGTATTTTCCCAGGAGGATCTTACGGACAATATTGGGATCAGGGAGGCCAAGAAATCGGGTTGAGCTTCCGTCCCAGTGGAATAAAAATAATTCCTGCATTTTTTGTTCAGTATTATGGTGGCTTCGCGGAAAGTTTATTGTTTTATAAGAGACAAGAAAGTCTTACTCGTTTCGGAGTTATTTTCTAACTCAAATTCAAAATTATAATTACAAGTAGTTAGTCTAAAGAATTGCACAGCGCAATGTCGCGCTTCATGAGTTTGATTCATGTTCATTTTTTGAAGGTCAAAGGAGTTGCGAGAAACTTTTCTAGGGGAGTTTTTACCCAAGACAGACTTGATATTCTCTCAGAAAGGTTTTGTCACATTTGACAGTTTGGCGCACAAGTTGCTTGGTCTATCTGCAAACAACCATTCCTAATGGAGGAAAAAATGAAAAAAAATTATCCGTCTTTAATGTTGATCCCACTCGCTTGTGTGTGTTTAGCGGTGACCGCGTGCAAGCCAAACAATTCAAATGACTCATCACCAGCAGCGGCTATTTCACCGCATGAGTCTTCAACCACGCCAGAAGCGACGCCCGTTACTGTCACATCAATTCCAAGTTCTGGTAACCCAGTAGCAACAGCTGGCGTTACGAATAAATCATTTGCAGCAGGTCCTGCTCAAGCGGGCAGTCCTGTACTGACTTATGCTGAAATTATTGCAGCATATCCCGTATTGGCGGGCCATGCGACATATTTAGCTGGAATTGATAGTGTTATTCAAACTGATGCGCCAGGATTTGATCTATATTCCGGCGGAGTGTTGGTAATGACTTTACATTACAATTCAACAACTCATGTGCTGACTGTAATAAATAGTACGCAACCGTTCACTGCAGATGCGATCACTTATGCAGTTAGTTCTGTCGTCCCTCCTCAAGGAGCAGCGGTTCAATCGATCACATTTGAAATGTCCGATTGTGTACAGCCACCACCTGTACAAAACCCTAAAGACAAAGTTCCTGTGACCCCTCCACCAGTGTGTGCTGCAATTCTAGGTGTTATTGAAATGCAACAAGTAACACAACAACAACAACAAGATTGTAAAACTGGCAAAGACTGTAAAGCACCATAAATTTTCAAATAAAGAAGATCAAAAGCAGGCAATGATTATTGCCTGCTTTTACTGACCTAAAAAAAACACCGAGGAAAGCAAAGTGAAACAGACTTTAACAAAATCGATTCTTTTTTTTACGAACCTTATTTTATTTATGGGGTGTTCGCCAAAAGACAATGGAACTGTAGACTCTTCATTGTCTCGGGTGAAAGCAAAAATCTCGCTCAGGGATGTTTCGTCAGGTAATTGCATGAACCTCGAAAAACTGATGAGTTTTATGCAGGACCTGAGGTTTATATATCCAGCTGAAATTATGATCACTGATTTAAAGGCAATGGTGCCACTTTCGGAATCACAGTTGGAATATTTTTCCTTTGCGAGTTTCGCTTTAAAAAGTGCAAAAGGGAATCAATTAGGTCTATTTTCACAAGTGCAACAATCTGATTGCCAAACTATTCGGATTCATTCCACCTCGGATGATATTTTAACTTTCACAATTGTTGAATCTTCAGACCGTCATTTGAAGTTCAAGCTGGTGGACTCTTTTGGCGAGGATATTCCTCCCGATTTGAGGAAGTCCCTTTATGAGAGAAATCAACCTTATGAATACACATTTGATATGACTTCAGAAACCAGTTTTATTTGCACAGAAAAATATCGAACGGTGAATCTTCTTTGCGAAGCGAGTCCTCCTGCTGATTTTACGATAACAAAAAATGTAGCATGGGGAGAATTAGACTCTGAATTACCAGATCATTTTCAAATAGAGCCCAACTATTTGGCCAAAGTCTTAGCCGCAATAAATGGAACTCCGGCAGAGACGACAGAACCCGGAATTTTGACTCTCAAGCAAATACAAGACATCATGGCCACGCCAATCCGCAGTGATATTCAAATCTGCAGATGACGTGACCCACTCTTTATGTTGAATACGTTCTCTTCTAACTTAAGGACAAATAATCCCAGCGCTGGAGAGAGCTGCATTCACTGCACTCAATGCGTTGATTCTTCCTCCTGACAATATTTTTCCAGCCATACTTGGAACTTTGTCCACGGAATTTTCAATGATAGTCATCACCTGTTGGGCGGTAAGTTTTGGATTTGCCGCCTTTACTAATACCGAAAGTCCGGTGACGAGCGGGGTGGCCATTGAAGTTCCACTCATGAGTTCGTAGCTGAAATTCGTGATAGTCGACAAGATTGAGACACCAGGTGCTGCGACCAAAACTTGATTAACTCCATAGTTAGAGAAAGTCGCAAGATGATCTTGAGCATCTGAAGCAGCAACTGGAAAAACATTCGTATTGGTATAGGAAGCTGGATACCAAGGTTGCGAGTCAATATTAACTCCGAGACCATTGGCATCTCCATTCCCTGCCGCAACAACAAATAAAATTCCTGCGGCTTCAGCCCGAGCAACGGCTTGTTGCAAGGCCATCGAAGTGCCGGTCGATCCCCAACTGTTATTAATCGCAAAAACCTTTTTTTGAATGGCATAATCAATTCCTAGTATTGCATTCGAGGTGGAACCAGTTCCAGTATCACCAATAAATTTGAGTGACATCAATTTTACCACAGGTGCTATGCCATAGGTTCCGGTGTTATTCGCACCGGTCGCGCCGATGATTCCTGCCACATGACTTCCGTGCGGAGCCGTGGTGGTACTGATTGGATTCGAATTTTTGCTCGCAAAGTTCCAGCCATAGATGTCGTCGATGTATCCATTGGCATCGTCATCTAGACCATTGACTGTTTCATTGGGATTTTTCCACATATTGTCTTTCAAATCAGGATGAGTGTAATCGATTCCTGAATCCAATACGGCCACCACGATATTTGGTGAACCTTGGGTGAGACTCCAAGCCGCTGGCGCATTGACTGTCTGCAAAGCCCACTGACTCGAAATATTGGCAACACTGCTGGCAGTAATTGCCGCTGAATTCACAGAAGGACTCAAAGTTGAACTCAAGGTCGAGGGAACTTGGTTGCCGATGGGATAGATCGGATAATCAGGCTCCACATACTCAACATCTGTTTGTGTGTTGAGGTTTTCGATAAACTGTTTTCGATTATCTTCAGTCATCACTAGTTTTAATGAAAAGGAATTGTTCGCAATCATTTGGGCCTCGATGCCTTTAACTTGATATCTGCGAACGGCGTTTCCACTAGGGACAAGACTTCCAGAATGAGGGCCTCCTTCTTTGAATTTAACTATAAAATTTTGAAATTTAGGATCAAGAGTTGAGTGAACTGGAATGGCTGTAGACCTGAGAATTTGCTGATTTTGAGTCAAGATTTTGCAGACTGATACCGGGGGAACTGCGGGGTTTGCCTGTGCTTGATTTCCTGAAGTTTGAGTTGGTTGATTTTTTGCACATCCTGTTAATGCTAAGATCGTAAGTCCGAGAAGAATTCGTTTCATCTTTACCTCCGTTAGTTCATTTAGTATGAAGTGGAGGTAAAAATATTAGCTATAAAATTTTATAAAAAATTAACTCTTTTTACTTTAAATCCATCCTGAAGAGTGTGACGAAATATTTCCCGCGTTAATCCATGAGCGTTAACAGTCCAGCGTTAGAACTTCAGCGTCAATTTTTTAAAGAAAAACTGACGTTCTACAAACTTTGTTGCAAGAGAGCATTGGCAATTTTACTCAAAATACTTCCGCGCTGTGAAGCCAGTTTTGCTTTTGCTGCAAATAAATCTGGAAGAGAAGAGGTGTTATCCCAAGTGTCCGGTAAACCACTGTCCTCATAGACAACAGGTTTCATTCCCAGAGGGAAAGTCCACAAGAAATCAGGCCGAACATTTTCTTTGTACCATTCTCCACCGACAATATTGTAATTTTCATCTAATTCTAAATCATAAATAAAAGATTCCGCGTGAGTGACTCTTCCGTTGCTAGGTCCTACTTGTGGACGCACAAGTGCTGGGTGAAAGACATCCATCATTATTCCTACAACGTAACGTGTTTTCTGACTGCGATGACTTTTAAATTTGTCTGCAGTTAAATTTTGAATCGGTTCCACTGAAGCTTGAAGGGAATGTGAACTCTCAAGAGTTCGAGGATTAAAGTAACTGTAATTATATCCACTCACAGGATAATTCCAAACTTCGGAGCCAGGACTTGAATCCATGATAAAACTATTTTTTAAAACACCAATTTTGTTTGTGATCACAATGTGCCAGGTCATTGGATTAGAATCTAAGCAGGCTTCATTCATTGGACGTCCGTAAGGATCTATGACAATGGGATTTTCTTCACATCGATGGCCGATAACAGTTGTCGGAAGAATGGCCTGCGCCCACAGATAAGTCTCCAAGGCTTCAATATCATCTGGATAAAATTCAATTTTATATTTTCCTGTAACATCTGTTACAACAACCGAATGTTGCGGTTCTTTGATTCCCATTGAAACGGCTGCCGCCCACCCATGACAAAGGCCGGTCCATGTAGGCACGTATTTGTATCTGTCGTAGATCGACTTCCCAGGTTGCCACATAATTCTAGTGAGTGTCCAGTTTGAGTCCCCAATTAAAAGGTCATATTTTTCAGAAGGCGAAAGCTTATTTAGAGCTCCAGCTTGCACATAAATATCAGACGGATTTGCTTGAAATGAATTGAAATTGTCGATGAAACTTCTTGATTGAGGAAAACTTCGATCTCCGAATCGAGCGCCAAGAATTCCTTGATGCACAGGCCAGTAGGGGCCCGACCAAAGCGGAGCGTTCACAGTTCCCCGAGTCAAACCTCTTGAACTCAAGTCATTAATGTTCGAGCTCACAAGACCACTGGGAAAAAAATTTTGAAAATTATCACCAACTAAAGGCTCCGAAAGTGAATGTTCTGCTCCTCCTTGAGCAAAAGAAAAAGAGCAAACACTCAAACAAAACAACAACGCAAATAAATTATTCACTGCATTCTCCACTGAAAATAAATACCCGTGATTTTGAATTTGCATTTCCTGTGCCGGAAGTTTGTCTTTGCCAAATGAATCAGAGTCTTAAAGGAGGAGACTTCCCGCCTAATCTTTAAGAGGAACGGGGAAAAATTCCCGGTTCCTCAGGAAGGGCATCCAGGCACGTCCAGGCACTTTGCACAAAAGTTCTTCTTGCTGGGCAAATTGCACAATAACTTCGAGAGGTGACCGGTACCCTCGAAAAGCCTGAATGAGCATCTTCACTTTTTTTCGAAGGAGGATAAGAAATGAATGAGTGACTTCACGCAGTTCTTCCAAACTTCCAAGCTCATGCTTTCGTTTTCTGAATGAGCATAAGTAGAAGGATCGCAGACTCCAATTAAAAGCGCTGGAGCACCGCCGAGCGCTTCACTAAAGGTTTGCACGAAGGGAATTGATCCTCCACAGCCAATTTTTACAGGAGGTTGATTCCAACCTTTCTCAAGTGCCTGCTCCATTTGTTTAAAAGCAGGATGATCTGTTTTAGTTTTCCACCAATTTCCGAGCGACACATCATTGATTTCTACTTTGAAACCAAAAATATTTTGTTTCTCGATGTGATTCTTTATCAGAGCGAAGGCTTTCTCTGTCTCGATGTTTGGTACTGTTCGTAAGCCGATTCTTGCCCAGGCTGAGGACACAATAATATTCCCTGCTTGAGTCTGGGAACTGGCCTGCATGCAGTTCACGGAAAAAGAAGGCCGAAACCAAAGAGACTCGAGAATTTCATGATTTTGACAACGTAACTTTGTGTGTTCGAGGACTCCGGCCTCTTGGCGAAATTTATCTTCACGGAAGGGGAGTGTAGAGATTTTTTTTCGATCTTCATCACTTAAAGGCTGAACCATTTTTTTTATTTCAGGAATATTTATTTCGCCGGAGTCATCGACTAAAGTGGCTAAAATTTTAGCTAAGGCCATGGCCGCATCTGGCAAGGGGCCACCGAGCAAACCGGAGTGGACAGGTTGTTTCAGGGCTTTGACCTCGATGGACATTGAGATTAAACCACGAAGAGAAACCGTGAGGCCGGGTGTTTTTTCATCGTAGTTATCGGCATCCGTAATTACGATGGCATCGGCTTGAATGAGCTTTTTATTTTTCGCAATAAAGGCATCAAGACCATCAGAGCCACACTCTTCTTCGCCTTCCACCAAGACCTTGACGTTCACAGGCAGGGCGCCTGTACTTTTTAAAAGAGAATCGATAGCTGCCAAATTTGCGATCAAGCCACCCTTGTCGTCGGCACTGCCTCGAGCAAAAAGCCGTCCTTCGCGTTCGCTCAAATCGAAAGGTGAGGATTTCCATTTTTCTAAACTTCCAGGAGGTTGAACATCGTAGTGACCATACAGCAACACGGTCGATTGACCTGGAGCGTTTAACCAGTCTCCATAAATATAGGGTCGATCAGGATGTTCGCTCACAAAAGATTGAATATTTTCTAAACCAATTTTTGAAAAAAGTTTTTGAACTTCTTTCCCGCACTCAGCCACTTTTTTTTGATCGAAGCCAGTAAAGCTAACGCTGGGGATCGAGACTAAATGTTTCAACTCCTGAATGTATTTTTCAAAGTTTGTTTGGAAATAATCTAACGCGGCTGAGGTTTTTTGTGGTGTACTCATCTTTAATCCATCCTTCTGCTGCTTAACGATTCCTTGACTTTAAGTTGATGATTTTCAGCGTCTTATCAATTTATTGTCAATCAAACTGTTGGTCTTGACTCAGTGGTGCTATCGCTCATATTTAAAAATAGTTAATGTTTTATCACGAGATAATTTGTTGGAGTGACATTAGAAATGACCGAACTAGAAAATAAACCAGCTCATCATTTGGAGAAAAAAAGTGCAATAGATTGGCTCATTGGTGGCGGAAGCATGGGGGACTTGATCCGTGCAAAGGATTGGTCCGAAACTTCGATCGGGCCCCGTGAAATCTGGCCCCATACTTTGCGCGTGGCTTCGAACTTGATTTTATCCAGTCGATTTCCCATGGTCATTCTTTGGGGAAAAGATTTAGAATTAATTTACAACGATGGTTATCGGGTCATTGCGGGGAATAAGCATCCTCAAGCATTAGGAAGCACACTTCGTGAGGTATGGCCAGAGGTTTGGGAGTTTAGCAAACCTATTTTTGAGAAGGTCATGCAAGAAGGGCTGGATTTTCATTTCGAAGATCAGCCGTTTCGGATCAATCGCAATACTCATCCAGAGGACTCTTTTTTTACGCTCTCGTTTAGCCCCATTCGAACAGAGCTAGGAGAGATTGGTGGAGTCTTTGTAACACTCTATGAAACAACTTCAAGGGTCTTCACAGAAAAACAATTGAGAGAAAATATTGCACGCTACGAATTACTCACGAACACCATGTCGCAAGGGCTATTATGCCTGGACTCATCGGGGAAAATAATTTTGATTAATTCTGCGGCGGAACGAATCCTAGGAAGAACTGAAAAAGAATTTTTAGATCATACTTTAACCGAAGCTGTGCCTCACATCATCCAAGAAGACGGTTCCTCGCTTCCAGGCTCAGACTATCCGTCCATGAAAGCTTTCCGGAGTGGTCAGCCGGTGAAGGACGTTGTGTGTGGAGTTCTCAATTCGAAGGAAAACGCCTATCGTTGGATTAATATTAGTGCGGTGCCATTTTTTCGACCTGGTGATGAAAAGCCTAATGAAGTTTATAGTGTTTTTGAGGACATCACTGAGCGCAAATTCGTCGCAGATCGCTTGAACGAGAGTCAAACACTTTTGAGCAGTGTCATTGAGAGTACGCATTCTCATATTTTTGTTTTTGATTCTCAATATCGCTTTAGACTTGTCAATGATGCAATTTCTGCATTTTTCGAAATTCCTAAGGAAAAATTGCTCGGTAAAACAGTTTATGATATTTTTCCAAAGGCCATTGCAGAGAGCATTTCTGTTACAAATACTCACATTATGAAAACTGGAGAATCAATTTCTATTGAAGAGACTATCGCAAACAAGAGCGGCAAAGTGAGCAGCTTTATGACTTCAAAGTTTCCTCTGCGGGACAAGTATGGAAAAATTATCGGGGTGGGTGGTGTCGCTTCTGATATTACAGCGCGCAAGCGTGCTGAAGAGGCCGCGCAGGAAGCCCGAACGGCTGCTGAGAGTGCGAATCATAGCAAGGATCTTTTTCTTTCCACGCTTTCCCATGAGTTGCGGACTCCGCTCACTGCGATCTTGAGCTGGGCGCAAATTTTAAGGAGCGGAAGACTTGATCCTTCAAAATTCGGCATGGGCCTTCAAACAATTGAAGAGTCTGCTCAAGCCCAGAACCAACTAATCAGTGATCTTTTAGATATTTCAAGAATTGGCTCGGGCAAGATTTTTATGGAGCTTCAGGACACTGAATTGACAGAGGTCGTTGCGAAGGCGATCAAAACAGTGCGAGCCTCGGCAGAGAAAAAAACGATTCAGATGATAGAACAACTTGGCTCTGAGCCAATTTTTGTATCTGGCGATGCGGGAAGGTTGAAACAGATTGTTTGGAATCTTCTTACAAACTCGATCAAATTCACGCCTCCTGGCGGAAGAATTGCGGTTACTATTGAAATTGTTGATGAGTCCTCAGGTCAGAAGGCGCGCATTTCTGTTGTTGATTCAGGCAAAGGTATCTCTGCCAATTATCTTCCTCACGTTTTTGAACAGTTTTCTCAAGCAGATTCTTCCAGCACGCGAAGCCATGGTGGTTTAGGTCTTGGTTTGGCCATTGTTCAAAATCTGGTGAAACTTCATCATGGTACGGTCAAGGCAGAGAGCGAAGGTGAAGGAAAAGGTTCGACGTTCACGGTGTCTTTGCCCTTGAGTGCTGAATCTATTTCCAGAACCGCGAATGAGGTTTTGATGGCAAGGAAGGCCTTTACCGAGAGACTTGCGGATCAAACGACTTTGTTAGGGGTTCGTATCTTGTTGGTGGATGATGAAGAGAGTACGCTCAATTCAATCAAAGAAATACTTTCGTCTTTTGGTGCACAGGTGCTCTTGGCCTCATCAGTGCCGGAGGCAATGGCTGAATTTGAAAAAAACTCTCCGGATTTGATCGTGAGTGACATTGCGATGCCACTTGAAGACGGTTATAGTTTGATTCGAAAAATCAGAAATCGCAATGATGAAAAGGGGCGATTGACTCCCGCAGTCGCGTTGACGGCCTATGCTGATTCAGAAACTAAGCAGAAGGCTTTGTCCGCAGGTTTTCAAGCTCATATTGCAAAGCCCGTTGACGCTGACGACCTCGTGCAGACGATTCTAAAAATGAAGAAGACTCACTGAGCTAGAGCGCCTTCCTTAAGAGAGGGATAATATGTTGTGAGAGTTTTTCCACACGCGCATTTTTTTCAACTTCGCGATGAATTACCCTTATCCTTGTTTTGTGTGTCGGGACTAGTGAGGTTATTTTAGTCATACTTCTTCTTGAACTCGGTAACTGCATCCACAAAATCTTGAGACATCACTCCGATACTTGCCTTTTCAGAAGAGTAAGAAGTAGAGACTTCGCCGTGCTCTCTTGTTGCTATGGCTAGAAGAAGACCCGCTGAAGTGAAAAGCGGGCCGCCCGAACCACCTTGGCTCATGGAGCAATCGTGTCCGTAAGTCCCACTGTAAACAGTATTTGCGTAAATTCCATGATTAAATCTTTCTTTGATGGAGCAATTTTCTTCAGCGCCGGCTGTTTCACTGTGCTTAAAGTTATTTGAATATCCTGAATAATTGACCAGAATGGGTGAAGAGATATTTTCTATATTTTCAAGACTCATAAATCCCAATTTGTCTCCAATGGGCGAATCCAAATGAATGACGGCCCAGTCATTAGCAAAATGTCGATTGGGGTTTGTGGTGCCGACTTTGATCGCTTGCGAATGAGCTCGTGCTGTGTAGGCGCCCTGATTGTAGCTAGCTTGAAAGGTGACATCAATTAATTGTCCATTATTGAGCACGCAATGAGCCGCAGTCACTGCAATACTCCGGCCCACCAGGGTGGCCGTGCAAAGTTGAACGCTGTCATCATTATACTGATGATAAAGTCTCCCGATGCTCGACCAAGGAAAAGCTTTGCTTGTCATTGGTATTCGTTTGTCTTTTCCGGAAGCGTCTAGGAAAACGGCTTTTGCAGGTTCTTGCCCAAAACTCAGAGTTTGATTGGAGGTCTCAGGATTCCCGCTAGTACACGCAAGCAGAATTAAAGCTATCAACGACGAGAACCAAAATGATTTTAGTTTTATAGAATTCATTTTCACTGCTCGCTTTTTTAATGTTTAAATGTTCGAGTCTGCAAATTCTCATGCATTTCTCAAATCTCAATCATTTTTCAAACATTGTGTCATTGTAAATAGATGGAATGAAAATTTCTTCTGTTATAATTTTTGATAGATAAAGTTTGCAAACTTGTTTTTCTTTGGCTCTAGCTACAGGCTATAAGGCTGTATTTAGCCACTCTGGGTACGAGTCTCTATCCACTCGGTACTTTTTTAAAATCGACTCTAATGCAAAAAACTAAAAAGCCAATTTTTGGCATAAACACAAAAACTACTCTCGTAAATAACTTTATCCCGCAGAGACCGTAGAAAAGTTCTACAGCGAAAAGCCATCAACTGTCAGAATAATAACAGGCGAAATTTTATTTCTGATCGAGTACATTACGACCCGTTAATAAAAAATAGATTATTCTTTTGCTTTGATGATTGGTCTGATGAGCAACAAGAAATCACAAATTTAAATAACGGAGATCTCTTCATGAAAAAGCATGATCCAGTAACAAGACATCTATTACGGTATTTTCTTTCAATCGCGATGATTGCCTCATCGACGCCATCATTCGCTGGTGGCGGCAATGGCCATGGTCCTGGCGGAGGCGGAGGACATGTTCCTGCTCCAGGCAGTCCTGATGGCACTGATACTGACGGTGGCGGCCACGGCGGCGGAGGCGGAGGACATAGTCCAGCGCCAGCGCCGGCTCCTGAACCGGCACCTGCGCCAGCACCAGCACCTGCTCCCGCACCAGCGCCAGCGCCAGTGGCGGGTCCAACTCAAGAGCAAATCAATGCGGCAAATGCTGCTGGCCAACAACAAGGAAATGCAGCTGGTACTCGTGAAGCACAAGAGCGCGCTCCTTCTGAGGGCAAAGATCAAGGCTTCCGCAAAGGTCGTGGCGAAGGTTTTGAACGCTGCGAACGTGAAGAGCGGGACCGTGCTCATGATTCTGGTCTTCGATATGGTTTTGAAGAAGGTAGAGCTGAAGGCGGCCCCTTGGGCGCAGATAAAGGTCGACAAGACGGCCAAGCTCAAGGACAAAGTGATGGAAATACGAACGGTTTGCAACGAGCGGATAATGACTCGCGAGCGGCATCAGCCGGTCCTGGTCGTGATCAAGGTGTTTCTGAAGGCAATACTTCGGACGCATCAGCGCGTGGAAATACTGACGGTATAGCCGCTGGTGACAGCGATGCTTTGTCAGATGCTCAAGCAACTTATTATCCTCGAGCTCGTGCTGATTACAGAAATCAACGAGTGAATGAAGCGGTTCAAACTCAAGATGGTTTCAATAACAAAGAGTCTCAGACCTTGGCTCAAAATAAATCGGTGACGCAATTCCTCACGATGGCGTCTTTGAAATCCCTCGTGAGTGCTTTCATGGGAACAAAACCTGAGGGTGGCGGCGACCGTGGCGGCGACCGTGGTGGCAACAGTGATGCTCATGGATCAGCAGCTCCTGATCATCGCTTTGCAACTCCGACACAAACTTTCCCATCCACACAGGAACAAGAAGCGTATAAAAATTCATACATGTCATCTTATGATAATGGCTTCACTGGCACATACGGAAATTTATTTAAACAGGCATTTGATAATGCTAGCCGTGATGGTCAACGTGAAGGTTGTGATGAGGCTCGTCATCGCGATTACAGAGAGGCTTATGCAGAAGGTCGTCGTGAAGGTCATCGACGTGGTTATGAAGAAGCATACAACACAAACTACGCTGCCTACAAAAAAGCTAACTACGATGCCTCTTACCCAGTAGCCTCTGACAATGCTTACCGA
Organism: uncultured Bdellovibrionales bacterium; assembly: GCA_903926205.1. GTDB lineage: Bacteria > Bdellovibrionota > Bdellovibrionia > Bdellovibrionales > Bdellovibrionaceae > CAIYID01. The sequence continues at coordinate 14,575 of CAIYID010000050.1, forward strand.
AATAGCTACCAAGGTTACTATGCTCAACATTTCGAAGAAGCGCGTTCAGCCGCTTACGCTGGCCAAGTTAGAGCTTTGTACGATGCGGCTTTCACAAGTGCTCACGATCAAACCTATGCAGCGAAATCTCCTGCTTATCAACAATCTGCTTACCAAAAAGGTTTAGCTGATGAAGCCGCAGATTTTGCTGCTCGTCCAGTTCGCTTAACAGGAGCTCAAGCCACAGAAACAATCGTTAATGGAGTGTTTGAACCTGGCGAAGCTTTGCGAGTTCAACTGTCTATGCGTAACTTTGCAGACGGAGCTCTTTCTGGTAAAGATGTGAAAGTGAAATTGGAAGCTTTGGATTCTCGCTCAGCAGTGATTTCAATTGCCGAAGAATCTTTGCTACAAGATTTGAAAGCAAAAAGCGTAACAACAGTTGGTCAAACACTTGAATTCCGCATGAACGAAAATACAGTCAATCATGCATCTAAGTTCCGTGTGACTTTGTCTTACCAAGGACGCAATGTCGGTCAGCAAATCATCAGTGTTGATACTAGTTACATGGTGGATATCGCTTTTGCAGAAAGTCCAGAACTCAGCGAAGGCGTTCAAACGACATTAAAAGTTCGCGTTCGCAATCAGTCAAATCAACCGACCGATGCCGGTTTAGCCGTGACCCTGAGCTCAAAGCCTGAGTCTATGGAAGTACTAAAACCAACAATTACAGTTGGTGTCTTGAATCCTGGTGAAGTGAAAGTTTTAGAATTCCCAGTGATTGATCACGCTCACGGTGCTGTTGTTCAAGTTCCAATGGCGTTCTCCGCAACTTTGGGAACTGGTCGCCGAGTGGGAATGAATGATTTAGAGCAAAACATTGCTTTGAAAAATGATTACGTCATTCAAACGACAAGTAACCTTTCTGGTTTGCGATCAAACAGTGTGACTCGGGTTTCTTACTCGATCCGCAATGTGTCTTCGCGCTTGTTACTGAAAAGTTTGCAGCTCAAGATTAGTGTTGCAGGACCAAACAGCAAAAACTTTGTTGTAGTAGGCCCAAATCCACAATTCTTGGAACCATTGCTTCAAGGTCAGACATTGAGTTTCGGTGTTCCGGTCTTGTCTCAGGCGTCAAATAGCGGTGGTACACTGCAATTAGAAGTTCAAGAAGACGGTCGCACAGTCATCATTAACCAAACAGACTTTTAACTGTAACTGAAATATAAAGAGGATAATTTATGAATATCACTAAAAAAATACAGATGATTCTTTTAGCGGGATTTGGCATGATGGCAGTGGCTTGCGGCGGGAAAATTCCCTCCGCTTACCAAGGAAACTTTCAAGACAACACCGCCAACGTAAAACTGACTTTGGGCGGAAGCGATGCTACGGCTACTTTTGCAGACGGTCGTGTCTTGCGAACTAAAGCTGATGATTTGAGCTTTGATGCTTTATCTCAAGGTAAAGCTGGTGTTTATGTTCGTGCAAACTCAGCTGACGGTAGTAAAATTGATATCGTATGGTCAAATCCAGATTTGACTTCGAAACAAAGTAATGCGGCTTCGAATTATATTTGGTTCGACCGTGCCGAGTTGATCATGGCAACTTTGGATGCAAAAGCTAGCCAACCGGTTCAAAACATTAAACTCGTTCATTGCCTTGATGGTAAAGTGGAATTTTTTAGCGATAATCAGCAAATCGAGTGGGGCTGTCCAGCTAGCGCTCAATCTATTGAAGCCGTTCGCGTGAGCGGTAAATAGATTCTGATATGAACCACTGGCCAAGCATAAACAAGGCCGATTCGAAAATTGAAGTGCCGAGTGCGAGACTTAACCTCGCCTCGGCACTCAGTTTTTTAGCTGAGTCTTCGGCCAGACTTCGAACCGAAGTCCTACTCCATAACAACTTTGATTCGAAACCAACGAAGCGCTCGGTGATAGATCGAAGGCGTTGAGGCCTGATCTGATTCAGCAAAAAGATCCTGATATTCATCCAGTAATTTCCGCGTGAGGGGATGATGGCTGAGAGCCGGGCTCTTCAGCAAAGTGAGAAGATTTTGAGGATTGATCACCTTGGTTAAAAGTAGCATCTCCGTGAACTCTAGCAAATAGAGTGGATACTTTTGCCAGAGCGGATTTTTAAGAGTTTCGAACACCACTTCATCTAAGTATTCATAGCGTTTCGTTGGATCATCGGCTTTTCGGCCAATGGCAAAACGAATAAGTTCCGCACCACGTTCATTCACCCAGAGCTCTTGGGTAAGGACGGTCTGAATAAAGCTGATGGCCCCTGGCCCTCGATCAAGAACGAGTCGTTCCGCCAAGGAAACCGCCGTCGGCTTCTTGCTCCACTCCGGAAGGCTGAGCACTTGCAAGGCTAACGCCGAATTGGCTATTTTTTTTTGGAGAATCATTTCAAAAAGTTTTTCGGAGTGAGGAGAGTCGGCGAGAATTGGATCAGCCAGAACTGTTTTTACAAGGTTATTGTAAACTTCCTGCAAAGATTCAGGCTCTCTTAATTTTACTTTTGTCGAGCGAAGAGTTTGCATGGCTTCTGTGATTCGCTCTTCCGCCCTTGGTTGACTGATGTTATTAGCAATGATGTTTGCTGACGCCTTATTATCAGCGTTAGCTGAGACGACAAAGACAAAATTTAAAATCAGGGTAGCGAGGAAGGGACTTTTCATAAACTCCAATCAAGATCTCATTAGCCTCTCAAAATAGAAAGTATCTGATGAAGTAAATCGATATAGTCTCTTCCAAAGAAGATGAGTGGAATGGTAAGCACACAAATAAAGAAAAAAGTAAGAAGTGTCCAAGTTTTAGTCCAGGTTTTTCGATACCAGGATTGGGAAAAGGAAAGCATCCAAGCTTGTAAAACGAAAAAAACAAGAATCCAAGCGATCTCGGTGTAGAAAAAATTAGCAAGATTGGGATTCGTTCGCACGCGCTCAAAATTTTGGCCGACCTCTGTGCTTGTGAAAAGCGTGAGGGTTTTTTGCCCCATGGGTTGCTGTACAAATTTTTCGCATTGGCGCACCTGATTGTCGGTCAAAGGAGCGATCACGCCCTCAGTGAGTGGCGTGCCTTCCGCCGGCAAGTTTTGCGTTGTTGTTAGGTCTTGCTTCGCAGGAACGGCGTCTTGCTCCGACGGGGGAATGGCTTGGGTGGTGAGTTCTTTGTTTGTCGGAGCAATGACTGGAGCGGAAGCAACAGGCGTGGCCGCCGTCGTTGCGTGAGCTGGCGCGGTGGCTGTAGCGGGAGCTGTAACTGTAGCAACGGGTGTCGCCTGAGCAGCAGGAGTTGGCTTCAAAGTGGGCATTTAAGGGCCTCCAAAAATAGATGTGTACAACATATGAATTGCGACGACCGTAACAACGGCCGCGAGAATTGTGCGAATTCCTTTATCTGAAATTTTTGATGACAAACCAGCGCCAATTATAGCGCCAAGAATAGTGCCAATCCCGATGGCCATCATAAAATCTAAACTGACATGTCCCATCAGAATGAAAATAAGTGTTCCGATGGTCGAAGAGATAAATAAAATAAAATGAGAGGTCGCCACCGCGACGTGAGGAGGAACTCGCAACAAAGTAATGAGAAAGGGCACATGAATAACTCCGCCCCCAATGCCGAGCAAATTAGAAAGAAAACCAATAATAAAAGTACCAATGACTCCAACTTCGATGTTGGTGGAGTATTTGATTGTTTTTCCATTGGCCATTGTGAGGGACATTTTATCTTTCAGTACAACATGACTGGTGTTAAAGACCCAGTCGCGCATGGAGTGTAAGTAATAGGCGAGGAAAAAAAGAAAAAGACTAAAAGCTAAAGAAAAACCAGTGGCCGTGTATTGTCTCACGATGAAGGGGCCAACCGTTGCCCCCGGTAAAGCCGCCAAGGCTAGGCGCTTGGCAAAATTAAAATCAATTTTTTTTTGCATGGCATAGAGAAACGAACCAGCCATCGTATTCATAGAAATGACGCCAAGAGAAGTGCCGATGGCATCTTGAGGGCTAAATTTAAAGAGGATCATCAGAAGGGGGACGTGCAGCCAGCCACTGCCGACGCCAATAATGGTGCCAAGGGCGCCGATAACTAGGCCCAAAGTTAAGAGGGCGAGTCCCACAGTCAGTGTCATTTTTTTACTTCTTTCATCGAAATAGCGCTGTTGGGACAAATGTTAAAGCAACTTCGACAGCCAAGACAAGAAGATACGTCCACTTCACAGTGCCCGCCGAAAAATCCCTTATTAAAGTCTAGGGCAAAAGCTTCGGTGCAATTGGGTAAACAGTTGCGACAGCCGACGCAAATACTTTCATCAATAAAGGCCACAAGTTTCATATTTTTTTTAACGGATCGACCGTTATTTTTACCATTGCTATCGAAGATCGCTCCTCGAGAGCAGAGACCAAAGCAAGTGCCACAGCCTTCGCATTTATCAGGATCAATGGAATGTTGTAGTTTTTTTTCGCCAGTGATGGCTCCAGACGGACATTTGCGGGCGCAGAGAGTACAACCAATACACTCTTTGCTAATTGTATATTTCATAACTATAAAACCTCGACAAAGTGGGTCTGGCTCAATTTTTTTCTCAATTTTTTTTGATCTTGTTCATATTTTTTTAGGATGACAAGCTCAAAAGTTCTATCTTCATAACATAACAAATGAAAACGGCGATACAAAAGTACAGGATATTATCAGTGATGTTCTAATGTTTGTTGCGGAAATCAAAATTGTGTAAAGTCTTCATGAGGTTTAAAAGTGAAAATCATCTTGAGATTTGTGTTATTTAGCACATCAGGCTTTTCCTGGAAAAGACTAATATTAAGTAGTGTCGTTTTGTTTTTTTCCAAAGGAGTTTTGGCTGGAGCTCCTCATGATTGTATTTGTCCTTTTGATGGGACGATACTTGAAAATCCCGGTTCCTTGAGCTGTGGGCAGATCAAATGTCCTATTTGCGGTGAACATCATATGCACAGGGCGATTTATATAGGAATGCCTCAAGTGAATATGAATGCAGGCCCGGCGCTTCCCATTGTTGCGCCAGTGATTCCCGTCGCGGTGATGACTCCAGTGGTGCCAACACAAGTTGCTGCTACAGTTCCTCCGACGGCAGATCCTATGTCTCCGCAGACAATCACATACACAAACACCATCTCTGGAGTGATCGAAGTGAAGTGTGCTCGCTGTCACAACGGTCCCTTACGTAATCTGATGACTTATGAGAAGGTAAAACCTTATGTCGACAACGGGTTATTGAAATTGTTGGTCCAATTGGGCGGGCCGATGAATCGTTTTGCAGGTAATGATGCTCAGCTGATTATTGATTGGGCCCAAAACGGAGCTTTAAAATAAGTAACACTTGAGATGAGGAGTATTTTATGGGAATTATAGCGGGCTTTAAAGAGATGAGCCTCAAGCGGAAAATCAATTTAGGTGTGGGAATATTCGCCTTAGCCAACGGGATTTATGGTGTTTATGACGAGTATTTCAATGTGATTGATTTTTTAAAAGGCGCGGGGCCCTTGATACTTATTCTGATCGGCATCGTGATGCTTTTAGCGGGCCTGACAAAGAAGTTGAGTTAGCCATGATTCACATCGTTTCGGGCTTAACTCTATTGGGTCTAGGGATTTGGGGCGTTGTCGATCAGTGGTATTACATCGTTGATTTGTTTAGTGGCGCGGGCCCGGTGGCGTTGGTGCTATTTGGGGCTTTTGCAATATGGGTATCGATAATGAGTGAAAATAATGAAAACAAAAATGTTGAAAAAGGAAAATTATGACAAACGAAAGAAAAAAAGAAGTTAAAAATTCAGTGGTTGATGTGAATCTCAGCATGGAAGAAAAATCAGACAAAGGCGTATCAGTGAAAGGATCTGGCTCCGCGAAAGAGGGCTCTTTTGATAAAAATTCATTCTTGGTGGGTTTTGATTATGTGATGCACGCGACGATGGTCGTGAGTGGTAAGCTTTTGTCCGGAGCAGTGAATGCTTACAATAATGTTTTTTCTATCGATGAAAAAGAGAAAAGCCAAATTCATGAAAATTTAGGTAAAAAATATTATAAAAGAGGCGAATATGCCAAAGCCGCAGAAGCGCTTGAATTAGCGGTTGAAGAGGGGCGTGGCACTCTACAAGTGAATTATCTTTTGGGAAAAGCTTATTTTCAATCCAACCAATTGGACAAAGCCATTCAATGTTTTGAAAAAACGCTAAGTATGGCTCCTGGAAACAAAGATGCTCTTTATCAATTAGGCTCGACGTATTTAAAAGCAAAGAATTTCGATAAAGCCATCGAAGTTCTTAACGAAGCTTCTTTAGCTAACCCCGCGAGCGGCGAAATTTTTTACAAAATTGGTATTGCTCATGATCGCAAAGGTGAGAACGACCAAGCCATCGCATCTTTCAAAAAAGCCACTGAGCTAGAGCCTGAAGTGGCTAAATATTATCAGCATCTGGGTTTTTCATTGCAAAGTTCAGGCGATGCGACCGAAGCGGGCAAGTGTTTCAAAAAGGTTTTAGAACTTGAAGCTAACGAGGATTTAGAATAATGGGCGACCGAGCGACCAATATTATTAGAAATATAGCAGGAAGAAAAGCCGAAGGAGGTCCTAAAACGGGCCCTTCAAAAAACCCTTATGAAGGATTCTACGGAGTCCTTTGGACTTTGGGTTATTATCTCCGCAAAGGCTGGGTGATTGTCCTTTGTAGCGTGATCGGTTTGGTTTCGGTTTATTACTACAATCATTTGTATGTCATGGAATGGAATGCGATTCGCGACGGGTCGTCCATCCTTGTTTATCAGCAAATGCGAAGAGATCTAAATAAGAATATTGAGCGCGTGACCTCTGCCTTTATCCTTCACGAAAAAGATATTTTTCAAAATGTGGCGGAAGCCAAATCCGAGATGCTCGGAATGTCTCCGGAAATGAAAAAAACTTTGGCGGATAAAGTTGGTCAGGTTTCAAAAAGCGATAAAAATGTCGGTCATCTTATGGGGCAATTTTTCGGTTTAGCTGAACAATATCCAGATTTGAAATTCAGTGCTGAGTTTCATTACGTAGTGCAAGCACTGATGGAGACCGAGAAATCCATTGCGGCCGCTCGAGTGGCTTACAATATGTCGGTGAATAATTATTTGACCGTTTTAGAGACTTGTCCCGGAAATATCTTTGCCTTTATTTTTAGATATAAACCATTGCCTTATTTTGATGCAAATAAAGAGAACACAGAGTTTTCGGCGATGTTCGAGTCTCTGAAAGAAAGACCGCTGGATAAATAAAGCGATGAGTAAAGGGAGTAGAGTCGAGTGTTAAATTTTTTTGAGAGCGCAGAAAATCGTCTAAAGATCATTTTATTTATGGCCTTTACGATTTTGTGTATTCTTATTGCTGTTTTGAGCGATTATAATTTTGCGACCGGCTCTGGAAATCTTACAATGATTCTGTTTGTGATCGCGCAGGCCTATTTACCGGCGCGACGGCTCAGAATTTTTTTCATGCTCAAAGACGATGCTTTTTTCGGGATTTTTCTCCGAGTTCATTGTTGGTTGAACACCTTGGCCTTCGTTTGGTCTTGCGTTCATTGTTATGCAACTCATTGGCATAATACCTACTTGTGGATTGCGTTGGGGTTGATGGGATGGCTGACTTTTGGAGGAATGATTTTGCGATTTAGATATCCTCCAGCCATCGGTAAGGGCCTTTATTTTCTGCACACGCAAACCATTGTGTTTGTCATCATGTGTTTGTGTCTTTTGAAAGGACATTATGTATTTTGAAGTTTTAAATTTAATTTATAATAACAAAGGTAAAGGACTTTTATGATTATACTTTTACTGCTTATCGGAGTTGGTGTTGGCCTGTACATGGTTTACAAAAAACAGGTTGAAATTGAAAAACTACTTAAAGAAGAGTCTAAGGATAAGACTGAATAATTTAAGAGTTTGAGCTCGTTAGGTTTGAGAAAATAATGGATTATTAAGAGAGGTTGTCAAGTGGATGACACGCAAAAGCCTGATGGAAAAGTCAGCCAGAGTTGTGATGATGCCAGAAAAAATGGCCCCAATGCTCGCTGTGCAAAATGTCTTACCAATGTAACGGCATACAATGTCGTAGGTAATGCATTTCTAATTGTGATTAAAGCCTATCTTGGTATTGTTGGAGGTTCGAAAGCCCTTTTTGCTGATGCTATTCATTCTTTGGGCGATTTACTTGCCAGTTTTATGATGTATATCGCGCTCAAAGTGGCGGACAAACCCAAGAGCAAAAACTACGCCTACGGACGAGGTAAAGTTGAATATATTTCAGCTCTGATTATCTCCTTCTTTTTAGTCGTGCTTGGAATTTATATTTTTATTGATGCGGCCAAGGACATTTACGTGGGTCGCTTCACGGCTCCGCATTTAGTGACGGCTTGGGGCGCTCTTATTTCAATTGTCGTGAATGAGTTAATGTCCAGACAGGCCTCGTGTGTGGGCACTTTATATAATAAACCTTCGATCATAGCGGTGGCTTTAGAAAGCCGCGTGGATACTTGGTCGTCAGCGGCGGTGCTCGCTGGAATCGTGGGCGCGAAAATTTCCTATCCGATTATTGACTCGATTGCGGCTGTTCTGGTGGCGATTATTATTTTAAAATCAGCGGCGGACATGTTGATTGAGTCCACTCGAAAACTTTTAGATATCTCAATGGATGTCGATAATCTTGATAAAATTAAAGCCGTCGTTTCGGCGACCACGGGTGTTCTTGGAATCAAAAATATTCGGACTCGAGAACTAGGTTCCACCTTTGAAGTGGATATCACCGTTTTTGTCGATAAAGATTTAAGAGTGGATCAATTTCCAGAAATTAAAGAAAACATTGTTGAGGCTGTGCATTCCAAACTCGATTTCGGGGGCGAAGTGATTGTTCATTTTAAACCGTTTGTAGGGGAAAATCATGAGTAAGAATCAAGAAGGTCGCGAGATTAAAGGTGATGCTTTTTGCAGAAAAGAATTACGACCACTCCTAGTTTTATTGGTGGCTGTACTTTTGGTGACATTGGGTTGGATCACCTACCATGAAATCAAAATGAAGCAAGATCCTGTTTACGCGGCCGAATATCACACTCGCATTCATCATCCGGGAGTGACCGATACGACCACTAACCCTCTTGGCCAAGCCAAAAATGCGGTTATCCCTTTAATGGCACAGGGGCAAACCGTGGCCGCCGCTGCCGCCGGGGGAATTCCTCCGATCAAGCTCGGCGATATGGTGACCCATCCTAATTTTGGACAGGATTGCACGAAATGTCATGAAGTGACCGGTCCTAAAAGTCGAAGTCAAATTGCGGGTGGAAAAATTCTTTTAACAGCAAATCAGCCTCATCCTTACTGGGGTCCTTGCACGCTTTGTCATACGGTTGTGGATTCGAAGGGAACTCCTGTCGCTTTCACGGCGATCGATCCTCGAAGTATTCTGGGTCTTGAATTAACAGAGGCCGATGCCACTTTAACAACGAAATTAGATTTGCCTGATAAAAAAGGACCAATCATTACTAAAGTTTTAGCCGGTGGCCTGGGTGGTGAGTTGGGTTTTGAAGTGGGCGATATGTTTTACATGGTTAACAATCGCAAGATCGAAACTATTCCTGAATTTGAACGCGCTCTTGGTGCTTTCGAAGCCGGAGATGTTGTGCGCGTGACCGTTTGGCGGCAACGAAGAGAAAAAATATTTAGATTCAGTCTGCCGGATGTGGTGGCGCAAGTGGGCTTGGGTGCTCCTAACGGACAAGATCTGATGAAAACGCCGACGGCGATTGCTATCGCGCAAATTGATCCTAATGCGGCAGTGGCAGATGCGCCTCTTCCAGCAACGGTCATTGCTGTCGCAGCGATGGGACAAGATGTGAATGCCACAATTTCGACAGATTTTGGTAGTTCGCCTTATTTTATCGTGGTGGATTTAAATAAAAATAATTTTAAAGTGATTCAAAATGCTGGTGGTACCGGCAAAATCTTGGTGAATGATCTTCTTGATATGGGAGTTGATGCGGTTGTTTGCGGACACATCGGTCGAACTCCCGCCGACAGCATGATCGAGCTGGGTATTAAAATGTATCCAGGTGTCACTGGAGATGTAAAAGGTGCGATCACCGCATTTAAACAAGGATCTTTAAAAGAGGCTAACGGTGGGGTGACTCCTGATACAACACCTGTTGGTCCGGGACTGTCTGGTCGAAGGAGAACCCTTTGAAAAACGATAATTCACTTTCAAGTAGTCCATGGTCTAATTTTGATCTCAGAACCGTCGTGATTATTGGGTTAACAATGGCGGTGGTTATTTGGACGCTTCTCTATGTCATTGATAAGCCAAATCCCAAACGGCAGGAAGAGGCTCCCATCAACATCGCGCTGAATCAGCCCGCGGCAGATCCGAATCAAGCGGCACCTGTTGCTCTTGCAAATAACGGAGCTTTTTTAGGAGCGGATCTTGAAGATATCACGCCGGATTTAATGACTCGATTTAAAATTACGGCGGATCGTGGAGTCTATGTTCGGAAGGTGCTGAATGATTCACCAGCGGAATTAGCCGATTTACGCCGAGCTGACATCATCAATAGTGTGGATGGAATAAAAATTGATGACACCGCGGAGCTAGCGAATTTTCTTCAGAGCAAAAAAGCGGGAGAGCGAATCAAAATCAGGATATTACGAAATAACAAAAAACAATCTTTGAGTATCACACTGACGGCCAAGGCCGATAAAACTAAAATTAAAATCAAATCAAAATTAGCCGCAGCAGCGCCCCTTGATGGAGATGCTTGGCTTGGATTAGATGTTCAATCTTTGGACGCGGTGATGGTTCGTCAATTGCGACTGCCGAATTCAAGAGGTGTCGTGATCTCTCATGTGGTGGTGGCTTCTCCTGCGGCTCAAAGCGGTCTTGTTCGAGGGGATGTTGTTCGTACCATTGATAAGATGCCCGTGAACGATCGCATTGGGTTTGCTGAAATTATGGCCAATAAAAATCCTGGTGACATTGTTCAACTTGATATTTTTAGAAATGGTTTTCAGCAAGATGTGGCAGTGACAGCCGGAGTGATGCCGGTGGATCAAGCCAATGAACCTCCTCCTGCCTTGCCAGGAGCTGATATCGAAGTGGAAGTTTCTTGGTTAGGTTTGACGGTGGTCCCTATTGATCCTTTGGAGGCTAAAGAGTTGGGACTTCCTGCTGGAACAAAAGGTTTGGCAGTGGATGGACTCAGCATAGGGCCTGCTTTTGATGCAGGTTTTCAGGTCGGTGATATTATCATGGCCATCAACGGAATGCCGACAGCTTCGCTCCGTCAATTCAAAGAAGCGACGGAGGGTGCCCGTGGCGCCATGGTTGATGTTTGGCGCGGCGGTCGGCATCGCTTTGTTACAATTGCAGCTCCCGGACTTGATCGTCAGGGAAATCAACTTCCCAATTCAGCGGCGGCATCTCAGATTGCTAAGATCCTGCCTGTGGATAATGGCATGAGGTACATTGCTATTGGAGCGATGGGCGATAAAGTGAGTGTTCAGGTTTCTCCGGTCTTTCCGAAAAGTCCTTACTTTATTATTGTGGATTTAAAAACGGGCAAGTTTAACCCCATCCTCAATCCCAATGCGGAAGCGACGGGTATTGTTGCAGCGAAATGGCTGATGCAAAATCATATCGATGCCGTGATCATTGGGCGAATCGGTCCTCGTGCTTTTGATGAACTCAATGCCGCTAAAATTCCCGTTTATGCTGGAGTCTTGGGAAGTGTGAGTGAAGTGGTGCAAGCTTTTCGCGAAGGTCAGCTTAAACCAAGTGTGACCGTGTTAGGTTCCACATTGAAAACTAAATAATGAGGTAAGTTTGTTTCCGTTGGTGGGTTTTAGTATTCTAAGTTTTTTTGTGACGATGCTGGCGGCAACGCCGGCATCTGCGCAAGCGGCAGCTTTGCCGCCAGCGACAGTTTCACCGCAAGTCAGGGGGCCTGCGCAAATTACAGAGCCCGCGCAAGGAGTTGCTCCCGCCGTACAGGTTTTACCTGCAAAACCAGGAGTGACTCGTGGACCTCGGGCTATTGAGCTGAAAATCAAAGAAGCCGTAGCGGCGATCAGGCCTGCCACTGTGAACTTGAAGGCCCTTCGGCAAATGCCCAACGGGAGTTTCGTTCAAAGTATTGGTTCGGGAATTTTAATTTCTGAAGCTGGGTATATTTTAACCAATGAACACGTGGTTGGTACTTCTAATAATATCGAAGTCAATTTGTGGAGAGCCAACGGCAAAAAATATAAAGCTCGAATTGTGGGCGTTGATAAAAAATTAGATTTGGCTTTGCTGCGAATTAGAAGTCGTAACGGAGAGCTTTTTTCCGCCGCGAGAGTGAATGAACTTGCAAAACCGCGTTCGGGTGATCGTGTGATTGCCATTGGTAACCCTTTTGGGCTCTCGCACACTGTGACCAGTGGTATTGTTGGGAGCACGGGGCGGACCTTAGCCGTTGGCGAAATTGTCTATGAGGGATTGATTCAAGTTGATGCTCCGATCAATCAAGGAAATAGCGGTGGCCCCTTGGTGAATTTTAACGGAGACGTGATTGGTATTAATTCAGCAGTTTTAGCGGAAGATCCCAAAAAAGGTAATTTTGTCGGACAGGGTTTTGCCATACCGATTGATGTGGCGATGGATTTTGCTCGTCAGTTTGCAAGGCTCAAATGACATTATTTGGAGAGTTTGATTATTATGACTGAAAATAACGAAAAAAATAATAGTCCTAGAAAAACTCATTTGCGAGAGCAAATTAAAAAAGGATTGACTGGAATTTTAGTCATTAAATTATTGTTCGGCATGGCGGTGGGTATTTACCTTCTTAAAAAAGTCTGGCCGAGCAAGGCACCTCAAGCGCAAACAACCATTGTCGGCGAAGGGGAATTCGGACCTCGTGGTCAACAGCAAATAGAGCCACAATTTGAGCCAAGAGTTGAACCCAGAATAGAACCCAGAGTGGAAGTGAATGGCGTTTTAGAGCCCCGCTTAGAAGGGGCTGGGGCTGCGGTCCAAGTTCCGGTACCAGTGATCGATGAGACCACCGATAGCCTCAGTGATATTGTGGGTAAAGTTCGGCCTGCGGTTGTTAAAGTGATTGTGGTACCGACGGAAAACTTAAAAGCACCAGAGACCGGAATCAAAATGGGCGATCCTTTTTGGATCGATAACAATCAAGCCGTGGGCTCAGGCGTGATCATCAATGAAAAAGGTTTATTTTTAACCACGAAGCATGTCGTCGGTAACAACAATAATCTACAAGTGACTTTATATCATGCCGGACAAAAACAATACACGGCCAGAGTGGTGGCTCGAGATCCTGATTCTCCGCTGGTTTTGTGTAAAATAAGAGCGCCAGCGGGGCAAAAATTTTCCTTTGCAAAAATGGGAGACTCTGATCGCCTTCACACGGGTGATGTAATTTTGGCGATCGGGAGCCCTTTTTCTCTTTCAGGCACGGTGACATCCGGGATTATCAGCGGCAAAAAAGATGTCGTGGTCGAAGGCGCTACGGTACAAAATGCGATTGTGCTCGATGCTAGTATTAACGATGGTAATGCCGGCGGCCCCTTGGTCAATGTGGATGGCGATGTGATCGGAATTACTTTTGCTTCTTATGTTCAAGAGGGAAGTTTTACAGGTCTTGGATTTGCGGTTCCGATTAATTTTGCTAAAGAAATGTGGGCGAAAACTCCATAGGAGGTAGAAGTTGAGTAAAGAAAAAGCGAGTTTATGGATCATAGTGGTGTTTATCGTCATTCTTTTGAGCACGGCTCTTTATGTGGCCATCAATGGTTACGATAAATGGAAAGGTGATATGAAAACAGCAGTGGCGTATTCCCTGATCGCCAACACGGATCCGACAACCCAAGTGATTCAACCTGTTCCGGTGGCGAAAAAAAATGCCGTTCCAAATAAAAAATCGGGGCAATTTGAGTGCCCAGTTCATGGAGCGACAGGACTTCCAGACTACGATTCGCAAGGAGATCCCGTTTGTCAGATTTGTGGACGAAAAATGGACATGACTCATTTTAAATAAAGACTGAGTTTAAGCTAAAAAGAGCTCTTAAATAGAGCGCAAGACGCAGGGTGAAAAAAGTTTTATGAATGAAACAAAAGAAGAACAAATAAAACTGTGGATGTTTATTGGATTAGGGGCGGGGCTTATTATCGGAGCTTTGCTTTTTGTGTTATCCGGAAGCAAAAAAACGGTTGATGCCGATGATCTTCGAGGAAAAGTCGATAAGGTCGCTTTTGTAAAACCAGTTCTTGGATCTAAGGGAAGTGTTTATTGTCCGGTGGATCACACCCATGGATTTCCGGTCTGTTCGACTTGTAAGAAAATCATGCAACCCATTGGTAACGGACTTTATGTTTGCCCTGAATGTGGAAAAGTAGGCATTCCCACTTGTCCTAAATGTGGTGGTTTGATGGAAGCAGATAAGCCTGAGGTCGCTGGGCCTTAGCTAGCTAACAAGTTGAGAGCGCGAAGCTAAGAAAATGAATGAAAGTGCATGATCAAATATGATCGAAAAGTACAGAGGAGCGAGCGAATGAAGGAGATAAAAAAATGATAAAAAAGCTATTGTATCTTTTCGGCATTCTTTGCTTGGTTCTTTTTGTTTATCAAAACAGTGCCCATGTGGCAGTGGAATTTCTAGTGGGTAAGTTTTATTTACGTTCCGTTTTTTTGATGCTGATTTGTTTTGTAGGAGGTTTTTTAACAGGATATTACTTTGTCTTCCGAAAAGAAGAAATTCTGTTACGAAAAATTCGCCAACTGAGGAATGAATTAGAAGAAATACGAAGTCAGTTTCATGATGAAGAGTAAGTGATAGGTTGATTGATTTGTTGGTGGGTTGATGCGAATTGGTTTTAGCAAGTGGAGTTTAACTAATGAAATATTCTGATTGTGATGATTGTGCGATAAGAATTGCTTGGATCGGTGTCTTTACCAGCATGATTTTAGCTTTGCTAAAATATTATATCGGTTGGGTCGGGGGCTCCGCAGGCGTTATGGCCGGCGCGATTCATTCCACGACTTGCATGATCTCCTCGGGGTCTATTTTATTTGCGCATGCCTTTTCAAAAAAAGATGCGGATGATCGCTTTCATTATGGTTATGGCAAAGTGGAATTCGTGCTTTCGGCCGTTGTAAGTCTTTCAATTTTAATCATTCTTTCTTTGTTCTTGATCTCAAATTTACGGGTTTTGATGACCGAAGTTCATCATATTCCTCACGTCACAACGGTGGTCATTGCGGCGGCTTCAATTATTATTAATGAAACCCTTTATCGACATTTTATCTGCGCGGGAAAGCAAACCAACAGTTCGGCAGTCACTGCGGCGGCCTGGGCCGTGCGCTCGGATGCATTGACTTCGCTTGTGGTGCTGATTGGGGTTATCGGGGCCAGCTTAAATATTAAGCACTTGGACCCTGTGATCGCCATTGGAATCTCAATCATTTTGTTTAAAACTGTGGGCACAAATCTTATTAACTCTGCGAGAAGTTTAATGGATTATTCGGCCGATGATTCATTAGCTCGTCGTATTAAGCCTTTGATGGCAACACTGCCCTCGGTTCTTCTTGTAAAGCATATTAAAACCAGGCCCATGGGCCAACATACTAAAGTGGATATTGAGCTCCAGGTGGCTCCTTCTTTGACAGTCAGTGAGATCAGTCAAATTGAAAGTGATGTCATTAAACTCATCAAGAAAAACGAAAAGAAAATCGGCGATATTTCAGTTGATTTTTTTGACCACTAGCGATATCAAAAGCCTGCCTTAAAAAATCTTAAAAGAAGTTTAAGAATTTTCTCGATTCAAGGTGCGGGAGTAGGAATGGCTGATTGTAAACTATGTGAATACAAAGGTTATTGCTCGCCCGTTTGTATGTTGCATCGAAGACATGCAAACATTTCAAGCAAAAAAGAAATGAAAAAAGAGCGAATGTTGGCCAACATGGATAAAACCAAAGCCACAAAGCTGCTCGAACGCGAAAAAAAGAAAGAATTATTTGAAGGCACTGGTCTTGCGGCAATGACGGGCGCAGCCCTGGGATATTGCGGAGGGCAGGGGAGTGTTCTATTAATGGGTGGTGTGGTAGCGGCCCATGTGGTGGCGGCGCCGTTAGTTCTAGGTGCGACTTTGGCGGGAACTGGAATTGCCGTTGCAATGAATTTAAAAAAGTTCACTAGAAAAAACGATGAAAGAGAAGCAGCGAGAGCGGCGAAAAATAAGTCAAAAAATAAGTCCAAGAGCTCTCAAAAACTTCTTTCTGTTTTTAGTGAGCATTTAGACAACGATCATTATTAAATCCAATTTTGTTACTATTTAACGAAAGGTGAATATCATGGCAGGCTCGAGTGTAGATTTTGAAAAAGAAGCTGCGACTTTTGGAGACAAAACCAAGGCTAAACCTAAAGAAGTGAATTTAGAAAAAGATTTTAACACTGAGGAAGTTCTTTTGATCAGTGCGAAAACCTTAGCTGGCGTGGGCGTTGGATTTATTACCGTGGTTCTTGGAACTACTGGTATCGGAGCCATCCTTGAGTCGACCTTGATTCCGACTGTATTGACTAAAACAGCCGGAGCATTAGCTGGTGGCGCACTAGGTTTATCAAAAGGGATCAATGATTCCCGAAAAAGCCGTCGTCGTAAATACACTTTGCCTTGTTAATCGTTTTTCAATCGATAACGAGTTTTTGGCCCTGAGCCGATTTTTTCTAGCAGGCCCTTTTCAAAGGCCTGCGCGATTTCTCGCCAAGCGGGTTATCCTAGGTAAGATAATTAAAACTCAGATAGAAACCTAAATTTAACAAATACATACACTGTATGTACAATTGGTTATGAAGTTTGACTGGGATCCTAAAAAAGCTGAACTCAACATTAAGAAATACATCCCTATGCGAGCAAATTAAAAAAGAGCGTCACCATTCGTCTGGATACTGATGTCATCGAGTATTTAAAGCTCTGGGTGAAAAAACAAGTACCCCCTATCAAACGCTGGCTAATGACTTTTTAAGGAACTGCAAAGAAGAAAAACTTGCGCCTAAGACGGTCTGGAAGAAGTCGTCGTAGTTCCCTACTAGCTCTTCTTGGATTCTTGTGCTCTCAGTAGAAGTTCCGCTTCTTGATCGGTGAGTTTTTGAAAGCTCTCTTCATAAATGCGCTGAGCTTCGTCTTGAGCGCTTTTAAGTTCTTCCTTAATGGTCAGTTGTCGAGCTTTATAATTTTCTTCCATTTTGTGTAAGGCAACTGTGATCTCATCTCTTTTGGTTTCTAAAAATGAAACGGCGAAGCGAAGCTTAGATTCTTGATCTTTAAGTCTTTCCACCTGTCCTTCAGTTTCGCCAATGAGATGTTTTTTTATTTCCTCGTTACTCATCGTTTTTAGTTTTTCGATCTCAGAAGTCAGGTCATTTTTTTGTATTTGCAGGCTTAAAATCGTCTGCGAAAGATTGGAATGTTCTGCTTGCGCCTCGGAGAGAGCTTTATTTGCCGAAGCGGCCGCTGACGTTGCGAGGTCTAAGGCCGCCTTGTTCGCAGAAGCCGTGGCGGCAGAGGCGGCGAGAGCTATGGCTTTGTCGTCAACAGCACTGGATGCTTTCGGAGATAAAGGATTTTTTTGTAACCCCAAATTCAAAGTAGCAGGTAAGGTCGAGTGACGATAAAAATGTAAGGAGAAACCACCGGCTAAATATCCAACAACAAATAAAACCAACAAAAGAAAAATATTCTGACTTTTCCCAGGGGGTTCTGATGGAGGAAGAGTGGGCGACGGGTTGGCCGCTGGAGTGTGAGAATTGACTTTTGTTGCAGAGCCTGTGGTGTTTTTTTTTGCCGCTGTGGCGAGCGAAGAAAATTGTGGAGTCAAAAAAAACGAAAGAATAATAAATAAGAAGATCCCAATTTTCATGTGAGTATGATCTGATGATAAAGACAAAGTTTTCAAGAAAGTTGTGGTGTTATTTCTTTTTGACGCTAAGCAAAGACTTTGGCTGATTCTTGGCGAAAATGCCAAAATACAAGAGTCAATCTGAGAATAGAAAGTCTTGCAATTGAAAATCTGACAACTGTAAGGCTTAAGCCTGAGGACATTGTGAATAAAAAAAAATTAAATGAGTACTCAAGTTTTATCACGAAAGCCTTAACTGATTTTGTGGCCTCTATTCCAGAATCAAAATTATCTAAGGCGAGAGACCCAATTGTGGAATCTGAAATTTTAATCGCTAAGGCTTCGTGGAAATCAGCAACGGTTTCAGGAGGGCTTGCTCTTGTGCCGGGCCCCTATGGCATGGCCACGGTGGTTCCAGATATGATTGCTGTTTGGAAGGTTCAAGGGCAGTTGATCGCTGATATTGCTGCAGTCTATGGTAAGACGGAGCATTTGAACCAAGAGACTTTGCTTTATTGTCTTTTCAAAAATACAGAGAGTGCTCTTTTTAAAGATATTTTTGTCCGTGTCGGGGAAAAGTTTTTGGTGAAGCGAATGACGCTGCAATACATGGAAGAGCTGCTCGTTGAGTTGGGTTTCCGAGTCACCCAAAAAGTGGTAGGTAAGGCTCTTGGACGCTGGATATTATTTATTGGTGCTGCGGCTGTTGCCTGGTACACAAAACGAGAGACTCGGCAAGCAGGTGAAGCAGCCAAAGAATTTTTCTCAGTCGAGATTGAGGAAATCGAAATTGGGGAACTGAAGTAATTAAAAATAAGGCTCAGAGAAAAAATGGAAAAAAAAGTAGAAAGCTTCAAAGAACTGCTTTATGAAATCGCCTCTAAATCAGGTCAACTGCTCAGTCAGGGTAAGCAAGTGGCGGCTCGGTTTAAAGAGCTTCGTGACTCTGTCCCAGAGATGATTCGTTCAGGTTTGGTGTTTTATAGTTTTTTGACATTGAGCACCTTTATTCTCAGGTTTGGCTCTCTCGAGCAAAAGTTACCCAGCCGTGAAAAAATCAGACAAAAATTTCGCAATGTCGTTCCGGAAGATATTGCTGATAAGTTGACGGATTTAATGATTGACCAGAAACATGGTCCCTCAACTTTTCAGATCAAGAAAATGTGCGAGGGGCTCTGTCACGGTTTACCTTTAGAGCGTAAGCAGGAGTTATTAAGGCTGCTGATTGCTTTTTTGAGGACCGAGGCGGGGATGGAGATTCAAGAACTCGAGGGGCTAACTTGGATTGCGATGAATCTTGGCATTGGGAAAGAAGCCTTTGATGAACTGCTACGAGGAATTGCTCCCAACGCAGAGGTCGTGAATAAAGAATCCTTTTATGAGATCCTTGGAATTGACAGAGCTGCTTCTCAGAAAGAAATTCGACGAGCCTATCTTCGATTAGCATCTGAGTGTCATCCAGATCGATTCGCGATGAAAAGCAGTGATGAGCAGCTTGCGGCTCATAATAATTTCATTAAGATCAGCAAAGCCTTTCAGTACCTCAAGAGACGTTAGTAAAGAATAGACATGTTTAAGACTATATAACGCATTGCGCCCAATGCTAGCCTGCATGGATTAAGTTTTACTTTCCTCAGGCATTACTATTGAATATTTATTGGAGATAGCGCCAGATTTTGTTTCTTATTTTTTTGTTTTTTAGCAATTGAGGTTAGTTATGGAAAATTCAATCGAACTTGAAAATGAAACAATTAAAGACCTGCATCACGATGTTTTGGGCGATATCGCAGCGACCACGAGTAAGGCTTTTGGTTTTATGGCGAATGCTTTTGATAATGCCGTTGCGAAACTAAATAAACAAATCAGAGGCATTGATACGGCCCATATTACCAAAGTCTGCGTTGATGCAAAAAATGACATTGTATCGAATGTCCGCCATAGCGAGGTCTGTTCGACAGCTTGTTCTGGTGTATTTTCAAATTTACAAAACGCGATAAAATCCATGTTTTTCGGAACGCCCCTTGGAGTGACCGTCGCCCAATTGGTGAATGGTGAGATCACAGAAGAAGATCCTCAACTGAGAGAATATTATATGAGTCTCGGTATGGATATTGTGAAGTTCACACGAGAGGCCAGCGCGGCAAAAAATAGCGAAAATTTAGTCATTATTAAAACTTCAAATTATAGATTTTCACAAGTGAGACACAGCAATGACGACAGACAGCAGTGATAACGATAAGAATATTCTCGAAAAACTGATTGGTGGAATTAAAGAAGCTGTTGATGTTAACAGCACGGACAAGCTTCTTGAAAAAGTCAGTGTACTTCAAGAGTCTGAAAAGCTCGTTGATGAGAAAAAAACTGAGACTTCAGCAAAGAGTCCTGTTGGCTTAGACGTTGGCACCAGTCGCATTGTGGGTTTAAGGATTGTTGATAATCAACTTGTTCCTAATGATCAGCTCAATGCCTTTTTTACGATTCCTCCCTCCATATTTGCCAAAGACATGCTCAATAAAAATAAAATCCAACATGTTGAGCTTGAAAATGGCCAATTGGCAGTTCTGAGCTATGGCGCGCAGGAGTTTGGTAATATTTTTAACGGTGAAATTCGTCGGCCAATGAGTCACGGTCTTTTAAAAGCCGAAGAACCTGAAGCTATTCAGATCATCAAAGAAATCATCAAACTCGCAGTAGGTAAGCCGAAAGAAATTGGTACGAGCTTATGCTTTGGTGTTCCGGCTCCTAAGGCCGGCTTTGAGAGCGATCTTATTTTCCATGAATCCATGATCAAACGCTATTTGGTGGGTTTAGGTTACAAAGCCAAAAGTATCACTGAAGGCATGGCCATTGTTCTTTCTGAGCTTTCCCGGGATAATTTTACGGGCATTGGTATCAGCATGGGTGGCGGAATGTGCAATGTTTGTTTCTCTTTTTTATCAGTGCCGATCATCGTGTTTAGTGTTTCTAAGGGCGGTGATGATATTGATTTGAATGTTTCTCGGGTGGTGAATGAAACGCGCAATCGTGTGCGAGTAATGAAAGAAGAGTCCCTCGATCTTTCGCGCGCACCTCGAAATAAAATTGAAAACGCTTTTGAAATTTATTATGAAGATTTGATTTTAAGTGTTTTGACTCAATTGAATGCCGTGCTTTCACAGGCGCAAAATATGCCTAAACTTCATCAGGCGATACCTATTGTTTTGGCGGGCGGTACGTGTATGCCTATTGGTTTCAAAATGAAATTTGAGAAAATTTTGAAACAAGTGACTTTGCCAATTCAAATTTCAGAAGTTCGTATGGCGACGGATCCGATGAGAGCCACTGCCAAGGGCGCTTTGATCAATGCAGGAGTTTAATGCTAATCCTTGATGATAAAAGAAAAGATCTACGAATTGAGTCGGTAAAGGCGCAATTCGAGTTTGAAGGCCAAGTCTTCAATATCCAAAACATCTCGAGGGATGCTTTGTTGTTTTCAAATATTTACGGATTTACTCCGAGTTTGTTGGAGCGGTTAACGGCAGGTCCTTTCGAATTCTCCTTGGTCGACTCACTCAATGGGAGCAAGCTCAAGCTCTGGGGTCGAGTCGTTCGCTGTCTTGAGGTTGGAGAGGTGATTTGTGGTATTGCCGTTTCTTTCGGGTTTGACCAATAAAAAACAAGTAAAAAGAGTGATTGCCATTGGCGGCTCAAAGGGCGGCATTGGCAAAACTGTGGTTTCTGTCAACTTAGCGCTTGCGCTTTCTCGGATTGGAAAATCCGTCGTCATTTTTGATGCTGATTTAGGTAATGCCAATTGCCACACACTGCTTGGTGTTCGACGAATTGAAAAATCTCTCGATGATTATTTATTAGGTAAGGCTTCGATGGAAGAGATGACCGTCACCACGCCTTTTCCGAATCTAAAGCTCATTTGTGGAGCTTCAAGTAAAGCGGATCAACTTTTACGTGATCCTGCTCAAAAAGCGCGACTTTTTGGGGATTTATCGGCTTTGACTTATGATTTCGTTCTTTTTGATTTAGGTGCTGGCGTTGGCGATGAGATGCTGGAGTTATACAATCTTGCGGATGAAAAGATCATGGTGGCAACGTCGCAGTTCACCGCTTTGCAAAATGCTTACTCCTTTGTAAAATCTGCTTACCTGCTTGAAATTAAAAGTCGACCACATTTAAACATACTCCTTAGCAACGTTGGAGAAGATCCAATAAAGTTAAGAAATCTCATGCAGCAGTTATCAGATTCCTCTTCAGAAAAAGCGGAGTATGCAGCTGTCATGAAGCGACAAAGATTTAGCATTATTGGAAATATGATGAATAATCAGAATGACCTCAATATTATTCATAAGCTCAGTTCTATTGTAAAAGAATATTTGGGTTTAGAAACTCAATTCCTCGGCGCTCTCGCTCAAAGCACGGAGGTTCAATCGTCCATTAATAAATTGACGCCTTTTCTCGAGTTGTTTCCGAATTGTGAAAACAGTCAAGAGCTGCGAACCATCGCCATCAAAATCAACAGTCAGCAAGAAGCGGGTTAGAAGCTGGCTCCTTTTCGTGATGATAGCTTTTTTTGTTCGAAACCTATAGCGAATTTTATCTGGCCTCATAAATCGCGAAGGCACTCAAATTTCATTTGAAACTTATTGCCGCGACTTCAACTTTGGTTAGCGTACTAACCAAAGTTTCTTAATTCTTAAAGAAAAATAGAGACTTTTTGTTTGTACGCAAAAAAAGAAAAGTCGAGTCAGTGAATGGCGGTAAATCACAAGATGGTTTCTCGACTTATGAAAACTCATCGTTAGTCACGGGCGTTGGCACGGAGGATGACAATCATCACCACGAAAGGGAGGTGATTCGTTGAGGCTAAGTTCTCTGAAACACCTTGAGCTGTGAGGGAATAATTCGGACTTGCAAACCTTCCGTGAGTTGACGTTTCTGAACTTCGGCTCTTGAGAGCTCCACTTCAAAACTTTGCGGGAGCCCGCTGTCTTCAAGATTTTCAATCGCAGATAATTCAAGTCGTGAGGTCGCACCAAAAGAGAGAATTCGGTCAATCTGGGCGAGCACTCCATCAGAGTTTTTATTTTCGCCTTCAATGGCTGGAACAATATCCAATTCGTGAGGGCGCGCAAAGGCCACCACGGGAGTGCCCGGAGCCAAACCTGTGTCTAAGCCGTGCTTGAGATTTTGGTCTCCAACTTGAATATTTGTGCCTTCGACACGTCCGTGGAAAAAATTCACATTGCCTAAAAAGCCGTAAACAAAAGGGGTGGCCGGGTGATCATAGACTTCATCAGGATTACCGATTTGCTCCACTTTCCCGTGGTTCATTAAGACCACGCGATCCGAAACTTCGAGAGCTTCTTCTTGATCGTGGGTAACGAGAATCGAGGTGATATGTAATTCGTCATGAAGTTTGCGTAACCAACGTCGTAATTCTTTCCGCACTTTGGCATCGAGGGCACCAAAAGGTTCGTCGAGCAATAAGACTTTGGGCTCCACCGCTAAGGCGCGCGCCAACGCAATTCGCTGTCGCTGCCCACCAGAAAGCTGAGAAGGAAATCGATCGTGGAGCCAATCTAGTTGCACCAGATTAAGTAAGTCGTGCACCTTTTTGTTGATTTGCTCTTTGCTGGGACGCTCTTTTTTATTTTTTACGCGTAGGCCGAAAGCGACATTTTCAAAAACTGTCATATGCCGAAAAAGAGCATAATGCTGAAAAACAAAACCCACTTGACGTTCACGAACATGAGTCTCTGAGGCATCATCACCTTCCAAAAGCACGTGACCCTGATCGGCTGTTTCCAGGCCAGCGATAATTCGAAGAAGAGTTGTTTTGCCACAGCCCGAGGGTCCCAGCAAAGTGACAAGCTCTCCAGTGGGAAAGCTTAATGACACATCATCAAGAGCGATAAAGTCTCCGAAAGTTTTGCGAATATTTTTAACTTCAATACTCATAAGAGTCCTTCATTGTTTGGTTCATAAATCAGTCTCGTTGTTTGCTTCCATGCTGAGGGGCTTGGACTCAGTTTCTAAACGAAGATGCCATTCAATATAAGTTTTTATCGCCAGAGTGAGTAAAGCTAAAAGAGCTAAAATAGAAGCCATCGCAAAGGCCGCCGCAAAGTTATATTCATTGTAGAGGATCTCGACGTGCAAGGGAATGGTGTTAGTGTAGCCTCGGATATGACCCGACACCACGGACACAGCGCCAAATTCACCCATGGCTCGCGCGTTACAGAGAATCACTCCATAAAGCAGGCCCCATTTAATATTGGGAAGTGTGACTTTCCAAAGAGTTTGCCAGCCGTTGGCTCCTAAGACGGTGGCGGCTTCTTCCTCTTCGCGGCCTTGAGCTTCCATCAGGGGAATGAGCTCTCTAGCGACGAGTGGGAAAGTTACAAAGAGGGTTGCAAGTACAATTCCTGGAACGGCAAAAATAATTTTAATATTGTGCTCAGCGAGCCCACGACCGAGCCAGCCTTGGGCTCCAAAAACCAGAACATAAACCAAACCGGCAATTACCGGAGAGACTGAGAACGGCAAATCAATTAAAGTAATAAGAAGCTGCTTCCATTTAAAATCAAATTTTGTGATGGCCCAAGCTGCGGCCACTCCAAAAACCAAATTTAGAGGAACGGCTATCAGCGCGACTGTTAAACTGAGTTTTATCGCGGTCAAGGCATCTGGTTCGAAGATGGCCTTGAGGTAAACCTCCCAGCCCTTGTGAAGTGCTTGCGCGAAAACTGAAATGAGAGGCAAGAGCAAAAAAAATCCAAAAAAACTAAGAGACAAAAATAAAAGAAGTCCCTTCACCCATCGGGGCTCTCGGGTGGCCGCGTTTTTTTCAAACCTTGAAGCTCGTTTCATAAGTTTCTACCCGTGCGCTTCGCGGTCCACGCTTGCAAACCATTGATGAGTAATAAAAGTAAAAGCGAAATAAAAAGCATGACGACAGCAATGGCCGTAGCGCCGGCGGTGTCGTATTGTTCCAGTTTGGTGATAATGATCAAAGGAGTGATTTCTGAAACCAGAGGAATATTGCCTGCAATAAAAATAACAGAACCATATTCTCCGACGGAGCGGGCAAAGGCTAAGGCAAAGCCTGTTAAGATGGCGGGGAACAAAGTCGGAAGGATCACAAAACGAAAAGTCTGCCAGCGAGTGGCGCCGAGGCTAGAGGCTGCTTCTTCATATTCCAGTTCAAGATCTTCTAAAATGGGTTGAACGGTGCGAACAACAAAGGGCAGCCCAATAAATATTAAGGCCATTAAGATACCCAAAGGGGTGAAGGCAACTTTGAGGCCAAGAGGCTCGAGGTAACGTCCAACCCACCCATTTTTTGAATAAAGAGAGGCTAGTGCGATTCCCGTGACGGCGGTGGGGAGCGCAAAAGGTAAATCAATCAAAGAATCCACTAATTTTTTTCCGAAGAAATTGTAGCGCACTAAAACCCAAGCGAGCATCAGGCCAAAAATAGAATTAATGAGGCCTGCCATAAGCGCAGCGCCAAAGCTTAAACGATAGGAAGCCAACAACCGCGGAGCGGTGACTGTTTCCCAAAAAGCAGAGGCGTTCAAGGTGCTGGCTTTGAGAACCACTGCGGACAAGGGAATAAGAACAATCAAAGCCAGATAGACGAGCGTGAAGCCCAGCGAAAGACCGAAGCCTGGAAATAATTGATTATTCCGAGTGGGTTTTCGAATTCTGAGCATGGTTTCGTTGGGCTTCATGGGAATATTTTTCGTTTTTAAAAATGTTATTGCAAAGTTAATGTGCTGCTATTTTATGATGATTTCGTCAAAAATACCGCCATCATTGAAGTGGGTTTTTTGCGCTTTTTTCCAACCGCCGAAGACTTTATCAATGGTGATCAGTTTAACTTTGGCAAATTGCTTGGTGTATTTTGCGGCGATTTGAGTGTCGCGAGGACGGTAGTAGTGCTTGCCCGCAATTTCTTGACCCTCTTTTGAATAGAGATATTTCAAGTAAGCCGTCGCTACTTTCCGAGTGCCTTTTTTATCCACCACTGTGTCTACGAGGGAAACAGAGGGCTCCGCGAGGATCGAAAGTGAAGGAGTGATGATTTCATATTTTTCAGGGCCGAGTTCTTTGACGGCAAGGTAAGCTTCGTTCTCCCATGAAATTAAAACGTCTCCGATACCGCGCTCAGTAAAAGTCGTGGTTGCGCCGCGGGCCCCAGAATCTAAAACTTTCACGTTAGCAAAAAGCTTTTTCACGAAATCTTTTGCCGTCGCCTCGGTGCCATCTTTTTGTTTAAGAGCATAAGCCCAAGCCGCGAGATAATTCCAACGGGCTCCGCCAGAGGTTTTTGGATTGGGAGTAATCACTTCAATTCCAGGTTTTACAAGATCATTCCAATCTTTGATGCCCTTGGGGTTTCCCTTGCGAACAAGAAAAACAATCGTTGAGGTGTAAGGAGCCGAGTTGAATTTAAGGCGCTTTTGCCAGTCTTTTTTTACCAAGTTTTTTTCTTGAAGAATGTCGATATCATAAGCCAGCGCCAGCGTGACGACGTCGGCCTCAAGGCCATCAAGGACCGCTCGGGCTTGTTTGCCAGAACCGCCGTGGGACTGTTTTACGAGAACCACTTCGCCTGTAGTTTTCTTCCAATATTCAATAAAGGATGTATTAAATTCTTGATAAAGTTCACGTGTGGGATCGTAGGAAACATTTAAAAGTTCAGCGTCTGCAAGGCAGGGAGGAGAAAAACTGATGGTAGCGCCAAAACTCAGTAGCGAAGTTATTAATATCGTTGAAATTTTTAATTTCACAAGGGCTCCTTTTTTGAAATCTTTATGGAGCTCATAAGCTATTATATTTGTGACAAAAGAAGAAAACATTATTGAATGAAGTGTAAATGTGCGTCATGTTAAAGCCTGACTATTTAATATTGTTTCAGAACGCGTCGCAGGATATGCTTATGCTTGAGCTTGAGCTTGAGCTTAAAAAGGGAGGCTTATATGAATTCATTTTTAGGTTTCGTTGGTGGGGTCGTTATCATTGCTGGAGGATTTTACATTCTTAGCAAAACTGGATTACTTGAAAAAGCGGGGACGACTTTGGAAGAAGTTTGCTCCAACATGGTTTCTTCATTCAAAGAAGGTTACCAACAAGGCGGAGAAGTTTAGTAGTCTAGTCTTGGACATCTTTTAAATTTAGTTTTGCATTTACCTTCTAGAAACATAAAAATATTTTCAGCTCTAGGGATGGGGGATAATGTAATGAAAACGATTGCTATACAAAGTATTAAAGGTGGCACAGCCAAGACAACGACGTCGGTTCATCTGGCGTCCGGGATATTAGAACAGGAGCCTGAGGCGAGGATTCTGTTGATAGACTCTGATCAACAATCAAGTCTCAGAACCTATTTTCGAATTTCAACCAAAGAAAATAGCGCGGACTTGAGCGAGTTTTTATTAGAAAATCGACCCTATCAGGATTGCGTTATTCCCGTTGAATTCGGTGCTGAAAATAAAAGAAAAAAAATCGACGTTATTATTTCCAACAAACGGATAGCAGACGCAGAGATGAAACTCTTTGTACTGCCACGTCGGGAAGAGTTGCTTCGCCTGCGTTTTAAGCAACAAAATCTTGCGGCAAATTATGATTATGTCATTTTTGATTGTCCTCCGACTTTGAACTTAGTGACTTATAATGTGCTCTTGGCGAGTGACTATTTTATTATTCCTTGTTCGATGGATATGTTCTCAGTGGTCGGCGTGAAATCGGTCATTGAGAACCTGGATGCCGTGGCTCAAGTCTTTGATGTTCGTCCCAAAGTTTTGGGCGTGCTCCCAACGATTTATGACGGTCGAAATAATTTTAATAAAGAAATGCTTGAGCAGATCAAGGTGGTGTTTGCTCACCTTGGAGTCTTTGAGCCCATTCGTATCGACGTAAAAATCAAGCGAGCGCAGATTAAAAATATGAGTGTCTTTGAGTATGATTCTGAGTGCAATGCTGCAAAAGATTACGGACAATTTGCGATAGCTGTGCTTTCCGCCTTGAACCAAGATCAGGTGCAAAGTTCGAAGACTCAAGCTGTTAGCTCCGGGTCTTTTAATCGAGCACCAGCCGAGGTTCACTCCGAGGTTCGTTCGCTCAGAGGTTCACTGTGACTAGCAAAAAAGCGAGTTCCAAGAAAAGAATCAACGATGGTGACGATATTCGCTCACTCCTCGCTTTTGAAATGAATCACAGCGAATTTAATAAGGTTGAACTTCTTCAAGGTACTTCTGCACCAACGAAATTAACAACGCCTGCTCCTGCGACGACGTCCGCTCCTGCGCCAGTGGCGGAACCTGTTCGTGTAACAGCACCGACGAGGCCCGCACCAGCGCAGGTGGTGGCACCTGTTCGCGTAACGACGCTAGTTCCGGCTCCTGCTCAAGTTCAAGTGCGCACGGCAACTCCTGCGCCGGTTCAGGCTCCTGTTTGCGCTTCAACTTCGCTCCAAATGACATCGTCGATGGAAATGGTGGTTGAAGAAAGATCAGCACCTCGAAAACAAGTGACGTCCGTTGCTGTAAAAGTGGTACCGGTCCCCGTTCCTGTGAAAGCTCCGCTTTCTGTGAGCCAAATGTCCGTTCCTAGCGCTCAGCGCGTAACTGTACAGCCGGCGGAAATCGTGTTAAGTCGGGTGGAGCAACACAAAGAAAGTGGCACTATAAAGCTTCGTTTTCACAATCCAACTTTAAAAGAAGTGAGCGCGAGAGTGCAAACTCCATTGCCTCCCATGCAAGTCTGGATGTTGAACCTTTCAGGTAAACGCTTGCAGCAACTTAATTTCGTAAAAGGGCAAGCTTTTACGATGACAGTGAAGCCCCACGCTTTAATGAATATTGAAATTATTTTTGCAAATTGTTAGGTGGCTGGCTGGCGCTATTTGTAAATTGTTGGTTGTCTCTCTCGTGTGATGATGGCTAGAGCTTCTTATGTTGGTAGGTAAGTTCTCACTTAGAGCTTTTTTTCGTCGGAGAGTTCTACTAAGTCCTAATACGCCAACAAGTCCGACTGCCGGAGAGCTTCGTCGTTCAGCTTCAATAGTCATTCATCTCACCCGATCCCTTTTTTTGCACCTCCTCACTCATTATGAGTATCGGTCGCCAAAAAAATTTTTTCAAAATCAAGTCACAACATCGCTATTCCTATGGCGGAGTCCTAAGGAACAAAAGGCTCGGGAGAGGCCAGAGGCCGCTCCCCACGCGCGAGCCCATTCACGTTGTTTTCAAAATTAACAAGAATCATTATTTAACTAAAAGTCTTCGCTCGCCAAAGTGCTTTGCGCTGATTCAACGACTGCTGAAAAAATATTCAATTCGTTTTTTTGTCAAAGTGGAGCAAGCTTCGATTCAACACGATCATCTTCATTTACTCCTGCGAGCGCCCAGGCGATGTCAAATTCACCACTTTTTCAGAGTGTTTGCCGGGCAAATTTCGCAGCAACTGCAGGCCGTGATCGAGGCCCCCTCACAAAGGGTGACCGGTACCCCCGAGAAAAGTGAAAGGAAGAAAAGTCTTTGGAAGTACAGGCCTTTTTCACGAGTGGTAAAAAGTTATCGGGCTTACAAGATCGTAAGAGACTATATTCAACTCAACGAACAGGAAGCTTTGGGGAAAATCTCATACCAAAAAAATCGATTACGAGGGCTTTCCAGTGGTGATTGGACTATTTTGTGGACTTAAATAAAAAGGAAGACAGGTGCGCCACTACTCCTTCGCGGGACCCCGTCTCTGTGGAGTTTTGTGCTGCCGGATTAGGCTCATCATTGATCATTCCATTGAAAACAAATATTCAGACAGAAGATGCATTTCCCATACGGGTTCGAGTTCCTAAGGGTACCTGTGGCCTTGAAAAAGAGAGCGAAGCCTTGATAGATCAAATTTTGGCTTGGGACGTGACACTTTTTGAAAAAGATTCCTGCGGCCCCCTCGCGTGGTAATCGCTAGAGTCCTAATCTTTGTTCGCAAGAAAAACAGCAACTAGTTCTTGTTCCCAGGTGAGTTCTCACTCAGCCCTAAGGCGGCCAACAGACTAAGTATTGAAAGCCCGGTCAGATAAAGCCCGGGAGCTGAAACACTTTGATAATTTTTAAATAACCAGGTGGCAAGGAAAGGGGAGAGTCCCCCGAAAATGCTGAGCGAAACGTTGTAGCTAATTCCGATTGAGCTATAGAGCAAGCGAGGCGGAAACATCTCAACCAGGGTGGCGGGTATCGGTCCCAGAAACGCACTCATAAGGACCGTGAAGCAAAGTTGCGCGAAGATGACTGAAAAAAGAGAGCCATCCGCTGCCACCATCGTTAAAAGAGGCCAAGACAACAAGGCCATTCCGGCAGCGCTTGTTACCAGAAGTGACTTACGCCCCCACTCATCAGAAAGGCGTCCCATAATCGGGATTAAACCAATAAGAAGAATCATCGAAAGAGTATTGATCACCATGATGTGATCCATGTGCGGATGAATGTAGCGACTTAAAAAGGTCGGCCACCAAACAAAAATTAAATAAAAGCCACCACCAACGAGGACCACCAAAGTGGAAGCATGAAAAATTGTCCCTGGCACGAGTTGTAAAGCATCGCGAACTGGGTTTTCGTCAAGTTTCCCTTCGGCTTGCATCTGTTCAAAGACGGGAGTTTCAGTCAGCTCTTTTCTCATCCAGAGCCCTGCGATGCCGATGAGAATTCCCGCAAGAAATGGTAATCTCCAGCCCCAGTCGGCCACAGCCTCAGCTCCAATAATAGAGTTAAGCGCGACCGCGCTCAAGGCTCCTAAGGTCATGCCCCCGTAGCAACTGGCAAAGGTCCAACTTCCAAAATAACCTCGTTGATTGGCTGGAGCCGTTTCGGCAACAAAGGCAATGGAGCCCACCAATTCACCTCCAACAGAGAGTCCTTGAACGACTCGGAGGAGGATCAGAAGCACGGGCGCTAAGGTTCCAATCTGATCATAAGTGGGCAGCAAGCCAATAAGAAAAGTGGGCACCGCCATCAACATCACAGAAAGTTGAAGGGCACTTTTTCGCCCGAATTGATCTCCGATGTAGCCAAAAAAAATTCCACCTAAAGGACGCGCGAGAAAAGCAGCGGCAAAAGCACCAAAGGCGCCCAAAAGAGAAGTGAGTGGGTCATCAGAAGGGAAAAACAAGAAACCGATGACAGGTGCAAAAAAACCAAAAACGGCAAAATCGTACCACTCAAGAACATTACCAACGATGCCACCGAGCATATTCTTTGATAAATTTTGATCTCGAACGATTTTCGCCAATTTTTTAAGTCGCGCCACCTTTGTTTTGCGATGAGAGATGATTCCAACTAAGAGAGTTGACATCTCTTTAGCGGCTTCTTGCTCAGCTTTGGTTTTAGGGGGAGGGTTCTCACCCGAACTCAGGCGACTCATAAAAAGGGGCTTTCTTTGGTAAGGATTTTCTGATCGTTCAATTATGATCTGTCCAGGCCATCGGAGGCAATGTCTTGCGAGGGCGAGTCTGGCCTAAGTCGAGTCAAGCAAGGAAAACCAACTTAAACATGATTCAAAACCATTGATTTTAAAAAGTGCTTAGATCATATTGCCAACTTCTATATGCCAATTTTTATGTGCCAATCTTTACAGACTAATTTCTACAGATCTATATCTTTTCTACATACAATTTCTTCCTACCAACTTCTACAGAAGGAGTGGTGAATGTCCGAAAATTCACGCCAGAGCTTAAATGAAAATTTACGAAAGAACTCACGTATAGTCATTGTCGGAAATATGAACGTTGGTAAAACCACTTTGTTCAATTATTTTTGTGGTTCTCGCACGAAAAGCGTTAATTTTCCTGGAAGCACAGTGGCGGTTTCCGTGGGTACCGTTCGTGGTTTATCTGTTGATCTTATTGATACGCCGGGCTCGCTTTCGATTTTTGGCAGCAATGAAGATGAGCAAGTTTTTAGAAATATTCTTTTTGCTCCCGCACCTCATGCGCAACCTTCTGGGGCGATCTTGGTGGCCGATGCTAAAAATTTGAAGCGTTCTTTAGCACTCGCCTTGCAATACATAGAATACGGGATACCTCTTCTGCTCGACCTGAATATGATTGATGAAGCCGATTCTCGCGGAATTTCAATTGATACAGACGCGCTGGCTGAAATTTTGGGGATCGATGTTTTCACTTCTGTAGCGACTGAAGGTCGAGGCTTGAGTGAGATTAAAGCTAAGTTGGAAGAATTGCGACTCCCGCAGAATTTGGTGACTTATCCTCCTCGAGTGGAAGAGTATATCGATCTGACGGCCAAACTTTTGGTTTCCAAAAAGGCCGATAGTAAAATAAAATCTGTTCGCGCCATTGCCATTTTGCTTTTGACTGAAGATAAGGGCATTGAGTCGCTCTTAGAGAAAAGTTTTGGCGAGGGCACGCTGGCTCAGCTCAATGATTTGGCGGACCAATATCGACGGGCGGAAACCACCCCGTTGAATACGACGCTGGCGGCGCTGTACAATAAAACGGCAGAAGCGATCGTAAAAAAAGTTCAGGAGGTCGAGCCTTCGGCAAAAAATCCCTCGATTGAAAAGTTTAGCCGCTGGTGCACGACGCCTAAGACCGGGGTTCCAATTGCTTTTTTTGTCGCGTGTTTAATGTATTTATTTGTGGGCTCTTTTGGTGCCACTTATCTTGTGGATGCCGTTCACGGTCAGTTTTTTGATGGCTTACTGATGCCTTGGCTAAAAAATTTATTGGCTCCTTTGCCTAATGAATTTATTCGAGACATGTTTATCGATCCTGATTTTGGAATTTTTCCAATGGGATTATTTTTAGCGGCAGGCTTGGTTTTTCCTGTTCTCCTCTGCTTTTATTTCTTTTTCGGTTTTTTAGAAGACTCTGGTTATTTGCCCAGGCTTTCTGTTTTGCTCGATAAGGTCTTTCGCAAAATTGGACTTAACGGGAAGGGCGTTTTACCGATTGTTATGGGCTTTTCGTGCATCACTATGGCGATTCTCACGGCCCGCATGCTGGATAGCCGTAAACAAAGAATGATCGCAACGCTGGTGCTTATTTTAGGAGTCCCTTGCGCTCCCATGTTTGGAATTATGTTTGTGATTCTCGGACGATTGCCAGTTTCTGCGGCATTGACGATTTTAGGGATTATTGTTTTTCAAATATTTCTGATGGGTTTTTTGGCTAATAAGCTGATGCCGGGGAAGCGGGCGGCTCTTCTTATGGAGCTTCCACCCATGCGCTGGCCGAAGCCAGGTAAGGTCATTAAGAATGCCTTTTTGCGAAGCTACTTTTTTATGAAAGAGGCCGTTCCGGTATTTGTGGCGGCGTCGATTTTTGTTTTTGTCTTTGATCGTTTGGGGGGCTTAAGCGTTGCTGCGAAGGCTTTGAATCCTGTGGTGGTGAAGCTTCTTGGTCTTCCTGAAGAGAGCGTCACGGTTTTTATTAAAACGATCATCCGCAAAGAAAGTGGAATTGCAACCTTGCAACATTATAGCTCCAAATATTCAAATCTTCAGATGGTGGTGAACCTCCTGATGATGTTGTTGCTCATGCCTTGTATTAATTCGATGGTTGTGATTATAAAAGAACAAGGTAAAAAAACAGGGATGCTAATGATTGGCGCCGTGACAGGTTACGCGCTATTGCTGGGAACGATTTTGAATCATATCTGCCGAATTTTTAATATCACTTTTATGTAAAATTTTAGGCAAGGAGGAGCTATGTTTCCGAATGAACGACAAGATGAAATTCTCGAGGCCATCTGGACAGCTTCTGAAAAAAAAGAGTACTCTCTTGAAGAGATAAAAAAAGCCTGTGTCATTGACATTTCTGACGTGGATATCACGGCTTTGGTTGACGGTGGCCTGCTGATAAAAAGCGGGGATAAAATTTTATTTTCTATGGAAGGTAAAGCTTTTGCCCAAGGGGTGATTCGTCGCCATCGATTGGCGGAAGTTCTTGTTCATAGTATTCTCAAGCTCAAGAATGCTCAAATGGAAGAAATTGCTTGCAAAGTGGAGCACACTCTTTTGCCAGAAATTGAGCAGTCGATTTGTACCTTGCTGGGGCATCCGGAGCGCGCTCCCGATGGATCTTTGATTCCGCTCGGTGCCTGCTGTGGTCAAAAGCTGCGAACAGTGGATACCATGGTGACAAGTTTGAGCGAATTAAAAGCCGGGGAGAATGCAAAAGTGATGTATATTCGTCCTTCGGATCACTCTCAGCTTCATCAGCTTTTGTCTTTTGGACTAAGCCCCGGTGTTATTTTAAATGTTCACCAGACGTCTCCGGCGGTCTGCATTAAATTTGAAAATACCGAACTGGCATTAGATAAAGAGACCGCAACGAATATTTTTGTTTTACGAACGAAGACTTAACTAAATCTTAAGTCGCTTTTTTGCGCTTAGCATTTGTGCTAGGCTCTACTTTAATCTCTGCGTCGTCATCGGATTCAGTTACATTGTCAGAGTCCTTGTCTTTTTGACTATTTTTAAACAATGCGTTCGATCCTTGCATTTTTTTAAGGCCTGAAACAATTGCTGCAATGCCAAAGATTAACAATAAAAGAGGAACAACTCCTTTAAAGATATCCATAAATATAAACCACCACTTAACAAAACCCCAAACACTTAACAACAGCGCAACAACCCCGAATAATATACCGTACATCTGTGTGTTCCTTTTTATGTAGTTTCTGATCTGCATTAATATGCTCCCACAAATAAACTTTTGGTGGCAAGCGAATTTCAGGAAGACAGTCAAAAGTGGGGATGAAAACTTCCATCTGTTGGCCTCTTGTTTGTATTGACATGATGTCGAGACCTCACTCTAATTATAGGGTTACAGTCACAGTGAGCTAGACTTAAGGAGCGGAATCAAATGAAACAAGGAAATCAGGATAGCGAAAACTTTGAGAGTGAAACCGAGGGCGTCGTTCGTGCGACTAATGAAATGGCAAAAAAAATGGTGGAAGCCATGGTGAGTGGGAGTGCTCTTTTTATGAAGGGTGCCGGAAAGTCCTTGGGCTGCATGGGCTCTGGTTTGAAAAGCCTGGCTGAAGGGACGAAACGTCTCACGGGAGTGACCTCACGAGAGATGAAGGGTGTTTTTACCGGCGGCCTTCGAAAAAAACAGGGGCTCAATAGGTCGGAAGTTAAAGCGCGAATTGCCACTCTTGAAAATGATATTCGGGAGTCTTATCTGAAGGTTGGGAAAATTGGCTCTGGCATTGAAAACAAAGAGCAGCTTTTCGAAGTTCCTGAAATTCGAGAGCTCATTGAGAAAATCAAGACTTATGAAAACCAAGCCAATGCTCTGAAAAAATATTTACTCAAACTCGATGCCGCAGAAAAACAACATGTGGCCGCAGAGACCGTTCCTTTTGAGGATGGGGAAGCCGGTTTTGATAAAGTTAAAAAAAGAACAAAGCATGCCATCGAAGAGGCCTTGCGAAAAGCCAAATTTTCTTTGCAGTCGGATGCCATTATTTTCCGAAAAGCGCTTTATGATTTGCTCGATGATGAGATTGAAATTAAAAGATTGGCCGTCAGCGAATTAGGTAAAATGGGCGACAAACACGCCTGTGGCGCTCTGAAAGAGGCCCTTGAATTCGGAGACTCGCAATTGCAGGCAGAGATTATTAACTCCTTGGTTCGCTTAGAAGACCGAGACACTTTTACTATTTGCAAACAGTTCATCAAGCACGATTATGCTCCAGTTCGCACCGCTTGTGTGCGCGGACTTTACAAATCTGGTCGTAACGATTCAGTTCCTTATTTCATTGAAGCGCTGAAAGATGAAAACGTCGAAGTCCGAAACTCTGGCGCGATGTTCCTCGGTTGGTGTGAAGCTCAGGGGGCAGTGCCGGCGCTTTTGCAAGCGGCCAGTGACTCTGACAAGCGCGTTCGCAAGAGTGCGATTTTATCACTTTCAAACATTCGTGATACGACGGCGGTGTTACCTCTGATTCGACTTCTGGATACGGACGATGAAGTTTTGCAAAAAGCGACACTCACTGCGATTGAAAGAATTGCGGGCTTTGCGGTTTCCTTCAAAGGCGGAGAGAAAGCCGAAAGAGTCCGAAGCGTCGAAGAACTCAAAGAATGGTGGCTTGCGAAGCTTTACGAGGGCTCAGAGTCTAAGACGGAGCCTGCATCCGCAGGCGTCCAGATGAATCTACAACCACGATCGCAAACAATTCCCACAGAGCCAGCGGCCAATTCAGAATCCGAGGTTACAGAGGAATCGAAACCACAGTCTCGTAAACGTCACCGCAATACGAATAAAGGTGGGGAGTCAGTCTAATGAACGGCATTCAAAATCTGAAATCCAAAATTCCCTTTGTTAAACGAAAAAAAACCGATGTGATCGCGCACTGTGAAGAATCGCTCGGTCAGGTCATGACGAAAATTGAAGCCGAGGCTTCATTGAGCGAAGTACGAGAAGATTATGAACTCGTGATGAGTCATCTTTTATTCCTCGCAGACACCGAGCGAGACACTCGTCTTCACGCACGCATTCGCAATGTGCAGTCAGCGTTTAAAAATGCAAAGGGCTTGACTGAAAAGAAAGCCTTCTTGCAGGTCGAGATCTCGCGCATACTTTCTCATCTTTCAAATCTAAAATTTAATCAGACTGAAGCACCAATTTTAGAGACCGCTCCGGCCGAAGAAAGTCTTTCTGAAGTTCTTTTAGACAAACAGCAAGAAGAGGAACAGGCGGCGTTTGAGTCTTCATCCTATAGCACAGAAGCTGGTGTTTTTATGGAAACACCAAAGCTTTTGCAACGCTTGCAAGATCTTCAAGATCGCACGGTTTTTTGCGCTCAAGAAATTGAGAAAGTCACACTTGAGAATCAGACCTTGTTTGAAGGCAACAAAGTGCTTCAGCAAGAGTACAGTCAAACCACTCAAGCTCATGTTGAATCGAAAGAATCTTTTCGTGTTTTGCAAAATAAAGTGGCTACTGCACAGATTGAATGCAATCGATTACTTTTAGAAGTGCAATTCTTAACTTCTGAAAGAGCGGGTGTTTTACAAAATCTTGAAAATGAGTACAGTGGTTTAATGAATATGGCGAAACGCTACAAAGATCTTCAACGGGGCTATGATCTTGCAAAAGATGAGACCGGTGTTTACGAAGATTTGCTCACGCAAGTTGATTCGCTCTTAGGACGCACTCGCCACGAAAATAAAGTTTTGATTGAAAAAACCTCTGACTCCGAAAAAACCATGGAAAATCTTATCGGCGAATTAAGAACCATTATAAAAAAGGGAAAAGTGCAATTTTATTCCCAATTAGAGAGTGAGTCTAAAACATGAAGACCGAAGCGATAAATAAAAAAGACAAAACTCAGGAAACTCCTCGATTTAGTTTAGCAAAAATAAAAGAGGGCTTAAAAGAGCTCACACTCATTCAAACTGGAGATTTAACTAAAGTCTCCGGTGAGGCCATTCAAGAGAACATTCAAAATACCTTGTCAGCGATTCGCGTTTTAGAAGCGCAGCTCAAAGACACCACCGAAGTGAATTCCGCTCTTCGACTGGAGTCGAAAGGTCGCGACTCCGAAATCACGACGCTCAAACGAACCAATGAGGATCTTCAATTCAGGTTGAAAGAGTTAGAAAAAGTGACTCCTCACGTGGGCGATTTGGAAGAGCGAATGGATATCGCGGTTGAAAAAATCGAAGAATATAAAACACGTTATGAGCACGAAAAAATCAAAGCGAAAGAAATGGCCGCGCAGCTTGATTTCTTAAGTCAAAAATTAAAAAAGACCGAAGAAGAGCGCGACGATGCCTACAAAGAAGTCGTTTTGTTGATGAATAAAATGGAGCCCGTCGTAGCGGCGAAGGGAACAGAGAATGGATAACTCTTCAGGATTGAAAAAAAAGCTCAGCGAGAACTGGGATCAAATCAAGAATAAATACCCCGTGGTTTCTCGGGCGGAGGCCGTGGCTGATGATCCGATCAAGGTAGACTTTCTTCAAAGCATTGATGGGATAAAAAGCGCTGAAGAAATCGGACGGTTTTTTACCTTGAGTTCTAGTGAGTCTCAGATGATTTTTACGGATCTGATGAACTTGGGCGCCATTCGTTTTCTTGAAGACAGTGAGCGACTCGGTTATCTCAAAAATCATGCAAATGAGTTGGAGCGAAATCTGACTTTTCTTCGTTCAGAACGTGAACGCCTCAGAGGCGAATCCTTGTATTTATCAAAACAAATTCGCGAAAAAACTGATGAAACTGAAAAATATAAAACTCGTTTGCCGGAGTTAGCAGAAACTCTGAAGGAGTTGACCGATAATCTTGGTTCACAGCAATCGAGATCAGCTCAACTTTGGGAAGAAAATTCTGAACTTTTTGGCGTGGCTAAGGACGTTAAACATAAAACGGCGGTGATTTACGAGGGTCTCGGAAAGTTGGAGCATGAACTACCGAGGGTTATAAAGAAAAAGTCAAAAATGGCGGAGAGGTTTAAGAAGACCGATGAAATGCGCCATACAGGAATCGATAAGAATAAAGAAATTGAGAAAAAGCTTTTCGATTATCACGATGCCTTGAATGAGGTCCATGAGTACCTTGAAGACACCAAGTTGCGTGTAAAAAGTTTTTCAGACAATGATTAGAGTTCAGATTAGTTGGATTTATTAAGTAGGAATTGATGATGTCGATAGAGTATCCAATCATATTGAAAACTGTTTCTGGTCGAAAAGAGGCCCTCATACGGCAGCTTCGAACGGATATTTCAGTTTTGAATCGACAGTACAGCATTCTTCAAGAGGGTGCGTCTCTGCAAGAATCACTCTGCAAAGACTTGGAATGGCTCATTCATCACGATATTGCCGATGAAATTAAGCTCGCTTTTTATAATCCCATTGATCCGACCATGGTATTTCTAGAGAAAAAATATAAAATAGGACTTTTCAATTCAGGGGTTTCGAGCACAGGCACTGAGACGGGACGTCCGTCGCAGAATCTGACTCAAGTTTCGATGCCGAGTCCCTATGAATTTGATGTTTTTGTTTATTTCAAAAAATCCTTTTTGTCTTTAGAGCCTGAAGAGCAAAGCCGAAGACTTAAAAAATTTAAGTTCGGTTGGTTTGATATGGCGAATATGGATCCAAGCATGGATATGGATTTTGAAGCATCGGATTTGTCGCTTGAGTCTGAATCTCTTGATGAATCGGCCGACCGGGCCGACCAACAATCATTGGGTTCATCGTCGGAGTCTCCTTCGAGGATGATGCAAAGTTCAATCTTAGCTCAAACTCCAGCTTCGACATCAAAACAAATATCAGCGACGCAAGTGTCACCGCTGATGGCTCCTTTTATCGCGGAAAATCACAAACAGTTAATGATTGCTTCTTATACCGATTCTCGAAAACTCATTGGTGAGTTTATAAAGATCTCCAGCGCCTTGAGTTTGCATCCGATGCAGTGGACTTACTCCGAGGGATTAAAAGCGCTCAGCCAAAATGAGTTGACTCAGGAAAGTCAATTGATCGGGCAAAAACGATTTTCTCCTTGGGAGCTATTGGGTTCTATTCGTAGTGATTGTCAAAATGGTTTCCGAAAAAACACGCTTTATATTTTAGAAGATTTTCATTATTACCTGACCCGAGAAAATCTTTCTGGTCAGGAATTTGCGGAAATGATTTCGATGATCAAGTCCCTCACGGAACCTTTGAAGCGAGCCGGTAGTTTTTTAGTCATACTGGCTCCGAATCATGACTTGCCGGCAGAAATTGCGCCGCTCTTTGAAACAATCAAGGGGGAAGCTGGAAAGAAATCCACGCCTCTGTTGGAACGTTATGGGCGGGATTTTACTAAACTGGTTTTGGAGAAAAAGATCAAACCGCTGGTTGGTCGAGATAATGAAATTCGCGAATGCTTGAAGATTTTATCGCGCCTTGAGGGCAATAATCCACTTTTAGTTGGTAAAGCGGGAGTGGGCAAGACGGCTTTGGTTGAAGGGATGGCGACGAAAATCGTCAAAAACGAAGTTCCAGAATCTTTTCGGAATAAAAGACTAATTGCACTGAATTTAAATGCGATGATCTCGGGAACGAAATACCGAGGAGAATTCGAAAAACGTCTCGAGGGAATACTTGAAGAAGTGATGTCGAATAAAGAGAGTATCATTATTTTTATTGATGAAATTCATACTCTCTTAGGAATGGGGAGCACCGAAGGTTCAGCGGGTGCCGAAAATGTTTTAAAACCTTATTTGGCGCGAGGAGATTTTCCCTGTATTGGCGCGACCACGTATGAAGAATACAAAAAGCATATTGAGCCCGATCGTGCTTTAGCGCGAAGGTTTCAAATGGTTGATGTGGCGGAGCCTTCGGCGCAAGAAACCTATCAAATTTTACTGGGTATCAAAAATATTTACGAGAGCCATCATCGGGTTAAAATTTCAAACGAAGCACTTGTGAAATGTGTTCAGGTTTCCGAAAATATACCGAATCAGTACTTTCCAGGTAAGGCGATTAAATTGCTCGATAGTGTGTGTTCTGCGGTCTCTTTTGCCGGCAAAGATCTTGTTGGCTCAGACAGTGTGGTTGAAGAATTTGAAAGACTTTAGTGGGGGGAATTTGTGAAAGCTCGAAAAAAAATTCTAGTCGTTGATGTGGATCCTCAATTTTTGAAAGAGTTCAAAAATGAGCTAGGTCTTCAATATGAAGTGGAAAGTTGTAACACGGGCAAGGCGGCTTTGGGCTTATTTAAAAAATATCATCCGCAAGTTCTTATTATTGATGAAGCGGTGGTAGACATGACGATTGTCGAAGTCTTGCAAGCCGCGGGCGAACATGTGGTGAAAATTATTACCACCAAAGCCTTGCCAGAAAATGAAATGATTTTTTCTTGCATAGACTCCAAACAAGCACATACCTGTTTTGTCAAACCTTTGAACTATTCAGAGTTAAAAAATGTGATTGAAAGAGTTTCCGCCTTTGACGGAGGTGCCCACTCTGCTGACGCCAATGTTGATCCTGTTTACCAAAAAGTGTCGACGATCTTAGATAAAGTGAACGATGCGGAAATTCGCGAAAAAACGGCCAAGATTCAAATTGAAAAAGCCCGAAAGCTGGAAGAAGAAAGCTTGGCTCGTGTTCAATGGCTGGATCGCGATGTGAAGCAGTTTAAAGATAAAATCAAAGAGCTGGATAAAGAAATGTTAGCTTGGAGGGAAAAAGCCAAGCACATCGAAGATCAAAATGAAATCCTGGTGAAAGAAAAAGAAAAAATTCAAGATTCCTTGAAGGAAATTGAAATTCAAATTGAAGCAACCAGTGTTGCGACGGTGAAGGTCTCCCCCGATTTGAAAGGTGGCGGACGCGAAAAAATTGATGGAAAAAATGCCGTCTTGTTTGTGGATGATGAAGAGGACGTGAGAGGTCTCTGCGAGACTGTGTTCAGAACGGTCTTTAAGGTTTATGTCGCCGAAAGTGCCGATGCGGCGATGGCAAGTTTGCAGCAACATCCCGAGATCGCCCTGGTCGTTACCGATTTTAGAATGCCTAAAAAAACGGGAATCAACTTGGCGACGGAAGCTCGCAAGGCTTATCCTGATTTGCCTATTTTTCTTCTTACTGGTTATGGGGAGATGGATTTAGCGATCAAAGCGATGAATGAAGGTGTTATTCAACAATATTACGCCAAACCTTTTGTGACGGATCAAATGATCGAAGCGATTCGCACCGCCATTGAAAAAAGTGAAGAAACAGTGGTGCAAAAAACTCTGGTTCAAGAGAAAAAAGCTCTGGTGGTTGATCGGATTCGAGAGCTAGTGGCTAAAGAAGAAAGTCTTCAATACAATTATTCAAAGCTTCGAGAAGAACACGGACGAACTCAAAAAATTCAGGAAAAAATGGCCAGTGATTTATCGCAGGCAAAAACGGAAAGCGCGGAGCTGAGGGTTTCTGTAGGGAAAGAACGAGAAACGCTCAGAGTGGAAATGACAGAAAAGGCCCGTAAAGCTGACGCAGAAATTTCAAAAAAACTTGAAGAGGCTTCGCGGCTCATCGAAGTAGAAAAGCAAAAGAACAAAGATGAGCTCGTGCTGCTAGAGAAAAAATTCAAAGAAGATAAAGAAAAAGTCGAACAGCATCTAGAAGAAATGCGAAAACAAATGGCCAGCGAAAAACAGCTCGTTGAGCAACAAGTGCTAGAAGAACGCAAAAAGGGCGAAGCGGAGCTGGTGAAGATCAAAGAAAGCATCGCCAATATGAAAGCGAAAATCGAAGAAGATATTCGTAAAGAGCTTGAGGCCAAGAAAAAGGCTGTTGAGGCAGAGATTGATGCGAAGAAAAAAGCGGTGGAAGCAGAGATTGAGGCTTTAAAGAAAACGGTGACGAAAGATCTAGATCGAGCCAATGCAGAGTTGCAACAGGCGACTCGTGAACTTCGGTCGAAAGACGAAGAATTACAGACCCGGGTACGGTCTTATGCAGAATTAGAAAAAGAAGTTCAACAAACGAAACTCGAAAAAAACAAGGCCCTTAAAGAATGTGAAGCAATGAAGGGGGAATATGAATTTATTGTTCAATCTCGTGCTTCTCTTGAGGCCGAAATAAATGAGCTCAAAGGAGTTAGATAATGGCAGCAAATGATGTAACAATTCCAGTTGGCGGAGAACTGGGAACTTCGGCGAGTAAATTTTGTTGTGGTGATACGGTGCTCTTATTTTCTTCCGTTGTGGGCGACGCGCTCACGGAATCGATGGAAAATAGCTGGCGTCACATGAATCGCTCGGTGGATTCTCGGTGGATCAAAAATCTGGCAGTGTTTGATGATTCGCGAAATGCCTGGCGCTATGTCGGAGCGATGACCAGACGCTCGGAAAAAACGGATTGGTTTACTAACAAGGGTTTGATCTCAAATTACGATGATGCTTTTGTGGCGATCAAAGCGGGTCTTTTTTTGCTCTATTTGGAAATGGAAAAAAAGGGCCAAAAACTAGATAAGATTGGACTGGGTTTCGGGATCACCGTTCGGCACGGTGAAAACGTGATTGAAAAGTTTTTTGCTTATATTAAAGATCATATGGTTGCTCGTGGTGATAAAAAATTTCTGATTATTAAAGCGAAGAACGTGGCATTGAATGAAGTACGGGAAATTGAAATTCAATTGGATTTCTGTGTGATGCAGTACCAAGCCTATGGGGCTTACATGGCTTTGTTGTTTAGCAAGTACAATATGTCTGTTCATAATACTTATATTATTGATATTGGCCATGGCACTTGGATTAAACTTCCGGTCATAGATAACGAGGCCGAAATTGGTCTTTCAGATTCATTCACCGAAGGCATTCACACGATCACGCGAAATATTAGTAATGTGATTTTTGAAAGCAGCGAACAAAAATTTAAAATACCAGAACAACGTCTGATGGAACGCCTTCCGACCAAGGATTATAAAATTGAAGTGCCCGGAGCGGGAGTTTTTGATTTTTCGAAATTACTGGAACAACAAACCACCATCGTGGCTCGTGATATCGGTGATCGGGTGGCGGCGGACATGGCAACCTTGTCGCAAAAAGGTCAAAGCATTGACTACTTTATTATCATTGGCGGTGGTGCCCATTTGCTTTTTGATAAAGTCAAAAAGAACATCGGTGATTATTTCGGATGGCCACAAGATGTCGTGGATCAAAGGGTTCTTGATTCGGCTTCGACCGGAGTTGATTCCCGGCACATCAACTGTGTTGGGTTTATGCTTTTAGCCAGGGACCAAATTGCCATGGATAAAGGTGAAGATGTTCAACCCGGTTTTTCAATCACAAATATTGTAAAAGAACTTTAAAGTCGATTTTTTTTGGAGGTTTATATGGAAGATACATCTTATCTCGTCATTGATTCAGAATTGGAAAGTTTGTTTTTACGTCTTGGGAAACAGCATCCCGAAGGTTCGAAGGATGCCTTGAAAATTGTGCTCAAAACTTATTTAAAGTTGGCCGAAGGCAGTCGTCGAAGAGGCGTGGATCCTATTTTGAGTTTGCAAGAGCTCGTTGAGCGAATCACCTCAGGAGATTTGTATCGAACGACGAAAGACAAAATCGATCATTTGGATACTCTGCTGGAGAAAAAAGAGGATCAAGTCGAGCATCTAGAAAATTCAGCGGTGCTGGAAGAGATTCGCGAAATCAAAAACACCATTCGTAAGATGAGTGGAACTGCGAGTCGAGCGACTCAAACTTCTGGATTAAGTGAATTCAATCCCAGCGATGCCGCGAAGTTGATCACGGTGGAACAATCTGGTGAGATTAAAAAAGGGGAGAATTACCAAAACCTAAGAAAAAAAGGTAAACCCCACAAAAAAATAAATTTCTAAAATTGAAAACTCAAGTAACGTGGCGAAAGTTACGACGTGAAAAAGATCTATATTGATCCTGGCGGATTTTATACAAAAGTTTATGTTCTTGAACATGACCAGGCGACAGGTCATGTTCAATTTTTTGGAAGAAGTTTTTTTCCTTCAGCGGCAACATCGATCTTAACTCTCCAGGAGCGGTCTCTCTGCTATGAGCACGAGGGCCGCATTTATCTTGTCGGCAGTGATTGCAATAATGCCCTTTGGGATCTCGATGACCTAAGTCCTGATGGCCTTAGGCATCGTGATTTAGTGGCGCGCTTGCTCGTGAGGAAAGCTCTTTTTGATTACACCGAGCCCGAAGAAGAAATCGACTTAAATATTCTCAGTGATGGCACAGTGAAAAGAGAAATCTTTGAAGACCTTGGTGCTGAGTTCACAGGACGTTTGGAACTTGCGGCTTACCGTGGTGACAAAAAAATTACTCGTTTCCTGAATGTTAA
The DNA here is from genome assembly GCA_903926205.1 of uncultured Bdellovibrionales bacterium. Lineage (GTDB taxonomy): Bacteria > Bdellovibrionota > Bdellovibrionia > Bdellovibrionales > Bdellovibrionaceae > CAIYID01. Next base: position 59,317 of record CAIYID010000050.1, read on the forward strand.
AGCACAGATTCTGGCCGCCAGTGAAGGAGTCTTAGGTTATATTCAAAAAATTAAAACAGATTTTTCTTCGGCGTTTCTGATTGATATCGGCTACCGCTCGACAAAAATGTATGTGGTGACAGCGAAGCAGGGCGTTGAGAAATTCGCTTTTTGGGAATTCGGCACAAAATTTTATTCTGAGGCTATTTTGCGTGCTCTAGAAAGTGAAGGCCTCCCCGCGACTGAACCTTATTGGTTGATGAAGCAAATTGAATTAGGGTGCCAGTCTTTGGACTTGCCTAATATTCCTCCAGTCGGGGTTTCACTGATTATTGAAAATGCCCGATGGGATACGAATAAAGATTTTAGGAGACTCACGACAGATTTTATTACCGATTATTATAATACCAATGCAAAATGGGTGGAGCTACTTGTGATTACTGGAGGCGGGGCGCTTTTTAATGGAGAGCTCCTTTCGACTTCCTTGTCTGAAATGGGCTATGAATTTGATGATATTTACATTGATAAAAGCCCACTCTATACCCTGATTGAAGGGGTGGTTCAATTGGAGAGTGGTTCCAGAAAGGTTTCGTATGACTAAAAATAAAATTTTAATTATCGACGACGAAGAAGACATTCGCCTGACGTTGGAGGAACTTTTAGTTCGGACGGGATATCAAATTCAAGGTGCTGGTGACGGTATTGAAGGTCTAAAACTGCTAGAAACTTTTAAGCCGGAGTTAGTGATTACAGATTTAAAAATGCCGAACATGAGTGGTTCGGAATTTATATCAAAAGCAAAAAATTTAGTTCCAAGCGTTGATGTGATCCTGATGACCGGTTATGGGGATAAAGAAATTGTAATCGAGTGTTTGCGCCAAGGGCTTTTTGATTATTTCGATAAACCATTCAACTATCAAAAGATGGTCCTTTCGGTAAAAAAATGTTTTGAGCTCCGAAAAATAAAAAAAGAATTAAGTGATGAAAAAAACTTCACTGAAAATATCCTCAATAATTTGCATGAGATTGTCATCGCCATTGATAATCAAGGAAAAATTTCTTATATCAATTCCGTCACTATCAATTTGTTAGGTTTTAAAGCTGAAGAGCTTATCGGTCAGTCACTTTTGTTGTTGATACCTGATTATGATTCCTTCAATGCGGTGGCGGAGTCGAAAGAGTCAATTGAGCAGGATCTCCTTTGTGCTGTCAAAGGGGGTGGCGAGAAAATTCCTATGACTTTGATAGTTGCAGATTTTATCGACAATGCGGGATTGAAAAAGGGCAAGGTCTTAGTCGGTCGAGATGTTCGTGAACTCCGAAAATTACAATTGTTGACCTATCAAACAGAAAAATTAGCTTCCGTGGGCACCTTAGCCGCTGGGATTGCTCATGAATTAAATAGTCCCTTAGCTGTTGTTTTAGGCTATGCCACTGAAATTCAAAAAATTATTAAGGAGTCTGATTATAATCCTCAAAAAAATGAAGATGTAATAAGCTATCTTGGAATGATTCACAAATCAGCGACAAGGATGAAAGTGATCGTCAGTAATCTGCTCACGCTATCGAGAAAAAGCGAGCACACCGATCCTCATGAACTCAATATTAATGAGTTGATCAAAGAAGCTTTTGCTTTTCATAAAACGAGTTTTGAAGAAAAAAATATCGATGTTGGTTTCTTTCTTTCGGAGAGCCTTTATAAATCTTGGGGAGATCCCGATCAAATTCAGACTATTTTTATGAATCTTTTGGGTAATTCTGCAGATGCTTTTGGAGAAATCACCGACGAGCGAGAAAAGCGAGTTTCCTTCACGACTTCTAATGAAGTACTGATGGAAGAAGGTGTCGCGAAACCAGTACTGAAAATCATTTACGAAGACAATGCTTGTGGCATGAGTGAGTCCACTGTTAAAAAATTATTTGACCCATTTTTTACGACTAAATCTGTAGGTAAGGGAACAGGTCTTGGGATGTCGGTCACGCTTGCCGCAATTAAGGCTCACAAAGGCACTGTTTCGGTGGAAAGTGAACTTGGCAAGGGTGTGAAGTTCACAATCCATTTACCAGCTGTCACCGAGTAGTGATAGGCAAAAGCCCCAGAAAAGAAGCGCTTCGACTAATGCATTTAACTTTAATTTCGCCTTAGCCGATCCAAAGTCCTTCGATGCGAATTTGCAGGCCTTCATTCGTTTTATTGATATAATTAACTAAACCGCTATGACGCCATTGAAGCATGCACATCTTGGGTTGGAAAAAATATCTCATACCGATTTTGATTTCGGTGCGCGTTTCCTTAATGATTCCTTCATAGGCTTCAGCGATATAGTAACCTAAATCCTTGAAGCCTTTTTCGCGAGGAGCGAGGGGTCCAGTCACACACCAAACGATCACACCAGTGCGAGCATCTACTTCCATAGCAACGCCGCAATGAGTGATCGGACAACCACAGGACATACCGAGCGGTCGACCGATCAAAATATCTCCGACCTGAATATTCATTTCTCGAGTGAGCATCGGATTATGAGGGATCATCACTTCGCGAGGTCCTGGATCTTCTGGAAAATGCTCTAAATAAAAATCAAATTCTCGACCGAGGCTGTCTTTCCACGCATCGCTTGCTGAAAGATTGAGCGCAGAATCTGAGGAGGTGGATTTGCAACTAACACCACAGCTTTGACAAGAGCTCTCTTTAGCTAAAAGACTGGTGTTGACTGGGTTAGGGCTAACGCTGAAGTTTCCGTAAGTCTGGCTGGAGCTCGGCGCGGTGCTATTTGCGTTGAAGCCAGCGGCGTTGCTCGCGGCCTTACTTGAAACTTTGTTGCTGGAAAGATGAATGCAACGTTTGATGAGCTCTGGGCGCGCGGCGATTTGCGGAGTGAAATCTTCGCAGCTCCGATATCCACACAAGCCACAGTTAAGTCCAGGTAAATTTACTTCGGTGATGGTGGTTGAATTACTCATGAGTGTCCTCGTTTCTGAAAATTAGTATTCGTTGGATGAAAATTGGTTTTAATTGATCTTAATTGAGCCGTTGCTTTCGGTAGAACCTCGAGAAAATGATCAACGTCGGCGTCCGTATTGAAGCGTCCCAGCGTCACACGGAGGGAACCTCGCGCTTGAATCGGGTTCATTCCCATGGCCATTAAGACAGAAGAAGGTTCATCGGCATGACTGGCGCTGCAGGCACTGCCAGAGGAAACCGCAATTTGAAATTCATCGAGCGTGAGCAAAAGTCGGATGGCTTCGCCTTCTTGCCCTTGAAAGCCAAAACAAAGATGTCCAGGTAATCTTCGATAAGGATCGCCGATCAAATAGGCATTAGGAATATTGGTGGTGACGGATTCAATAATACGATCACGAAATCTCACAAGCCGCGAAGCCTCTTCGGCCATTTCTTGCTTCGCAAGTTCTGCCGCGAATCCCATTCCGACGATTCCTGCCACATTTTCCGTTGAAGATCGAAGGCCGCGTTCTTGACCGCCACCGAGAATTAAAGGAGAAAGCTTTAATTCTTTTCGAACAAAAAGAGCGCCAACTCCTTTGGGGCCATTGAATTTATGAGCAGACAGTGAAAGTAGATCAATGGGTTGTGAGGCCAAATTAAAAGGAATTTTTCCAACGGCTTGGACGGCATCAGTATGAAAAAGCGCACCGTGCTCGTGGGTGATTCGTCCGAGCTCTGTAATGGGTTGCAAAGTTCCCACCACGTTGTTAGCGGCCATGATGCTCACCAATTTTGTATTTTTTCTTAAAGCTTTTACCAATTCCGAAGGCTCAACAAAACCCTCTGAATTAACGGGAAGAAAACTCACTTCCACTCGGTGATTGGACTTTTGTCGTTTGAGAGCCTGACAGGTTTCTGCCACAGCCGGATGCTCAAATTGACTTGTGATAATATGATAATCGCTTTCCCGCTCAGCACAGACTCCCATTAGAGCTAAGTTGGCCGCTTCGGTACCACTTCCCGTGAAATAGATTTCCTCAGGACTTGCTCGGAGCAGGCTTGCAACTTGTGCTCGGGCTTTTTCAACCGCTTCGCGAGCCATCCTTCCGGTGCGGTGGAGGCTCGACGGATTTCCGTAACATTCAAGTAAGGCCGTGTGCATTTCACGGATCACTCGAGGGTCAAGGGGAGTGGTGGCGGCGTTATCAAAATAGCTTTGCATTATTCACCACGATAAAATGTTTGTTGATCTAAAGGTCTGACCACTCCAAAATGAGCCTGCCAGCCAACTTCTTTTTTACCTACACAAATGGTGCAAGTGCCCACGGGCGGAGTTCCTCGCAAAAACATTCGCTCCGGTGCCGGTGGTGTTGCGAGCACGCGTTCAACCAGTGGGTCAATGCCAATTCCTTGAAGAGCATTCACTTCGTGAATGCGAACTTTCGGAGCCACATCTTGAATGCGAGCACGGAAAACTTCGCGCTCCGCCTGAGAAACTCGATCAATTTTTGTAACGACCGCGATATCAGCCAGTGAGAGCATCGGGCCGACTTTAAGCGGTAAGTTCATGCCGCTCGTCGCTTCAAGGACCACCATGCCTAAACCGCCATCCACATAAGGCGCGCAGCGCAGGCAAAGGCCTGCCGTTTCGACCAAGAGCACTTGGCAATTTTCTTTTTTTGCCCAGAGCATCGCATCGCCTAAAACCATCACGCCACAATGGTCAGGGCAGAGTTCGCCAGAATAAGTTTTCTTAGTGGGGATATTAAATTCCTTCGCTATTTGTTCGTCTTCTTCAGCGTATTGCACGTCGATTTTTAAAAAGGCCGGACGATTGCCACTTTCAAGCAGGCGACGAATAATATTTCTTAAGACCGCCGTTTTTCCGGTGGTGGCAGGGCCTGCACAAATCACTAAGCGCATGTTATACTCTCAAGTTCTGCTTGGCTGAGGCGTTCCCCTCGGCGAAGCTGATTGCGTAAATTTGTTAAAGCATCATCAAGCACACTCACTCTTTCACCGCACTTGCGTTCGATTTCATCGGTATGAAAAACATCACTGATCGAGCCATCTTTCACCACAATGCGATAATCTGAGAGCAAGGCAATACGAGGATCATGAGTCACAAAAATAAATATTTTTCGATATTGGCGAAGAAGTTCAATCGCGCGATTGCGATTGATTCCCGCATTTTCGACCTCATCTAAAAGAACGATCGGAGTGTTGCAAATGATCGTCGCATCCGCGATGAGCAGCGCGCGAGTTTGTCCGCCAGATAACTCGGTCATGCGAATCAAAGGCTGAACGGGCTCGCCAGTGAGTTGATTAGCGAAGGCTAAGGTGCGAGTCACCAAATCTTCAATTTGAGATTTATCTTTGCTTCGAATATTTGCATGAATTGTTAAAAATTCACCCACCGGTAGATCCGATAAAAAAGTCGTGTGCTGAGTGATTAAGGCGATGGGATTACAGGCCGGATTATCGCGATACTCAGCGGGAGGTTTTTCTCCATTGATAAGAAGGCGTCGTCCGGTGGGTGTGTTGGCATCAGCAAAAAGCTCTATATCGTTGATCAATGTGGTTTTTCCTGCACCGGTGGAGCCCACAATACTCACCACATCACCCATATTAAGATCGAGGCGTTGAACTGGCTCCGGAAGACCAGATTTGCTCCGTCCTCCGAAGATCGTCATTTTTTGAATGTTCATGTTCATATCCTTTCTGCGAATTATTTTGAAATTTTTAGAGGGAGCATGCGTTTCATGCGGTCGTGTTACTTAAATATTAAGAGACATCTGCGATCGTGGTGTTTTCTAATTTGTCTGAAACAAAATCACGAATGACTTTAAATACTGTCATCAGTTTTTTTTGATTTCGGATCGGAGTTTCTCGGTAGAAGTATTTGCTCACTGATTCTGTTGGGGCCAAAGCTCCGTCAAAAAGGCGAAGAATTTCTCCTAAAGAGATTTTAGGAGCGGGCTTCGCAAGACGGTAACCCCCGCGCTGACCTTTTATACTCGTGACATAGCCGGCATGTTTCATTGCCAATAAGATTTGCTCTAAAAAATTAGAAGGAATGTTTTGTGCTTCAGAAATGGTCTTAACGTTGGTGTAAACCTCGGGCTTCTGCTGAGCAAGATGCACCAAAGCGAGCAAGGCATATTCACTTCGAACTGTCATTTTCATATAGGATTCCGTTTCTTTCACTTAAACATCATGAGCTGAACATCACGAGCTTAGGTGAGGCATTAATTACTGATACAGGCTGCCGGGCTGTGTTGGATTACAAATACTCGAAGCAAATGCCTAGAGCGCTAGACTCACTTTGATGCATGTACAACTAATATGACCGACTTAGTAGTATAAGAACCTATAGATGTCAAATTTTTTTGAATTTGAAGACTTTGACGATATTTTTGACGAGTAAATTTTGCCGACCATGATTTTTGAGGCACTGGAACAAGATGAAAAGGCATCCATCACGAATCAGTGACGAGTCGGTGAAATTTCTTGCCGTACTTTTTGTATTTCAGAAACGACAGTTTTAACTTCGTCTGCGACCTCATCCAGAAGAAACTCAGAGGTTAAGCCGATCTCTGGGTGACGTTCAATTTGCTCGCACACTTCAGCAAGACTGAATGCGCCAATCATTAACGCACTTGATCTTAACGCATGAGCCTCCAAAGAGAGTGGCTTTAGATCTTCCCCTTCAACAAGGCTATGAGCAAGACTACTTAAATGATCAACTCTCTGTGCTGACGTCTTAATAAAAACATCAAAAAGCTGATTTACGATATCAGGCTCGCCAGGAACCTGAATTGACCTTAAGTCATTTATTACTTTAGTACTAAGAATTGGAATATCGCTGTTTGTGTGTTTCATAAATCTCCCACTTCGCATTAATTATTAAAATCGCTTAATACTCTTCCACACTTCGACGTACTCGGTTTACGATGCAATACTCAGTCCAGATTTAAAAATACTTCTGAGCTTTGGCAAAGCCATTTCATTTTTTGGTAAAATTCCTCGATAGTTAATGTGTTGGAACTGAGATTGCTTCAAATAAACATCCTCCGGGTGCCCAGTAAACATGATCGCAGTTGGTTTTCTCGAAAAACGTGACCGATACTGGTTATCTAAACGGAGAAGAAATTCCTCGCCACTGAGCTCTGGCATCATGTGATCCACTACAGCGAAATCAAATTTTTCACGATTTAATTCGGCTAACGCAGTTAGAGGATTCATATAGGTTTTAACTTTATAGCCCATCGATTGAAAGATGCTTTTAATTGACAATAAAGCGACAGCGTCATCGTCCACAACTATTACCTGTTTTGTCAGAGGACGTGCATTAAGATTTTTCAATCTTTCCAATGCAGCGATGCTCAGCAAAAAAACCGCACTGAGGGCAATTGCAATTGGTGCTAAGGAGATATAAACCCACGGTGTGAAAAACGAACCCACCACAGCCGCTATGGTCGCTACGATCATCGCGATCAGTCTTTTTAACCCAGTCATAACTCCTCCTTGTATTTTTTTGCCCAGTTAGCATCGAAGTCATCATGAACTCCGCTTTATCAATGTAGAACATAGATAATGTGAAAAAATGCCTGTGGCGTTGAATTATCGCAATATCTCTCTGGCTTTTAGAATATTAGAATATAGAATATAAAATAGAATATGAAAGTGACTCAGGTTATTTTTGTCATTAGTTTTGTGATGGGGTGAGTTGCTATGGCAATGCCTACAACCTTGTTATGTATAGACGATTCTCAGGAAGTTCAGTTTTTAATCAATAAGACGTTTGCTCAATCTGCAAGGGTAATTATTGCTGAGACTCTTCGTGATGGCTTAGATGAAATAAAGAAAAATAAGATTGATGTTATTTTACTGGATCTGAATCTTCCCGATGGAGATGGTTTTAAGTTGCTCAATCAACTCACGGAAGATCCGAACTATTCAGAAATTCCGGTGATTGTTTTGACTTCTAAGGATCAAATTCAGGATAAAGCTATGGCATTTCATCTTGGAGCGGAAGATTATATAGTTAAACCATTTGATCCGATTGAATTAAAAATTCGTGTCGATTCAAAAGTAAAACGTCATCTTCTGAGTAAAGAACAAGAGTCTCTGATTCTTGCTGGGAATTTAACGATCAATCACTTAGAGCAAAGTGTTAAGATCAAGAATGAGAGTGAAGTGATTGCTATTGAATTGACGACAACTGAATTTAAAATTTTAAGTTACTTAGCAAGACACAAAGGACAGGTAGTTTCTCGAGAACAATTGATTAACGCGACCTGGAAATATGGATTCAATATTTCAGATCGCTCGGTTGATTCACATATCAGTCGAATTAGAAAAAAATTGATGAAATCCAACTGCTCTATTGGCGCAATTCAGAATGTGGGTTATAAATTTTCTGAGATCTCAGCGTAATCATGATGAGGAAAATGTTTATTTAACATCAAAGCGAATTGGAGCGGATCAATCGGTTTTGTTAAAACATCACACATGCCGCTATCTAAGCACTTGGTCTGTTCATCTTGAGTCACACCGGCGGTGAGTGCAATAATTGGGATTTTAACGTTCAATTTTTTTAGCTCTTCAGTGGCTAACAGTCCATTCATGCCAGGCATATGAATATCCATTAATATGGCATCATAACCATCCGGAAATTGACGAATAAGTTTAACGCAATCTTCACCGTTTTCTACAAGGGTGTAATTTATTTTTGCGGATTTTAAATAACCACCGATAACAACCTGACTCATTTTATCGTCCTCGGCGACAACTAAATTCATGCCCGCTAAGAGTGGAATGGTGTCGGCGAAAACTTGTCGAACACTTGTTTGATCTGATTCTGTAATCAAAGATTTTTTAAAATTTGGATTTCCTATTTCAAGTTCAAGGTTAAATTTAAAGGTAGAGCCCTTGCGAAGTGCACTTTCTATTTCCAGATGACTATTCATAAGTTTCAAAAGATTGTTTGAAATATTTAGACCGAGTCCACTTCCGCCAAATTTTCGACTGATTGAACTATCCGCTTGAAAAAAAGGATTAACCAGATTCTTCAACGCTTCTGGATCAATTCCAATCCCTGTATCAGTGATACTGAATGATATTTTGGCAGTTTTATATTCTCGATGAACAAGTTTAAGCAAAACGCAAATGTTACCTTCTTTAGTGAATTTCAGAGCATTACCGACTAAATTCACCAAGATTTGTTTGATTCGATATGCATCACCGGTAAGTACAACAGGAATTTTCGGGTCGATATCAAAAATCAGGGATAGTCCTTTTTGTCGAGCCATTAAATTAAAAAATATCGAGACCGAATTGATAAGCTCAATTATATTAAAATCTTTTTTTTCAATTTGCATTTTTCCTGATTCTATTTTGGAGTAATCAAGAATTTCATTGATGACATTGTTCAAGCTTTCACAGGCTTGGAGCGTCTGCGAAAGACCAACTTTGATTTCATCTTCATGGGCGTTGTCATAAAGCAATCTAATCATTCCCATGGCTCCATTAAGAGGTGTTCTGATCTCATGACTCATGGCTGTTAGAAAATTAGTTTTAGCTTCAACAAGATTTTGTGCTGTTCGTTTTTCAACCTCTAAGCGTCTTATGACATTTCTAATTTCAGAAATATCGCGACAAAAAACAGTAAAGATCCCATCCCAAATTGGGTAATAAGAAATGCTCACTTCGATATCAACAAGAGTGCCGTTCTTTTTTCGATGTGTCGTTTCAAATCGGTCGTAGCCATTCTTGGAAATAGCTTCCATATGATTTGTGATTTCATTCGGGTTTTCACAACCTTCGAGATCTGAGATCTTCATCGTTAAGAGTTCATTTCTTGTGTAGCCGCTGAGTCGAATGTAAGAGTCGTTGACGTCCATAATTTTTCCCGTTTTATCAACTAAACAAAAACCTTCGTGATTTTTTTCAATAAGTTCCCGATAAAGACCATCGGTTTCCTTTTGCTTTGTGATATCAAAACAAAAGGAGGCTGAGTCTTTCGCTAATAAACTCTTAAATTTGACGCAATCCACACTCTTAAGTATGACACCGCTCTTAATGAGTTCCATCTTTGCCTTCAATAGCAAACGTCGAGCCAAAGTTTTAAGTCGGGAAGGATGCTACTTGTGCGAAAGAATTCTGGCTAAACAGAAATAATATGTACAAGTACAATTATTGGTCTTCGATGGGACTTTATTTTCCGTAGCAATAGAAAGTGGCCTAAACTGTGTTCAAAATCAGGAGTTCTCTTTGCAGAGGTTCTCGAACTATGATGATTTATGTTAATTCTTACAGTAGAAGCGAGGTCATTTAAATGGAAAACCTTCAATTAGCTGAATCGATTTTCGATATCTCTGAGATTAGAAAACATGCTGAAAGTGAAGATTCTCATATGTTGATGATCGCGAAGAAACTTTTGATTGAAACTTTCGTAAAAACATTTCAGATATTTTTGAATTTGATTATGTTGATTTCAAACGAGTGGCGAGTATTTATCTTAACGACCTTCGCAAGAATCTGAGTGTTTATAATAATCAATTCATCAGCGAGAGACTCGATAAAATTCAAGTTTACTTGCAATTTGGGCCAAGCTGGGGTCATCATCCACACAAATAACATCAATTTAGTGCTTGCTTGGCGAGCAGGTAGCAATGTAATTTGGCTTTGAAAATGAACAAAGATTAAACCTACTTTTATCTAGTACCGGATAGCACTAAAATGACTGATATAAAACTCACCCAAACTGTTCAAAAAGGCGGATGTGCGGCAAAAGTTGCTGCCTCCGAGCTCCGCAAGATTTTATCTCAAGTGAAATTTCCTCCAACAGATTCAAATTTGCTGGTGGATGGTGGACTTTTTGATGATGCGGCAATTTACAAAGTTAATGACGAGCTTGCTCTTGTACAGACTCTAGATTTTTTTACTCCCATTGTTGATTCTCCTCGAGTTTTTGGTGAAGTGGCTGCCGCAAATTCTTTAAGTGATGTCTATGCTATGGGCGGTGAGCCAAAAACAGCCATGGCCATTTTAGCATTTCCGCTAGCCACAATGGATTCTTCTGTTATTGTCGAGGTCCTTCAAGGGGCGAGTGACAAAATGAAAGAGGCGGGTGTGAATTTTGTTGGAGGTCATTCCATTGATGATGACACTCTTAAGTTTGGTTTATCAGTTACAGGTTATGTGCACCCGCAAAAAACTTGGTCCAATGCAGGAGCAAAAGCAGGGGATGTTCTGATATTAACTAAGCCTCTTGGTACGGGCACGTCTATGGCGGGTTTAAAAAAACAAGCCACGACGGAGGCCGAACTCTCTGAAGTTCTTTTGAGCATGAGTTCCTTGAATCGTGTTTTGGATTTACTCTCAGAAAATGAACTCACTTCAATTCATAGTGCAACAGATATAACTGGTTTTGGATTGATGGGTCATGGTCAGCAAATGGCAAAAGCCAGTCATGTAACACTTGAATATCATTTTAATTCTTTACCAGTTTTTGAAATTGCTTGGAAAAGTTTAAAAAATGGTTTTCTTACCAAAGCTCATCGAACCAATGCAGAATATACGACGCCCAATTCCTTGATTGAAATTGAAGACTCGATTCAAAAACTCATACTTTTTGATCCGCAAACAAGTGGCGGACTTTTACTTTCTGTGGATGAAAAATCAGCAAAATCAGTTTTAAGTTCACTGCAGAAACGTTTTCCTCGAGCGGCAGTGATTGGGAAAGTATTACCTCAGCAAGAACCTTCGATCATTGTTAAAAAAACATGAGCTCCACTTGAACTCTCAATATGAACTCAGCATGAACTTACAGCTAATGGATAAGACTCATTTTAAGCAAATTATTTTAGATCAAATACCGATCATAGATGTTCGCGCTCCTATCGAATTTCTTGAAGGGGCCATTCCCGGCTCTGTGAATTTGCCTGTCATGAATAATGAAGAGAGAGCCCAAGTCGGTACGATCTACAAAAGGCAAGGCCAGGCGGCCGCCATTGCACTCGGTCAACAACTAGTGAGCGGGGAAATAAAAGAGCAAAGAATCAAGGCGTGGCAGAATTATATTTTGCAGAAGCCTGAAGCTGTGATCACTTGTTTTCGCGGCGGACTTCGTTCGAAGATTTCGCAGGAGTGGATTTTTCAAGCCGGGATTTCAAGACCACGAATTGAAGGCGGCTACAAAGCCTTCAGGAATTTTCTTATTGAGGAAACTTTACGATTTTCGGAGAGAGATTCGGGTCCAAACGGAGCTTCTCCAGACACCCACGACCTTCTTGTTGTGAGTGGCGCCACGGGCTCGGGAAAAACGGCACTTCTTCGTGAGCTTGCAGCTAAATTACCAATTCTTGATTTAGAAAAAATGGCTAATCATCGGGGCTCTGCCTTTGGGGGCTTTGCGTCTCCTCAGCCAAATCAAACAAATTTTGAAAACGAATTGGCCTGTGCATTGATTCGTCTTGATCACCAGATAAGAAATGAAAAAAAATTCGTTCTGGTCGAAGATGAAAGTCGATTGGTTGGAACTCGTGCCATTCCTCCTTCTTTTTTTGAGTTGATGCGAAATTCCCCACTGGTTCTAATTGAAGAAACTCTCGAGGTGAGAACGGAAAATACCTATCGAGAATATGTTTTAAGAGCTGATTCAAACAAAACACTTTTATTCGAGAGTTTTAAAAATGCGACAAAAAGGATTTCAAAAAAACTTGGAGGTTTGCGCGCTCAAGAACTATTAAAGAATATGGATGAATCAATTCAAGAATATGAAAAATCAGGTTCACTGGAATCAAATAAAATATGGATAAAAAAATTACTCGAATGGTATTATGATCCCATGTACTTAGGTTCCCTTGAGCGAAGAAACCCAAAAATTATTTTTAAAGGAACTCGCGAAGAGGTTCAGCATCACTTGATTCTGAGTCGTTGAAGCCAATGCCTTTCGGTTAACATCAAAAGTTCAAGCCTCCTGTGAGTCGGAGCCTCTGGGCTGTCGATCCGGGCCAACGGCCTTTGAGTTAGGGACAACGCACCTGACCCGAATTACAATTAAGTCCACAAAATATTCCAATCACTACTTGAAAGCCCTCGTAATCGATTTTTTTGATAAGTGATTTTACCCAAATATTCCTGTTCGTTGAGTTGGATGTAATTTCTAACGATCTCGTAAGCCCGATACCCCTTAACCACTCGTGAAAAAGGCCGGTACCTCCAAAGACTTTTCTTTCTCTCCAGCGGCTTGGGGGTATCGGTCACCGCTCCTAGTTGTTGGGCGATTTGACCAGCAAACACTCGGAAAAAATGGTGAAATTGACATCGCCGAGTAGAGCGAAGAAGTAAATGGAGATGATCATTCTGAATTGAGACCTGTTCCACCTTCACGTAAAAATGAATGGAATATTTTTTGAGCAGTCGTTGAATCAGCGTAAAGCACTTTGGCGAGCGAAGGCTATGACCCGGAAGCTGCGACTTATTAATTTTGAATACAAGGTGAATTGGATCGCGTGTGGAGAGTGGCCTTTGGCCTCTCCCGAGTTTTTTGTTTCTTAGAGCTCCGCCGTAAGAATAGCGATGCTGTGACTTGATTTTAAAAAAGTTTTCTTGATGACCGATACCCATAATGAGTGAAGAGGTGCAAGGCGTGGGACTCCGGTGAGATAAATAAGTTTTCAATTTGAAGAACGAAGAGGTTCGGGACTCGGATTTGTCACCAGATCAATGTAAAAACAATTCGGATAGTCGTATAACCGAGTTCAAAACTTCGATCTATGTTATCCAACAGGGTGGTGTCGCAAGTACTAGTAGTGATAATCACTGTCCAGTAAAGGTAGAAATGCTTCTTTTTTGCCAACAACTGAAGGCCAAAAGAAATCACCTTATCTTCGCAAACGGCCTTACCTTTTAGCCAGTGCTCCAAGAATCGTAAATTAGCGCCAAAAGAATTCCAAGAGCAGAAAAGCTTAAGACTAAGACGGCTCCTGCTGCGCAATCTTTGGCAAGCGCAATGAGTGAATGTTCTTCAGGATGCAGAAGATCTAAGGTTTTTTCTAAAGCGGTATTTAAAAGCTCGGCCGCTAAAACCGAGCCAATAATCAGAATGATCAAAGCCCACCAAACAGGTTCCGGCTGAAGATAAAAAAGAACAGCTATGGCACCAACGCCTAAATAGACTTGAGTCCGAAAACTTGATTCTGATTTCCAGGCGCTGAGGACCCCTTGAATGGCAAAGCAGAATCGTTGGGAGAAAGGTTTGTTTTTCATTCAGTTCACATCTTACTGAGTGATTAGGGAGAGGTCAAAAAATCTAATAAATTCTCAGTAGAAAATGCACAATAAACAGAAATGCACAATAAACAGAAAATGATGCCTTTTCAGTTTCAAACTCTAGTTAAGATTAGGTGTTATTTGAGAATCTTAGTGTCTGATTTTCACAAGCCTATGCTAAAGTAATACTCTCGCTTTTTTTGCTATGCTTAGGCCCAGGTTGAGAAGACCCTTCAGAGGGAAGTCCATTGTCCGGAGAACTTTTTTAGTTCATTCTTAATTGGAAATGAAGTTCAACGAAAACAGTTCTAAAATTTTATTGGCAATGACTTTTGGATTCTTGGGTTATTTCATTAACTCGTATTCCGTTGAACTTGCGTTTGGTCTTTACTTATCTTTTGGCGGAATTGTTGTTGCTCTTTCACTGATGTATTTAGGACCAGGTTTCGCGGTACTTTCTTCATTGTTGGCAGCGAGTTACACCTGGACGCTCTTTCACCATCCCTATTCAATTGTCATTTGGGTCTGTGAAATTATTTTTCTTGGATTTTTTTATTATAAAAATAGAAGACGATCCCTCATATACATCGATGCGATTTATTGGCTCTTCCTTGGTATGCCTTTGGCGCTTTTTTTTCATTTTTACATTCTTAAGATTACATTTTCAGACTCAATGTTGATTGCGGCAAAACAAGCTTTAAATGGTATTAACAATGTTTTAGTAGCAAACCTTTTGTATGTATTTTTTGCGAACTTCACGCAAGTTAGTTTTTTCAAAGCCCGTCATAAATTTAAAACGAATAAGATAATAGCACTTCTTTTAAATTCCGTCTTGCTTGTTCTTACAACGATTTTTATTTTTTTTCTCACTAAAATGGAAGTGAGAGACTCTTCGACCACTGTCAAAAATGAATTCAAAGACGCGACCAACACGTTTGATCTGGTCATTAGCAGTTGGTTTAGTTCTCATATTGGGGCCGTCATGTCTGTAGCCAGTAGTGGTGAATCTCATCCCACCGTGAGCTCGCAACATTTGCAGACGGGACTTGTCCCACCTAGTCGTTAGGGTTTGAAAGTCGGGTTCCCCAGGATATTATCCTGGAACGACTAAATTCTCTCCGAATGAGAAAGGAACCCAAATGAAGAAAACCAATATTACGAACATA
>CAIYID010000051.1 GCA_903926205.1 uncultured Bdellovibrionales bacterium
GTTGTCTCTGACGCTCTGGGAAATATTCCTCAAATTCAATACAAGTGGTGCATTACGATGAAATCGGGTGGTGCACTTGCATGAAATTGACTGGTACATCTCGATGAAATTGGGCGGTGGATTTCAGACGAAATCGGCCATTCAGAGGAAAAAAAGACTTTTGGCCTTTCAGAGGATGCTTTTGCTTTTGCGAACTATCGTTACAAAGGTCATTTTTTTATTGCTCATATTCCAGGAATTTCAATTAATTCGGATGGAGGAGTTTCTCAAGCGTCTTCGGTTGTGAATGAAGTCCATTTTATTACTGAACATTGGGAGCAATTGACCAAGCCTCAAATCGCTTCAATAGAGGCTCACTCCTATCTACGATTCCTTTTTAAGTCTGGCGCCGGAGTGCAATTGGATTACGATCAAACGGCAATCGCTGCAGTGAATACCCCAGTGATCGATCCTATCGCGATCCTATCCGTGGAAGCGATCCGCTCGCAGCAAAACCCGTCAGCAAATTTTATTCCCTATGCATTCCGCTTTGATTTTGCAGTTGGACATTTATTCTATAGCCAAATTGATCGTGATATCAGTGAAATCAATGACACTGGAAAATTCGTTGAAGATCATTTGCTTGATTTTTCACAAGCCCAGAGTGGGGTTGCTGGAGTTCAAAATTCTGTCGAAGCGATTTTAGTGAATGCCGTCAAATCGAGTGCTAAGTATGGACGCTCACTCACCTACAATTTTGCAACAAACAATTGCACCAACCAAGCCTTTGCACTTTTGGACGATTCTTTAAAATATCAGAGTGCATTTGATGCCGCAACTTTTCAAAGTAAAGTTAAGACAATCGTTAGCAGCGAACTTCCCCCAGCGCTAAGCTATTTAAAAGCAGCGCTTAGTGCTAGCAGTTATGCCAAAACATTACCAGAACCTGAACTCACTCAATTAAGTCTCCTTTCAGGAGAGAGGCTTTCCAGTGCTCTGATTGATGGGGCTGAAAAGACCGCGACTCCCCAAACCTATAATACCTGGTTACCGATGATTCTTGTTCCCCATTTGGAAGGCAGACATCTTATACGGGAGTAGATTTAAAGTTAAAAAAGATCAAGGTACACTTTCTGGGCGGAGAGATTCGCCTGCCTGCCTTGGTCAAGAATTTAAAGTGGGTTTCTATGAAATTTAATTTTATCTTTTTTGGATTTTCATGCTTTATCTTGATAGCAGCCTGAGCTAATTCAGGTTCAAAATCTGGCTCACCAGAAGCGAATTCTCAAAAAACAATGAACTACGAGTAAATCCAAGTGGTAAATTTGATTTTCCTTGGTAGTTACAGTCATTTCTCCTTAGGCAAAAATTGTCACTCTGACTACATGATGGGCTGGTCGGTGCGATTGGGTTGGTCTAAACAGAGGTATGATTACTGCACCCTCTCATCCTATATGAAAGAATTAAAAAAAGTAAAACTGCAATCAATGGTTTACCTGTTGGTGTTTATTTCCCAACTTCATTCTTTTGCCGCTTTGGCGCAGATGGATGGTGTTATCGATAATACGGGTCTTATCGATATTTCCATGCCTGGTGTTAATGTTGAGGACTCTGATTCTCAGTTAGAGATTAAGCTAGGCTCTCAAATTTATAAAATCACTAGCCCCCAATCAGGCGAAGCTGATTATGAACGCTATTCTTTAATGGCAATAGCTGATCAGCAAAAATTCAATAGCAATCGTAAAATATTTTTAGGTACGCTCGCGCGAGCTTTGAACTCGGCGAAATATGGGTTGGGTGTTATCTCAGTTGTGAATGAAAAAATTAAATTGAGAAAAGAAAAGAACAAAGATGCAGAGGAATTTCGATTAATGCAGTCTATGCCCTCCGGGATTCGAGATGATTTTATGGCGGCCCGGGCTCGAGCGCATGCCGATAGAGAAAGTCAGTTTGCTGATCGAGATCTACAGGAAAAAACCTTTCGGCAAAGATCACATCAAGTTGTTGAGGGTTTCTTGCGTGCCATCGATCGGCAATTATGGCAGCAGGCCTCCTTGTTTTCTCGATCGAATGAATTTGGTGTCATCGGAGCGGCTGGTCTTGAGCTGCTAGGTGGAGTCAATGAAAAAGATATTAATAGCGATCAGGCTACGCATAAGGGTTGGGGCGGTTTGATGGATCTTGGAATTTCAATTGGCTACAATAGCGAAGAGCGATCAATGATCATTCAAGTCTTCACAGATTATGAGCAGTATAAGAGCACGTTGATGAAAGCCGTTTTTATCGCTGGAGCAGTTACCAAAGTGGGACCTTATATTTCATATTATCGGAATGGTGAGGACGGTGGTCTTTCAGCTCAGGGGGAATCTTTTTATCCTCCATTTGCGCCAGGCTATAGTTCATCGACACCAGATAAGTTTACAGCAGGCTTTAGCTCAGGTCTGACATGGCCGCCATCACCAGTCGGAGATTTGCTCACTTACACCAATACGACGAATAACAAAACTTTGCTTCGAATTTCACTGTCTCCATTTACAAATGGATTTATTCGACTACAAACTGGATTGGGTATTAAGGAAGTAAAATCTGTTCACTCTTCTCTGCGGACTGCTATGGAAAATTTATTCAAAAACAAAAGAGCAGTGTTAAGTTGTTCGGAAGCACTGATGTAAAGAAATTCAGTTCGCTGGATTCCCTTATTTTTCTTAAAATTGACTGACTGGTTTTTCAAAAAGAGCATGGGGATTTTGATAATGGATGATAAATATTTGTGGCTTGAAGAAGTTGACGGTGTGAAGGCTCGGCTTTTTGCTTCCGAAGAAACTGAAAAAACTTTAAAGCATTTCAGAAATAATCCACTTTTTAATCAAATCAAAAAAGAATTAAAAATAATTCAGGAATCTCAAGATCGTCTTCCTGCAGTGGAATTAAGAAGTGAATATTTGTATAATTTTTGGCAAGACGAGGGTCACGTCAAAGGTATTTGGAGGCGAATTCTTCTTGAAGAGTTTCAAGCAAAGGCTTCAAAATGGGAAATCCTCCTTGATTTAGATAAGCTATCTGAAGAAGAAGAGGAGACTTGGGTTTGGCAGGGTGCTGATTTTTTAAAGCCTTGTTTTGAGGACTGTCTTTTGTATTTATCCCGGGGAGGCTCTGACGCTTCAGTCGTTCGGGAATTTAATATCAAAACAAAAAAATTCAATTTACAAGGTTTTAATATTCCTCAGGCAAAAACAATGGTCTCTTGGGAAGATATAAACACGATCTTTGTTGGTAGTGATTTTGGCCCCGGCTCTTTAACCAAGGCCGGTTATGCTCGAACCATTCGTGTCTGGAAAAGGGGCGAGCCTCTCAGTGAAGCTAAAACTATTTTTTCTGGAGATTTTGAAGATAATGTTGTCTACACATTTGCTTCTGAGGATAACCATCAAAGGCGAAGATTTTTCACAAGAGCCCAATCTTTTTATGAAGGACAAACCTGGGAACTTCAAACTGATGGGCAATTAAAAAGACTCGATTTGCCTTTAGATGTTCAGTTTTATGGGTGTCATTCAGGTGATTACATTTTATCACTTCGA
Organism: uncultured Bdellovibrionales bacterium; assembly: GCA_903926205.1. Lineage (GTDB taxonomy): Bacteria > Bdellovibrionota > Bdellovibrionia > Bdellovibrionales > Bdellovibrionaceae > CAIYID01. The sequence continues at coordinate 3,558 of CAIYID010000051.1, forward strand.
AGTAACTGGAAAAAAAATGAAACCGAGTTTGTTGCAGGCTCAGTATTAAGCCTTAATGAGTCTGGTCAAGTCAGTGAACTTTTTAAGCCAGCAAAAGGTCAGTTTCAAGAAATTTCAATGACAGATATTTCCTTCGGGAAAAAAAATATTTATTTAAATCTACTAGATAATATTCGCGGAAAAATAATTGCCTACCATAAAATAAGTGACGGTACTTGGTCGTCAAGAGAAGTCCCTTGTATTGGTGAGGGTTGTGTCTCCATTGGAGCCTCGTCGCCATACTCAGATTCATCGATCATTTTGTGCGAAGATTTTTTAACTCCGCCCTCTATGCTTCTTGTGAAAGAGAGTACTTTAGAAAAGTTTCAAGTATTAAAAGAAACTGAGCCACAGTTCGATAGCTCAGAACTAGTATTTATGCAAAAACATACAATCAGTAAAGATGGAACGCAAGTTCCCTATTTTCTCGTGCATAAAAAGAACCTCGCTTTAAATGGAAATAATCCAACTTATATTTATGGCTATGGTGGCTTTGAGGTGTCACTAACGCCTAAGTATTTAAATGAAATCGGTAAGGCCTGGGTCGAAAAGGGTGGTGTTTATGTTTTGGCAAACTTGCGGGGTGGTGGTGAGTTTGGGCCTCAATGGCACCAATCTGTTCTTAGAGAAAAGCGTAGCAAAGTTTATGAAGATTTAATCGCTATAGCGGAAAATTTAATTTCTTTAAAAATTACCACTCCTGCGCATCTAGGAATTAGCGGGCGTTCAAATGGTGGACTATTGACCGGAGCGACTTTCGTCATGCGTCCCGATTTATTTAATGCAGTACTTATTCAGGTTCCATTGCTGGATATGCTAAGATATCACAAGCTCTTGGCTGGAGCGAGTTGGATAGCTGAATACGGCAATCCTGATGATGAGTTAAACCCTCAGTTGCGTGAAACAATTTTGGCTTATTCGCCATTTCAGAATGTTAAATCAAGTGTCAAATATCCCGAAGTTTTTATTATGACGAGCACAAAAGATGATCGCGTTCATCCTGGTCACGCGAGGAAAATGGCGGCAAAAATGATCGACCAGGGCCATCGAATTTTTTATTATGAAAATCAAGAAGGCGGTCATGCCGGAAGCGCTGGCATAGAGCAAAAAACTCTTTGGCAGGCTCTTGAATTTTCCTATTTGTGTGAAAAGCTCGGGTTAAGAAATGAGGTTGGAACTCGACCTGGAGCTTTTAAAGGGACCTCGATTGTTCGATAGAATCGACGATAGTTGGATTGGGAATTCTTAACATTTATAACTCAGCAGCTCTCGATACCGTCTGTCATGAAGAAAAAAATTATAATTTGAGACTCAAATGAATTTCTTCTTTACAAAAGACATATTAGTATATTATTATATGAGCAACTCGATTGAGTTGAGAAACTTTTTCGACGTCTGTCGATTCTGAAAGGAAGAGTTATGACAAAAAATATTCATCCAATTGAAAGAGTTATTAGAATTATTGCAGGAGCTGTGTTGACTACGATGGCTTTTGTTGGTCCAGCCAATAGCTGGTTTTTGCTTGGCATGGTTCCACTCTTGACAGGACTTATTGGCTGGTGCCCACCCTACGCTATGCTCGGAATAAATACTTGCAAATGGGGAGAGAAAAAAACTTCAGCTATTAAGTGAGTAACGAAGGGCCTTAGAAAAGTGTTAGTAGATAGAAATAAATTGTTAACAGAAATTTTTCTGTTAATAGGAATTTTATACAGCTTATCTCCTTGGGGATCTTCGGCTGCGGCCTTGGGGTTTGGGGTTGGAATTGCCATCATTCTTGGAAATCCTTTGAGTGAGTTAACAAAAAAAATAACACCCAAGCTATTATCTTTTTCAATCATCGGACTTGGCGCTGGAATGAATTTAGTGACCGTGAGTCAAGCAGGACTTTCCGGTCTTGGCTACACGGTGGTGAGCATTTCAGCGACACTTTTTGCTGGGATTTTACTAGGCAAATTTTTTGACTCAGATCGGGAGACTTCTCTTTTGATTTCGGTGGGAACTGCCATTTGTGGCGGAAGTGCGATTGCGGCTATCGCTCCTGTTATTCGTGCTAAATCAAATTCAATGACGGTGGCATTAGTTACTGTTTTTATTTTAAATGCCATAGCACTAGTCGTTTTTCCCCCAATTGGTCACTTCTTTAAATTAAGTCAGCACCAATTTGGGATTTGGAGTGCTCTAGCTATTCATGACACAAGTTCAGTCGTTGGAGCAGGTTTGCAATATGGAGCTGAAGCTTTGCAGGTGGGGACCACTGTAAAATTAGCTCGCGCTTTATGGATTGTTCCTCTGACTATTGGCTTTGGGTTTTTACAAAATAAAAATGCTAGCGATGTAAAAGTAAAAACAAAGAAACCTTGGTTTATTCTTGGATTTCTGGTCATGGCGGGCGTTGTCACCTGGATTCCAGAATCTCAAATGATGGGCTCTTGGGTTGAATTTGTTGCTAAGCGTGGTTTGGTGCTAACATTTTTTTTTATTGGTTCAAACTTGAGTCGTGATACGTTCAAGCAAGTTGGTCTTAGGCCCTTTTTTCAAGGCTTTTTTCTTTGGATTTTAGTTTTGAGCTCGACGCTGATTTTCGTAAAACTTTTAGTTTTGTGATTTATATAAAATGTTTGGTGTTCTGACCTTTACAAAGAGGTCTTTGTAACCAGGCTTGAAATGCGGGGAGAATAAATTTATGAAGTCGACTTACGTAGTTTGTGAAAATTGTGGTCAGGTGAATAAGGCTTTAATTGATTCCGAAAAGACACCTGTTTGTGGTTCTTGCAAGGGAAATTTAGCTATTACTGAAGCTATAGTTAAGGGAAGTGATTCGAGTTTATCTAAGCTAATTGAAAAATCGCCGCTTCCTGTTGTGGTGGATGTTTGGGCGGCTTGGTGTGGCCCCTGTCGGGCTTTCGCGCCAACCTTCGAAGCAGCAAGTAAGAATTTTGCGGATCGAGTTGTTTTTGTAAAATTAAATTCTGAAGAGAATCAAAAGCTTCCATCAAATTGGGGAATTCGTGGAATACCAACTTTATTAGTATTTAAAAATGGCAAAGAAATTGATAGAATTTCAGGCGCACTTCCTCAACCACAATTTTGCGAGTGGCTAAAGAATGCAATAGAAAAAATCTGATAATTTCTTTCCATAGAGTCTTGATGACTCATATCCTTTATCGCATGACATTCTAAATCATATACAATATGAAAAAACTATCTATTGTAATTTTATGTATTATAATATAATAATATATATGGCTATTCTTGGCTCAAGTTGAGGCATTGAAAGTTTTTTCTGGCTTGTGAACGAAGCAAAGATCGAGGGAAGGATAAAGGGGATGGTATGAAAGTTGTGATTATTGGAGGAGTGGCAGGCGGAGCCACGGCGGCGGCAAGATTGCGAAGAGAATCTGAGTCAGCAGAAATTGTCATTCTTGAGCGTGGAGCCTATGTATCTTTTGCGAATTGCGGGTTACCTTATTTTATCGGTCGAGAAATCACTCATCGTGAAAAACTGCTTTTGCAAACGCCTGAAGGCTTTTGGGACAGATATCGCATTAAAGTTCAGACAAATGCCGAAGTGAAAAATATTGATACAAAAAAGAAAATTCTGAATTTAGTGATTAACGGAAAGACGGAGTCAATGTCTTACGACAAGTTGCTCCTTTCTCAAGGCGCCTTGCCTATCAAACTTCCGATACCGGGGGCCGAACTTCCTCATGTATTTTCTTTAAGGGACATGAAAGACATGGATCTTATTGAATCATTTATTGAGAAAAATAAGCCAAAGTCAGTTCTGGTGGCAGGAGCCGGATTTATAGGTCTTGAATTAGTTGAGGCATTTAAACATCGGGGTCTCACAAATGTTCATCTTGTAGAAATTGGAAAAACACCTATGCCAATGCTTGATCCAGAGTTTGGTATAGAAATCGAGCAAGAATTGCAGGTGCATGGTGTGGTTTTTCATTCCGGCTTAGGTTTACAAAAAATTGAAACTGAAAAATGCACTTTATCTAACGGCAAAGAAATTTCGGCTCAATTTGTTATTTTAGCAGCCGGCGTACGTCCAGAACTAGTGCTCGCCAAAGAAGCGGGAATTAGCTTTGGTGAGCAGGGAGGCCTTGCCGTGAATTCCTTTTTACAAACTTCAGACCCAGATATTTATGGTGTTGGTGACATGGTAGAAATTCATCACCGAGTCTTGGATAAGAATGTTCGAGTCCCACTCGCTGGTCCTGCTAATCGACAAGGACGAATTGCGGCGATGAATATTTTGAAAGGCAATAAAGTTGAGTACAAAGGGGCTTTGGGGTCCTCAGTCGTAAAAGTTTTTTCAAAAGCGGCGGCTTCAACAGGCTTAACTGAAAATCAAGTGAAGCGAGCAGGTATTCCTTACAAGGCTATTGCTATTCATGGTCGTGACCACGCGGGTTATTATCCAGGAGCGACCTCTTTACATTTAAAACTTTTGTTTCATTCGCAGAATAAAAAAATTCTTGGAGCTGAAGCCTTTGGCACAAAAGGCGTTGAAAAAAGAATTGATGTGATTGCCACGGCTCTTTTGGGTGGTCTTACGATCGACGATTTGTCTGAAGTTGATTTGTGTTATGCCCCGCCCTTTAGCTCAGCCAATGATCCGGTAAATATGGCTTGTTTTGTAGCACAGAATTCTATCAGTGGATTTAGTCCGACCGTAACAGCGGAAGAAATGTTTGGAGAATTACAAAAAGATCCCTCAGTGTTAATTTTAGATGTGCGTAAGGAGGAGGAGTTTAAATCTGGTCATGTTGACGGAGCTAAGTTAATCCCAGTCGATGATTTAAGAATTAAGCTTTCTGAATTGCCTCGAGATAAAAAGATTTTAGTTCATTGTCAGGTGGGATTTCGAGGTCACTTGGCTGTGCGAATTCTTCAAGAAAATGGGTTTAAGAATGTTTTTAATGTGACCGGAGGTTATCGAAGTATTCAACTCTGGCAGCAGTACATGAATCGAATTTAACAAATGACAAAGGAGGACTTTATGTCATTAGCAAATAGTCTAGGGATAGTTTTAGTGGGTTCAGCATTGATAGTCAGTTCTGCGTTTGCTCAGAATGCCAAAATGAACGAAGTTACAATGGATAAAGGGACTCGAGCAAAAATGGCAGAGCACATGGAGAAAATGGCCACTTGCTTGAAGTCAGACAAGTCAATGGAAGACTGTCGAAAAGAAGCAATGGAGAGTTGTCCGATGAAAGAGAAAGGGTCTTGCATGACCATGGGGCCTGGGATGATGAGACATGGCATGGGCCACGGAATGGGGATGGGACATATGATGGGTCCTGGCGCTGGACCCATGGCTCATCAGTCAGACAATAAGAAAACGGAAGCCTCAGGCAATAAAAAAGACACCGAAAAATAAAAAGGTAAAATATTTTCAATGAGGCATTTCTAGGTATTTTTTTGCCTGATTGATTCCGCCGATGTTTTTTACTTGTTTAAATCCAAGTTGAATCATTTGCTGGGTCGCTAATTCGGAACGCCGGCCAGAATGACAATAAATCAAATAAGAATCTTCTTTGTCGAGAGCAGAAATTTGCTTAGAAAAATCCTGATTTTTTATATCGATATTTAGGGCACTAGGTAAATGTTCTTGTGCGAACTCTTGGGGAGTTCTCACGTCGACGAGTACGATCTTACCTTTTGAAAGTGCGCTTATCGAAACCAGACATGAGGTGAGCAATAAAAATGACTTTATTCTATTCAACATAAATTGTCCTTGTTTAGGAAAGTGTGTTTCTCCAGGGGCCTGCGTTAATGACATCAGTAAAGCCGTGCTCTTTTAAGGTGCCGACGGCCATACCGCTTCTTCCGCCTGAGGCGCAGCATAGGATAATTGGCTTTGTTTTGTCTAATTCCTTAATTCTCGCCGGTAAGCTGCCTAGAGGTATATTGATGCTTGCGGGATTGTGGCCGGCTTGAAATTCACCGGGAGTCCTAACATCAACGATGATGGCGCCCTTGTTCAGATGCTTTGGAAGCTCTGCTTTCATTTTTTTGGTTTGCCAAAATTTCCATCCAAAAAACGCTAGTGCAAGAACTGGGAGTAAATACTTTTGTAGGTCTTCTGAGTTCATAATTACCTCTTATTGTTGTGTCAAATCTAAACGATAAAAATAGTTCTTGCAATGAAATAATTAATATATTAGTATAGCAATATGCGAACTAATAAATTTATTGAGTTATCTTAGTTTTGTGCTAAAGCTCAGGTTAAAACTTAGATTAAAATGCAGGAGGACGAGTGGCGAAAAGGAAAATGTCTAAAATAAGCTCAAACACCAGTACGATTTATGAGATGCAGGCAGAAATTTGTTCAGCTCTGGCCAGCGCGGTGAGACTGCAAATATTGGACATCCTCTCTGAGGGGGAAACAACGTCCAGCGACCTTCTTGAGGTCTTAGTCATTTCAAAAGCAAATTTATCTCAGCATCTCGCTGTTTTAAAAGACGTCGGAATTATTCAATCCAGAAAAGAAGGACAGTTTCAGTACATGAGTTTAGCGATTCCAAAAATTAAAGAAGCTTGTAGTCTTGTGCGGTCTCTTTTGGTGGAGAAAATTGGAATGGAAGAGAAGAAAAATTCAGAACTTATTCGCGAATTGCGAGCTCAGAGGTAATAAATGAGAAACAAAAAATTAGTAGCTATTTTAACTACAGCCTTTCTATCAACAGCATTGATAGCTTTCTCGGCTCAAACGAAGGCCGACCCGCTTTCCTTTCCTGCGGTTTGGAATGAAATCAACGTCAGCTCTCCAGCGCAGGAAGCTTCGCGCTTGCAAGTCGAATCCCTCACAGAGTCTCAGACTCGAGCCTCGCATCATTGGCTTCCAAAAATATATTTGGACGCTAGAGCTTACCAAAGTAATGATTCAGGAGATAATTTTTTTGGTTTACTTGAACAGCGTTCTCTTCAGCCAAGTGATTTTAATCCCGCCACAATAAATTATCCTGGAGCTAATATTTTTGAGCGAGGTGCCATTGGGCTTGATCTTCCTTTGTTTGAGGGAGGCATGAGAAGCTCGCAAAATGAAATGCTAAAACATTCTGTTTCTGCTCAGCAGAGTTCGACCAGCCAAGTTCAGATCGAACAATATTCTCAAGTGGGAATTTCTTATGCTTCGATTGGAATTCTTACGCAAGAGCAAGCAAGGTTAGAAGAACTGAAATCTGAAATCGAACATCTAAAGAAAAACTACAAACTTGGAAATAAATCAAATCCTGTGGGGTATTCCGGCCTTTTAGGAATTGAGTCCGTCGCCAATCGCTTGAATGGGCTTCTCAATCAGTATGAGGCAGAAACGCGAGCGCACTTTGGCCTGTTGCGGGAAATGGGGCTCAAGCAAACGAAGTGGCAACCAACGTTGAGGGACTCACGTCGTTTCGTTGATCATTTTTTTATCAAATCGAGTGAGGCTTCCGCTCCTTTATCTTACAAGTCCCAGGCGTTAAGAGAAAACGTGGCGGCTGGAGAAGAGGCTGTTCACATGGAGAAAGCAAAATTTCTTCCTCGAGTGGGCGCCTTCGCAGAGACTTACGTTTTTAATGGAAGTCGAAATGAAGCCGCAGGATACAATGCGGGAATTTACTTGCGTTGGAATCTTTTTGATCCGGCGGACTATGGTTCCTTAGGCGAAGCCAAGCTCAAGGCTTTGTCGGCTAAGAAATACTCGGAAGCTATGGAGCAACAAGAGCGAGCAGAAAAAGTGGCACTCACTGAAAATATCAATGGCTTGAATAAAAATATCGCCTTACTCGACGATAGTTACAAACTTCTCGTTGAGCAGTCCAAGATGGCCGTGACGCTATTTCAAAATGGCGCGATTAACGCTTTACAAATTGTCGAAATTCTTAATCGCAGAGCCGATCTTATCAGTCAGCAATGTGAAGCTGAACTGGGTCTTGTGAAAACGGCGGCTCAAGCCGTGACAAAAGAATCTTTTGATATTTCTCAGCATCTTTTAGATGGAGTAAAAAATGAAAAATAAAAATTTAGGTTTTGCTGGAAAGCTAGCTAAAACATTTGTGCAGTCAAAGTTGACTCCGGTGATTGCAATCACAAGTTTATTGGTCGGCTTGGGGGCCGTATTTTTGACTCCGAAAGAGGAAGAGCCGCAAATTTCAGTTCCCATGATTGACATACAAACCACCGTGCCCGGTTTTGAAGCCAAAGAAGTGGAACGCACCGTGACCGAAGTGATTGAGAGGGAAGTTTGGGGCCTTGAGGGTGTTGAGTATGTCTATTCCATGAGTCGTCCCAACTGGAGTTTGGTCACGGTTCGTTTTAAAGTCAATGAGCCTATGGAACCAAGTCTTGTGAAAGTTCATCATAAACTTTTAAATCTTCGAAGCCATCTTCCTGCTGCGGCCATGCAATCAGATGTAAAATCATTTTCGATTGATGATGTTCCCTTCATGATTTTGACTTTTAACAGCGTGACCAAAGATGATTACGAACTTCGTTCCTTAGTGGCACCGCTCGCAAGAGAGCTTTCAAGCACTCCGGATCTCAGTCGAGTGGAATTATTAGGTGGTCGAAAACGCGCAGTGCGAGTGATTGTCGATCCACAAAAGTTGGCGGGTAGAGGAGTCTCACTCCTTTCTGTCGCGCAAGCGCTTCAATCGAACAATGTTAATTCTCCAGCTGGAAAAAATTGGGGTAAGGAATCCGTCTACGATGTTGAGATCGGTGGAAAGATCGACACGGCCTCTGATGTGAAGGCCATAGCCGTTGGACAGCGGGCGGGTGCCATCGTCCGAGTGGGTGATGTTGCGACTGTCACAGACGGACCTGAGGAAAGAAGTCGAGTTTCCTATCTTGTTACCAAGGATAATACGAAGGGAGCCAATGCGGTCTCTGTTGTTTTTGCAAAACGGAAAGGGACCAATGTCGTTACCTTGGCCTCGGACCTGCTTGAGCGAGCAAATCTGTTCGCAAAAGGTCTTCCGACGGATGTAAATATGTCTGTCCTTAGAAATTACGGCGCGACAGCAAAGGCAAAATCGAGTGAGCTCATTGAGCATTTGCTCTTAGCAACACTTTCTGTGACAGTGCTTATCGCCATTTTTATGGGACTTCGCGCTTCGCTAGTAGTTGCCATTGCAATTCCTGTGACTCTGGCTCTGACTTTGGCGCTCTATTATTTTTTAGGTTATACGCTCAATCGTGTGACTTTATTTGCTCTGATTTTTTCCATCGGGATATTAGTCGATGATGCCATTGTCGTCGTGGAAAATATTGAACGACATCTGAAGTCTCACCGAAAAGGTGGAATTATTGCGACAACGATTCGCGCTGTCGCGGAAGTTGGCGATCCGACAATTCTTGCGACATTTGCGGTGATTGCCTCTGTGCTCCCAATGGCCTTCGTGAGAGGCTTGATGGGGCCTTATATGCGTCCCATTCCAGTGGGCGCAAGTTTAGCAATGATTTTATCTCTGTTGGTGGCGTTCATCGTCACACCATGGGCGGCGGTAAAATTATTGAAGGATCATTCGGACGATCAGAGTCCAAAGGCGGCGAAGGCTCGCGAGAGCGCTACAGCTTCTGAGATTGCAGCAGCTGCTGTCAAAGAAGGATGGATGGATCGATCTTACCGCAAGTCGATGGAAAATCTTTTGGGCTTGAAATCAAAAGCGGTGCAGTTTGGTTTATTCACCATTGCATTGTTGTTAGTGGCTTGCTCGCTCATTTATTTCAAAAGTGTGCGCGTGCAAATGTTGCCTTTTGATAACAAGAATGAGTTTCAGGTGCTTATTGATTATCCCTCGACGACAACTTTGGAGCAAAGTAGCCGCTGGACATTAGAACTAGCAAATAAACTTGTTAAAAATCCCGAGATCAAACGGGTGCAAATTTTTGCTGGAGAAGCTGCACCTTTTTCTTTTTCTGGAATGGTTAAACACACATTTTTGCGACAAAGCGATGCTCTGAATGATTTGCAGATTGAACTCACTGATAAAGATGAAAGAAAAAATAAAAGTCATGCGATCATTGAAGAGGTTCGTGAAGAGATTAGTCAGTTTGGCAAAGAAAAAAATGCGCTGACCCGAGTTCTTGAAGTTCCTCCTGGGCCACCAGTGATGGCGACCATTGTTGCTGAGGTTTACGGTCCAGATGAAAAAAGTCGAATTCAAGTTGGTGAAGAAGTTCGTAAGGCCTTTGTCGACAACAAAGAAATCGTCGATATTGATTATTCTTGGCGACCTGCTCGGCCAAGATTGCTCTACCCTTACGATCAAATAAAGGGTGGCCAGCTCGGAGCAAAATCTGAAATTTTGGTTGGTTTGGGAAGATTTGTATTTTCGGAATCGCCAATTCTGGTTTTGAATGATTCCTCCAGTCCTGAACCTGTGAATGTAGATCTATCAATCGCACAATCGGTTCGGTCGAGTGCAAATCCCTTCGAAGGCGAGTTAATACCTTCTTTTGAATCAGGGGTGCTTCGCGCTTCAAATGTCATCAAACCGCCAGAGGTTCGTGAGACTGTTGTTTTAATGAGGAAAAATCTTAAGCCAGTGACTTATATCACAGCCGAAATTGCAGGAGGAGAGGCTCCTGTTTATCAAATTCCCAAACTTGAACAGGTCATCAAGTATCCGACCCAAACTGCTGAGGTTCCCTGGAATACCAATAAGCCGGTGATCAAATGGGATGGCGAATGGTTCATGACTTATGAGGTCTTCCGTGATTTGGGCTCCGCCTTTGCGGTGGTCATGGTGTTAATTTATATTTTGGTGTTAGGATGGTTTAGAAGTTTCACGGTGCCACTTGTGATTATGACTCCAATCCCGATTAGCTTGATTGGTATTTTGCCAGGGCACGCCATGTTCGGCGCGGCTTTCACTGCTCCATCAATGATTGGATTTATTGCTGGGGCTGGAATTATCGTGCGGAACTCGATCATCCTTGTGGATTTTATTGAGCATGAACTGCGAATGGGACGGGGACTTAAAGAGGCTGTGATTAGTGCCGGAATTTTAAGATTTCGTCCGATGCTTTTGACGGCAGCAGCGGTTGTGGTGGGTAGTTCGGTGATGTTAGCCGATCCTATTTTCCAAGGGCTAGCCATTAGTTTGATGTTTGGCTCCATTGCAGCAACGATCCTTAGTCGTCTTGCTGTTCCAGTGCTGTATTACTGGTTCGTTGGAAAAGGTCGAGTAAAAACAATTCAGGAAGAATTACGAACAGCAGGAGTTGAAGAATGAAAATTGAAAATCAAATCAGGGTTTTTGCAGGAACTTTTATTTTAGTGAGCTTGCTTTTAGCTCACTATTATTCTTACAATTGGCTGTGGTTTACAGCCTTTGTTGGACTGAATTTACTTCAATCTGGTTTTACACAATTTTGCCCATTAGAAATCATTTTGAAAAAAATTGGCCAAGATAAAAAAACAAGATAAAAAATAAGAAAAATAACTAAGGAGAATTTTATGTCGGTTGAAAATAAGCAAGAAAAAGACAGCACTTCTGTGATCATCTTTGTTTTACTCGCGGCATTTACTCTTCTTATTGTTTCAACAATGCTAATTAAAGGGACTGCGGTCTAGAATTCGAAATTTGAGCATTTTGAAAATAATGAATTTTTAATCTGGCTATTAATATTAATTAATAGTAATATGATATATATGACAAAAACTACAGTTACAAAAGCCGCGATTCAAAAGGTATCAATGAAAAAAATGGGAGAACACTGCGAACGTGTTTCTGAGCTCCTTAAATCTTTGTCACATCCGCAGCGCTTAATGATTTTAGGGCATTTGACCCAAGGACCAAAAACGGTGAGCGAATTACAAGAACTTTGTTCAATTTCCCAATCACAACTGTCTCAATATCTAAATCGGATGCGCCTTGAAAAATTAGTCAACCGCACTCGACAGGGCAAATACCAAGTCTATTCCATCGAGAACCAAGAATTGGTTCAGCTCATTGCTGCCATTCAGAAGATTTTTTGCTGTTAGTGCTGAGGATTCATTATTTAATAATCAATTAGTTTAAGTTAAAAATAGGGATTGATTGCGTTCTAATCATGATAATCGTATATCCTTTCTGGAACTTTTATTGGGGGAACGATATGGGCTGGGCGAACCTTGTCCTTATCACGCAGTAGCAACGTTGGAAGCTCTTCCAAAATTAAATCCGGGTGAAATTTTAGAGGTTTTGTCGGACTGTCCTCAGTCTATAAATAACATTCCTGAGGATGCTAAAAATCATGGTTATGAAGTCTTAAGCATTGAACAATTCGGAGCAAGTATCCGATATTTAATCAGGCGCTAGTGACGCGCGACTGGAGCCTGACTGCGCTCCAAATTATGTCAAAACAAAGGATTTATGATTTCTTTGGACTTTGGGACAATTTATCACATTATTGTATATTAATATAAAAAAAGACTAACAGAAATTTTTTGTTCTGTATCAAAATAACTAAATTAATAGTTCGTGGAGGTTTTTCATGGGAAAATCAAAAGCCCAACCAAGGATGTCTCAAATTATTTTGCCCTTGGTTATTTTGATGAACATATTCTCTGCTCGAGCTTGGGCGGAAGGACTATCGACGGCTATCAAAGAGGTACCGATAAATCCTGTTGCGCACAGAACCCGCCCCCATCTTGATCACGGTGCTTTTTTTAAAGAGGATTTTAAATCTCCTCAAGAGGTGACGAACAAATGTTTGAGCTGTCACAAAGAAGCCGCTAATCAAGTCATGAAAACGGCCCACTGGACTTGGCTGAGCGGAGATGTTCAGCGTCAGGGAAAATTACTTCGTACTGGTAAAAGTAATTTGATGAATAATTTTTGCATCAGTGTTGCTGGTAACTGGGCCTCCTGCACGAAATGTCATGCGGGTTATGGTTGGACAGATAAAAACTTTGATTTTACTCGAGGAGAAAATGTTGATTGTTTAATTTGTCATGACGGTTCCGGAACTTATACTAAGGATAAAGGCGGACTACCTTCAAAGAGTGTCAATCTTCTGACCGTGGCTAAAAGTGTGCGAACTCCTTACCGAGAAAATTGCGGAGTTTGTCACTTTAATGGTGGCGGTGGAATGGGCGTGAAGCATGGAGACCTTGATGATTCTTTTTTAAATCCATCCGAGGATGTTGATGTGCACATGGGACGTTTGGGCTTTCAATGCGTTGATTGTCATAAAGCCAAAGAACACTTTATTCCTGGAAAAGTGAATGCCACGTACACGGAGGCAACTCACGCTGTTCGTTTTGAATGTTCGAGTTGTCACAAAGAGCATCCTCACGCGGATGCACAGCTCAATAAGCATGTGGCACGAGTGGCTTGTCAGACTTGTCATATTCCGGAATTTGCAAGAAAGTATCCAACCAAGATGGATTGGGATTGGTCTCAAGCCGGGGACTCCAAACGAAAAGATGACCCACATGAATATCTAAAAATTAAAGGTGCTTTTAAATATGAAGATAGTGTTGTTCCTGAATATCGCTGGTACAACGGAATGATGAATCGCTATGTAACTGGTGATCAGCTAAGTTCTAAGAATCAAGCTATCAATGAACCTCTCGGTTCTCGGGAAGATAAAAAAGCCAAAATTTGGCCATTCAAAGTTCATCGGGCAAAACAAATTTTTGATCCCATCAATAATATTTTGATTCCACCCATCACAAGCGGAGAAGGCGGATTTTGGAAAAAGTTTGACTGGAAGTTTGCGGCAAAAAAAGGGGCTGAAGTGTCAGGGCTTCCCTACAGTGGAAAATACGCCTTCACTGAGACTTACATGTTTTGGCCAATCACTCATATGACAGCTCCAGCGAAAAAAGCTTTAACCTGCACAAAATGTCATTCAAAAGAAAGTCGATTAGACTGGAAAGCCTTAGGTTACACCGGAGATCCAGTTGGAGGAAAAAACAATGGAAAAGAAAGCGTACATTAATCCCTATGTGGCAGGGGTTTTTTTAGGCTTCGTGCTTTTTGGCGCCTTTGCCTTGACTCACAGTGGGTTGGGAGCCTCGGGAGCCATCAGCCGACTTCAAGTTGCGGCAACAGATGTCGTGGCACAGCCTCATGTTGATCGGGTGGGCTATTTCGCGGCGATGGGTGGCGGTGATCGTCATCCGCTTGATCACTCCAGTGTGTTGATGTTGCTTGGAACTTTTGCAGGAGGGCTGGCTTCGGCTTATCGAAATCGGCGTCTAAAAGTCGAGATCTGTAAAGGCCCAAAAATCAGCAATAAAAAACGACTGATCTATGCTGTCTTGGGCGGAATCTTGATGGGCTATGGAGCGAGATTTGCGCGGGGATGTACTTCAGGGCAGGCCTTGAGCGGAGGTGCAGTGCTTTCAGCAGGAAGTTGGGTCTTTATGTTCAGTGTGTTTATTGGCGGTTATCTCATGGCGTACTTTGTTCGTCGGCTTTGGAATTAGGAGGATTTGCTATGTTACCTCTCGATGTGACTGAATATGGAAAGTGGATTGGCTATCTTATTTTTTTCTTGATAGGCATGGGTTTTGGAGTTGTTCTTGAGCTCGCAGGTTTTGGTGATTCTCGAAAGCTGGCGGCGCAATTTTATTTTAAAGACATGACTGTGCTAAAAACAATGTTCACCGGAATCATTGTTGCTTGTTTGCTTATTTTTATAAGTGCGGCCTTTGGAATTCTGGATTTTTCAAAAATATTTGTAAATCAAACTTATCTTTGGCCCGGCATTATTGGTGGCCTCATTATGGGATGTGGTTTTATTATAGGCGGGTATTGTCCTGGAACTTCGGTGGTCTCTGCGGCGAGCTTTAAAGTTGACGGGATATTATTTTTCTTGGGGACGATCATTGGAGTGGGATTTTTTGGTGAGTCTGTCGATTCTTTCTCTGACTTTTGGAACTCCTCTTATACCGAACGCTTGTTACTATCCGATTGGTTCGGCTGGTCCATTGGTGCGACGGTTGTGGCCGTGACGATTTTAGCTTTAATATTTTTTTATGGAGCTGAAAAAACCGAAGAGTATTTTCGGCATCCTTTAAGAAAATTTTCATGGAAACTTTCTAATGCCCGATATGTGATGGGAGGCTTGGCACTTTTAGTTTTCGCTCTGATCATTTGGGGAAAAGGTCAGCCAGATGCTGAAAAAAAATGGCAAGCACTGGGCGGGCAGTATCAATCAACTCTGGATGCTCGAGATGTTTTTATTCATCCATTGGAATATGTTAAAACCTGGAATGATTCGAGTATTAAACTTATCACCTTGGATTTTCGGACAAAGGAAGCCTTCGATCAATTTCATCTCGATTCTGCCAAACGAGTCAGCCTTGACGATTTGATAAAAGATGATTTTATTTTTGATTTAGCTCAACTTCCCGCTCAAGGAGTTGTCGTTATTGTCGCTGATGAGGAAGCTCAAGCCGTGAAGGCATGGAAGTGGTTAAAAGTCCAGGGAGTCACTAATCTCTATATTTTGGAAAATGGTCTTCATGACTGGAATCAAATTTTTTCAGGAATTCAAATTGAGCATTTTAATTTGAGCCGCCCCTCGGCCAAGGTGCTAGAGCAATTTCCGAAAGATTCTTATAAAACAAAAATAAAATTAAAAACAAATAAAAGAGCTGTCGGACTTTGTAGCTGAACGAGGTGACATCGTGAGAACTAAAATGTGGATTCAAATTTTAACTTTGAGTGGAGTCTTTTTTCTTTTAGGCTCTGCGGCTCATGGGCAAGCTGAGAAGATTGATTGTTTGAAATGCCATCAAAAGGACATTTCAATTCATCAGTACGAACAATCGGTTCATAAAGACTTAACTTGCACGGCTTGCCATCTCCGCGATGAAACTCTTCCTTTGCGGCAAAATTCAAAGAAAAAATCGAAGCAAATATCTGAACGAAAATCGGAACAAAAAATAAAAGAAGAGTGCCTTGTTCCTTTTCAGAAGATGGACTGTTCTCGATGTCATGCTCAAGAAGCAAAAGAATATTCTACCAGTGTACACAACAGCGAGCGTCTTCCTATTAGTTGTGAGAAATGTCACGCGGGCATTCATACTCTGACTTCACATAAAAGCGATAAGCTCGCGATGGCAAAACAGTGTCGTGAATGTCACTCGCAACAAGAATCATATTTTCAATCCTCACATCAAAAGGGATTAGAAAAAGGAAATCTAGATTCTGCAACCTGCACTGATTGTCATGGGCTACATTCCATTGCAAAAGTTGATAATGATGCCAAAGGAAGACTCTTTCACACTTCGGCTTGTTTGAAATGCCATGAAGACAAGGTGATGATGGGAAAAAGCAAACTCACGACTGTTTCTGGGGTGACTTACTTTAATAGTTTCCACGGAAAAAACGTGCAACTCGGTTATCCAGAAAAAGTGGCGGGATGTTCCGATTGTCATAACTCTCATTTAGTTCTGAAGTCTGAGGAAGTGGCGTCTTCGATTCATCCTTCGAATCTTGTGCAAACTTGTCAGCAGTGTCATGGCGGAGCAACGGCTTCGTTTGTAAAATACATTCCACATGCGGAAGATCAAAATAAAGAAAAATTTCCTGTGCTTTATTGGACAAGAATGGCTATGACGGGGCTTTTGGTTGGCACCTTCCTCTTTTTCTGGGTGCATTCTTTGCTTTGGGCTTTTCGATCTTTTGTTGAAAAATATCATAAATCCAAGGCCGTCGTTTTGAAAGAAGGTGGCGAAATCAGTCATTACAAGGTCAGAGATCCGCAAAAAATCTATCGACGTTTTGAAAAACGCCATATTTATCTGCATCTCCTGGTTGTTGTGAGTTTTTTGGCTCTTGCGGTGACGGGGCTTCCGTTAAAATTTAATTCTACTCCGTGGGGAAAATCACTCATGGACTTCTTTGGAGGAGTTCATCGTGCTAGATTGATTCATCACACGGCCGCCTTGGTGACCTTCACCTATTTTGCGATCGTCATTTTTCACAGCATCAATTTTTTATTTTATGACAAAAAAATTAAAGGGTCCTTGATCGAAAAACTTTTTGGCCCAGATTCCTTGTTTCCTAATTGGAAAGATTGGTCGGATCTAAAAACGATGTTCAGATGGTTTTTCTTTCAAGGCACTAAACCTAGTTTTGAAAGATGGACGTATTGGGAGAAATTCGATTTTATGGCCGTCTTTTGGGGGATGTTTGCCATCGGGTCGAGCGGTCTTTTGCTTTGGTTTCCAGAGTTTTTTGGAAGATTTTTGCCAGGCTGGATGTTTAACTTAGCTACCATCGTTCACTCTGACGAGGCTCTTCTCGCAACCGGATTTATTTTCACTGTTCATTTTTTCAACACTCATTTTCGCCCAGAAAAATTTCCTATGGACTCAGTGATTTTTAATGGAGAAATTTCTAAGATCGAAATGCTTGAAGAACGTGGGGACCAATGGCGAAGATATGAGTCGGAAGGACGGACGGAAGAATTCGTTGTTACAAAACCAAGCTCTCTTCTTTGGGATTTTGTGTTGAAATCTTTTGGTTTTCTGGCTGTTTTGTTAGGGGTTTCACTTGTGATTGGAATGATCTACGCATTTTTTTAACTGCGTTTCTTAACTTGGTCGGCGAGTGTCAGAATAAGCCTAAAGGAAAATTAATATGAAATTTTTTCTGAATTGAACTAATTTGACAGTAATTAAACCAAAAATAATCAGAGAGAAGTCGATGAGTCAGTTAGCTATTACAAAAGAAACCAGTGGAACCGTTGACCAAGTTTGCGAAAAAGTGACTGAGGCGATCAAGCCTCTTGGATTTGGAGTTCTTACGCGAATTGATTTTGATCAAAAATTAAAAGAAAAACTTGGAGAAACAATTCCAAGAACTGTTATCCTCGGTGCCTGCAATCCAAAGCTTGCCTTTGAGGTTTACCAGCAGACAACCGAAGTGGCTCTGCTTATTCCATGCAATATCGTTGTTCGAGAAATAGGCAATGGGCGCATTGTTGTCGAAGCCCTTCGACCGACGCAGATGTTTGATTTTTTAAGCGACGTCAAAAAAAGTAGTTCAATACTAGCAGCAGAAGAAAGCTTGAAAGAAGCCATTCATTCAATATGATAACTTGGATGGAATGAATTACAAATCTCATTCTCTAGATTGACAAAAACAGGAGAGCTTGGCATTGAATGCTCACTCTAAAAAGGGGATAAAAATGTTGAAAAAAGCTTTACTTGCTCTGTTGATGACTTTTTCTGCGATTTCTTTTGCAGACCCTGTTTCTTATCCATTGGAATGTCGTGGAAGCAATCAATCTAATTTAACTTTTGGAATGATGGGAAATGCACTCAGCCTTTCTTTTGTAAAGAGCACAAAGCCTGCAAGCATGGGATTAAATCCTGGAGAGTGCTCTTGGTTAGATCGTGGACTTCATCCTGATGAGCCGAATCTTATGTTCCAGGCTTCAAATGGGGCTACAGTTTCACCTTCAATTCAATTCAATGGCACAGGAAAAATCACACAAATTCTGACGAATCCAGTGAGTGGTTCAATGGAAATTTGGTTTAAGGAATTGATGATTCCAACCAACTATTGGGTTTTTGAAATTTATAATTCTGGAAAAGGTTACTACTGGGTCACTAAAGCCTATCGTAAGCAGTAGTCTTAACTTGTTTTTTTCTTGGCACTTTCGGCCATTTTTACAAACATCAGCCCCAAAATTTTATCTGGCACGAAAGGCTTTTCTTCCGAAAGCGCAGTGTAGTAATTTTTTTTTCGAGTTTCTATGTATAAAACTCGATTGATTGCTTCTTCAAGTTCTTGAACAGAGATTGGTTTTTCAAGTAGACCTGCCGCGCCCATTCGTAAGGCGTTGAGTGCCAAATCCTGGTCCAGCTCGCCAGTCACAAAAATGATCGGAACTAGGTTTCCGTCAGCACGCAACAGTTTTAAAAACTCTGAGCCATTTATTAAGGGCATGACGTAGTCAGAGATCACTAAACAAATTTGTTGGTCCGCTCGTAGCTTTTTTAAGGCCTCTTTCGGATCTACGTAGGTAAAACACTCATAATTTTCAGTAAAATTTTCTGCCATCATCGTCACAAATTCTTCGTTATCATCAAGAAATAAAATTTTTTGTTTCATATTTTGTACTGCGCTCATTACTTTCGTTACGTTGTTAGTATTTTACGACATCGACTAATTTTATTTCGATTTCAAATTTCGACCGCCATTAAAAAAAATATTTCTTTCATTTAACTCTACGATAGAAACGTCTTTGTATAAAAGTCTAAGGTTAAAATAAGACTTAAGGGTAGTACAATGAAGTAGATCCGGTTAGCTTATTGTTAAATCAAGTCGTGCAATATTAGTTCTTTGTAAGAAATTAAGAGATTTCGAAATGAGCGGCTCACAGTTGAGTTCAATTAATTCTGCATTTATTTGTCTGAAAAAACATTGCTAGCTAAAAACTCGGCATGGCTAACAATGTCTTTGTGCCAGCCAGAAGCTAACTCGAGAAACCTTTTTTTGTCCCTACGATACAAATATCTAATGGCTTCTTCAAAGTTGGGAAGATCGCCGGCGATGGCTGATAAAAATTTGTATGTAACTTCTTGAGCATTTTTAACTTTATTTTTTTCCAGCGATGAGGATTTAACTTTATCATCTATCAATTGTCTAATAGTTAACGAGGCGCCACCAGACTGATTGGATAGCCACTCCCAGTGACTTGGTAACAAGGAAATTTCCCTGGGCACCACTCCGAGTTTAGGGCGACCTGCTCCTTTATGTGCAATTGGGAGTTTTGCTGAATATATTTTAAGCCTTTCGAGAACTTCTTTTTCTGTTCCACTCAGGTCAAAATCCAATTGATTACCTGTTGAATCACTGAAGATCAAAATACGAGCCTCGCGATTTTCTTTTTGCCTTATTTTGACTTTAAGAACGACTTTTTCCAAATGGCCACTAGAAAGAATTTGAAAGCTCTCAAATGCGGTGTAGGTGTACATAAAAAAACTCCTTTAAAAAAAGGATTTTACCCGGATAAAAAAGAATGTCAAATATATCCGGGTAAAATTAATTTGTGGAGTTATTCTGAAAGCCAAGAAAAAGGTGTTGATACGGTGTAAGGCTAAAACCGCAGTATCAAGCAGCTTCAGACGAGTGGTCATCAAGAAAACCCGGCTGTATTGCCGAAGATCTGGAGCGGGCATTAGTGATGAGTCTTTCCACTTCAGTCTATGCCAGAACTGAATATAGAATTTTTTTAGAAGGAGTACAGTTAGAGCCTTCTTTGCTTAGATCGACCCCAAAGTTTTAAGAAAAATTCAATGGTCATTTTTGTTAAGTCTCCGGGGCAACCGCTTTTGATTTCAAATGCGCGTGATTTCTAGAAGTTTTTTCAAGATAATTCAGAGCGAAGATCGTTGAAGAAATTATTCATATTAGTCAGCCTTTTTTTACTTCGGCCTTGGCTGAGTCGGTCGAGTTCGGTGGGATTAAATCTGAGACTCCTTCCTCATTTGCAAAAAGGAATTTGTCTTCGATAAACCAATTGCCGAAGCGCACTCCCAGGGCCAGGTTCGCAAACAACGGAATCCGACCCATATTGAATTTAACTGTTTGGAGTCTCAAAAATTTACGCATGGAGTCCTATTTCATTTTAGCACTAAATGCAATTTGCCTATTCGATCAATTTCCTTTTGATTAACACCTGCTTTTTTTGCAAATGATGGCCATGTTTTGAAGGCTTCTCTTATTTCAGCGATGATTGAATCTGCCTCGCCAATGCCAAAACGATTTGCAACCGCAAGCATGTCGTCAGCGACGAAGCCTTTGTATTTACCATTCACTGACATGAGGTGCTGACTTGTCCATTCCCCCTTGGGATTATGAGCAAATGACATATCGTAAGCTGGTGCTAGTTCCCAACTGCTTCCTTGGCGCAAGAGAAATGAAAAATTCTTTGTATGGTCGTCGCAGTTTCGTCCCATCACATTAAACACCATCCGTCGAAAAGCTTCGACCTCGGTCTCATGCCCAAGCGATAGCTGACGAATGGTCATGAACAGTTGCTCGTAACTGTTTGTCGATTTTTTCTTGTAGTCCAAATGGTTTAATGCGCACAAACTCTGCATGTGATGTTTGATGTTACCATGTTCGCGGTCAAATCGTTTTGTCATGAAATGTGCGCGACCATTTTCCTGAAGCAAATCGGACTTCATCATATTGATGCCAGCCTTTGTTGCCATTAAATAATAGGCATACTCAATGCGGCCGTAGTCTTGTGTTGAGCCAAGTTCCCGATCAGTTCCCATCCCATCAAATTTCAAGAGCCAATGTTCAAATCCTGTTGGTGCATCCATTTGCCCAGATCTGATTTCCTTTGTTTTTGGATTCCAAGCGATGACGGCTTTTGCGCGCGCGCCACCGGCTGATGTTCCGACTTCGATGATACTTCTGAGGGCTGCATCTGCAGGGTCATCGTCTTCGATTGTTCCCTTAACCATTTTTCTGGCTTCGGTCACAAGGCTGTTCATCTCCAGTGCTGTTGGCTTATGAGTTCTTGGGCCACGAGTTGGCTTGAATTCCAGGGCACCCATTGCGCGTTTACCCATGTAGGCGAGTCGATCTAGAGTTGTCACTTGTGCTGATGAAATACCTTTGTCTGCCATGTAGCGATTAATGAGTGCATTACCAAAATCATCGGGCAAGGAGTCCGCCAGCATTGCGGGAAGTCGTTTGTAAGTGACTTCCGGCAAATCAGTAAAGGCGTAAGGTTCCTCTGTGGTATTGAGGGGCATTTGTAATGGTGAAACTTCAATGCCACTTTTGCCAAAGGTTTTATCATAGGCAAATACGTAGTATTCCAGTTTTGGGTCAAGTGCCACAGCGCCCACAAATTTACCCCAAAGGTGGACTTCAATGCGCTCGACTTTTTTATAAGGATCAGACTTTTTCTTTTTTGCCATGTGTCCTTCTGCTTGCGCGTTGTCGGGGATGTTGTTCTCTCAACATGTGAAGTGGGTTGATGCTTACTTGCGGAGCAATGCCAGCGACCCAATCTTCTCGACCAAGTGCTCGAACAACTCGCAAGAGTGTTTTGAGTGTTGCGCCTTTGCCGCCCTCAAGATGGCGAAGTGCACTTTCGCTGACCCCGGCTTGTTTGCAAAGCGTTTGCCGATCAAGATTTTTTTGCAGACGAAGGGTCTTCAAATTTTCACCTAGGGTGACTTCTAGTTCTTGTGGTGTCGAAATTTGCTTCAAAAGTATCTCCGTTATATGTCTTAATAAGAACAGTTAATGGCACAATAACAATACAAATGACCTATTTGAGACAATTGTATTTCATATTTATAAATTAATCAATATGTAATAACTGTCTTTATTAGAGCGTTTGTACAAATTTAATATCAACAATTGCTCTATTTAGAGCATTTATAACATAAAGTTAACTATCTGTTATCCTTATCCTTTTTATCTTCTACTTCTTAAATAATAATAATTCAGCTATGATTTAGAATGATTTGATCTTCGATGAGCTAAGAGAGCTTCTTGCTTGTAAATATTTGTTATTGTTTCTGAGCCCAATCATTTCAGTGAGTTGTTGATGGGCTAAAAAACTGGGCACACTTTTAAGATTGTGCCCAGAAAGAGTTGGGCACGTGTGCCCGCGTGCCCAAAATCACCGGGTACCCCTTGATATCTAGATAAAATATATATATAATACAGATACCATGATTGAGTTCAATTGGGATGAGCATAAGAATCAAATAAATCGGAAAAAGCATGGCGTTTGGTTTGAAGAGGCGCAGCAGGTTTTTGATGATACCCGCGCCATTATGTTTATTGATGAAGACCATTCTGATGATCAATATAGGTTCATTTTATTGGGATTGAGCGGTTCTGCTCGTATTTTAGTAGTGGTTTATTGCGAACGCCGAAAGGGTCAGTTGATTCGAATTATTTCTGCAAGAAAAGCGACCAAGAAAGAGGTAAAAAGGTATGAAAAAGGAATATGATTTTTCAAAGATGAAGGGCAAAAAAAATCCCTACGCTTCTAAAAAGAAAGCCGTTGGCATCAATTTGAGTGCCGAAGTTATTGATTATTTCAAAGGCTTGTCGAAAGAGTCTGGTATTCCCTACCAAACCTTGATTGATCTTTATTTGCGCGACTGTGTGAAGAACAAGAAAAAACCTAAATTTGATTGGGCAGCGTAAGACTAGGTTGATAAATGTCTGAACCAATAATTCGGGAAGCAAAGCCTGGTGATGAAGCGGCTATTCATGAAGCCCACATGAGGTCTATTCGTGAAATTTGCGTTAAAGATGACGTCATCAAGTTTGATTCCTAAAGACTTTAGCTATTCTTAAGTTACATTGGTTAGCAAAAAACGATGTGCAGGATTTTTTAGTTTTAAATTTATCGAAAACCCAAGTAGAAGTTCGATGTCCAACTTCACAAGAATTCATCGCTTAATCTTCAGCGTTTAAAATTCCGTAGTCTTCTGTCAGCAGTGCATAAGGGTAATCTTTACGCTCGAGAACTTTTGACTGTGCATAATTTAAACTCAAGATAAATAGAGTTATGAAAACTATTTTTTGCATAACACAAGATCCTTTTGGTACTTATTAAACTTATTCAAATTTTTTTCTTTTACTCGATCACTTTTGCCCATATCCCACTCATTTAACTTTCCAGCGAGCACCACGCCCTCGACCGACAAGAATTGCTTGTTTATCTTTTTTTAAGTCATTCAAGACTTTTTTAATCATTTGAGCGCTCACATTAGGACATTGTTGTTGGATTTCTCTTAAAGAAAAACTTCCTACCTGCTTAAGTATAGCCGCTTCTACGATCTCACCCTTGCCTGAGATTAAACGACTGCTCTGTTCAATACTATCAGCCATTTCTTTGTAAGCCTGTCTTAAAATTGATAAGCAGAAGTTAATCCAAGGCAGTGAATCATGTTTTTGCTGGTGCCAACCCTGTGATGAAATTTTCAGAGCCTCATAATATGACTCTTTATTTTTTTCGATGATTCGTTCTAAACTTATATATTTTCCTACATTGAATCCAGATTGATAAAGAGATAGAAGACTCAAGAGCCTAGAAACTCGTCCATTGCCATCCCGAAAAGGATGTATACAAAGAAAATCCAATATAAAAAGACTCGAAACAACCAAGGCTGGTAGATTAGAACTCTTCATTTCATTTTGATAGGATTCACAAAGATTTTCTAATGCAGAAACTGTATCCTTGGCGCTTATGGGCACAAACCGCACAGATCGCTGTCCAAAATGATCAAACTCAATTATTTCGTTGTTTTTTATTTTCCAAAGTCCTGCATCTCCAGCGCCCTCTTGAGCTAATTTATGAAGTTGGGCGATGATTTTTGGATTCATTTCCATGTTTTGATGTTTAGAATGTATAACTTCAAGTGCTCGCCGATAGCCCATGATTTCTTCTTCAGGGCGGCTCCGAGGTTTTGTCCTGCCTAGAACAAGAGGCTTTAGCCTATCAATAGAAACTTCTATTCCTTCTATTCGATTGGAAGATTCGGCACTTTGGATCATCGCTTGATCTTTTAGTGCTCTCAAAGATTCTGGCTTTCTCTGTTCCCACAGTTGCTGCCGACCCTTTGCCTCCATGCATTCACCCAATAACCATGTTGTTCCCATAGGGAGTTGAATGGAGTCTAAATATTGGGGATCAAATGATCTTAATGCCATTAGCCTATTATTAGCTTATTATTATAAATTAGCCAATTAAAAATAATCAGACGATCATAGTCACTAAGTCGCGTCTATTTACAGGTAGACCTGCAGTCTCAGTTCAAGACATTTTTGCCAGCTTCAATTTTCTGAAGATGTCGCCAAGAGGGCCAGCCATGCTCTTCAGTTTGTTCCAAGGTCCAACCCTTTTCCAGACGAATTTTCCGCAGATGAAGTCCCAAGGTTTTTAAAAATTTTTCACAAGCTATGTCCATTTCCATGAAATCAAATAAAACATGACACCACCGATAGATAGTACGCCCGATAATACGTATTTATGGTAAAATCAGTTTCTTAGCAGTCGGATGAAAGTATTTTGTCGAAAATGGCGGACGATGAAATGAGTATTAAAATTCCAAACCCATTTAGACCAAATCGAGCAACCGATCCGTTAAAGGCAATCGAATATATTAAATACAAACTTTCGCTGGAGAATTATAAGCTCCTTAGCGACAAATACGAAAACGCACAAACACGCTTGCTTGTGCAGTGCTGTCGTAACCACCAGCCTTACCCGACTAATTGGAATACAATAAATCAGGGCAGGCGATGTCGCGATTGTATGCACGAGAACCAAAGAAGTAATAAATCCATTAAAAAATCATTTTTGGAAATCTTGCGTGAGACTCAACGTCTTAACCTGAAACCTTTATTTAAAGAACATGAATATACAAACTCACACGACAGACTTCCCTATGAATGTCTTAAATGCTGCGATGTGAGTTATAAATCGTTTAGCAATATTAGCGCAGGAAAAAAGTGTCGAAAATGTGCCGTTAAGGATAGTGGTCAAAAGCAACGTCACAAATTTGATATAGTGCTTAATGATGCTGAAAAGGTTTGGTTGCTTCCATTATTTATCGAGGAAGACTACCAGAGTAAAAGATTCGATCATCCATATTTATGTGTCAAATGCGGTAAAATAATTTGGAAAACTCCGAAAGTTGTTAAAATAGGTCATGGTTGTCAGTCTTGCTCAGCAAAGAACTCCGGAGCCAAGAAGCGATTATCTTTAAAGGAGGTCCGGGCAGATGCAGCGAAAATGAATTTAAAAATTATTGGAAGCTCAAAGCCCTATCAAAATCAAGGCTCCAAACTTCGATATTTTTGTCTATCGTGTCGCAAAGAAGAATTAAGGCGACCTGCTGACGTAAGAGCAGAGAAGGGTTGTTCAAATTGTTCAAGTGGAATTTCTGAAAGAATTTGCAGGGAGTATTTTTCACAGATATTGAATTCTGAATTTCCAAACAAGAGGGCCTCTTGGCTTGTAAATTCACGCGGGAATCCAATGAGTCTTGATGGCTATTCAGAGGAATTGCAAATTGCCTTTGAGCATGATGGAGAGCAGCACTACTCTCTTGGTACTCATTTTATAACTACGAATAAGAAATTGAAGCAGCGGATTCTTGACGATGGTCTAAAAGCCGATTTGTGCAGGGAAAATGGAGTGACGCTAATTAGAATTCCGGCACTCGGCACTCGAACGCCAAGGCATGAACTTCAAATACTAATTATTAACAGTCTCCGCGAAGCTGGCATCAAAGTACCAAAGGAAAAAGAAAAGTTAAGAATAATTCCAGGTCTTAATAAGTTATTTATAGATCAGGCCAAAATATATGAGCAGAACGTTGCAAAACTGTGTATTAAAATACAAATTTCAGATTGGATGGGTTTACGAAGTGCAATAGATCACAAATGCACAAGCTGCGGATATAAATGGTTCCGACAGCCATGCTCTTTAGATAATAAAAAGGGATGTCCAAAATGTGCAGGAAATGCTCCGCTAACGAGAGCAGAAATTTTGAAGACCATCGAACGCTTTGGTGCGGTTTTACTGAAATATGATTTCTCCAATAGAAAATCAACAATAAAAGTTAAGTGTGTAACGGCAGAACATAAATACGAGGGCCGATACTATGATTTTCAAAAATCTTGGAAGGCTGGTTGCCCAATTTGCAGAATAGAGAAAAAGAGAAATGAAATTACAGAGAATATTGATATCATGTTAACAAAAAGAAATTTGAGAAGAGTTGGCCCGTACGTAAATGCGAATGTGCCAATTGAGGTTCAATGTATCAAGTGCAATGAACTCTATTCATCGAAATATCATAAAATAATAATATGGAAAAATGACTGTCGCATGTGTGATGAATAATTGTGCGATTGATTGCCAATTGGCCGATTTCGTCTGAAATCCACCGCCCAATTTCATCGAGATGTACCAGTCAATTTCATGCAAGTGCACCACCCGATTTCATCGTAATGCACCACTTGTATTGAATTTGAGGAATATTTCCCAGAGCGTCAGAGACAA
>CAIYID010000052.1 GCA_903926205.1 uncultured Bdellovibrionales bacterium
CGAGAGAGCTTTGAATGAAAAAGATTTTGGCTCTACTTGTTTTCTCGATACTTCCTGCTCATTTTACGGCTTATGCGCAAAACTTGCCGGGAAATAACAAAGTTGATCTCGGCGATGTCCAGATCAAGGGCGAGCTTTTGAATGATAAAAGATTGGGATTCTCTAGCCGAGAGAAAAATTATCTCACTGATCAAATCAAACTTCGAACCAATTTCAGAGATGAAATGCTCGAAGAACTTCCGCCCTATTTCAAATCGCCGGAAGTAGCTCCGGCGTCGGCGACGGCTGGTAAATAAGATTTAGATTTAAATATCATTGCTGTAATTATGCTGGAGGAGCGGGCGCCGGTGGTGGCGGTTGTGGTGCAGGAGCTGGCGCAGGTGCGGGAGCGGGAGCTGGCGCAGGGGCTGGAGCGGGCGCAGGTGCGGGGGCTGGAGCTGGTCCTGGAGTTGCTGTCGGTCCTGGTGTTGCTGTTGGCGCTGGTGCTGGCGCCGGACAGTAGCTTCCACCTCCGCACATAGGTAAGCTGCCGCAGCCTTGCGCTTGAGTATTCGAAGGCGCTGTTGCACAGGAGTTTGAACTCGGACCTGCAACTAAAACATAATTGCTCGGAACTGGTGGACTTGCCTTAGACCAATAATTCGGCGGAGGACAACTCTCAAAACGGCAAGTATTATTTGTATTGGTATGATCTGTGATAAGTCGTGGAATAAACTGCTTTGTAATATCGACAAAACAGCCATGGGAAACCGACGTGCAGCAAGGAGATGAAGTTTGAGTACATCCAGTTGCCACTGTCGGATTATTAGGATCGCCATAAGTATAGTTAGCATTGGTTTCTGAAGATGGTTCAAAAGTATAATAGGTACCAGGAGTTTCATAATAACATTTTGTTGTGGAGGCGCCCAGTACTGGCGGGCAACATCCTTGCAAATGCACACCCTCTAAACGTGGGCAAAAATTATCCAATGGTGTCCGAAGGTTATTTATCCAAGTTCCCCAGGGCGAGGGCGCTGGATTATACGATTTTGGAGCTGTTTGAGCACTTGCACCGAAAGAAATAATTCCAAATATTAAAATCGAAAAAAATTTTATCATTGAGCCTCTGTCCTGATTTTTATCATGATAAAAAATCCTTTTCTTCGATGAAATACCAAAGCTGCTGAATAAACTTGAGATTGAACTATTATCCTGGCGGTGCAGGAGCGGGAGGCGGAGGAGGAGGCCCGCTACTGCTTCCACTTCCACTTCCACTTCCACTGCTGCTGCTTCCACTGCTGCTACTGCTGGAACTACCGCTGCTGCTTCCACTGCTTCCACCACCGGTACTTGGGCAGCTGCCACCGCCTCCGCAAAGACCTAATCCTCCACAACCTTGAGCTTGAGTGTTTGATGGCGCGGTGGCACAAGAATTCGGATTTGGAGCACTCACTAATACATAGTCGCTCGGAACCGGTGGACTTGCCTTAGACCAATAATTGGGCGGCGGACAACTCTCAAAGCGGCAAGTATTATTTTTGTTGGTATGATCCGTGATAAGTCGAGGAATAAACTGTTTTGTGATATCAATAAAACAACCATGAGAAATTTGCTCGCAGCAGGCCGATACCGATGTCGTACAAGAAGTCATCACATCAGGATTGTTGGGATCGTTATATTGAGGATTTGCTACGGTCTCTGAAGATCGTTGATAAGTATAATAAACCCCTGGAGTCTCGTAATAACACTTTGTCGAAACCCCCGTCACCGGCGGACAGCAACCTTGCAAATGCACACCTTCTAAACGCGGGCAAAAATTATCCAAGGGTGTTCGAAGATTATTAGTCCAAGTTCCCCAGGGCGAGGGCGCAGGACTGTAGGGCGTTCCGACCGTTTGGGCCCAAGCACTCACTGAAATAATTCCAAATAAAAAAAATAAAAATACTTTCGTCACTGAGCCACCGTTCCGGCTTCTTTGAAATCAGTTGCAAAAATCATTGGAAACTGTGAAGTACCGAAATCAAGTTTATAATAGGAATAAAGAAAAATATAGGGAGCGCCCACATTAGGACCAGGATTGGGCTTTAGTCGAAGAGTCACTAAAACAATGTTCTGATTTTTGTCGTGATAAAAATTCATTTGCGATGCCGAAGGAACAAAGCCCACCGGTGCCTGATAAGCTTGAGTCTGAAATAACGGCATTTGCGAAATATTCATTTGCCAGTTTTCTTGACAACTAGAACCCACAGCAGCTGATACTTTTTTTACCTCTGACTGAATTAAATATTGCGACGGATAGCCGGCCTCTACATAAACAGGATTCGTATTATGAGCAATCTCTTGAAAGTTTAAAACTCCATCATTATCAGGATCAGACAACGCATCGACAATCGCAGGATTGGTTCCTTTTAATAGTTCAATAAGATCAGGAATCCCATCGCCATCAGAGTCCACTCCAAATTCACTCTGATTAGCGCTCGCTAATTGAAGCGATTTCACATCACACTCCGTCAAGCCAAAAGGATTAACCACGGTGTTGGAACAATTCAGAGGAAGATATTGTTGGCAATCCGAGCTGCCAGACAAATTATAGCAAATCACATCCAATAAGCCCTTGCTATGACGATCCTTGGAATCAAACCCATATTGCAATTTTTCGATATCGGATAATCCGCTGGAGTTGGAGTCAATAAATACACTATTTTTTCGATTAACCACATTCAAGTTCACTGTGTAAAAGGAATCCACCGTGTAATTGGGATAAAAAGAGTCTAAACAAAAATTCATCTTTGAGGACGCCACCACCGTTTTCACTTGTTGCATCAATGGCACATCAGAACAATTCTGAAAAAACAGAATCAACGAAAAACTTATTAATGAAAGAACAATCACAGAGAGTTTCTTCATTGAGTCACTTTACCCATTAAAATAAATTGATTCAAGTTACCCGTAAAACCATTGATTGGCTGCGGCTGCCCATTACCATCGTACACATTCACGGGAGTTAAACTGAGCGTGTTATTTTCGATCGTTTGTTTTACATCTAAAAACATGCCATAAAATTCACTCACCGGACGCGCTGTATTTTGTGGCGTCAGTCGATAATACACAAATACTTTTTGCATAGTAATTGAACTCTGCGCATTGAGTGTAGTGGTTTGTAATCTAAAGATATCCAAGAGTTGGCCATCCAAATTTTGTGCGGGCAATGTCGCGGTGGCGGCCTTTGTGCAAAGAGGATTTTGATAATTAATATTGAATTGATTCAAATTCACAGGATCAGTTCCTGAGTCAGGAAAAAACGGATCTCGCCCCAGTTGAATCTCCTGAGCATTGGTCGTACCATCGCCATCAGTGTCAACATTAGAATCCACGGTGGTAGGATCAGTGCCTTTTAAAATTTCCATATAATCTGGCAAACCGTCGCCATCTGAATCAATCCCAAGATTATAATCACTGTTACTTGCCGTACATTGAGCTGCGGTTAGAGAATTGGTGCAAGGATCGACAGCTGGTTGTGGATTTGTATGTAAATCAACGTAATTTAATGGCGTTCCGATTTTATCGAGCCCCATAATTTTAATATCGCAGTCGTTCAAACCATGCCAACCGCTGCTATCGCTATAGCCTATTTTATTGTGAATCAGCGGATTGCATTGAATTTGTGCATAAGCCGAGGCACAGGCCGTTTGCACACTCGTTATGGTCGTCGTTGGTAAAATCCCTCCCGCCAAACGCACGCAAATACCATCAAGAATTGGCAACGCATTTGAAGCACGATTAAACTTTCCAACACTTCGAGGGTCAGTCATTGACAAGCAGCCGGCGGCCAAATTTGATTGCTTACAGAGCGTATCTTTATCTACATCCGGAAGTCCGCTAGCAGAGGAATCTATAAGTACTTGTCCTTTGCGATTAATGGCATTTAAATTGAAAAACCCAAAAGAATCAGGTTTGTAGCTGACAGATAATTTACTATTTAAAAGATCTAAAAGTGTATTGCTATTAAAACTACTACCAATAATTTGCAGAACTCCGGTTCCGCCAGAAATTTGATTAATATAATAAGTCTGACAAGTGGCCGAATTGGTTGGATCTGGACAAACACTTTGACTGTTTTGTGAGTAAAAAACTCCGTAGATGGTTAAGCTATTGCCCGCTGTCGCCGTGGTTGTGCTAAGAAGCGCGGTGGATTGTTGAATTTCTTGAGCGTAACATTGCTGTTTCAGAACAGGATTTGTGACTGTACCACAAGCTGTTTTACCATCATCGGGCGCACCATCAGAGAGAAAGAAAATTTTATAATTTGTATTTTTAGTACTGTAGACATTCATGTCATTCATGATTACGCCTTGAGCACAATTCAAAGCATTCACATAATTTGTACCCCTCATGATGGGCGGCTGTGTACTCGCATCGACGGCCTGATAATAACGACCATTGGTGATATTCAAAGTACGATACCAACTCGAATTTTGCTCCGCAGATTGAACCGCTTTCAGATCATTGATAACACCGCTTGGATTAGCCACAAAACCAAGATTATTCACTTGAGTTAAATCACAATTTAAACCCGTGGCCGAACTGCCGTTATACACCACCCCACCGGCAGTATCGCTAAACCCTATCACTGAATAAGCCGCGCTCGAGCCCTGCGCGTTCTGGGCGCTAATAAAATTTTGAATCGCCGTTAAGCGTGCTGCGGCAACATCGGAGGCCTTACTCGCATCCCAAAAATAACAAGCGCTGCAAGAGCTGGATTTTGTGTTCCAAGCCCCAATATTTGAAGACGACATATCCACCACGAAAACAAATTTATTATTTGCATCCAGCGGCTCGACGCGTGAGTCCGAACACATTGCCGCTTTGATATCTTGAGTGAATTGCATCGCCTGCACAGCTAAAGAACGAACCAAATGAACATCATTCGAACAGTTTTGAAAACCAAACACCAAGAGATAAAAAAATGGAAATACTAATAAAAATCTTTTTCTTCTTAGATTTTTCATTAATTTTTTCCTTTATCAAGAACTCCGTACATTGGAGCAAATAATGACAAACTTAACTCCGCGTTCGTAATCACATTATTGATAATAATTGGACGTTTATAAATCCACCACTTCACCTGACCAGGATCACTTTCGTTGACCGTTCTGATCAAAGCTAAAATATTGTTTTGGTTCACATCAGAAATGTAAGTAATCAACTGCTGAGAATAATCTATTGGATGATGATGTGGTCGATCAGAATACATTTGTAAAACAGGAGCCTGATGGAAGGCGCTGTAATTGGTTCCCTGTGCTGATTTTACCGTTCTCCAACTGCTCACATTTACTTGAACTACAGGGGACACTTTTAAACCAGACAAAGTCGGCAAAGCATGAAGTAAAATTTGTGTCTGACCTGAGCCCAAGTCATTCACGCTGTATGAAATTTTAGCTTCTGCGGGAACCTGATTAATCAAAGCCATCGGATTTAAGCCGCTAGCAAAATTAATCAAGTTTGGTACTCCGTCATTATTTGAGTCCAAAATTCCGTCTGAATTGTTTGGATTAAAACCGTAAACAACCTCTAAGAAATCAGGGATTGAGTCACCATCGGAATCAAAATTATAAGGATCCGATCCAATGATTTGCTCTTCGCACTCATTGAGACCATCACCATCTGAATCCAATTGTGGATCACAACCCAATTCACTGCCATTCAATAAAAGTTGACCTAGCTCCTGACAACGAGATTGATAACTTGGATTTAAGTAAATCGAATTCAAACACACGCCGTTACTTCGTGGGTTATAAGGATCAAGTCCGGCTGCTATTTTGTCAGCATCAAAAGAACCATCTCCTGCCGAGTCCACGCTCAATGTTCCATGCTGATTCAAACGAACATTCGGATTAAATATGTAGGTGTTAGTAATACGATAGTTAAAAGGATTTGAGTCCAGCAAAGGAAACGGAGGGTTGGTCGGTTTAGTCATGTCTTGATTCCAGTTGTATTGTCGTTGCCGTGCCGACTGATCCGCCATCAATGCGGAGATATAATTAGTTTCACCAGTTGGCGCTAACGCCGCCACTCTGGCAGGATCAAGCTGCACCATATCGACTCGTGCAAAGCCACCGCCAAAATATTCAGGTAAACTTTGAATCATGCCATAATAAATTCCAATTTGATTAATGGAATTTGCAACAGGATCTCCCCAGGAGTTTTTCATCGATTGATAGAGTAGCGTACAAGTTGGATCCGAGGCTCTTAAATTATCTAACAAACAAGTTGAAGCATTATTTGGTGGCACAAACATATTAAACACTGTTTGAAAATACTTCTGAATTGGTGATAAATATCCATCGGTCACATGGATAATTTGATACTCCGGATAGTAACTCTGATTGTTGTACATATCATTATAAATGAAAGTGTACAGTCTTTTCAAAAAGGAACCTAAGTCTGTTGTGCCCATGGTGGTGTCTTTGTACCGATAAGGAAAGGGCGTACCATTTGGATAAAGTGTTGTTCCGTCTTGAGTTAAATCCGAAATCGCTGTGGCCGCTAATTGATTGTCAGCCTGAATAGTATTCAACGCTGTTAACGTACTTTGCCAGAGCAGATTTCCACTTGCATCCACATCGTTTAAGTTCATAAAATTCAAACCACCATTGGGCGCAGACGGATTTGGTGGCAATAAATTCTCCAACACCTGTTGATTCAAACCACCTGTCACAGGTACAATCAGCACTTTAATATTAGAGGCTGTCGAATTACCATTCTGTTTCACGATGCTAGCAATGGCATTGTAGATCATCTGAATTCGATTCGCCACGCCACTGACGGCATAATCAGCTCCAGCGGCAGTCAAGAAGGGCGTCATAAAGTTCGAGCCCCCGCCCCAATTTCCAGTGAGCAAAGAAATATTTGTCGGATTCGTAAAGTAATTTGGATAAGAAGGAGCATTCACCGCGCGACTCGGTTGAACAACACAATCCATCCCCGAAGCCCTTTGATCTGTCGGGCTACCATTCGTTGAATTATAGCCGCCCCCATTAGCAAAATTTGGATCATAAAGCACAAAGGGATTGGCGCTTGGCTCATTCTGATTAAGAGTACCGCCATCTATATCTTGTGCACAGGTCCCGGAGATCATCGAGTGACTCATATCGAGCATGAAAATATAGCGACGAGGAACCACAAATTGACCTCGTGGCAATTCATAAGGATTGCCATCAACGCCCGCTAATAAATTCACATTTGGAGCTTGTTTTAATTTAATATCATTCGAGCATTGTTGGCCAATGACCAACAAAAAAAACATCGCCGTTATCAGACTAAGGATAACTGTAGGTTTCATCACCTAGACTATCGTCGAAAGATTGGCAAAACTTGAGAGTTTTTTTAAAAAAAATTGGCGTACTTTTTGAATACTGTTTTATTGCCTTTGAATCTAAAAGGCTTTTTGTTTTATATGATCAAGTTATTCTTTTCGACTTAATAACGAAATTCCAAAATTGGGATATCTCAAAAAGATAAAAATCTCAAAATTGTAAATCTCAAAATTGACCATGATTAATTCTAATTATCAAGCAAGAGCCTAATGCGACTCAATGGCTCTATCTCAGAAAACTGTAAGTGGTTCTTGCGGTTCAAATGAGATTATTTTTTCGAAGGATCGACGACAAAGTTAATGCCCGTCCAGCCCTCATTCATTAACACCCTCATGACTTTTTTAATTTCTTCCACTGGCGTGTTCACATCGGCCTGTAAATTGATCTTGCCCTCAAATTTTGCGTCGGGACTCATCTGTTTTTTAAAGGTTTTATATTTTTGCAACCAAGCCCGCAAACGGGGAACTTTTTCATCATTGATCTCTTCAAACTTGGTTTTTTCTTCAGTTTCAACATTGAAAATAACTTTATTTCCAACGACGGCAATCAAAGGCAAACTAACCATAGGTTTTCCCTGAGTCGCTTTGGGCAAGGTGAGATTCTGAGAAACGAAAAAAGCATCCCCAGACGAAGAGAAATTCATCAATAGGAAAATAACTAGCACCGAAAACATATCCACCATTGGAGCCAAATTGAGGGTGAATTTATTTTTGTGACTTCGACGAGTCTCAATCAGATGGCGTAAATGCACCAAATCATATTCTGGATGAATGTGGTATCCAGGGACTGAAATTAATCGTGGGGCTAATCCTTTAACTTTATCACTCGACATAAAATCTCAATTGGGGTTAATGGCCACATCAGGCCACTTCGAGGATATTAATATATCATACATCGATATGAGAGAGCCATACTTCACATCTTTTTCCGAGTTAAGAACAATATCTTTCTGCTCCGTAAATTTAGTTCGCCAATCAAGAAGCGCTTGGCTCACGCGTGCTCGATCAATTTGATTATTGCTATTGGGAAAGGCTTTCTCCGCTTGGTTTTCACTGAGAACCACTTTGTCAGCGTAAAGTTTCACACTGAGTTTCACCTGATTGAGTGGAGGCGGTGGTGGTGGCTCTTGCGATTGGGCTGGAGCATCTGGATTTGAGGGATCGATATTGATTTGCAGAGCTTCCAATTGAAGCCATGCTGCGGTCATCAACAAAAAACAAACCAACACTGAAAATAAATCAATGAACGGGGTTAGATTCGGCTCTTCACTACTGCCCGCAGACATAGTTAGGGACCTTTAAATATTTTTGCTTTATTCGCCAAAATAAAATTTAAAGTTGAAACACTGGCTTCATGAACATCATCAATCACCTGCTGAGACCAGGAATTTAAACCGCCCCAACAAGCAAAAAGTAAAATCGAAACTAAAAGTCCAAAACCTGTGGCATTTAAGGCCTCTGCGATGGAAGAGGCCAAAACTTGCGCTTTTTCTGCAGGAGGAAGCTTGGCCACGGCAGAGAACGCCGCAATCATCCCGGAGACTGTTCCCAAAAGTCCAAGGAGCACGGCTACATTGGCTAAAGCAGAAAGTAAATCAATTCGGCGTCCGAGTTTTGGAATCTCTCGCAGCGCCACAGCATCCATCGCTGTTTGCACTTCTTCCGGAGATTTTCCATTCACCACACAAAGCAAACCCGCGCGCACAATATTCGACAGTGGTCCCTTGCTCTGAGAAACCGCACTGATGGCTTTTTGAATCTGCCCTTGCATGCAATAAGACTGAATAAAGTTTAACAATTGGTCTTTATCCACCGAAGAGGCCGCCTTAAGGGCAAAAATTCTTTCCACGACAATAGCAATCCCAATGGCTGAGCAAGCAGCAATAGGGAACATAATGTACCAGTGACTAAAAAATATGGCAGCAAACTGACTCATAGACTTCCCGTGAATTGTGTTAACACGAGCCTAAATAACTCACAGTTCAAAGGCAAGTATAAAGGCCACAGACCATCGTCTGGAAAAATATCATCGAAAAAAAGGGGAAAACGACCCCGATCTGCTCTGAAGCTCCTTGACGATCTCGAAAAAGACAATTCACACCTGCTTGATCTGGCACTAATTATGCTTCGCTATTACCGGAAAACTTAAACTTACCAGGAGGTACAAATGAAACGTTTTTTTATGTTACTCACTTTCATCAGTTTATGGACAAGCGCCTCTTTTGCGCAAGATTACCCTGAGCAATCGACTCGATCGGGCATGGATCAGCAAGCTTGGCGTTACAGGGACCATACCGGATGGACGCCCTACCTTGGAGCGGGCGTTGGTTATACCAATAATACGAACAACCTCTACGCCGAAGGAGTGCCTAGTTCTGTGAAAATTATCGGCTCCTATCAGTTAAAAAGTACAAAAGGAATTTTTGATTTAGGCTACGGCCTTCAAAATCAAAGTTTTTCTCAAACCAAAGCTCTGGAAAATAACATTTCTACTGCCGCAATGGAATTAGCCGCCCGATATCAGTTTGAAACCCAACTTCAGCTTGGTATTGTTTATAACCAATTATTCAATAAAGGACAAAATTTTGGCGCTAACCAGGCCGATGCAGAATTTGCCGGTGTTCAATTATTGAAAGAATTTGGAATGGGCAGTGACTACGCAGGACGCTTCGGAGGAAAAATTCTCACCAGTCTCAATGTCAATAATGAAACCTCCAACATGTACATGCTGGAATTTCAAATTGGCTGGGGTGGAGCAGGCCCTGCCTCGACAGCCAGTAATTAGTTTCTATCGTTGTCCCGCGACGAATTGGTAAATCCTTTTCAATGAAAGCACCTTTGCTTAAACAAAGGTGCTTTTTATTCGTGGTCAATGCTTAGTCCTCAAACAATTCGCTGGGATGAAATGAGTGTCGCAAATTGAGAAAAAATGTCAAAACACTTATGTCTCCACCCCGTCTGCCGATAAAGCATTGTACTTTAAACATAATTAATGAGGCAGACATTCATATATCTTAATTTCAATTAGGAGACACCTCTTTCCAAAACGGAGGATTTAATTTTATGAACAATAAACTATTACTTCCAATTCGCTGCGTAATAATTTCTTCGATGATCTTGATAAATCTTGCTTGTATGGGCATAGGTTCAAGTACAGTCGCTGGCTCAGCCTCCTTGAATACCTCCATTTCATGCCCGACGGGCTATGTTCCGGTTCCTCATAATTCAAACTATACAAGTACCGACTTCTGCGTAGGAAAATACATAGCTTCTCAAAGTGGCTCTCAAGCTGTTTCTGTTGCTACAAATACACCTTGGGTCAATATCACACAGCCATCCGCTATTACTGCTTGCCAGGCCAACGGCGCAGGCTATGACCTGATCAGCAATGCCGAGTGGCAAACCATAGCCCAAAACATTGAACAACAAGCCTCGAATTGGTCAGGGGGAGCCCTTGGCAATGGCTTTCTCAGTAATGGTATGTCCAACGGTTTTCAAAGTTCTGTCCAGGTCGCTAACGTCAGTGATTCTCAGGGGTGTTACTTGACGGGGGACTCCTGCACCACAAACTGGGATAACCAAAAACGCACCTTTAATTTGAGTAATGGCAATGTTGTTTGGGATATTTCTGGAAATGCTTACGAGTTTATGAAAGACCTGAACACCACAAATTTTGGTACTAGCAACAATGCTTCTCAAGTCACGGCGACAACCAACCCAATCATCGGAACCTTGACCGGAGGTGCCGGTATTGCAACCGGAACTGCTGTTTTTCTTTTTGGCCCGGCTGGAAATTACACTTCATTAAACACAGGAACTATTGGTGCTGTTCAATCCTATGGCGGTCTTGGATGGATGCAAATAGGCTTTAACGGAGGAGCCATGGTTCGTGGTGGTTGCATTAGCGATCTAGGCTATACTGGCATATTCGCACTCTCTTTAGACATGGGCACGTCGAATACCGCTGGGTACTACGGATTCCGTTGCGTCTATCACGTGCCATAAGAAGCGCTGAAGAGAAAAGATACAGCACAATATGAAATTTTGGTTCCATTATGGCTCTATTATCGTTCCATAAAATATGAAAATTATGAATTTATTATAAGCTTTTCTCGGGAAATAAATAAAGTTATCTTTAGAAAACGAATTTGATGAATATT
The DNA here is from genome assembly GCA_903926205.1 of uncultured Bdellovibrionales bacterium. Lineage (GTDB taxonomy): Bacteria > Bdellovibrionota > Bdellovibrionia > Bdellovibrionales > Bdellovibrionaceae > CAIYID01. Next base: position 11,515 of record CAIYID010000052.1, read on the forward strand.
CTCACGAAATCCTGTATGTTCCTCGCGATGACTAACCAGTTTCGTGTTGTAACTTATGGAAAATTAATTCCTACAACATTGAAATGGCATTAAAACTAAACAGGAGAATAAATAACTATGAATAAATTACTTTGTGCATTGATGATGATTTCATTTGCAAGCGTCACTTGGGCAGCGAATTTAGATCAATTATCGCTCGACGAACGTTATAAAACTATCGAATCTCTTTTTAAAAGTGGAAGTCCGATTTCAGTAGAAAACGTAGCTAATGCTCATCCGAAATTTAAATACCTCATGAACAATGAGGAATCTGGGCGCGTTCAAGCTTTGAATAATTTACTAAACAACGTCGACATAAAAATAAGCCAAAAGTTTTTTCAACCTGGTTCTTATTCGGTTTCGCTTCGGTACATTTTTGAACAAGATCCTTATGACAAGCCATTTGTCGTAATCAACTTCAATGCGGCGGGAGATATTTCAAAACTTGAAACGCAATCAAACGAGGCTACTGTCAAAAACCTCGGCTGGGGCAGCACTCTTCCTCCTTGGTACCAAACACAAGATATACTTACTTTTAAAACAGCAAGCTTAGATGGTAAAAACTATCTTCTTGTCTCTTTTGGCTTAAACATGTTCGGCTACTCTGAACTATAGAAAAAATCTAAATTTAAATTAAAAAAGAAGGTCGCAGGAAGCGGCCTTCTTTTTTTTCATTTAAATTAGTACCTTTCGAAATCCGCTTCTCATTTTCGTGTGGCCGACAAGACAAAATCAGCTGACAAAAGCAAAAGATCTTCCCTCCCATGTTCTAGCAACGGGGCTAACCGCATAAACATATGGATTTAATAAATTTTCTAGATTGCGCTGAGTGATAAACGATGAAGTGAGAAGAACCCTTTGGCTGTGTTGGTTGAAACCAAAGAAAATGTAAGTTGGTGCGCGAAGGGGGACTCGAACCCCCACACCTTTCGGCTTACGCACCTCAAGCGTACGTGTCTACCAGTTCCACCATCCGCGCTCCGGAGTAGAAGGACTATTTAAAACTCTGGAGCCCCTCAAAGTCAATAGAACTCGATCCCAGACCAAAGTTTTCCTTTTGCGACCTATAAAAACAATCACGTCTATTTTTTTAACCCCAAAGACGGGAGTCGGAGTCTTACTTATGTACGGAGCATGATGCTCCAAAGGTAGAGGGAGAGCAGCTAGGATGGCTTAAATTCTCCCAGTGAAGTAAGAAGTTCCTCCTTTAGTTAAATGGTTAAGTAGGTCTCATGAGGTTAGGTGGTTCCCTCTTGAGATCTCGCGGGGCGAAAAGCCCCGCTTTTTTTTCTTTTTTTGATTTTTTAGAGTTAGCTCACTTTGGCCGTTCGGCCCTTGCTCTTTTCTTCGACAAGCTCGACAATTTTTTCTGCAATATCATCAAGAGGTAGTTGATATTCAACTCCACCCATTTTTGCAGCTTCTTTAGGCATACCATAGACCACTGAGGTTTCTTCGTCCTGACCGATGGTTCTCGCCCCTGCGTCTCTCAAAACTTTCATCTGTCTTGCTCCGTCGGCGCCCATTCCAGTCAATATCACACCAACCACATTTCCAATGCGATTATCGGCCACACTCTTAAACAAATAATCCACAGAAGGTCTATGTCGATTCATCAAAGGATCATCATTGATGACTACTTTTATTCCACTTCCCGATTGTGTTATTCCCATTTGTTTTCCACCAGGGGCGATTAAAACCAAATTAGGTTTTACTTCATCTCCATCTGCCGCTTCACGCACCTCAAAAGGACAATAACTGTTCAATCGAGCCGCAAAGGCCTCGGAAAATACGGGTGGAATATGCTGTACAATCAGAATTGGAGGAATTTGATCAGGTAAACTTTCCAGCACATGGCGCAAGGCCTCTGTACCACCGGTGGAAGCACCCATAACAATAAGAGATAATTCATCACCATATGCCGTTTTGCGCAAAACTTTGCGTCTTTTTTGATTTTTCACAAGATTTGCTTTGGCCGCGGTTTTTAAGCTCTCACAAATTCTATCTGCAGCCTCTTTCAAATCATTGAATTCTGGTTTCTGAATGTAGTCAACCGCGCCAATCTCAAGAGCTTTGAGGATTTGCGGTCCTTCTTCTTTACTGATCGAGGTGATCATGACTGTCGGTATCCCATAAACAGGATGGAGTTTCTGCAATAGCGTTACACCGTCCATCTCAGGCATATTAACATCCATTGTAATCACGTCAGGACGATTGGCTTTAATCGCCGCTTCCACCTCAGAAGGCCTGCCGATAGCGCCAATCACTTCTAAATTTGGATCTTTTGATATCAATTGGCCTAAAAGATGACGAATGGTTGCAGAATCGTCGACGATCAACACTTTCACTTTTTTCGTCATCACTGGCGACACTATTTTTGGCTCTGGAGTCACCACCTTCCGAGGCGCAAGTTTTGTAAAACTATTTGCTTTTGGAAGAGCAACTCTTTGCGGTACCGCCATGCTCTTTTGAGCCTTTGCATCTCGAAGAGAAAGAATTGTTTTAATTTTCGATCGAAGCTCATCGCCAGCCTCCACTAAATTTTCAAGTGAAGGTTTTTCTACGTAATCAATTGCTCCCAATTTTAAAGCTGTTTGTGCCATCGTTGGATCATCTCGATTGATCGCTGAGACAATCACAACCGGAGTGTTTGGATCGTTGAACTCTTTCAAAAATCCCACGCCATCAAGTTCTGGCATATGCAGATCAAGCAAAACGATATCGAATTTATTTTTAGCGAGAATATTCAAAGCTTCGCGTCCATTTTTGGCCGTCGCCCCCACTTTGAACCCATGATCTTGCACCAAGATTTTTTTCAGCAAAGCGAGTATCGTGGGGGAATCATCCACAGCAAGAACAGAAATTTCTTTTCTGTCGCGAGTCCTCGATGCTGGTACCAGAAAATTGATTGATGGAGCCGACTCCCCTGCAACTTTATGACAATAGATCGAAGATCCCGCCAAATTCAAAGGTAGCCCCAGACCATTAAGACTTTCAGAAATTCCCAAGTATAAAAATCCTGAAGGATGCAAATGGTTGATCATCTGTTTTGTCACTTGTTTGATTTGCATTTGCTTGAAATATATAAATACATTTCTGCAAAAAATTATATCAAATTCCTTGCCTGCCAAAAATGAATTAGGATCCAATAAATTCAAAGGCAAAAATTCACAATGATGACGTAAATCATCTCTGACCTTCGAAAAATCAGAGACTTCACCCTGACCTCGAATCCAATGATTACTCACATAAATCGCTGGAGAAGTGCGAACCTCTTCGACTCGATAAACTCCATTTTTTGCATGCTTCACAGACTCTGGATCAATATCAGTTCCCCAAATTTTAAAACTCAGTTCAGGGGCTAATTGTTTTAAATGAACATTCAGAAACATTGCCAAAGAATATACTTCTTGACCTCGGCTGCAAGCGGCTGACCAAACTCGAATTTGCTTATCTGGTCTTGCGCGAGCCGCTTCTATAGCTGCAGGTAAGCCTGTCGAAATCAAGTGTTCAAAATGCGCGAACTCTCGAAAAAAATACGTGTGATGTGTCGTCATGAGAGAAAGTAGAGCCTGACTCTCCTGCTCCAGATGATGAGTCAAATACTCCAAATAGTGAGAAAAGCCATCAATGCCGAGCCTCACCATTCGACTACGAAGTCGATTTTCAACCATAGCAACTTGCCGCGCTCCCAATTGGATCCCGGCCATTTCAGATACTATCTGAGAAACTTTTTCAACAACGGTAGCAACAAGCTCCTTAGATTCATCACTCATTTACACACCAGTTTTTATGCTGCTTTTACATTTTTTTGTTTCATCACTGAACGATCTTCAACTGACAATGCTCGAGAAATATCTAGCATCAAGATGAGTTTTTCATCTTTGCGAAAAACCCCCGTAATATAATCAGACTTACTGGTCGACTCGACCACTGGGGGCTCAGAAATTTTATCTTTTTCAACTGTTTGTACAGAGTTCACACGATCAACAACTACACCTAGATTGTAGTCCCCTAAATCCAAGATAATGATGGTATTTTCTTCGCTTGTGACTGGTTTGATGCTCAGCTTTAACCGCAAATCGAGCACTGAAATTACATTTCCGCGCAGATTCATAATCCCCAAAAAATGACTCGGAGATTGAGGCACCGCCGTCACTTCTGGAATACCGATCACCTCTTTGGCTGAAAGCAATGGAATCGCAAATTCACGATTACCCAAATCAAAACATAGATATCTCATATTATCGATCATGCCGACTCCCCTCTAACTACCTTTAAATTTGTCTTTGGAACAAAACATGAAACCACTTTACGTTTGAGTAAGTCTTGCGGCTCTATAATCAGCGCCGGTCGTCCATCCCCGAGAATGGTCGTTCCTGATACGCCTTTCATGCCTGCCAGCTCTTTCCCTAAACGTTTTATCACTACTTGATATTGACCCAATATATCATCAACAACAATGGCAAAGGGCAAAGGGCCACTCTTTACGACTAGCGCGATCATATCTGTCATTGCATTCGAATTTTTTATTGAGAAAAAATCTCCCAATCGGAATATTGGAATATTTTCATTTCTTAGCATCAGAACGTCACCCAAACCCACTGTTTGTTGAAGCATCTGAGTCGTCGGTCTTAGCGTTTCATGCACATGGTTCATTGGTAAAACAAATTTTTCATCTGAATAAGTGATCACCATCGCATCCACAATGGCTAAGGTCAGTGGTAAAACCATTCGGAAAGTCGTTCCCTTGTGCAAAACAGATTCTATTTGCACCTCTCCACCCATTTCAAGAATATTAGTGTTTACGACATCCATCCCAACACCACGACCTGAAATGTCAGTGACTTTTTCTTTCGTCGAAAATCCAGGCGCAAAAACTAAATTGAAAGCTTCTTTTTCTGTCAGGACAGTTCCAGGTTTTAAAATTCCCTTTTCGAAAGCTTTTCTTTTAAGTTTTTCTGCATCCAAACCGCCGCCGTCATCACTCACTTCAATAACCAATTTCCCAGCTGAGTGGTAAGCCCTTAATTCCACGTGGCCCGTCGGATTTTTACCAGCAGCCAATCGCATTTCCGCTGACTCAATTCCATGATCCACAGAGTTTCGAACGAGATGCACCATGGGATCAGTGATCCGCTCAAGCACTGTCTTATCCAATTCCGTCTCTTCGCCTTTTAAAGTGAACTCGATTTCTTTATTTAGCTCTCGTGAGACGTCACGAACAATTCTCTGCATTTTTAAAAACGACGATTTCACCGGAATCATTCGCATTCCAAGTGCAATGTCTTGAATTTCTTTACCAACTTTTCCCATTTGGGAAATTGTTTTTCTCAATAGAGAAGACTCTTCTGATTTTCCGATGACTTGCTCACGAATAACACTTTGTAAGATCACCAGTTCACCGACAAAATCAATCAAAGACTCCACCTTCGGCAAAGCTACACGAATACTTTCTTCAACAACACTGGATTTAGAAGCTCCAGTTGATCCTACGGAATTCGACAAAGATTTCTCGGGATTTTGTAACGGCTGCACGGCCACTTGAGAGGCCACTTCGGGCACGGGGACCAACTCCACGTTTGCAGATTCGGCCGTCAAATTAAAAACCGCCGCGTCCATGATCGCATCCAAAGATTCTTCAAGCGTCGGACCGGCTGCAACTTCCGTCGGAATGTTAACTTCTAATGTTGAGTTATTTTCTTCTGAAAATTCTTGTGCTAAAGGAATCATCCCATCATACATTGACGGATCCATCTGAAAATCAATCGAAGGCTCGCTCTCAACTTCGACGGATCGTTCCGCTATTGAAGCATCAACTGAAACCTCACCATTACTCTCTTGATAATTTTTTATTTCATTCAGAAGCTCAATTGAATCAAAACGAGCTTCTAAATCTTCCCTTAATCCTGCGATCATTAAAGACACATGATCATTCGCCCGTAAAAGTAAATTAACAACTTTTTCTGTCGGCTGAAGTTCCTTATTTTTTACTCGTAATATGAATGACTCGAATTGATGAGTGAAAGCTCCGAATTCATCAAAACCAACCGCTTTTGATGAACCTTTCAGATTGTGCGCGAGTCGAAAAATTTTATTGATATTTTCTTGATTACTCGGATCAGATTCCAAAGCAAGAAAACACTGCTCAACATCTGAGACAGACTGAGCGGCTTCTTCAAGAAACCCTATCTTTATTTCCTTCTCAAAATCATCCACTTTGATCCTCCGAAGATATCCATTGAACCTTTCGGCTTATAAATTCAAAACTTAACCTCTTCTTCCTATGAAAATTGAATTATTGACAGGAACGCCGAAAGTCGAGTCCAGCGCCTGAAGCACTTAAGTCTATCAAGCAAAAAAATGGAACTGATTCCAAAAATAAGTCGTTAGTTCTTTGCTAATTTCTAACTCAATACCTAGACCTAGGCCTAAAAATAAGTCTAGAAGTAGATCAAGACTTTGCTGAATTCAGCATCCAGAACATAAAAAAATTACTGAGTTACTTCTCTCATAAAGTTTTTGAATTCAGACCAAGATCTTTGATCTGCAACGGCATTATAGGCGGCCCCGGATTTGGGATCACTTCCAGCGGAGGGAACAGCAAAGGCATGCACGGCACCACTGTACGAAATAAATTGATAATCAATACCGGCTTCATTCATTTCTTTTTGAAACGCCAGAACTTCATCCGCAGGAACAAAAGGGTCAATCGCTCCATGCATAATCAAAGCTCTCCCTCTGATATTTTTTGCATCGGCAGGAGTTGGATTACTCAAACCACCATGGAAACTGACTGCACCGGCAAGTTCAACCCCTGCACGAGCCAATTCGAGAGCTGTAGTCCCACCAAAACAATATCCAATGACAACGATTTTTTTGACATCAACATTCTTCATTGATTTCAATTCATCATAAGCGGCACGAACACGACGGCGAAGTTCTGCTCGATCCGCCTTGTATTTTCCGGCTAAAACACTAGCCTCTTTTGCATCTTTTGGTCGAACACCTTTTCCATAAATATCCGCAGCTAAAGCAATATAGCCAAGCTCAGCAATCTGTTCCGCCTTTTTAGAGGTAAAGTCACTCACTCCCATCCAGTCATGAACAATTAAAACCGCAGGAACTTTGCCAGATATTTTTTTCGGTTGCGCCAAATAACCAACGGCTTCGCTCTCACCCATTTTGTAAAGATGCGTTTCGGCCGTGACCACCTGAGCAAAAGAAAAAATTCCAAAAACAGTAAGACTTAAAAAATTAATACTAAAAAGCTGAGAAAAAATGAGATGATTCATAAACTCCCCTTTACAAATTAATAATTACATTCGCTCTGGTGTTGGAATTCCAAGCGACAATAATCCGTTTTCTAAAACTTGCCCAACGCAGTAACTCAAAGCCAAGCGAGCTTGCTGCAACGCCTCGGTCTCCGCCTGACCAATGGAACATTCGTGATAAAATAAATTAAATCTTTTCGCTAGATCGTACAAATAAGTACAAATTATGCTAGGTCGATAAGTTTCTGCTGCCGTGATCATCACTCCATTAAAATTCACGAGCGCCTGAAATAAATTTCGTTCACTCGAATGAGTGAGTAAGGACCACTCAGTCGCTTGTTTTTTCATTTCGAATTTACGACACAAGCTGTGAATCCGCGCCGCTGAATATTGAATAAAGGGCCCCGAATCCCCGTCTATTTTTAACCATTCGTCCATATCGAAAACAATTTTTTTATTATTATCGATTTTTACCATTCCGTACTTGATCGCTCCTTGAGCCACCTGCGAACTCACTAAATCAATTTCCTGTTGAGTCCACTCGTCCTCATATCGCGAAAGATACTTCGTACGAACCATATATTCCATTTCATGCACGAGTTTCATCAATGGAACGATATTCCCTTTTCGCGAGCTCATCGCACCATCAGGAAGCTCCACAAAATTGTACTGCAAATGGAAGCAATCCTTCGCTTGAGTAAATCCCAAAAACTCCAGCACTTTGAAAACCTGCTTAAAATGCAAAGCTTGCCTCATGTCGACAACATAAATACTTTTATCAATTTTGAAATCTTGAAATTTCCTCTTAGCAAGTTCGATGTCTTTCGTTGCATACAAACCAGTTCCATCCGATTTCAACAAAAGACAAAATCCCAAATTATCGGCACTCAAATCAAGACCAATTGCACCTTCAGATTTTTGCAAACGTCCTTGGCTGTAGAGTTCTTTCACATACTGAACACTGGAGGAGTCCACTTCAGATTCCCAATACCATTGATCAAAAGTAACCCCGGCCCAGGCATAAACATCTTTCATGAGTTCTACAGACCATTCACGAGTCTCTTTCCATTGTTGGAAATACTCTCCTTGTTTCGATTCTAACTGACGCAAAATTTCTGTGAGTTGTTTCTTATTTTCTTCTCCCGCTGGAGTTTTCTCTTCATCTTCCAACTTCAAATGCGCCCTGGAATAAATCTTTCCCAACCACTCCCCGCGTCCTTTAATCGGAGTTTGCTCCTGATTGTGAAATTTTAAATACCACAAACATTTGGCCACATGAGTTCCCACATCGCCTGGAAAGGTCGAAGAAATCACATCATAACCTGCATAACGCATAGTTTTAACAAGAGCGTCGCCCAAACAAGCATTTCGCATATGCCCTACATGCAATTCTTTGTGGGTGTTAGGTTGTGAATATTCGACCATGATTTTTGGATTATTTTCTGTCAATTTTTGTTTAAAAAATTCTCCGCTTAAAATCGACTGCAACAAATCCTCACCAAAGGCCTCTGGAGATAACCGAAAATTTAAATAGGGCCCTACGGCTTCCACTTTTTCCAACCATTGATCAGTAGAAATAAGCGTCTTTAATTCTTGAGCAATTTGAGGCGGTCCTTTGCGGCGCATTTTAGCCAATGCAAAGCAACCGAAAGCGAGGTCACCCAATTCCAAATTGGGCGGTTCGACGAGTTGTGAGTAAATCTCATTTATTGTCAGTTCATTTGTGCAAGCCTGCCGGATACGTTCGGCCAGTTTCAATCGAATTTGGTCTGTTAATCTTCGCATAGATAAAAACTATAAATTAAATTACATTCAGGGGAAAGCGGCAAAACCAAGATTTTGCAGAAAGACTCAAAGAAAAACGAGAGAAAGAAAGATAACAGTTCCAAATCAAAAAAAGAGCTGGATATTTCGTTTCCAGCTCTTTCAATAATTATAGTTTTATAAATCGATGGTTAATTTTAATTATTCACAGCCTGATTCACAGCGGCTTCAGCATCAATCAAACCAGAACCTGTCTGATTTTCATCATTTGGTTGCAAAGCATGAGCTGTTGACTTCAAGATCTTCTTTACATCTGCGCCGGTCAGATTCTTGTTTGTCGCTCGCAACAAAGCTGAAACACCAGCAACATGAGGCGCGGCCATTGAAGTTCCAGAGAAACTTTCATAATCCGTTGCCACTGTTTGAATGGTGCTTGTCACTTTTTTGCTCACACCAAGAGCACTTGCTAATTGTTGTCCGACAGTTTGTTCAATAGAGAGCACAGGAATTGCGACAATCGAACCATCTTGAGTCAGGCCCCCAGAAGTGATCAAGCCCGCTTCATTATTAAAGATGATAACACCAATGGCATTCGCAGCGATGGCATTTTTGACTTTGTCCGAAAACCTGATAGTGCCACGTTGAACCAAAGCAATTTTACCAGTCAGATCCAATTTTTGAAAATCCTCTGGTTGCCCCAAACCCGCATAAATTAAATCAGCAGTCAGTTGATTTGGAACTTCAGGAGAACCTTGGAAGGCACTTGATGAAATCGTTTGATCCGACCCGTTAACATTCACAGTGACACGACTCTCTCGACCCGTTCCTTGAGGAACAGAAGAAACAACCTCAACTCCAGGAGCGACCACTGCTAATTCAGGTCCCCACTGAGAAAAACTGCCTTTTTTCGAATTCCTGTCAATGGCACCAACCGCAATAACGCTAGGAAAGGCGGCTGGAAAGCCCACTTGACCAACACCATCGTTACCTGAAGCTGCGACCACAACGATTTTAGCTCGATCAGCTGATTCCACAGCCGATTGTTCAGCCGCTGAAGCGTTCGCACCACCCAATGACATACTAATAACATCTACTTTTTGAGAAATTGCCCAATTGATTCCTTGAGCAACGGCAATGTTTGAACAACCTTGTTCGCTACAAACACGACCAGAAAGAATTTTTGCTTCTGGCGCCACACCCGTAAAACCATCAGCCGATTGAACTCCTGCAATCGTACCTGCGCAATGTGAACCATGACCAACTTTATCCGCAAAAGGATACGGCGTATTACCATCGTGAATGAAGTCACGTCCTTGTTCAAAGTTTGCAGCTAGTGCCGGATGGTCTTTATCAATACCAGTATCAATCACAGCAACACGAGCGCCTCGACCGTAATTAGCTTTTTCCCATGCTTGCGGAGCATTGACCGCAATTATTCCCCACGGAGTTTTAGGGCCTGTGCCCTTAGAATAATTGTCCATCAAATGAGGAGTCGAACCTGAAACGTAGTGTTTTGCATATTGCAAAGAGAAATCCCAAGGCTTAGTTAAAGAATATCCCGACACAGGACGCGGAGCCGGATGAAAAAATTCTTTTTCGATCACAAGAGCCTGACCGCTCGCTTTGATCACCGCCACAGCAGAATCGTCTTCTGAATTCACGATGATCGAGTGAAGCTGAGCCAAAGAGTCTTCTACGACTGCATCTGAACCAGCAAAAGGTTTCAGGGTTTTTCCGTTCATCACTACAGTCAGTGAAGACATAGTAGAACCAGAAGATAAACTCACTTGAGAGTGAATTTGTTGAAATACCATCGCATTTTTCATGACGACGATGTAGCGAGAGGCAAAGGCCGATGTTGATAAACCAACTACGATCAATACTGCTAAGGCTTTAGTTGCCAATCTTAAGGAATTCATTTCAGCTCCTCTTCAAGTTGATGCATTCGTTTCTGAAAAGAATCTTCAACATGTTCTCATTCGCCATGCAAAGTTTTTTTGCCAGCTTCAGCGCAAACAAAGCCTGAATTAAAATCTTAAATAAAATGAAAACATTGGAGAAAGGTTCCAAAACGGAACCAGCTCAAAAATATTTGTGTTTGAGGGGCATAAATAAGCTAAACTTATGGACTCTATTCAGTTCACTGCTAAAAAAAGAGCTCTAAAAAAACATATCTTACGCTGTATTGCGTTGATGAAAACTGAGGCCTTTTGCTGTTTTTATAAGAATTCTGTCACAGAAACCGATGACTCATTAAAAGCAATTAAGAATGCTTTCGTTCTGAATGTGGCACTGTTCAACAATGAGTTGATGGTAAGCACTCATGGAATTGAGCAAAGAGTTTTCTGCATCCAAAAAACGAGTTTCATCAATGAGCAAATCATTCACCGAGAGCCGCCCTAAGCGAAATCGCCTGAGGCTGTCATTTCGAAGTTCTTGCAGTTTCGTTACACTTTGCTTTGAACTTTCCAAATTTTTTCTTGCGAGTTGAACTCTTAAATCCAAGGTTTCAAGATTCGCCTGACTCTGACGCAATGACTGATTCAAATTTGCCATCGCAGCGCGAGCGCTGGCTTCAGACTCTTGAGCTTGAGCCACCCCCGCCCACTGATCCCAGAGTGGTATAGTCAGAGTAAGCCCTGCATACCACTGCCCCTGTTGTGAGGAACCATTACCTAAATCCGTCCAACCACCCGTGGCATCAAGAGAGGGAAGATAAGAACTGCGCCATAATTGTTGCGCATTTTTATGAAAGTAATCTGTGTCAGCGGTAAAAGCTCTGACTGCAAAAAAATCCTGAGGATTTTTTCGAACTTTAGTGTTCTTGTTATCATATCTATTAAGAGTCAGTGGCCAGTCGGTGACTTTTGGATTCACCTCAGCCAACGTCTTGATGGAGTTAACAATTTGCACCTCTCCCAATTGAGCTTCAGCAAGAAAAATTTGTGAGGCCTCATAATCGACCTTGGCTTTTTCATATTCTTGCTCAGCCAGCTGTCCTTGCCTGTAGCGCTCTTTGGCCACATCCACTGATTGTTGTTGGACGGACACATGACCTTTGCGAATCTCAATGATCTGGCGCTGCTGTATCAGTTGAAAAAGTAAATTTGCGACGGAAGTTTCGACATCTTCTTTGGTTTGGCTCAAACGAGCTTCTTCCGCTGTAACCTTTGAGTTAGCCGCCCTTCGGCTAAGTTCACTACTGCCAAATTTAAAAACATTCAGATTTGCCGTGGCTGTCGTCGTATTCCCGACATTCCCACTGCCTGATAAAAGAGCCATGTTTTGATTGGTGATTGTCACTGAAGCTATTGGTGTCCAGTAAAGTGACTTTGAGGTTTTCATCTCTTGTGCGGCCGCAAGAATTGCCTTCTGTGACTCAATCGAAGAGGCTTGTTCGAGCACCGCTTTTACAATGGACTTGAACTCAAATGCGGCACTGGAGGGATCATTGCTGGTCGTTTTTGCTCGGAGTTCCGGAGAGAAAATAAATCCAAATAGAAAAAAACTTATTCCCGTGGTTTTAAGCAGAGTTTTTATTGGAGTTTTACGTTCAGTTTTCATTGCAACTCCGGAGAGGATTCTCGCCAGCTCATCTTTGTTCCCGCCTGCATTGAAAGGGCCTCATTATCTTTTTTGACTCCACCACGAGAGATCTTCCACTGCATATAATTAACTTGAAGCGAGGGAACCAAAAAGAGGGTCAACAGCATTGAAACCCAAAGCCCCCCGGCAACAGCGATCCCTAAAGGTTGAAGTATTTTTCCACCCTCCCCCATCCCCAAGGCGATCGGAGTCATTCCTAAGATAGTCGTGAGTGAGGTCATCACGATAGGCCTTAGTCGAACACGTGCGGCATAAACTGCGGCCTCAACAGGAGCACGCCCCTGGTCAACAAGACGCTTCATAAAATCGACCAAGATCACACTGTTAGCCACGGCAATACCGTTAAGAAGAATCACACCCAATACGGAGTTCAAAGAAAGATTGCTGGAGAAAATCCAAAGACTGGCAAGGACACCAATGATTCCTAGTGGAATAGCAATGAGCACTAGAAGTGCGTGCATTAAATCTCCAAACTGAAGAACCATTGTTAAAAAAATCAAAACCACCGATAAAAGAACGGCCCACTTCAATTGGTCAATAGCCTGGTTGAGCTCCACATCAGGATCTGTAAGTTTAATGGAAAGTTGTTTTTTATTTAAAACCTCAGCATTGCTACTTTTCCAGTTTTCCACTTTGCTGGTCGCAAGAAGTCGAGATTCAGAAATTTGTGATTTTTTTGCCTCTGCTTGACGAGCTTCAACAATGTTAACGAAGCTCTGATCTTCAATGTAGGTGGGCGCGGGTTTTTCAATCTGAGTCACAGTGGCTAGAGCTGATAAAGGAAGCACTTTGTTTTTTATGCCAATGGGCAAGCCTTTTAAATCCGCAATAGAGGAAACTCGATGGGCGGGATACTTTAACTGTACCTTGTATGTTTTCAATTGATCGCCGATTTCAGCAACGACTTTACCCTGAGTCGCCACCCTCATCATACTGCCAAGGTCGTAATCACTCACTAGCGTGTCCGTTTTTGCTAGTTCAAAAAGCGTGCGTCGAAGTGGATTTACAATGATCGCTTTATCTTTTCCTGCAAAATTTGGTTTTTCGGACACTGATGGAAAAATATTTTCTTCCTGAATCAGAAGTCGTAAATCGTGAGCAGTCAAAGAGCGATCACTCGCCGTGCCTCCGCGAACCTCAACCCTTAAGTGAGGAGGATTGGGAATTTTTAACTCTGAGGGATTCCACGGTTGCACCCAAAAATTTGTTTCCGGAGTATTGGTGTAATCTGCTTCGATGCTCTTCCAAACACGATCCATATTTTTTTTTGTTTTCAGACGTATCATTACTTGAGCATCATTCACCCCATGCAACTGCGTGAAGGTGTATTGCATATCGGAATCATATTTCTGAAGCACCTCGAACTCAATTTTCTCTACCAGATTGGTTAATTGCGCAGGCTCTGTGAAATTTTGTGGTTGAATACCTAAGATGATCCAATCGGTCTCTGGCCGTCCGACGATTTCTTTTGGCAGTCGGGGCAAAACTAAAACGGTGAGCCCAACCACCAGTGCCGCAACGAGGCCGTAGCTTAAAATTTGAAGTTTTTTTCTCAGCAAAAAGTAATTAAGGGCCTTGGAATAAATATTCTCAAGTCCCGTGAGAGTTCCTTCGATGGGACTTTTCGGATGAAACTGAGTTTCACCGCTCAAGAGCTGCAGACGGATTGTCGGAACCAACACCAGCGCGACAACAGCTGAAAGCGCGTGAGAAAAAACAACGGCTTTGGCAAGATCACCTAAGATTGCGTTGGTCAAACCATGTGTCGCTATCAAAGGGATAAAAACAACCAGCGAAGCCACAGTTGAAGAAATGATCGGTGCTTTAACCTCATTCACGGCCTTAACAATCAATGCCAATCGTTCATCAACATTTAGCTTTTTGGTTACGCCTTCGAAATGTCGAAAGATATTCTCCATAACAACAACGCTGGCATCGACATTCATTCCCGCTGATAGAGCCAACCCGCCGAGAGAAATAAGGTTGAGGTTCATATTAAAAAGCTTCATGAAAATAAACGCCAACACCATGCTGAGTGGAATCTCAATGGCGGCAGTGATGACATTTTTAAGACTTCCGATGAAAATAAAAAGCACAATGACCGCGAGTAAAGCCGCGAGCCCGACCTCTCTCAAAACACCTGAAATACTCGCATTGATGAATTCACTGGGGTTGACAAGAACTTTGTACTCAATGTCTGCAGGAATCAATGGTTTCGTTTTTTCAACAATCGCCATGATATCGTCCGACATTCGTTTGATATTACCGCCCGCTCGAGGTGAGGCAAAAAGGATGAGGCTCGACACACCATTTGTTTTGAAGGATTGTACTGACTTTTTATCAACGGCTAAGCGAATCGTGGCAATGTCCTTCACTTGCATTGAACGCCCGGCTCGAGTGCTGACCATGATGTTTCCAATATCTTCTGTGCCTTTTAAGACTCGAGGAAAAAAGATATTCAGGTGATTACCTTCGCCGACCTCTAAAGAACCTCCATTCACTCCGCGATTGGCATTAACAATTGCATTTTCAACGTCACTTGGAAAAATTTGGAATGAAGCCAATTTTTCCGGATCAAGACTAACTTCGATGCTTTTTTCTTGCGGGTTCCACAAAGCAGCGCCATCGGAATCGGCAATGGCTGCAAGACCAGGCTTCATGAGCGGATTAACAATATCATAAACTTCTTCAAGACTTCTCTTCGAACTATAAAAGCTCACTGCTAAAAATCCGCTATTCTCATTCCAAAAACCCACTTGAGATGAATTGCGTAATTCTTCAGGCCAGGTTCCAGAAAGACTATTGATCAAGCTTTGAACTTCCCTCAACGCCTTCTGGCCATTTGTTCCCCATTCGAATTGAATTTTGAAATTTCCCTGACTGTCTCTGTAATCAGAATAAGTGTGTTCCACTCGGTAGCCATCAACCAGGATTGCTGAAAGCTCGCTTTCCACTCGAGAACCAATAACAGCGCGAAACTCTTCAGCGGACATATCCCCGTATCTCAGCCAAACGCCAATCATCGGCTGGGAACTATTAGGAAATAAAGAAATCGGTAGATTAAAGCCTGCAATAATTCCCGCCATCGCTAAGAGTGCAAGCAAAACATAAACGCGAAGAGGCCGACGATAAATTTCCTGCATTACAATTGAGCCTTATCAGACTTGTCCTGAGTTTGAATCTCCACTTCTTCGCCATCTGCGATGAATCGATTCCAGCGAGTGATAATTTGTTGTCCGTCGATCAAGCCAGTTTGAATTTCTACTTTATCGCCAAGATCAAGGCTCACGATGACCGGTACAAGTTTGGCTTTTGTCCCAGTCAACACTCGCACAAAAGTTCCGCCTCCGCGCAAGACAAGAGTGCTTTCCGGCAACACAAAGCTCTTTCTTGGATTCACATGAAACAAGACTTGTCCCAACTGTCCCTGACTTAAATTTTGACTTAGAGAAGCTAATTCCGTCTTTGAGGCAACGAAGGTGAGAATCGCATTGGATGTTCCGGTTTTAATATCAACCGCCGGAGATAACGCTTGAATGAGCATATGATATTCTTGGCCAGCTTGACTTTTTAAAATGCCTTTATCGCCGATTTTAAAAAAATGAAGATCCGAGGCCGGAACTTCAGTGTCAACAACAAGTGATGATGGATCTGTGACAGAGAATAATTTGTCTCCACGATCCACTCTTGTCAGAAGATCAATTTCCAGACTCGTAATAAAACCATCCGCCGGCGCTAAGATTTTCACCGGCGCGTATTTAAACACAGGATCAATATTTTTAATAATCAGTACAACATCGCCGCGATGAACTTGAGATCCTACAGGTTTCAAGATTTTCTGAACTTGACCGGCGGTCTCGGCACTCACCCAGGCATTAATTTTAGAACGGACTCGTGCCGGATACTGAACCAAATCTGAAAAATCTGATTTTGTCGCAGGTGTAACAAAAACAACCGCTTTTTTATCGAAGGCTTTCTCCACCGTCGCCAGGGCTGGCTCAGCTTGCAAAAGTAAGAGAGAAGTCCCAATCAAAAGCACAACGAAAATCCTTTTTAAGAACTTTTTTGGCAAAAACGAAAAACGCATAGATAACCCCTACAGATCGAAGCGAAAATTCATCAACGACGATCAATGAATAAACTTGTATTTTCGCTCACCTGATATCACATCCTTTAAAAAAGAGCGAATTTTTTAAAATTTTTAACTCGCCTTCATTGACTTGAAATTGATCTGCACAGTGGGTGGTTTCGGAAAAACTTTTGAGAATTTTTTTCAATGGTTACGCGCATCAACTAAAATCGTGCTGATAAAAAGTGCTTTGCTCTTTTCTGAGGTGAAGCCCCCTGGATTTTTCAAGCGCCGAAGGCCGCTTATGAAAAATCCCGGAGCCCGAACACTGTATAAAAAATTGACAACAGCAAACCTAAAACTGGCTTTTGACGGGTTTTAATCTTCTTCTGTTTCAACACGAGACTCCAGATCAAATAAAACTTATACGCACCATCAGTTTCACGGCATAAGTCTCGCAGTAGGTGAGTGTGAGGTGATTATGAAAACAAATATTTTAACTAAATGGACTGTCGCTGTTGTTTCCTCTTTACTCATGGTAGGAACTGTTGCCTGTAATAGTGGCGGAGGTGGTAGTTCGTCAGCTGCAACCACCAATCCATATTATATGTCTAATGGTCAATGTTATGCAACGGGCGGCCAAGTTACGGCACTTTCAAATTGCAACAATCTTGCGAACAATGGTTACTCCTTGGTGAATGGGCAATGCGTGTATACATCCACCAATCAAGTCGTGGCGGCACAAAATTGCAATATGGGCAGCGTGACATCAGGAATTACCAATTACCCAACAGGGGTTTATCCCACATCAGGAATGTCGGGAGTGACCATGGGACAATGCTACGGAATTTTCTACTACGTAGTGTATGGATACGGTTACTTCCAGCCAGTTCAGTGCATGATCACTAATTGCAGCGGCTACACCTTGATCAATGGATACGGTCAATACCAATACTGTATGTAATTTTACTAAATGTAATTAACCTTAAAGAGAAACCAAAGTGATTTTGGTTTCTCTTTTTTTTTTGATTATCCCAATTGTACTTATTTCAGTTGCAAATTTTTTCCGCGCTCATCAATTCTTATAGTACTTCGTGATTGTGGAGGGTGGGCTCCAGATAAACATAAATTGAGCTTGAACATTGTCAGAGTAAGAATTTGAAAGCAAAGCCGGATTGTCCACTTTCTTAATTACACCAAGTTTATACCAAGCCGAACACCCAAGTGTCCAATTTTCATTCAATTGAAAATCATATCCAACGAAAAACCCAGACAGGTATTGATTGAGCTGAGTCGTACCCTGAGAATTTGTGATAGACTGTGTGTAATAAGAGACCCCGCCCCCCATAAATAAACCGATGGAAGTGTAGGTCTTTGCTCCAATAAAAGTTTCCGTTTTAGTCATCGTATCGGAGGTCACTTGTTCACCGCTGGAATTTCCCAGATTGTATTGCACAAAAATTGAAAGATCACGGACAGGATTAATTCCTAATTGCAAACCGGCGATATAACCTGTGTATGAAGAGTAAGTTCCATTATTGTTTAAAAGTTTGATATGGTCATATCCGAGATCAAATCCCAGAGACAAAAATCCACGTTCCGAATCTGCATTAATCAGTGTTTCCTTGGCTCCGGCTGGAAACATAAAAACGCAGCTAAGGAAAAAAAATAGCAATGAACTTTTCACGGAATCACCGTGATGCTTGTTGGATGTTGTGAATAAGCCCCTGGTCCAATAAAAGGACCGGAAAGAACGCGAGTTGCCGCACCAGAACCACTCCAATAAATTTTTTCGACCGTGTTTGTACCATTAGACCCAACGTATATATTTCCTTGTGCATCCGTCGCAATCGCCTTTGGAGTATTGATGATGGCTGAGTTGAGATAAATTTGCGTTGCTCCTGTGCCATCAAAATTCATTGCCCAGATGGCGTGACTGGTCGCGAATGTGACCAGAAGCATTCCCGATGTTGAATGATAAGCCACTCCCGTCGGAGTGCCGGCATTAAGAGGAGCCGCGACCACTTGGTTGATGCAATTTCCGTTGGTATCGTAAACGTCAAGTTTTCCCGCCACCGCAGAAGAAATCACTGCGATGTAATTTAAATTTGGCATATAGGCGATGCCCCAAGGAGTCGCAAGCACGCAAGAACCCACGGTTGTAGGAATAAAAGGATTACCAACCCGTTGTCCCGAAACAGTAAATTTTTCTATGTCCTGCTGAGCCGCCGCAGCTTCAACAATCCAAATTGATTGTGCGCTATCTACTGCGATTTGCCGTATGGGCGCCGAAGTCAAATTTGCATTTGCAATTGAGGTGTACGAATTGGTCCGAATGTCTGTGAGCTCCAATCGAACAGTGCCTTGTATCGAAGACACAATGGTGTAAGGTGAAAGGAATGCCGTACCAGTGGCCCACTCACTTGAAGAATACAAATCTCTCATCAAAGAGACAAGGGCTCCTCTTGAGTTAAACATCGTGACAAGACCAGGGCCCGTTGCAGGGTCTGTCGCCACTGTGCTGACAATAATATTTCCAGAATAACTTGTAGAATTGGTATAAGGCTCAGTGCCCATGCACGCGGACAAGAAAAATGCATAAAAACTTAAAATATAGAATATTCTCTGGGTTCTCATCGTCACTGATATCGGAATGATACTCAATTCAGAAAATGGACTAAATGCCAGATATTTTTAAGACTAAGAAGCTTTCATCCAAAACTAGCCTTTAGGTTTAACTTACGGTATGAAGAATTATGCCGTCACAGATCATTTTAAATGAGCGTTTTAAATTAACTCAGTTTCGACCAGGACAAAAAGAAATCATTAGCTCAGTGCTTACTGGGAAAGATGTGATGGCCGTTCTTCCCACCGGTGGCGGCAAATCATTGTGCTACCAATACCCCGCCGTCGCTCGACAGCAATTGGTTGTGGTGGTTTCGCCCTTGATTGCCTTGATGAAAGATCAAGTGCGAGGATTGCAGGAACGCGGCATTCCCTCTGGAGCCCTTCATTCCGGACAAAATCTTGATGAAAAAAGAAAAATTTTTTCAGACATAAAAAAAGGCGGCGCTTATGTTCTCTACCTTTCGCCGGAACGTGTTCAAAAAGAGGGTTTTCAGACTTGGATTCAAACCCAAAAATTAGCTCTGTTTGCCATCGATGAAGCCCACTGTGTTTCTCAGTGGGGTCATGATTTTCGAGAAGAATATTCTCAACTTTCAATTCTAAAAAAATTGCGGCCTGACATTTCGACCCTAGCGCTAACGGCTTCAGCGACACCACTGGTGTTAGACGATATCGCTCGCCAACTCAAGTTGGACCAACCAGAGCGACGGGTGCATGGATTCTACCGGTCTAATTTATATTTCCAGGTTGAAAAATGCGAAGAGGAAGAGAAATACTCTTATTTGAAATCAGCACTCAAACAATTTTCAACCGGTCGAAGCATCGTTTACTGTGGCACACGCAAGACCACCGAAGAAGTTGCCGCGCGAGCCTCCCGAGATTTTACAAAAGTCGGATTTTACCACGCAGGATTAAGTTCCGAGCATAGAACTTCCATTCAAAAATCTTATGATAGCGGTGAATTCCGAATATTAGTGGCCACTAACGCTTTTGGAATGGGGGTTGATCAACCGGATGTTCGCCTTGTCGTTCATTACAATATGCCCGCTAATTTAGATTCACTTTCTCAAGAAATGGGTCGCGCCGGTCGTGATGGCCTACCTTCCACCTGCCTTCTTCTGCACTCTGGAAAGGACAAGGGCCTGCAATCATTTTTCATTCAAAGTTCCGACGCTGCTCGCGAAATAAAAGCTTTGCGCTGGCGAAATTTAGACACTCTCATCAACTACGCCGAGGGCGGCGAGTGTCGACATGCGGAGATTCTGACCTACTATCGAGACGCTCAGCGACTAAAACGCTGTGGTCACTGCGATAGTTGCGCTCCGCAATCAGAGCGAAAAATCATTGCTGTGGCGACCCCTCTTTCCGCCTTCATTGAAAGGACAGCGAAATCTGCCGGAAAGGTAAAAGCACGCTTACGTAAGCAATTGAAAATGGATGATGACACTCTGACTAAGGAACAAAAAATTATTTATGATCATCTGAAAAAATGGCGTTTAGAAAAGGCCAATGAATTGGATGTCCCCGCCTTTGTTATTTTTGCGGATAAAACCTTGCGCCAATTAGCCATTCGAAAACCCAGCTCAGAAAATGAGCTTGAAGGCATTTATGGCATCGGTCCCGATAAAATGGAACGCTTTGCCAGAGATCTACTTCGCACGATTGCGGATGCGGATAATTGATTGTACGATGCCTCATGTTTAAACAGCTCTTTTTTTTAAAATTTATCCCTTGTTTTTTATTTATCAATTGGAGCCCTTCACAGGCTTTAGCCAACTTAGAAAAAACCGAGCCCCTTTCTCTTGAACAATTTCTCTCTTCCGTAAAAAACCAAAATCTGAATCTCAAAGTTGAAAAAACTTCTGCGCAGGCGGCCAAAGAAGCTTCGGCTGGAATTTCACTTCCAGCTCCAATGATTGGAATAACTCAAATCCAAGATCAAAGCGGCAACGCCAATGGCATTGAAATAAGTCAGACAATTCCTTTGCCTTCTGCTCTCAGCCACGAACATTCGGCGAGAGAATCAGAGGCAAAGGCAAAAGGCGCAACCTCGAACCAACGGCAGCGGGAAGTTCTTTCCGAAGCTAAGCTTCTCTATTTTAATCTTTGGAAAAGCCAGGAGCGCTTGACATTCCTTCAAGAAAAAAAAGTGGCCCTCTTGGATCATCTAAAACTTGCACGAGCCACAACAAGATCTGATAGTTTCCTAAAAATTCATACTCTTAAAGTTGAAGCCGACCTTGATCTTTTGGAAAATGAAATCACGCAATCCGAACTTGAAAATAGAGAAAAACAAATTCAATTAGCAGAGCTTATCAATCGTGACGAAAAAAACTTTCACCCTTTGGCTCTGGAATTTCCAGAGTCTTCTGTCCCTAACGAAAATCTTCTAAAATCCCCCTTATCACTAGAAATCAAACGTCACGAGCTTGAATCTCTTAAAGCGCGAGAACAAGTGGCAAGAGGCTCTTGGTTTCCAGAGATCAGTCTTCGATATCGACAAATGGGCGGGACACAAATGAATCCTCGATTTTCTGAAGCCATGATCGGAGTCACCCTTCCCTTCGTCTTTTTTTGGGAGCCCCAGGCCAGTTCAGGAAAAGCGGCCGCAGAAACTCTCCAAGGTGAATTTTCACTCAGCCAAGAACAACGCCAAGTTGAAACCAAACGATCCATTTTGATTGCCCGAGCTCTGTCGTTCAAAAAACAACTCACTCAATTGAAAGAAAAACTTTTACCTAAAGCAGAAAACAGAATGCGTCTTGTTCGTAATTTAGCTCCTAGAGACTTGGAGACACTCCAAGATCATCGAGAAGCCATGGAAGCTTATCCAGAGCTTAAACTTAAAACTCTCGAAATGCGTGGGCAATACGAAGAAACAATTTCCGCACTTGAAAAATTTATCTCAGGAGATTCTCAATGAAAAAACAGACCTGGATTGTGCTCCTTATTGTTTTTGCCGCTGCTCTTTTTTTTACGAATAAATTTTTTCAAAAAAAAGTCAGCTTAGTGGGAAATCCTTCCGCCACTCAAAATGAAGAAATAGCTTACTGGACTTGTCCTATGCACCCGCAGATTCACTCCGGTAAAGCCGGTGAATGTCCGATCTGCCACATGAAATTAGTGAACGTGAAAACCTTTGGCTCACCTGCTTTCAAAGAGCAAGAAAACGAGTCCCGCGCAATGGTCGCAGCCTCCCCAGAACAGATGAAATTACTCGGGGTGCAAAAAGTGCAAGTAGAGAAAATGGATCTCACAGCACACATTCCAATTTCTGGGCATTTGATTTCTTCTTCGTCTGTGGCCTTCCAGGTTTATGAAGCTGACCTGCGGTACATTAAAACAGGACTCACCTTCCATGGTGAAAGCAGCTTTATTCCTGAAACCGAAATTGTCGGTGCGATCTCCTCAGTTGACAGTATTGTTGATCCAACCAGCCGTACGGTTCGCGTGCTAGGCCAAATTAAAAAAGGCCCACAAAGTTTAATTTCAGAGACCACTTTTCGCGGTGAAATTGAAATTCAACTCAAAGGTGTGATTGCTATTCCAGAAAGTTCTGTCTTACACACAGGAAATGCGGATTTAGTCTATCTTGTTCACGACGATGGAACATTGATGGCGCAAGCGGTGAAACTTGGTCAAAAAACCGAAAGTTATTACGAAGTCGTAGAGGGTTTAAAGCCTGGAGAAAACATTAGTTCTGGTCCCAATTTTTTGATTGATTCAGAAGCCAAGATTAGAGGAGCCGATCAGAGCGCAAGCGGAGGATCAAGTGGTCACACGCATCATTGATTTTTCGGCGCGTCATCGGTTTCTTGTTCTTTCTATTGTCTTTGTGACAGCAATGCTTGGTATTTATTCTCTCAAGCGGATTCCTTTAGATGCAATTCCTGATCTTTCAGACACTCAAGTTATTATTTATTCAAAGTGGGATCGTTCTCCGGACATTGTTGAAAATCAAGTCACCTACCCCATTGTGTCTTCTCTGCTGGGCGCTCCAAAAGTGAAATCTGTACGGGGTTTTTCAGATTACGGTTTTTCCTACGTCTATGTGATTTTCGAAGATGGTGTTGATCTCTACTGGGCCAGAAGTCGCGTTTTAGAAAGCCTGAACCGAATTTCCTCACAACTTCCTGGCGGAGTTAAAACGGAGATTGGACCGGATGCCACCAGTGTGGGCTGGGTTTACCAATATGCTCTTCGAGATGACTCCGGTCGATTTAACTCCGCAGATTTAAGATCCATACAAGATTGGCTGATTCGCTTTCAGCTTCAATCGGTTCCGGGTGTGGCGGAGGTCGCTCCCGTTGGTGGTTTTGTTAAACAATACCAAGTCAAAGTTGACCCCACACGCCTAGCTCATTTTCAGATTTCACTGAATCAAGTCATGGACGCGGTGAGGAACTCCAATCAAGAAAGCGGTGGTCGAACCATCGAGTATTCCGGAACGGAAGCCATGATTCGAAGTCGCGCGCTGGTGGATAAAACCGGCGACATTGAAAATGCCGTCGTCACTTATAATCCAAGGAGTCGCGCTCCAATTCTTGTAAAACAAGTAGCCACTGTTTCGGTGGGACCTGAAATGCGACGCGGAATTACGGATCTTAACGGCCTTGGTGATGCCGTCGGCGGAATCGTTGTTATGCGCCAAGGGGAAGATGTTCCCGTTGTCATCGAGCGCGTGAAAGAAAAAATATCGAAAATTCAAAAGAGTCTTCCTGACGGAGTCAAAATCATTTCCGTGTACGACAGATCAGAGCTAATTGACCGAGCGATCGAAACTCTGAAAAGCACACTAACAGAAGAGCTCATCATCGTGAGTCTTATTATTCTTTTATTTCTTTGGCATGTGCCTTCGGCGCTCATTCCTATTTTTACCATTCCTATTTCGGTTTTGCTGGCCTTTATTCCGCTTTATTTCTTAGGCTTAAGCTCCAACATCATGTCCCTTTCTGGCATTGCTATTTCCATCGGAGTTTTAGTTGATGGGGCGATTGTCGAAGTGGAAAATGCTTATAGAAAAATTTATCTTTGGAACACCAGCGGCAGAAAGGAAAACTTCTTTGAAGTTCGATTGAATGCGCTAAAAGAAGTCGGTCCTTCTGTTTTCTTTTCCCTTCTGGTTATTGCCGTGGCGTTTTTGCCGATTTTTACCTTAATAGACCAGGAAGGTCGCTTGTTCAGACCACTGGCCTTCTCTAAAACCTTCGCCATGGCGATTGCGGCGCTCCTAGCCATCACTCTTGACCCTGCTCTGCGAATGCTTTTTGCCAGAGCGGATGGCTTTAAAACCAAAAACAAATGGCTCAATAAAATAGGCGACGCAATGTTGGTTGGCACCTATTATTCTGAACACAATCATCCCATCAGCAAAAGACTATTTCGGATTTATGAGCCCTTGATCGACTGGGTACTGACACACAAAAAGAAAACTCTGATCTTCGCCACGGTCGGAATTCTATCAATCATTCCTGGTTTCTGGCTCTTAGGTTCAGAGTTTATGCCCACTCTACACGAGGGCAGCCTTCTTTATATGCCGACGGCCATGCCCGGCATTTCTGTCAGCGAAGCGCAGAGAGTTCTGACTCTGCAAGATCGAATCATAAAATCTTTACCTGAAGTGGAATCGGTTTTTGGCAAAGCTGGAAGAGCCGAAACCTCCACTGACACGGCTCCGATGAGTATGTTTGAAACGACCATCGTGCTTAAAGCTCAATCCGAATGGCGAAAAAATCATCGCTGGTTTTCATTTTTACCTCAGTTTTTAAAAAGCCCTTTTCAACGAGTTTGGCCCGAAACGATCAGTGAAGAGCAGCTCATTGAAGAACTGAATGAAAAACTGAGTTTCATCGGGATGCCAAATATTTGGACTATGCCAATTAAGAACCGAATCGATATGTTGTCGACAGGAATTCGTAGCCCCATCGGAATCAAAATTTTTGGTTCTGATTTAAAAACGATTCAGTCCATTGGTGAATCCATTGAAAAAGAAATCAAAAAACTGCCAGGAACAAGAACCGTTATTGCCGAGCGAATTGCAGCGGGAAATTTCTTAGATATTGATTTCGACCGCGAAAAATTAAAAATTTACGGACTTTCACTTAAAGACGCTCAAGACCAAGCAATGACTTCCATTGGTGGCGACAATGTTTCACAAATTTTAGCAGAACGTGAAAGATATCCCATTCAAGTGCGCCTGGCTCCCGTCTTTCGCCAAGATGAGCCAGCGATCAAACGCATTCTCATCACCACTCCAACTGGGACGCAAATTCCCCTTCACGAGATTGCGAAAGTTCATTTTAAAAATGGTCCCTCAATGATTCGCGATGAGAACGCTTCGCTTGTTGGCTATGTTTATATTGATATCGATCCAAATCAAACTGATATTGGAACCTATGTTGACCGAGCAAAAGATCTTTTAGAACAAAAACTTCAAGTGCCCAGTGGCTACCTTATTTCGTGGAGTGGCCAGTTTGAAAACATGGAGCGGGTCAAAACTCGTCTGCAATTCGTGATTCCTATTACGCTCTTTCTGATTATGTTTTTGCTTTTCTTCAATACAAAATCATGGATTAAAACAGGCATCGTACTTCTGGCGGTTCCATTCTCTCTGATTGGAGCAGTTTGGTTTTTGGTGGCACTTGGCTATAATCTTTCGATAGCGGCTTGGGTTGGGATGATTGCGCTTCTAGGGCTTGATGCTGAAACCGGAGTTTTTATGCTCATGTATCTTGATCTCGCTTTCGATGAGCGAGTGAAAAGCAATAAAATGAAAAATCTTACCGATTTAAAAAACGCTGTCGTTGAAGGAGCAGTTCATCGAATGCGTCCAAAATTGATGACAGTAGCTGCCCTCTTTATGGGACTCATTCCAATTATGTGGTCCATTGGTGCCGGGGCTGACGTCATGAAACGAATTGCAGCACCAATGATTGGTGGACTGATTTCTTCTTTCTTGATGGAACTTTTAATTTACCCTGTGGTCTTTTTTCTCTGGAAACAAAAAACGCATTTTAAACTTAAACTTTTCGAGGATGACTTATGAACTATTTTTTAGCCGCAGCTTTATTATTCACAACACCAATCTCCTGTTTTGCTGAGACCAATAAAGTTCAGGTGATCGAACTACAAGTCACGGATAATGGTTTTGAGCCAAACTCGATCAATATAAAGCCTGGAACTTCGGTGACTCTCAAAATCACCAGAAAGACGGAGTCGACTTGCGCCACCAATATTCAAATTCCATCCAAAAAAATCAAAATGGACTTGCCTCTAAACAAAACAATCACGATCGATCTTGGAAAACTTGAAAAAGGTGAAGTCCGCTTTGCCTGTGGCATGGACATGATTTCAGGCGTACTTATCGTGAAATAATGGGACATGTTTCTACGTTTCCCTGAAAGGACTATCGGGCAGACTCGATGAAATTAATTTCAATTTTGACCATATTAATTCTTTGCGTTTCTTGCTCGACATCGAAATGGCTTTGGAAAGATGAATCGAAAGGTTGTGTTAACTACGATCCAGACTGTGGTCTTTTATTTGCAACGAAGGAATGTACTTACAATAATTTAGGCTGTAAAAGCTGCACCTGCGTTCCGGCTCCCGGCACTTACTTCGATCAAGAACGAAGACGTTGAGCCTATCAGTAAATCCCCACCTCAAAGGGCGGCTCAGATCCAATATTTTCAAGGCGCTGGGAATATTTTGCGAGCGCCTGTTTTAGCTCTTCATCGCTCAGATGAGCAGGTCCGTAAACAATTTGCGGGGCTAAAACATTAAAACCGACGAATTGCAAAATTCCGCGATGAATCGGTCGCAGAATTCCCGCGATATCCCCATTGAAAGCGCCTTTTAGATAAGCCGCCTCCGGGCCGCCAGTAGTTAAAGAAAGTAACACCTGCTTTCCGTTAAATACTCCGTTCTGATAAAATTGATTTCCTCCATAGGTGCGTCCCATAGCAAAAACTCGATCAACCCAACCTTTGAGCGATGCCGGTAAACCAAACCACCAGAGTGGAAACTGCCAAATCATCAGATCACACCATTCAATTTTTTTAAGCTCAGACTCTATCTCATCTGAGAATCCGTTGTTTTCATTGGCATACATTTCTTCAAGCTGTGGTTTGAAGTAAGTTGGATTTTTTATCGTTTTAAAATTTTTACGACTTGAAACTGGATCGAAGTGCATCTCCTGAAGGTTCGAAGTCTTCACCTCATGCCCCATTGCCGTGAGCGTCTTGCAAGCCGTTTGGAACATTGCAAAATTAAAGCTTTGTGGCTCTGGATGCCAATAGACAATAAATATTTTCATAAAAAACCCTTCTCCAAATTCAGCGAAAGTATATTACAACTCGTCCCAACCTAATATTTCATTTTGCATAAGATTTTTTGAGTAGCTGAACAAACTCATTATCCTTACGTTCTGTTTTAATATTTTTCGCATCGGGTCTCATCTCAAGATCCATCGCGTGCCACTCTCGATACGAATAATAGGCCCAGCCAATTTTATGAGCCTCAAAAATATCAATCATATCTTGCAGCCACGTCGCCGCACCTTTTGACCATCGTGTGGTTCCAAATTCGCCACACCAAATTGTCACATTGTTTTTATTGGCAAACTCAAAAACAGGAGCTAATTTTTTTTCCATTGTCGCTTTATTCCAAAGTTCTCCTTCGAGGACACTCCCAGGATAAATTCTTTTTTTCCACTCTTCTTCCGTCGCAGTTAAAAATCCTTTATCGGATTTTTGCACCGTGAACTCGTTGGGCGCATAGGTGTGAAAACTATAAATCGTGTTACTATCACCAGTGGGTTTTAAAAACGCAAATCCGCTCGGCCAACTCCACTCAGGAGCTTCGACGATGATTGAATGTCGGTCATCGATACTTCGAATGGCTTTAGTCAGTTCTCGCGCATAATCTGACCATTGTTCGCGGGCTAATTTATCGTGGGGTTCGTTCATTAAATCGTAAGCAATAATTCTTTTTTCGTTTTTAAAATGCAAAGCCACTTCTTTCCAAAATTCAACAAAAGCGGCCTGATATTCTTTTTTTGAAAAGAACAGGTCATTGTCCTCCATGGCAACTCCAGGAGCAAAGACAACGGCCAGTCCTTCATCAAGAGCTCTTGACGAAGTTCGATACATATCGGCCAAGACCTTTTCGTTTATTAAGTAGGGTGGTTCATTTGACAAGGGTGATAAATGGAGGACTCGAACAACTTTTCCCCCCCAATTTTTTGCAAAATGATGAAGGTCTTCAACGGAGGCAGAGGTGCTTACGTTCGCTCCACGAAGAGCCTCCTTTGGCCAATTTTTTTTCTGTGATTCAAGTTGGACTGATTGAAAATGAGAACAAGACAAAAAAATGAAAACGACTACAGCCATTATAAAAGTGATACTCAAGGTTGGTCTAAGCTTTTTAAAATCTCGTCTTCTGTTGATCATCGTCTATTCTCCACAGACTCCCACAGAATAGACGTAGGGACAACTAGCTATTTCGGCCCATTTTTGGCACTTGTGTAGATTTTAAACTCGGAGCTGGATTTTAAACGCCAAGGACCGTTGAATTTTTTTACAGAGAAAGCGACTTGCTGTCGAAATAATAACAGGCGAAATTTATTATTGGATGAATTATATTATGGCCCATAAAGCCGATAGCGAGGGAAATTTTGGGAAATTAATCCCGCCCAAATCGCATGACGGTATCAAGGAAATTTTATGAAAAAAACGGGCTTATTTTCAATCTTACTGACTTTGGCCGCTTCTTCCGCCTTCGCGGACATGAGCTATCACTGCACAATGACTGATGCTGGTAATCTTTCCTATAAAGTACTTGAATACCATGTTGATTTCACCCACAGTTTTTTGTCAAAAAATAAAGTTAGCTTTAGTGTTCTCAACCTCGCCGGAAACAGTGCGACGACAATCCTAAGCGGCATAAAAATTGTTAACTCACCCACCCTAACGGCTGGCCCAAAATGGTCAGAAAAACAAAATTACGACTACTCTGAACAAAAATTTCTAAAGATTCAAGATCAAGAAACTAATACAATCATTGGTGAGTCTAACACTGTCTACTTAAGTGAGGCTCTTCTCAATGGGGAAGCTCAAGCTGTTGCTGTCTATGAACACGATGTTGCTAACTTTATT
The DNA here is from genome assembly GCA_903926205.1 of uncultured Bdellovibrionales bacterium. Lineage (GTDB taxonomy): Bacteria > Bdellovibrionota > Bdellovibrionia > Bdellovibrionales > Bdellovibrionaceae > CAIYID01. The sequence continues at coordinate 41,049 of CAIYID010000052.1, forward strand.
AGTTACAATAATGAGTTCACCGACCTCGCCTGCACACGTGTAAAATAGAGGTTCTCCCTCAATGACAGGGGCAGTCAGGGAATCTGTTAGAATGTTTTTACTAAGAAACGTTTTAACAAAAGGAACCCCAAATGCCCCCAATCGTTCACGAACCTATCATTGGATTGCCCGATTGGCCGATTTCGTCTGAAATCCACCGCCCAATTTCATCGAGATGTACCAGTCAATTTCATGCAAGTGCACCACCCGATTTCATCGTAATGCACCACTTGTATTGAATTTGAGGAATATTTCCCAGAGCGTCAGAGACAA
>CAIYID010000053.1 GCA_903926205.1 uncultured Bdellovibrionales bacterium
CCTGGCTCAATTGACTTATGTTCGTAATATTGGTTTTCTTCATTTGGGTTCCTTTCTCATTCGGAGAGAATTTAGTCGTTCCAGGATAATATCCTGGGGAACCCGACTTTCAAACCCTAACGACTAGGTGGGACAAGTCCTGCACAGGTGCCTACGGATCGAACCAACCAGATACAATTGATTTTGAAATATTTGTCTGAGCATTATTCTTTCGACCAAGATATGATGAAAAACAACATTGTTCGAGCTTTGAGTACTGAAGAAGCCTTAGCTAGGGGTAAGGGTGTTTGCCAACATTATGCTGTTATTTTCACAACGATTTCACGTGCGCTTAAAATTCCTACCCGAATCGTGTTTGGATACAGCTTGTTTTCTAATTCTGTTGGAGCTCATGCCTGGGTGGAGGCGGAAATTCAATCAGGAACTTGGCAAGTCATTGAACCACAACTTCTGAATGCTCTGACTGAAACCCAGACTCGATTTTACTTACCAGTAGCGCGAGGAAATTTTTTGGAGAATAAGAAACTGAGCTCGGTTGAAACCGCAATTGCTATGTTAAATATGGATTACATTCTTCGCGCTTCACCGTAAATCCCTTGAATAAAAAAAGGCAGTAGTATGAAGAATTTTATTTTAAAATCGCACGACTAGCTATAATTCCAACAAAAGTAGAGAAAAAAATAATTTTCACTTTACCCTGAAGCTTACTTCCCATCCGAGGCAATTCCACGAGCAGGGGACTTGTTTTTAATTTTTACGTACTGTTTAGGAAGAGGTCCATCAAAAATTATGATCTCTTCTGCGTAAAAACTTGCAATGATTTCATTGTTAGCCAGTTTATAACCAAATTGCTTTTTAGGGGTTTTCGATAATTTATAAATTCCAACATGTTTTAGTAAAATAGAGAACAAAACATTATTTCTTGAACGAGAATAGTATTCAATAGTCGCGTTTCTTTCTTTAGTTTGGCTGTTATTTCCCTTAATGACAAAATCATCATACCAAGCGGTAAGAAGCGGATATCCATTGGAAAAGGTCACTGAAAAATTTGGAACAAAATGTAGAGTCGGTGGTGTGGGTTTGCCTGGTACTTTATCTTGTGTACGTAAGTCGCCAATGTCATCACTTGCGACCCCATCTTTCACTGTCATCGCATCAACTTGTGTGACTCCCTCACAATCGGACTCAAGACCATCAATCAAAAAATGAAATTTAGAGGCTGACAAATCAAACAAATCACTTTGATTTGCTTGGATGGGTGGCAAAACCGGCTTGTTCGGATCATAGACCAACTGATTAGTGTTTAATGGGGTAAAGGCAAGGGTCAATTTTGCATCGTCTTTACTGCTTGCATCAAGAGCAGGAAATCCGATTTCGGAAATTAAGGCATCAAAAAAATTAAGGGAAGAAGTCGGGTGACCATTTAAATCAACAACATGAATAGTTCCGCTCTTTCGATCGTGTTTCTGTTCTAAGGTTGCTTTAATCCATGGGAAAAGATTTTTAAAAGAGGATCCATCAAGACTCAATGTAATATCCTCGTAATCGACTAGACCAAGGTGCTTTTTTTGCGATTGATAAATATTCGTTTTTTCGACCAAAACTTGGTGAGTTGCCTCGCCACCAATTACGTTCTGAACCAAACCCATGGGCTTGTTATCAAGCAGGAGATAATATCCTGCTAAGACTTGTGGGTTATCTGAAATCTGACCAGAAGCAAGTGATGAGACCATCCATGAGCAAAAAGCAAATGCGGAGCATATTCTCACGATATTATGCGTTCTTTGTGACATTGTACCCACCTTTAATTTAGTACTTCACACTATCGGATGCTTTGATGTGTGGAAAATAAATAGAGAAAGTCTAGCTATGAAACAATTCAAAGGGCTTGTTTTTAATAGAAATTCAAGAGCATAGTCTCGTGCCGTGTGCACGTAGCTTTACTTTTAATATCATCGGCGGCATTTGCTGCTGAAAATGAGTTTGCTGATAAGATAGGCAACATTGAGGTCTTTACTGTTCAAACATCTGAAGTGAGTGGAGACCAAGCGGAGTTAGAAAGTTCGAAAATTTGTGAATTTGAAGCAATCGTTGATGGCGTTTTTTTTAGCTCAACGGATGACGTCATCGCAAAATGCAAAATATTAAGTGTACTCCCAAAAAACTGACGATCCTTTTTCTAACGAGGAATATTTCCACTAAAATTTCGTTCTGAGTGAGCGCATGGTCTTATCTAGTGTTACAAGCCTTAATAGGTCTCAAAAGATTTTGTCGAAAAATTTTAGACATAAATCAAAAAGACGTCCCTCCGGGAACTCCCAGGTTTTCCCATCGCATTAAATCCGAAATTCCAATCAGAAAAAATTCAACTGGTCGTCATTTTGCAAAGTTCATCGTGCATCAAGTGGATGTACTCTGAAGAGCGTTCTCTGAAAGATGATCCACAGAAAGTTGAGATAAAAATGAAAGCAAAAAAGAAAAGCCTCATGGCAAAAAGTGTTCACAGAGGTGCAAAAGCCAAAATTAGCCAGCCTGCAAAAAAAGCAACAGAAAAAGAATCAACAGCCGCTGAAGATGAAGTAATGTCAAATTATCAGTATCCAGGTGAAACTCATCCCGATGAGCAAATGGTGAACCCTAATCTTCGGATGCGCAAGAGAAGCTGGGCTCGCTAGATGCTGGTGAATTAATTTTCTTGAAGGATAAGCTTTGCGGCATTCAGGCCGCTGAGCAGGGCTCCTTCGATGGTGGCTGTTGCGAGATAGTCTCCGGCAAAAACCAGGGGAGCCTTCTGCTGATGGGAAAAGAGCAAAGCTTTTTTGTAGCGACCCACTTCATGGAGTGGGATGGCGTGTTCTCTAAAATAGGTAGCCACAGGAAGCGGGGAATTCGGGAGCTGGGAATAGAGTCCGCGTGCGTTTTCCCATGTTGAAGCAAAAATTTCCTCTGATTTTTTTGTCATGGTTTTTAGACTTTCAACAGGTGATAAAAAAACGTGAGCGATATCGTCTGTTTTTTTTAGGTGGGAATAGCTTTTGTATTTAACTTGATCAAAGCTGATTGTCGCCACTTTGTGTTGACCCGGTCCGCACGGAAAAACTCCGGATTGATTGAGTGGAGGATTGGCTCGACTGATTTGGTAGACACTATGACTGCTGGACACGTATTTCTGGGTTTTTAAAAAATCTTTTTGAAATGAACTGATCAGGTTTTCAGAAAGTGGTTTCACCAGGTTGTAAGCCACGGGTGCCGTGCTAGCGATAATAAGGTGAGTGAAGGGTTCTGAATTTGTAATTTGGCCATTGTCAGTATAAGTTAAGGTGAAGCTTTGATCGGGATTAACTAAAATTTTTTCAACACAGGTATTTGTTTTTTTGATTACGGTGTTGGCAAGAGCTTGGCAGAGACGATCCATCCCTGTTTTCATTGTAAAAATTTTGGAAGTGGCCAGTCTTGCGAGAACGGTCATTCCCAAAGCTCGTGAAATTTCTTCTGGGGAAAAAAACCAGAAAGGCTCAATCAGCGGGCGTGCTAAAAATTCATAAACATTATGACCGGCATTTCGACGGACTTCGTCTGCGAAAGAACAATCGTCATAATGGGAAAGTTTTTTAATATCGACAAGATCGAGTGATTTAAATTTAAAGATAAGTCCACTCACATATTTAAAAAACTTAAATTTATCTTTGAATGAAAGTGCTTTAAAGAAAATAAACGAGGCCAAAGTTCCTAGCACCTCATTCTTGTTATCAAAAGCAAAAAAAACCGAGCGACTCATGGGAATCACCTCATCTGTCAGTTTTAATTCTTTGAGTAGTTTAAAGTAGAGTGGATAAAAATTGGTAAAAAATCCAGCGCCCGTATCAATCAGGTGATCGTTTTTACGATCAGTGAATGTTCGTCCACCCACCTGACGCTCTTTTTCAAAAAGCACCACGGAATGTCCATTTTTCTTTAATTCATAGGCCGCAAGACATCCAGCTGGTCCTGCTCCAATCACCGCAATATGTTTCATCAAGACCTATATTAGGTAAAGAATAGGAGCTCGGTCACTACATTTTTAGCAATCATCAAGTTTTCAAATGCGGCTTGAAAAAAATGAATTATTACTGAAATATTTAGTAATGATGATCTATATTGTCTTCTTTTTCATTAATTTTGGCTATTCTGAAATTCTCACACTTCCGCAGACCTCGTACAAAAGGTGTACGGAATCTAAAGATGTTGATAGTTGTTTTGAATTGGGTTATTTTTATCAGCGCACAAGTAAACCTGGTGATATCAGTCTAGGTAATCAGTATGTCAAATATGGGTGTAAGTTAGAAAAAAAAAGATCCTGTTCATTGGACGAGGCTAATAAACTCTGTCTTCTTCGCATAAAATCAAAAAAAGATTTCGAAAAACAAATAGAAAAATATTTTCGGGATATGCCAACAATAAAAACAGAAGATGAATTGAGTTGTGAAAAGGGTGTCGCTCAAGCTTGTGGGCGCGCTGCTAATTATTTTCTAGCCTTTGCTAAAGTTATAAATCCAGAAAAAGCCAAAGCTCTTTTTGTGGAAGGCTGCCAATTGGGCGATAAGTCTTCTTGTCGTTCTGTCGATTTAATAAACAAAGGAATCATTAGAATCTATGAAGTCGAGATGTGATAAAAATTTCATCATAGGCATTTTTTTCAAATTATATTTGTGTTTGTTTTTTTGTCGTTAAGGAAAGATTGATGACCTTCATTGTCTTCAGTGGCTTAGAACCTTTAAGTGGATATTCGCTCAGGTTTATTTGATTAAACGCTCTTGTTGTAGGGCTTAGAACATGTTAATAACTGACCGAAATTTTAATTCAAATGTGTCAGGAGCATAAAATGAAATGGTTGTTTGTTATTAGTTCATTGATGAGTTTATCTGCGTTTGCTGAAGAAAATTTAAGATGTAGTGATGGAACGTTTAGTTACGCAATTTTCGATTCTTCAACAAGTGAACACGCTGCTAGTTATTTTTTTGATTTTCAGCAAGTATTGGAGAATATCGGTGATTCAAAAATAGAGTTGACGGCAAAGATTGGATTATTCAGTAGTTATGATGGTCATGAAAGTAAAAATTCAAATTTTTCAGCAAGCTATAAAAAAAATGGGGATGGCTATCTTTTTATTATTGAAGATAATAGACATGAAAAAGTTGTAATTCAGAATCATTTTTTTGCAGCGTCACAGTGCACGCAATTCATGTGATTTTCGCTCAGTGGACGCTTTTGTAAAATAGGGGCTAACTTAAAAATGAAGATTCAATTTTGAGGATTAACTAAGAAAGGAATCTTCTGAAGTCAGCTAAAATAATTTCAGGGCTTCAATTGAGCCGCTTCAATAAGCCCTGATAAGACAGAGTGAAAAAAACTTTTTCCCTGAAGTTTTTCCGTTCCAAAGCGATTTTCAAATTCATGGCGAATAAAGGGCACGTGAGCTGTTCCTCCGGTCAGAAATACCAGGTTAATTTCCGATTCTTTCATTTGTGCTTGTTCCAAACAACGATCAATTGCTTGTGAAATTGTAGATTTGATTTTCTCTGCCCATTTTTCAAATTCCATTGATGAAAACACTTCGCTAGTTTCTAAATCCGGATAGCTAAAATTAAACTGAGCAGTTTTGTGGTCAGAGAGGCTACGCTTAGTGCGTTCAATTTCTTCAAAAAATGGAAAGGCCTGCTGATCATCCATCAAAATGAAAAGACGATCTAACTTCAGCTTGTCAGAGTTTGTGAGGGCACATTTTTTCACTTCTTGCAGGAAATTATAAGTCTCACGCTCTTTTAAGTGCACGATGAGGGAGGGCTTATTTAAACGGTCCATAATTCCAATGGGCATCGTCAATAAATTGTTTGACATGGGCATTCGGTATTTTGTCTGCGCACCAAAAGAGCGATTGAGCCTTTCGCTCATAAAAACGCTGTCAAGCGCATCGCCCGCTAAAGAACAGCCATCGACGCCAAGAACGTCTTCTTTTTTAAACGGGCTTGGCGACATTTTCATGATCGTGAAATCCGAAGTTCCTCCTCCGAAATCTCCGATTAAAACCACTTTTTCTCGCTGTAGAGTTCGTCGATAATCTAAGGCTGCGGCCAGCGGTTCGGGGACAAATTCAATTTTTTTAAACCCGGCAAATTCGGCAGCTTTGTTCATGCGATGCAGAGCAAAACCTTCCGCGACGGCGTCCATCGAATAGCGAGCTGGTCGGCCAATGATCGCATGATCAATTTTCGTTCCCAATATTTTTTCCGAGCGCTTTTTCAACTCCAGTAAAAATATTCCGATAAGATCTTCAATACGCAAAATCCGTTGATCAATAGTAGTGCCGAGATAACTTGCATTCGGCAGATGAGATTTAAAAGAACGAAAAAGTCGTCCTTCCATATCATTTTCGATAAATTTCTGAATGGCTTCAGCTCCATAATAGCATTCATCAGCGTTTGGAAAATAAAGCAATGTGCGCATCAGAGTTGGATCGCTGGCGCTAGGATCAAGTTTGAGGGCTTCAATGCGCTGCCCACGATGAAGGGCTCCGACCAACGAATTGCTGGTGCCAAAATCAATAGCCAGAATGGTGTCAGTTGACTCTGCATTCATTTGAAAATAATGGTTTTATGGCCGTTGAGTAAAATACGGTATTCAGCGTGATAACGAATGGCACGGGCCAGGACAATATTTTCAGTATCTCGGCCGACAGCCGCGAGCTCTGATGGTCCAAAAGTGTGGTCAACGCGTTCCACCGCCTGATCGATAATAGGTCCTTCGTCTAAAGTATCAGTAACATAGTGAGCGGTAGCGCCGATGAGCTTCACGCCTCTTTGGTGAGCTTGGTGATAGGGTTTGGCACCCTTGAAGCTGGGTAAAAAAGAATGATGGATGTTGATGCAACGACCACTCAAAACTTTGCAGAGATCGCCAGAGAGCACTTGCATGTAACGGGCGAGCACCACTAAGTCCGGATTGTTTTCTTGGATGAATTTTTTTAGTTGAGATTCGTGTTCTCGTGAATCACTAATCACCGGGTAAACATGATAAGGGATTTTGTGCCACTCCACCACGCGACGCAGATCTTCGTGATTGGAAACCACGGCGATGATTTCAATGGGGAGGAGTCCCGCTTCCACGCGATGAAGAATATCATTCAGGCAATGACTGTGTTTTGAGACCATCAACAGCACTCGCGAGCGTTGACGATTGTCATGGATTTTCCAATTCATCTTGAATTTTTTGGCCAGTGTAGAAAAATTTTTCTGCAAATCCTGCCTAAGAGAGTTCTCTTCATCAATGCTAAATACACAACGCATGAAAAATGTTTTCGAAAAAGGATCGCCATATTGAGAAGACTCGTTAATGAAGGCGTCATTTTCACTCAGAAAACCCGACACGGCGGCGATCAGGCCGACAGCATCTGGGCATGCAATGGTCAGTGTAAACGAAACTGTCTTTGACATAGTTAATCAATGTTAAACAGAAAAATCTTTCTTCTAAAGAACTAAATCAAGGAAGCTTCAAAGGTCTAGTTCAGAGATAAATGTTTATTAACATGAATCGATGAAACGTTCCGTTATTTTTTATGCTCAGAGAGGACAGTGTTAGCAAAAGTAGTTGGAACAGTTGCATTCTGAGATATAAAAAAATGAAGGAAAAACTTAATTATAGTTATGTTTCAGCCGCTTCGATATTTTATTATGATTAAAACAAAGAATATTTGAAGGCTCATGAATTTTTCAAAATTGAATACAAGCACACTCTTTACTGCATTTTTAACTGTCGTTGAGGGAAATACTTTTTTAGCTTGCGCGCAAAGTTCTAGAACGTCCAGAACCCCAGATTGGTGCTGCTCGAGAGGCACATAGTTTGAAGTCCAGCGCACAAACTCTGGGTGCTAATAAGTCAACAACTCCAAGCGGTGACCGATACCCTGAAGCATCGTTTTTATCGTGAGCGTCTTTGTGCAACAAGGGCCCGAAGTTCTTTTCTGGCCATTTGATCAATGACAGTAAAATGTCTCTGGATCAAACTCTGTTCACTATTTTTTGAATGACCCTTCACCCAATGAATATTCGGTTGCAATCGATCACAAAGTGAAAAAAATATTTGATACAGATCAGCGTTTGTAAGGACTTTTTGTTTTCGAGCGCTTTTATATCCTGAAGCCTCAAGACGAACTCTTCTTTTAAGAAGCTGGCTGATGGCCTGGCAATCTGTGTATAAATTAATTTCAACTTGTACGTTTATGCTCTTGATTGCCTGTAAGCGCTCGGCAGTGGCTTCAAGAGCAAAAATCGCAGACCTTAGCTTGGCCCTGATATTGGTTTTCTCGGTAAAAGATTTGGTCTTTACGAGGTCGTTAAACGGCTTGCCAGAGTCGTGGTTTTCCTGATTTGTGAAAATAAGAAAACAGGAGACTCCAAGTGAGGCGGTCTGACTGAAGCTAGCATCTGTGTAAACGAGAATTTTAGGTATTAACATTCTTTAATTTATTACTACCGGCATCAGCCAGTCATCGCCAGTGAGATGTCGAATTCCTTTACTGGTCCGAGCTCGATTACAACTGGAGTTTTTTGCGCCGTCTTCAAAGCTGGCTTTAAAAAGACGACAACAATTGGGCCTATTTGCATAAATTTCGCAACTGACAGATTTTCCAATGCCCCCCAGAAGTGCCGAACATAGGGGGTTCTTTTGATCCGTGCCGATCATCGCATTCACATAAGGTGATATCTGCTTGGTCCTGCTGATTGGGACTTCGTGACTCTCAGGAAAAGTCTCAGACCAATGAAAAGACACGCGGAAAAAAGCACAACAGGCGCCACATTTTAGACAAGGATGATTTGAAGCTTCCATAAGTCAGCATAGAGGCTCTCCTCAATTATAGATAGGGTATTTTGAAAACGCGTCCCCATTAGTTTGAGTGCGATTTGAAGGAAGATCGGTTGACCTGTGCTGTAAAAGTGACCTAAATGCTAACTAACTTTTAACCAAACTTAAAAACGGAGAATTCAAATGGCAGCTAAACCTAAAAATGCAAAAACAGACGCAACAGCAAAAAAAGTGAGAGTTAAACCAACGACGGCCTTTGCTCCGCTGAAGTTCAAAGATTTTACTATCACTCAAAAAAAATCTGGTCGTTATGAAGTTATCACAACAAGCACAGGAAAAAATGTGAATGGTGGAGATAAAGAAAAACTTTTACTTGAAGCTAAGATTTTAACTCCATCAATCCCAAAAGCTAAAAGCGAAGCTGCAACAACTTAAAAACGTAAGTCTTTGAAGCGTAATCTCATATTGAATAGTGGAAATATCTATTTTAGCAGGAGATGCGCTTCAGTATGTGATTTCTTGGCCTTAGTTAGGGCTTTGTCTTGATCTCCTACCTGAAAAGACTGTGGCCTCTTTGTATTTACCTAAGATTTGGTCGGCCTCAAAAAGCATTGGATTCGCGAAACAGTTGCTTTCCGTTAATCATATATATCGTGGATTGCAGGAAACTTCAAATCTTTGGCGAGAGTGACTTTAGATTGCTCCGCAATTTGTCGCTCCATTACCGATGAAATTGATCTTTTGTAATTTATGGGTTTTTATCGACTCATATTGAGAAAGAAAAGTTTTCAGGTGAGTTCAGAGGAACCCCAAGGTGATCAAAGGGAAAATTCTCTGCGACTAACACGGCTTGATCAAGGTATAATAAAATAACAAAATGAATTTTCTAGTCAGTTGCAATTTTTTTCTGCAAACTTAATTTTTTTAACTTCACCGATTTTTAAGGAACAATGTCTAACTCTAAAATGATTGGTTTGTGATCAGAGCCTTTGATTGAATTATCAATTCGAGCCTCTCTCACATTGATACCCCTAATAAAAGTTCGATCTAAAACTAAAAAACGATGATCATCATCAACTGCAATTTCAATTAAATTCAATCGTAAGGCGAGCTCCTCCAAAAGAGTCTGTCGGGAACCGTTCCAGGTGTTAAAATCTCCGGCTAAAAGCAGAGGTCCCTGATGTGATTGAATGGCTTTTTCTACCTGAGTTAACTGGGAAGCAAAATCTGAAGTTTGCACAAAGTTAATACAGTGAATATTTACGACGAGCAAGGAGCTCTCTGAATTTTCAATCGGATACTCCGTTAGAAGAGCCATTTTTGGTGTTTGCGAAATGGGTTCACGAACATCGCTTTGGATAAATTTTGGAGGATAACCAGCAACTCGCGAAGCAGTGGCAACTCCCGTTGCTGAATTTGCACGATCCGTAAAACTCACGGCCATAACCCACTCGTGATCTGAAAAATTCTCAAAAGGAAATTTAAGACCTGGCGATGTTTCTGGGTGATCAAAGGCTTCTTGAATAAGTAGTAAATCGGCATTTGAACCGAGAGATTTCAGATCTTGTTCGAAGCTATTTTTTTTACCCTTATAGGCATTCCAAACGACAACTTTCACGCTCGTCAAAGAAAGAGTCTTCGTACTTGGGGTTCCTCCCTGACGGAAAACCTCATGGTCTTTAGCCACTTTATACCCGATGAGTTTTTGAACGAATGTTGAATTGTCTTGCGCCTCTAAAACAAAACGACAGCTGGGAGCTGCAGAAAAAGCTGACGGTGCCTTAAGAAAAATGAATGTAATTAAAATTCCATACATAAGGCGCATAAAAAACCTTTATTGTAATAGAATAAGAAAGACCTAATTACATTAGGCCTTTCTTATTCTAGAACGGACCAAGATGATGAATAAATACACACTTTTATTTTTGAATAACTTTGCAAGTTACATGTACAAACTCATTATCCAAAGGATCGATTCCGCCAAGTTTAGTTGTGCGAACTGATGTTTTCAACTTCACATCTGTTTCGATTGAAGTTTGCGCTCCAAAATAATCAAAAAGACCTGAAACTTTTCCTGATACCTCTTCGTAATTCAGTACAATAACGCCAATTTCTGTGCCAAGTATAACTGAAGCACCACAAACTCTGGGTAAATATGGATTTGGTTGACTATCTACAACTGCTGACACTGCACTTGGACCATCCAAGGTGGAATCATCAAAAAGTTGATAAACTGAACTGCAAGAAAAACTTGAATTTTTGCATGAGCCTTGTCCTGCAAAAGCCGTCATTCCTGCTAATAATATTGTGCTCACTAAAATGATATTTTTCATAAAATATATCTCCATTTCTAAATTTTATTTTTTTTCAATTGCACAATGGATATAGCACAAAATAATCAATCTCTTTGTCATGGCTTTGTTATTGATGTAGACCTTCTATTAACAGTATGATTTTGTTGGTCATTTTTATACCAAAAAAGATCTTATAAAAATTACTTATACATTTTTTTTCCAGCGAAATGACTGGCTTCAGCAGGGGGCCTCTAGTCTCGATGATGCGCCTACGTTGGATCATTCGGCCCTTGTCGTATTGTCGCAACTTCCTGCAGATTTGGGAGTGATATGCTTAACGAGTTTAAAAAAACTGACGTTAGTGTTCAATATCTTGCAAGTTTAGGCATGATAATTATTGATTCAACTAACATTCAAGGAATTGTCAGCGTGCGCGAGATAGCAAAAAAGTTTGATCTAGTTAAAGACTTTGAGTTTTCTCAACAGATGTATGAACCTAAAGGTATTAGAAATTGGCTGCGGCGAAGGGGGAACTGCCACTTTTCTAGCTCGGAATGGCTATGAAGTTACTGCTTTTGATCTCTCTGCATATATCTATCCTCGTCTTTTTTTATGAAAAGTCTGTGGTCTGTTTGCCCAAGAAGCTTTAATTCAATGACTTAGTGGAGCTGGTGGGCTATAGGCCCCATCTGTTTTTCACAGTTTTTAAAGAGAGCTGGGGGAGGGGAAAAAAGCCTTCCCTCATCACTAAAAATCCCGGACCTAAATCGCTGTAAAATATATCGACGTTCTAATATGATCGAGTCGCTCATTTTAATCTTAGTTCAGATGAATTCACTGAGTTCTCATTTTGTGAAAATATATTTGATTTTTTTCCTAACTATTGAAGAAAACGCCTTTCTATGAGGCAGATGGAGATCAGCCTGCCTGTCGAAATTTGATTCAGTTGTAGATTGAAATAACAACTATTGGTGATGATAGCCGCTCTTTTAAAGCTGACGAAGGAATCAGCTTTGGCGTGGTTCCTGCTCTATTGAATCTTTGGGGAATTAAATCGAGGTTCATATTTTTTTGGGGGTGGAGCGTGGTTGGACGGATTGTTTCATTTCGAAAAAATCAAATTCTGATTGTTTCGGCGCTGTTACTTTCAATATTCAACGGTTGCTCTCGAACAGGCATTAGCTCTAGTGCTTCCAAAATGGCCTTCTTAGTAAATGCCGGCGGCACAATTAATCCTGCAAGCTCGGTGGCGACAGTAGGAAATACTCCCTCGACACAAGCGGCCTTAAGTTATTCTTCGAGTTTTACAGACTGCAAACAAGGTGCAAACATGTTTTGCTCTTGGGAATCAGACCCCGGCTGGGGTGCAAGAAGCCTTTCTGAAGACGTTGTACTAACTTCCGTTACGTTGGATGTGACAGGAATAAAAAAAGGAACAACTGTTGAAACGTGCATGGGTATTTATCGAGATGTGGATCCTAAATATCCGCACGTTATTGCGGGTTATTCCGAAATTATGTGTTGGCATGTTATGCTCCAAGCAGTATCGAAGGATTGGCATACCACAGTGGATCTTTCTAATACCCCTTTATATTTGCCAAAAAATACCCATTTAGGTTGTGGCGCAAATTATGGTGCTATTGCAGGAGATTCATTGCCAGCAGCAGACGCCGCCCTCGCGAATTTCAATTGCAACGTCCAATATAAGTCTTATCAGCCGAACGATCCACGATATCGAGTATTACGACTTCCTTATAATGATCAAGCTGCAAACTCTGATGGTTCGTTGGCGACTTCATATTATATTGGATCAACAATGGCACCTATTCATGTCAAAGCAGTTGCTTTGTTCGAATCCTTCGGTGGAGATTCTCGTCCTGGAAATGCGACCAATGCGTGTCTGAAATGGGTAAGACAGGGTGGAGCGGAGGTTCAACAATCCTGTTTTCAAGATTTAAGTGTAGCCGCAGCGGCCAACTTTGAAACTCCTGGTCTGCAGAAAATGGATTGGATGATACCTAATAATGAACTTCTCACTGCCACAACACAACAGAGTCGCACTAACACGGACGCTGCTTTTTATGCCATTGTAGAGATTCCTCCTGCGATAACCCCTAGCCCCGAAAATATCGTCAGGGATTATGGAAACGTTCCTGCAGAATTTCTGAAAACTTTTTGTACTAATGACCTTCAAAATTTGACACATTCTTATTATTGTAATGATCAAAGCAGTTGCTCTGATCAAACGAAGATCAATCAATGTATTGCTCTTTTTCCTGCAGCAAGTTGTCTCGCTTCAGGTTCTTGCACTTCGAGTACTTCTTCACCAACTCCAACACCATCTTCGACTCCGGCACCAACTCCAACTCCAACTCCAACTCCAGCTCCAGCTCCAGCTCCAGCTCAAACCTCTACGCCGACTCCTGCGCCCGCAGTCTCCTGTAGTTTTAATGGCCAGTCCGTTCTCAGTGGAAATACTGTCACAGCTTTTCAAGCTTCTTCAGTTGCTTACGGAAGTTCCTGCGTTTCACAAGTGAGAACCTGTACGAATGGCACTTTGAGCGGTTCTTACAGTAATTCGTCTTGCTCTGTTGCCGCAGCACCAGTGACCCCAGTAACACCAGTCAGTCCAAGTGCTACGCTACAGAATTCCTGCTGGATGAATTCCGGTGTTCAATATGTAGCTGGGCAAGGAGTGAAATCTTACGGTGGGCAATATACTTTGATCGTTCAAAATGATGGCAACGTGGTGTTATACGGTCCCAGCGGTGCCTTATGGTCTACGAGGACGGATGGGCAGTCCATTTCACTTCTAGCAATGCAAGGGGATGGAAATTTAGTTCTGTATTCGTTACTAGGACAAGCCCTTTGGTCCAGCCATACAGAAGGAAATCCAGGGGCTAAATTAGCGGTTCAAGACGATGGAAACTTGGTCATCTATTCAAGTTCAGGCAAAGCCCTTTGGGTAAGATAGTGATCAAAATTGTGGTATTTGATTAGGTAGTTTAGAATAGTTGGCGTTCCCTGGTGCCGCGTCTTAGAACTGAGATTCTTGGCGTTTGCCATTTAGTTCATCCTTTCAACTTCGAGTAGGACCCTCGCGTGATGATGCCCCGTCAGTCGATGGAAAAGGTGGCCTACCAAAGAAAAATGGGATCCCTTTTTGGCGCTCTCTAAAACTCTTTCAACGGTAGGATCCTTGGCGACAATTGTCAGCTGGACGATTTTAATGGTTTTTTCATCTTGTGAGTTGGAATCTTCATCAGTTTTTCGAGCTATGACATTAATTGGATTGTCAAGCCTAAGGTATAATCCGCGCTCCGGGGAATCTCCAGTTGCGATACTTTCATAATTTGGTAAACCTGGGAATGTCTGATGCTCAATTTTTCCCTTTAATTCAACGGTCTCTGGAGCATAGTAGTAATTTCTGTTCGCTGCAAACGTCCGAATTGAAAATAGAATGCCAAAAAAACAAACTTTTAATATCAACAATTTACGAAATTGCATGCCTTGGTCGCCCTTTAAGAAACGGATGTCCATATGAGGACACACAGACAACTGCATCAACTTTCCCAGCTTCAGTTAGCTCGATTCCAGTATCCTTGGAGACCCATCCGTATCCTTCGATATTATAGCTATCGATAATGACATGTTCGTCGAAATGCACTCCAATTATCTGAGCCTTATTTTCAAGTGATCGGATTGTGCCAATCTTTGCACCCCACCCCTCCATTTTCTCGATGGCTTTCCACAGGATTTCAAACTGAGATTTGGAAAAATATTTGATCTTGGTGTCATCAGTAATTCCAGTCTGCTTTTGAAGAAATTTGATGTACTTTTTTGTATCGTTTGATTCCTTGGGGGCAAAATCTTTCATCAGACCTGAAATGTCCTTATTACCATAAACATTTTTTAATGAGTCCAAGAGAGCCGCATGCCCTGATTCATAATCTGGAAATACGGCAAACCCTCCCGCAGTTCCAATTGCACCATTTCTTTTGCTGATACTTCCCTGGACTAAATTTCCAGGATTTTGATTTCTCCACGGTCTATTTCCGCCTTCAAACGACCACTGTTTTCCATCAGAATCAGTATAGATGACTGAATTTTTAGGACCTGATTTTGCATTCACATATTTTGGCATATGAACCTATCCAACTGGGTGACCCATTCTTTTATAGGTGTATTTCCAATAGCAAGTGGCGGACTTGGAAATTCGACAAAATAAATTGTCTGAGCATGAGTAAAATGACGCCCGACTGTCTTGGTAAAACCAATTTTTTCAAGAGCGGAGGCGATGGCTTTAATATCCGCGCTGGAAATGAAATCAAGGTCTTTGGATTCATATTCATTTTGCGTATAAATAGAAACTACGGCTCCGCCGGAGAGCACAGCCTGTATTCCATTTGCCAAAAGACATTCGCAGACGATACTCCCAACCTCATGAATGGAAGAAGACATTGAGATTTTCATAGAGGCTTTCCACTCCGTCTAGGGCGCATTCGTTTACGATAATATTTTTTTAGGTCGTTTTCGGAAATGAATTTGAAAGATTTCTCCAAAAGAGCGTGTAATTCAACTGCGAAAGGATATCTTGGATTCCATGTGTAAAGTCTTGTTCGTCCCTTCAAATGACTCACAATGATTCCACCGTCCTCGAGACGTTTAAGCTGTTTTTGAATTACGCTCAATCGAATAGAAAATGTCGTAGCAATTTCTGAAGCGTGGCCTTCCTGATAATTTTCAAGATAGAGCAGAACTTTTTCGACTGTCCCATTACCAAAAAGTGATTCGAGCATCACTCACTATAACCTCTTTTAGAGGTTATGTCACCGCCAAAAGAGGTTATAAAAAATTCTGGTTCTCCCTCAATGACAGGGGCAGTCAGGGAATCTGTTAGAATGTTTTTACTAAGAAACGTTTTAACAAAAGGAACCCCAAATGCCCCCAATCGTTCACGAACCTATCATTGGATTGCCCGATTTTAAAATCATTTCC
>CAIYID010000054.1 GCA_903926205.1 uncultured Bdellovibrionales bacterium
ATTCGGTCGAACTTGTTGAGTTTTTCTCGTGGAACTTATTAATAAGCCGAAGCCCAAATCCAAACAACTCGTATGAAACTGTAGCCTCACGGGGGCGGTTCAGTAGGCTCTAAATCATCACCACGATAGGGGGCCAGTTTTAAACTGATGAACCATCCAGCCCCGTGCGTGGGCTTCTTTGCGTAAGTTTTCTTCTGTGGCAAAAAGCTCTTCAGTTTCTGTGGCCGCGCCCACAGTCAACCGTAATTTAGCTCCTTCTAGTAGAGCTAAATCACCCATGGTGTTGCCAGAGGCAAAAAATGGCTTTTGTCCACCGGTGATTTCTAAAAGCGCCTCGAGCTTTCCTTCACGATAGGTGATTTTTCCATTTTGCTCTTTTGTAACAATATCTTTTTGCAACTTAGTTTGAACGCCGAGCACTTTTTCAAAAGGGATTCCCAATCTTTTTGCTCCGGGCTCCACAGCCCAAGCCACCGAAGCCGTGATCACAAAAACATCAACCTTGTTTGCCTGAAAATATTCAATCAATCTTTTTTGTTCTTCAAAAATTGGCAGTGGAGATTGAACGCACACAGCCGCCTCAGCCCACGCTCTCACCTCAGAAATAGGATGACCTTCGTTGATTTGCGCTAACCAAAGGTAAGCCGGACGAGGATCGCCAGATTCTTTCCATTTTCGATAATATTGCCAGGGCTCTTCAGGCAAATTTTTTAGTAAGCCCTGACTAATTTGATATTTAAAAAAAGCCTCTCCCAAATCTGTGTTCCAGAGAGTTCCATCCGCATCAAAGGCGGCAATGGGACGTCGAGAACTCGACCTGAGTTCAGTCGCGAGCCCGGCTTTAATTTTTTCTTCGATCATCGACCAATTTTTCTGCTTCACATTTCGTAGTGTAAAGACATAATAAGTCTATGTCACTTTTTTTACACGTCTTGCAGCTTTCTGAAATTGATCAAATTCTTACCCTTGAGAGTCGCCACCTCAAAGACCGCGTTCCAGATGAAATGGAAAGACAACTCCAGTCATGGAACGCCCGCTGGCGAAGAGAAGCTCTTGAGTATTATTTACCTCTTGGCTGGAGCTTTTGTGCCAAAGAAGATTCTGAACTCGTTGGGTATTTCCTAGGACAAGCTTTTATGTACATCGACGGCCAAACCCAAGCGTTGTGGATAGAACATATGCAATTTTCAAATCTTCAAGTAAGAGATAACTTAGTGGAGCTTGCAATTAAACTGGGTCGGGAAAAACATTTGCAAAAAGTTTATTTTCCGAACGAACCGACTTTAAACTCCGCTTTACACCCCTATAAATCTGAAGTTTGGACTCCGAGCACTCTCATGGTCAGGACAACGAAAATATGAAAAAATTCTCTCGAGAAACTCGCCTCGAAAATTTAAAACGTATGGAAACTGAAACCTTCGATCTTTTTATTATCGGAGGTGGCATCAATGGCGCCGGCGTCGCGCGGGACGCCTCGATGCGCGGGATGAAGGTTGGCCTCGTTGAATCTTCTGATTTTGCGAGTGGTACAAGTTCACGGTCGAGCAAATTAATTCATGGTGGAATTCGCTATTTAGAAAATTTAGAATTTCATTTGGTATTTGAAGCTCTCTCCGAGCGCCAAAAACTTTTTTCCATGGCTCCTCATTTGGTGCATCCTTTACGGTTTATGATTCCGCTTTATGAAACCGGAAGAGTGGGCATGACAAAAATGGGTCTTGGTATGTGGCTTTACGACGCTCTTTCCTTGTTTCAGGCGCCAGAACTTCATGAGCGTCTCTCGGTCCAAGAAAGCCTGGATCGCCTACCTTTTTTAAAAAAAGATCAACTCTTGGGCTCTTATGTTTATTCAGATGCATACATGGATGATGACCGTTTGGTTCATGAAACTTTACGTTCAGCAAACGAACATGATGCGGTGATTGCTAATTACGTGAAAGCAACGGGCGTGCGCCTTTCTCCTGATGGTCAGGTTGAAGCACTCAAATTAAAAGATTTGCTCTCTGGGCGAACTTTGGAAGTAAAAGCCAGACATTTCGTCAGCACGGTTGGCCCTTGGAGTGACGAAGTGGGCTCTCAATTTTTCTCTGATTGGAAAAAAAGTCTTCGACCCACAAAAGGCGTTCATCTCACTTTTGAAAAAAGTCGTTTACCACTTTCAAGTGCGGTCGTCATGGGCACCGAAGAGCGAATTGTTTTTGGAATTCCACGGCATGAAATGGTCATCGTCGGTACAACCGACACTGATTTCTCTGGTAACCCAGAAAATGTAAATACTGAGCGTGAGGATGTGGATTACTTACTGGGAATTGTGGGAAAATATTTTCCAGGCTCGCAGATTAAAGAAAGTGACATTGTTGCCTCCTATGCAGGAGTTCGCCCCTTGGTCTCTGATGGTTCTGATACCGAAGGTAAAACTTCTCGCGAACACGTCATTTTCACAGAACCTCATGGCCTCACTTTCGTCATTGGCGGCAAATACACCACTTATCGCTTGATAGCTAAGCAGGTCATTGAACACTGCTTGGCAAAATTTCCCATTGAAGATCGTGTGCGCTGGATTCGTTGTCACACGGAGGCTCCGATTAATCCTCTTGTCACCGAAGAATCCTTCACCGAGCGCGAACATTTACTTAGCTTTTTGCGCTTACAAACAAATTTGAACGAAAATGAAATTCATTGGCTTTCAGATCGACATGGGCCTGAGTGCATCGAAATAGTAGACCGATATGGACATGAGTTAAGCTACTCGCAATACGAAGTTCATCACGCTATAGATTACACCATGTGTATGAATTTATTAGACTTTTTCCATCGACGAGTGCCTTATGTTTTGGCTCACAAAGACCATGGTGAAGAGTTCCTTTCTTTGATGAGCAAAGTTTTCAAAGAGCGCTTTCTCCTTTCTGACGAAGAAGTCGATCTACAAAAATCCCGATTTCATCAGGAACTTCACCATGAATTTTCGTGGAGAAAATAGATTTTCTGGAAAAGCCCGTGAGATATCCGGCGCGGCGAGTTAGACGTCTACGAATAATCATTTCAATTCAACCAACTATGCGCATTGACTCTTGTTTTTTACCGGGTCAAAATTTCACTCAGCTATAAAATTTAATTAGAGAGTGATTCATGGCTTTTTTTGACAAATTTTCAGAATATTTTTCCAACGACATCGCAATTGATTTGGGTACGGCCAATACTTTGGTCTATGTGAAGGGACAAGGAATTGTTCTCAACGAACCTTCCGTTGTCGCTGTCCAAAAAAATTATCGTGGTACACAAAATCGAGTCTTAGCAGTTGGTAAAGAAGCCAAAGATATGCTGGGAAGAACTCCTGGAAGTATCGTTGCTATTCGCCCAATCAAAGATGGTGTTATCGCCGATTTTGAAGTGACTCAATCAATGCTCAAATATTTTATTCACAAAGCGATGGGTTCCAAAAAATCTCTCATTCGTCCGCGAATTATTATTTGCGTTCCTTATGGAATCACTCAGGTGGAAAAACGCGCAGTAAAAGAGTCAGCGCAGTCTGCAGGAGCTCGCGAAGTTTATTTGATTGAAGAGCCAATGGCTGCTGCGATCGGCGCAGGGCTACCGATCACTGAACCATCAGGAAATATGGTTGTAGATATGGGCGGCGGAACTACTGGCGTGGCTGTTATTTCTTTGGGTGGTATTGTTTATTGTAAATCAATCAAAGTCGCTGGAGACAAATTTGATGAAGCGATTGTGAACTATGTTCGTCGCCAATTCAATTTGCTGATCGGCGAGCGCACGGCGGAAAATATCAAAATTAAAATCGGAAATGCCTATCCTTTCGAAGAAGAGCGCAGCATGGAAATCAAAGGGCGCGACTTAGTTGCCGGCGCACCAAAAACAATCGAGATCACAAGTTGTCAAGTGAACGACGCTTTGATGGATCCATTGAATGAAGTGGTTGATGCCGTTCGTACAGCTCTGGAAAAAACTCCACCGGAACTCGCTAGCGATATCGTTGATAATGGAATCGTACTCACAGGCGGCGGCGCACTCTTAGCTAATTTGGATGTTTTACTAAGAGAACGAACGGGTCTTCCTGTTTCTATTGCAGAAGATCCATTGACTTGCGTTGTGCTTGGCTCTGGAAAAGTTTTGGAAGAGTTGGATTTACTCCGTCAATTAACTGTCGACTAAGGTTGAACGATGTTTGACACTGAAATCAAAGCCATCGGGCTCTTTTTTTTCCTCTCCCTATTGGAGGAACGCCGAGCGATCATCGCCGCAACAAAGGCGACGGATTTGTTTTATAAAAAAATGAAAAAATCTCCACAAACAAAACCAAGCATTGTTTTAGTCATGGTTTGCAAACAAATGTGGGATAAGAGTCGAGGCAACTTTCAACGAGGTCGCCCCCGTTACACACCAGACTCTGGCTGGCTTTTTCCAATGGGACTGGAGTTGTCACCATGGAAGGAATTTCAAAAAACTGCGCCAGAGGACGAACTGCTGACTTTAATTTGGTCGCAGGTTTTCAAAATTTCCGATGCAGACCTTTCAACGGCTCTTGGAATCACTGAAGGAACTATTCGTTATCGCATTGGACGAGCTCTTCGTAAAATAGGTGGAATGACACAAAACCCGAGCGCACTCAACACGGAAGTGGTGAGGTCCTGATGGACAATAATTCTATTTCTTTTTCAAAAAAGGGTGAAAGAAAAATTTCTGGGTTTGTGGCCCAAGAATTACTGTATGATTACGTCACTTTTCATTTGGATCCAGAGCGAATGAAAGCGGTTGAGGAATACGTAAAAACTTCACACGAAGCCCAAGCAGATATTCAACTCATCAATGACGGTCTTGATTATGTTGAGCGCCTTTCGGAAATTCACGTTTCTGACGCTCTCTTAGAAACTTTAAAAACTCCATCCTCTTATCTGCAGGTGTTACTACGAAAATTACGCTTTGAAGAGTGGTCACCAGGAATCAAAATGGGCCTGGAAGTGATGATCGTTGCTGTGGGCGTGATTTCTATCTCCTTGGTAATCCCCTGGCACAAACTTATGGAACTGAGTGTGTCCAAGAAAAAAGACGTTGTTCTTACAGAAGTTCAAAAAACTCCGATGGCCGCTCAAGATGTTGAAGTGGCAGGACTGCCTGAAGAAGCCACGGTCGTTTTTCCAGACGAAGGCAAAAAAAATACAGAAGCCCCCAAGTCAGCGGCTGATATTGTGGCAAAGAAAAATCTGCCGCCACCTCCTCCTCCTCCGTCAGCTGTGAATCAAATTGCAACGAATATTCCTACGACTGAAAAACAAAAATCTGGACAAAAATCCGCTGTAGCAAAAGCAACTGTCGATGAAACTAATTCCGAAAAGAAACAAGGGTATCTTTATCGCGGAATTATGAAAGTCACGAATGCGGAAGCGGTTTCCACTAAATTTGTTGAAAAAATTAACGAACTTGGCGGACGAAAAGCCGGAGAAGTTGAGCTCGGCTGGAAAAAAGGCAATGCAAATTATTTTCACTTCACAATGCCAGAGGCGAAGTACCAAGCTTTTCTTGAATTTACAAAAAAATACGGCGGTTTAAGTCTGCAAAAAGAAAAACATGATCGCTTAATGCCGGAAGGAATTGTTCGAATTATTTTTTCGCTTGAAGAAAAATAGTGCAAATAGATTTGCAGAAACGAAGTAAAAATAAATGAGTTTTTCTTATCGAAGGAAATCTAAAAAATCTCTTCGTACAATTCTGATTGTGTGGTTTCTCTTATTTGCTATTGCCCCCCTTGCCTTTTTAACTGGCTTCTCTGTAATACGATATGAAAAGGCCATCAATCGAGAGTTAGGCCGACGCCTTGAAGGCAATGCTCGAGAAGTCGCAACCATGATGACAGAATTTCGTGCTTCTTTGGTCCAAAAAAGGGATCGACACTTATCAGATCCTGCGTTCATTTATAATCTTTCTACTAATCAGGTGAATGAACTCACTGAAATTGCAAAGACTTGGATTCGTTCTGACATTGCCAGTGAACTCACTTTTTTTTCAAGAAATGGTCGCCTGCTATTATCAGAATCAAAACATGGATTGAATCTGAAGGAATTTACTCCTTCTGGGAGCAATGCGATTTATATCTCTGATGAAAATCTGGAAAAAATGAAAGAGGAGAATGAATATTCTTTCATTGAAGTCACAGAGTCGAAAAAAATCTCGCTCATTCTTTTGTCGAAAATTCAAAATCAATCCGGAAAAGCCATCGGCTTTGTTGAACAATTAATAGAAATCAACCAAGACTTTCTCAACGGACTTAAAAATCGAATGCGCGTTGAATTGATTTTAATCCGTAAAAACGCTCAAGTGATGGTTTCGACTCATCCTGATTTCTATGAATATAAAAAAGATTTTTTTAACAGTTACATTCAACCAAATTCTCCAAGTAATTTTGAACTGACTTTACGAGGAGACCCTCAATCGTTTATCGTATATCCAGTACATTGGGGGAAATCGGATTTTTTTATCGCCATAGGAGCCTCCAAAGGAGATGCCAACGCCGTCTTAAAAGGTGTTAACTATGCCTTTTTCTCAGTCACGGGTGCTGTTTCAATTTTACTTATTATTACCATTTTGTTGATTTCAAATTCCATCTTGCGCCCTCTGGATGACTTGGTTCAAGCAACCCAAGACCTGCCCATGAGTGATCAGTTGGTTGAAATTCCAATCAAAAGCGATACGGAGATTGGACTTTTAACAGAATCCTTCAATCAAATGAGCCGGCAAATTATTCGTGTCCGTGCGGAACTCAAAGCGAAAATTAATGAACTTGAACTGGCCAACCAGGAATTAAAAGAAACTCAAAGCCGTCTTGTTCACTCGTCTAAAATGTCGAGTTTGGGTCAGCTCGTTGCTGGGGTGGCGCATGAATTAAATAATCCCATCAGTTTTATTTACAGCAATATGACTCATCTGAAAGAGTACTCAACTAAGTTGATTCAATTAGCCGATGCAGCCGAAGCTAATCCCGCTAATATTAATGAACTGAAAAAAACCTTGGAAATTGATTACATCAAAGCGGATTTGCCCAAATTGGTAGCCTCTTGTGAAGACGGAGCCCGCCGTGTCCGTGACATTGTTCTTGGACTTAGAAATTTTTCACGTTTAGAAGAGGCAAAACTTCAAGAACTTAACGTCAATGAGGCCATAGAAAGCACCTTGAATCTTCTCTTTGGAGAAATAAAAAATAGAATTCAAGTTCATAAATATTATGGAGATCTTCCCTTGGTGAATTGCTATGCAACACAAATTAATCAAGTATTTATGAATATTTTATCGAATGCAGTTCAGGCCATTGATGGGTTAGGTAACATTTGGATTACAACAAAAAAAAACCCAGCCTTAAACAGTAAAAATTCGATTATGATTTCAATTCAAGATTCTGGAAAAGGTATTTCAAAAGATGTCATTGATCGAATTTTCGATCCATTTTTTTCAACAAAGGGAGTCGGTCAAGGAACCGGTCTTGGGCTGAGTATTTCATATGGAATTATGCAGTCTCATGGAGGCGAAATTCAGGTGAAGTCCGAAATGGGCATTGGCACTGAATTTATCATCACGTTGCCAATTAAGAAATCGACTTAATTTTTTGAATCCAGGGAATGGTCTTCTCTTGCCGAGAGATCGCACCTTCCTGAAATAAATAGAGCGTTCCAGGCTCAAGACGTATCCAGTTTTCATCGTCAGTAAGAGGTGTCGTTGCAATTATTGCCACGCGGTCCTTCTCGGAAGTGACGGAACTAAAATCCACAGTTAAATCCTGATCTTTCAAGCTTGCCGTTGAAAATGGCGCTTTTCGAATAATGTGAGTAAGTTGAGTCGAACAGTGTGCGAACAGCAAATTTCCATTAGACATCAAAAAATTAAATTCTCCCTGCTGACCAATTTCTTTTGAAAGCTCTGAGATTGAGGAGAAAAGTGATTCTGTATCAGGACAAGAATTTCCATACCGAAGCCTTAACTCTTGCATCATCCAACAAAATAGTTTTTCACTATCAGTTGTGCCTACCGGAACATAAGGACCAAGTACTTTTGGATTAAAATCTAAAATATTTCCATTGTGGGCAAATATCCAATAGAAACCCCAAAGCTCTCGCATAAATGGATGAGTATTTTCTAACCGAACATCACCTTGAGTTGCTTTACGAATATGTGCTACAACATTTTTTGACTTGATTGGATAACTGCTAACGAGCTCCGCGATTTTTGAGTGCGCCGAGGGAAGAGGATCAAGGAATTGTCGCACTCCTTTTCCCTCGAAAAAGGCAATTCCCCATCCGTCCTGATGTTGATCTGTAAGTCCTCCCCGTGCTTGAAAACCGGTGAAGGAAAAACAGATGTCTGTGGGCACGTTACAATTCATTCCAAGAAGTTGGCACATGTTGCGAGATTACCGCAAAATACAACATCAACGCTAGTCCACTAGACCAAAGACCTAGTCCTCAACGCTCCTATCAATAAGCTCTTTAAATTTTTTCCAAAATTTCCGATACAAGTTTCGTATGGTCAAAGATCAACAAAAACCTAGCAATTCATCGGCAGGATTTATCGCCGTGGTCTTTTTTTTGACCGCAGCAATTTTTTATTTTTATTCACAAAGAAATGACACAGTCGAAATTCCACGTGATCCAGCGACAACTCATCGCACAACGGCGGAAGCTGAGGTTTTGGTAAATAAATATTTAAAAGAAACTAATACAAAAATTGAAAGTCAAAAAAGACTTAGTGAGGTTGAAAATAACTTTATCGTTCCTCGAATTGGGGAATTAGTGCCAATCGCACCCGATACTAAAAAAACATTTAACGTGGATGGACCCGAAGACATAAATCAAAAAAAACTCCGCGAGACTTTTGCTCCTGATGTCAGCCGAGAGGATTCAAGTCCTCGTGGCGTGATTGAAAGTCAATTAGCCGATAAGCAAAGAATCGCTGAATACGATCGAGAGTACCGACATCAATACACGAAAGCCTTCATTGAGAATGCTCGCATTAATGGCTGGATCATCAAAGTCGACAAAAATGGAGTGGTTATACAAGCAACGCCAATTTCAGGCTTTGAAGAAAACCAATAAATTTAAACTAAGGAGCATGAAGACTTCAGTTTTTGTATAGCGACATCGGAAAATACATGCCTTTGTCTGCAAAGCTAAAATATTTTTCAGCTGAAAAGATTAAATGATCCTGCATTGGAACTTCTAGCAAACGGGATACCTTAACAATTTTTTGGGTAACAATTTTGTCTTCCCGACTGGGCTGAACTCGACCACTGGGATGGTTGTGTGCCAGCAAAAAAGCAGAAGCATTACGAGAGCAGACCGTACGAACCAAGTCACGCGGATGAATAACGCATTCATTCACAGTCCCTCTAAAAATTAAATCAATCTCCATAAGTTTCAAATTTGCATCAAGAGTTAAAAGCCACACTTCCTCCTGCAGAAAATTGACTTTTTTTCGCAACACCTCAAAAGCTTTTCGGCTGCTATTAATAATCACGAACACCCCTTAGGATTGAATTCATAATGGAACTTCTGACACATAATTCAAATTTCTGGCCAAAAATTAAAATAAATTAATGGGGTCCTGTGTCTGAAGTATGGACAAGTCCGGACAGCGCGATAGAGAACTTCTATCGAATTGTTTTAGAGTTTTTTCAATGTTCTAATTGATGAATCAAAAAACGATAGATTTTTTCAATTGGAGGAAACATGAAGTTAGTTCAAGCAGTGCTCTACATTTTGTTGATGATTGGCTTAAGTCAGTGCGGACCGCAAGCCTTTACTAAAGGTGATTATGATGATGTGAACAAACAAAATCTTCTCAATGACACTTGGTCTGAATCAGACATGCAAATCGTCGTTAAAGATCTTGTGGATAAAATGATAGTTCATCCTTCGATTTCAAGTGCAAAAAGACCTCCATTGGTAATGGTGACAAACTTACAAAACAAAACCAGTGAACATATAGATACTCAAAGTATTATGGATATGGTGCGTGTCGATTTGACAAACTCTGGAAAAATTCAATTCATCGATAAAGAAGCTCGCGAAGACATCAAAGGAGAGTACGACTACCAAAACTCTGGCATGGTCAGTGGCGAAACAAAAAAAGGTCCTGGTGGTCAAATCGGAGCTGATTTTATTGTGAACGGCCGTCTTGATTCAATTGTTCAAGAGGTTGGAAAAAATAAAACCATTTATTACAAAATCACTTTGAATTTAACGAATCTAAAAACCAGTGTGATCACCTGGACTGGTCAAAAAGAAATTCGTAAGGCGTTCAAAAAGAAAACTATTGGTCTGTAATTAAGTCATCAAATGAAGATAAGTCAGCTTTCTCTCTATTTATATCTATTGATTTTTGCCGCCTGCGCGACCTACCAGTCCAAGGTGGCAGAGTCTCGTAAAGAGCTAAAAAATGGCCAACTTCAGGAGGCACTTACCCATCTGAAGCCCCTAGCAGAAACTCCATCTGACGATCAATTAGTTTACCTTTTAGATTATGGAACAGCTCTGCAAATTGCTGGAAAATTCAAAGAAAGTAATGAAAACTTTGCGAAAGCTGACAAACTTATTGAGCTTAATGACTATCATTCCGTGTCCAAAATTGCGATGGCAACACTCGGTAGTGAAGAAATGGTTCAATACAAAGGTGAGTCCTACGAAAAAATATTGATCAACGTGTATTCTGCTTTAAATTATTTAATGTTGAATCAGTTTGATGAAGCCATGGTCGAAGTTCGACGTGTGAACGATAAGATCAACAAAATCAGACAAGAGGGCCGAAAGAACTACGAACTTAATCCTTTTGCTCATTATCTTGGCGGTCTAATTTATGAATCCGATGGAAAATATGATGATGCCTATATTTCCTATTCTGACTCTTATAAGTTAGATAGCGCGAATCCTTTTTTACCTGAAGACTTAATCCGATCTGCAAAAAAATCAAAGCGTACGGATGATTATTCAAGCTGGAAGAATGAATTTCCGCAGGTAACTGAAAACCCAGACTGGTACGATAAAAACAAAGGTGAATTAGTCGTTCTCATACAACAAGGCTGGGGACCGGAAAAACATTTTTCTCCGGTTGATCAGCGCTGGCCGAAACTTTATGCCGTCCCGAGTCTGACCTCCGAAACAAAAATGATAATCAGTGGAGTCGGCGAGCGTCGATCTAAAATGGTTTATAACGTTGAAAAAGTAGTGATCAAAACTTTAGATGATGACGTTGGCTGGATGATTGCTAGAAAAATCGGCGCGACCGCTGCAAAAGCTGTGGCAGCAGATCAAATTCGTCAAAAAAATGAACTGGCGGGATTTTTAGCTGCCATTGCAATGAGAGTTTCCGATCGAGCCGATCTTCGGCAATGGTCGACTCTGCCAAAAGATTTTCAAATTGCAAGAACCTGGCTTCCTGCTGGTCAATACACATTAACTCTTCAGGGGCTCAATGGAAGCGGATTTCCGACTCCTGATCTTTTGGAAAACATTAAATTCTCCGTTCGCCCCGGACACAAAACCTTCCTGAGCTGGCGTAGCTTAAGGTAAGTTTCAAATTTATCCACTCATCAAAAAAAAGCACCGAATTCTTTCGAATTCGGTGCTATGAAATTATCTCTTTTTTGCTCAATTCTTAGTTATTGAATCCAGTGTTGCTGGCTCCAGGTAGAATTGGTGTGTTGTCATCATTAACTCCTGGAAGAGTTGTTGCTTTTTCAGCAGCGACTTTCGAAGTTTGATCTGCTGTAGCGCGAACCGCAGCATTTGCAACACGTTGTTCAAGATTTTCCTTCAAGCTGTCTGTCGATGCGCGCTCCAATTGAGCTGCCTGCGCCTGAGCTTGAGCTTGACGTTGCATATAATCTTGAGGAAATGCTCCTAATTTAGCCAGATAATTAGAAATGCTTCCGTTACCTGTCTGAATAATTTCTCGAAGAGTGAAAAGTGGTGCGTATTGAGACGCCTTTTTTTCAGCTTCGAAAATAATCTGAGTCAATGTTGCAGCAGTGATATCATTTTTAGACTTGTTGTCTATAACCATCACTTCTTCATTTATTCTGATCATTTTTGCAATATCATCCAAAGTCACATAACAGCTTTGTTGAGTGTCATACAGCTTACGGTTTTGGTAACGCTTAATGATTTTCACTTTACCATTCGCGGGCTTAATGCTTTGGACGGTGTCGATTTGGTTCATCAAAGTGGCCTCCCCCATTGTTCTATTTTTAACCTTTTTAGCTAGTTAATGGCCGGAACCTAGCCCTCACCGCCACAGCTTGTCAAGTTAACATAAGCTCAAATATAGCTACGCCGTGCATTAGTAATCTTTATAAATAGACTATTAAAGTTGCTAATAAAGTGCATTTTTAGCTCAAGTTTTTTGAGAAATGGCCGAAAGTCTTGGTGTATGAAGATGACAGCCTCCAGTAATGAAATTATTGGCGAAAAACGAACACTTAGTTTAAGCGCTCTCTTATCTGTGTTCGCATTCTTTATCGTCGGAGTTATTGTATTTGGACCCTTTCTAGGAACCTCTAAGGACCAAGCGCATCAAAAGGCATTAGGAAAGGCCCAAAGCCTGGCTTACCAAATTGCGAGTCTTGATGAAAAAAGGGATGTTGAGGCGTTCAAAGACGCACAATCCAATGCCCAATCAACAGCTCGACGTAACGCCAGTATTGCTGCCCAAGAGAGTGGCAATGCTGCTGAAAGCGGCACAATTGGCTTGGATCCATGGGGCCAGGTTTATCACTATAAAATTCGACATGAAGGTCGGAACAAAATTGTCGATGTTTGGTCATTGGGTGAAAATGCCATTCAGACCCAAGTCTTGATTCCTTCAGAATCGCCGAAAAATTAAGCAATTCATTTAAGTCTCCATTTGAGTAGGCCGAATAAGTCATCAAAGGGAGGCCCGATGCTTTTTCGGCCCAATTCCAAATTGAGTTCTTCTGTCGGAAATGCTGTCTGCTTCTTCAGTTTATGCTTGGCGCTTCCTGCCTGTGTAACACCAAAAGATGCTGCAAGAGAAAGTGAAAAGTCGACTTATTACGAAGCTTCTTTCGATGATCACAACCGTGCTCCAGCGTCTTTTGTACCCTCGTCAATTGGTGGTGATAAAACACAGAATTTGGATCCTGTTTATCAACGCACTCAAGCGGATTATTATTTTTCTGTGGCAGAAGCCCAAAGCTATGACGGTGATCACCAAAAGGCAGTCGAATCATTTAAGATGGTCTTGGTCTATGATCAAGATGCCGCGCAAGTGCATTTAAGACTTTCAGCGGAATATTTGAAATTAGGTTTAACTAATCAGGCTCTCGAGCAAGCAGAGGTTGCGGTAAGTAAAAATCCAAAATCCATCGATGCCAAATTAATGCTTGGTGGGCTTTTGTCCTCCATGAAAGCCTATGAAAAAGCAATGATTCAGTACAATGAAATTTTAAAACAAGAGCCGCTGAACACAGAAGCGCCTCTATACATTGGCGCCGTCTTGGCTGAGCAAAAACAGTATGACAAAGCTGTAAAATATTTCGAGTCTTTAGCCAAAAATGAAAATTATCAGACTCCTCATTTGGCCTACTATTACATTGCCAAAATTCGCTCGAGCCAGGATGGAAAACAATTTCAAAAAGCGGCAGAAGTAGCCTACAAAAAAGCTTTGGAAATTAAGCCTGAACATGTTGAATCGACCTTAGGACTTGGTGATCTTTACAATAAATTGAATATGGAAGCAAAAGCCATTCAACTCTACTCTCACTTTCAAAAAGAGCACGGTCCAAGTGTGCGAATTGCGGAAGCTTTGGCTCCTCTTTACTTAGAGCAAGAACAATATGAACTTGCCTATGAACAGTTCGCCGTGATTGAACAAAACTCTGACGACTCTTTAAATATTAAAGTTAAAATGGCTTTGATCTTGATTGAACAAAAAAAATACGCCCCTGCAATCACTAAATTGAACGAGGTCTTAGCGCAAGCTCCAGACAGTGATAAAATTCGTTTTTATTTAGCCGCAGTTTATGAAGAGATTAAACAAAATACGAAAGCTATTGAAAATTTTCAGCGTGTCCCTGCTGAGAGCCAATTCTTTACTGAAGCCGTTGTTCATGGCGCTCATTTAATGCGACAAAATAAAGATTTAGATGGCGCCGTCAAGTACGCAAAAAAAGCGACCGAAGCACGCAAAGATATCCCACAATTGATTGCTGTTTATTCTTCCTTGCTTGACGAAAAAGGTGATTACAAAACAGCCTTGGAAGTTTTAAATAAAGGCGTTGGAAAATTTCCAGATCATGTGCAATTGCGCTTTTTCTTAGGCACCATTCAAGATCGCTTAGGTCAAAAAGAGGCCGTGGTTCAGAATATGAAAAGAGTTATTGAGCTTGATCCAAATCATGTTCAAGGCTTGAATTATTTGGCCTACACCTATTCTGAAATGGGAGCTTCCCTTGAAGAAGCTGAAAAATTAGTACGAAGAGCCCTAGAAATCGAGCCTAAAGATGCCTTCATTATGGATACCTATGGCTGGATTTTGTTTAAAAAAGGAAAAACACAGGACGCTATCCGTGTGTTAGAGGCGGCCTACCGGATTCAGCCCACTGAAGCGGTTATCGCTGAACATCTTGGCGATGTTTATTTCAAAGCGCAAATGGTAGATCGTGCAAAAACAATGTACGAACGAGCCGCTGAGTTTGAATCAGACGAAAAACATGCTCGTGATATTCGCTCGAAAATAACCGGGATTCAAGAGCAGGACCTGAAAAGAAAAAAAGACGTCCGTCTTCCCGCTTCAGCGACATCAGCAGATTGAGTTTAAATTTTAATTTTACTTTATGTTGTTTTTCGTGACAGGCAAATAGACCTTGGTTCATTCTTAACTTATGGACAATCAAAAATATCAAGCGATCAGTTTAAAAGTCCGATTATTAGCGACTTTATTTTCAGCTCTATTCTTCCTCCCTTCTTGTGTGACCACACCAAAACCCTACGAGGGTCGACAAATAAGTGGTCTTTGGGAGGCGAAAGCTCAAGCGAGAGATCTCGTATCAAATAAAATTACTGCGATAAGCTTGGACATCACTGCTGCAACTCCGGCCTTTTTACGCTTGGATGTAACTGGAACTCTTGGCATAAATTTAGCAACATTAGTGATGAAAAACTCGGACGTGAAGTATGCTCTTTACCGGCAAAAAAAATTCTACCAAGGCAGCCTCTCTGATCGTGCCTTGCTTCCTCTTTTTAAGATGAATCTAAACCCGAAGTTAATCATGAATATTTGCATGGACCTTCCAATAGATGATGAAGGCTGGTCATGCAAAATCGGAAATAATAACTTGGTCGACTCTTGCGAACGAGCAACAGATGGCTTGAAAATACTTTGGTCAGAGCGAAACGGTGAAAAAAAACGAGTGGTTGTTGGCGATAAAAACTTCGAACTTCAGATTGCTTTCAAATCCTACACTCCGATGGACCAGACCAAGGTCGAGTCAAACAAGAGCCCCTTTCAGCTTGAGCCACCAAAAGATTTTACCAAGTATAAAATTCCCTAATCTAAAGACTGAAAACTTCTCTCATTTTAATAAATATTTACATCATAGATGTACCGAAATGACCATCTGGTGCATACTATATTTCGAAAGGGATTCTTCGGGGTTCCTTTTATTATTGGACCATGAAATTGGTCCTCGTCCTTCATCATAAGGAGTACCACATGGCCAACAAAATCGATCTTCAAGCCCTGGTGAAAACATGGGAATCCAAGCACGGAGCCGCTCACGCTAATTGGAGCGGAACTTTTAACGAGTACTTGGACCTCGTGAAAGAAAATCCGCGAATCACGCGAAATGCTTTTCAAAGAATGTATGACATGATTCTCGAAGCGGGCACTGAAGATTATATAGATTTTAAAAAATCCGTGGTGCGCTACAAGTTTTTTGATGATTTAAAAAGCAACGGAAAAGATGCCGTTTTTGGTTTGGATGTACCACTCATGAAATTAGTCAATGTCCTGAAGGCCGCCGCCATGGGATATGGAACTGAAAAACGTGTGATCCTTCTTCATGGTCCCGTTGGAAGCGCGAAATCGACAATTTGTCGCATGCTCAAAAAGGGTCTTGAAGATTACTCGAAATCCAATCAAGGCGAAATGTACACCTTTGAATGGATTGATGAAAAAAATGAACTCGGTGGTCTCTTGGGTCTTGAAACAAAAGTGTTTCCGTCCCCCATGCACGAAGAACCGCTTCTTCTTATTCCAGAGGAAATGCGCTCCGCAATTTGCGATAATTTGAATCGTGGGCAAGAAGGTTCGTACCGAGTTTCTATCCAAGGTGAAATGTGTCCTCCAAGCCGTTATATTTTCAAAGCTTTGATGGAACGCTACAAAGGCGATCTGATGAAAGTTCTTACTCATGTGCGAGTAAAAAGAATGACTCTTTCTGAAGCTGATCGAATTGGTATTGGTACCTTTCAACCAAAAGATGAAAAAAATCAGGACTCAACAGAACTTACCGGAGACATTAACTATCGCAAAATCGCTGAATATGGATCTGACTCAGATCCTCGGGCCTTTAACTTTGATGGTGAATTCAACGTGGCCAATCGTGGCTTGATTGAATTCGTCGAAGTTTTGAAACTTGACGTGGCCTTCCTTTACGACCTTTTAGGTGCCTCTCAAGAACATCGAATCAAACCGAAAAAATTTGCTCAAACTCACATTGATGAAGTGATTATTGGTCACACGAATGAACCCGAATATCGTCGGTTGCAAGATAATGAATTTATGGAAGCCCTTCGTGATCGAACTGTAAAAATCGACATTCCATATATCACGCGCTGGAGAGATGAAATTAGCATTTATAAAAAGGATTTCAATTCCAATCGAATTCGTGGCGTGAGCATTGCTCCACACACGATCGAAATGGCCGCGATGTGGGCAATCATGACTCGTTTGGAGAAACCAAAAAAAGCAAATTTAACTCGCCTACAAAAGTTGAAATTGTATAATGGAAAAACTTTAGCGAACTACACAGAAGACAACGTTCGAGAATTGCGTAAAGAAACAATTCGCGAAGGTCTAGAAGGAATTTCGCCTCGCTACATTCAAGATAAATTATCAAATGCCATTGTTATGTCTCAACAAAACAACCGGGGTTCAGTAAATCCTTTCATGGTGTTGAATGAACTCGAATCTGGCTTAAAAAATCATTCGCTTTTGTCGAATGAAGAACTCAAAGCGGATTACCGCGAATTGTTAGGCGTTGTTCGACAGGAGTATGAAGAGATCATCAAAGGCGAAGTTCAGCGTGCCATCAGTGCCGACGAAGGGGCCATGCAAAGACTCTGTGGAAATTACATCGATAATCTCAAAGCCTACACCCAACGGGAACGAGTTCGAAATTCCTTTACTGGAATGGACGAAGAACCCGATGAACGCCTGATGCGCTCGATTGAAGAAAAAATAGAAATTCCGGAGTCTCGCAAAGATGATTTCAGACGTGAAATCATGAATTACATTGGCGCGATGTCTTTGGAAGGCAAAAAATTTAACTATAAAATGAACGAACGTCTTCACAAGGCTTTGGAGCTTAAAACTTTCGAAGATCAAAAAGACAGTATTAAACTGACATCGATTGTCAGCTCTGTTGTCGACAAGGACACTCAAGAAAAAATTGATATTGTAAAAACTCGTTTGATAAAAGATTTTGGTTACGATGAGATTTCAGCGACTGATGTTCTTCACTATGTCGCCAGCATTTATGCTCGTGGAGACGTGAAGAACAAATAGCAAAGGACGTTGTGTGTCCATAAAAGAAGACCATAATCGGTTTCGGGATATTATTAAAGGTCGTATCAAGGAAGACTTGCGGAAATATGTTTCGCAAGGAGAAATGATTGGCAAACGTGAAAAAGACTTTGTCAAAATTCCCCTTCCACAAATTGATATCCCTAATTTTCGCTATGGCCCCAAACAACAAGGCGGAGTCGGACAAGGCGAGGGAAAACCAGGCGATGCCATGGGTGAACCGCAACCTGGTCAAGGGCAAGCCGGCGACCAGCCGGGGGATCACTTACTGGAAGTTGAACTTTCGATTGATGAGTTAGCTGAGATTTTGGGAGAGAAACTGGCTCTTCCTCGCATTCAGCCGAAGGGCATGAAGCAAATTGAAACAACAAAAAATCGTTATTCCGGTTTAGCCCCAGTCGGCCCGCAGGGGTTACGACACTTTCGCTCATCATACAAAAAAGCCTTGCAACGATCCATTTCTTCTAAAACCTACAACCCAAAAAATCCTATCATTGTTCCTATCAAAGAAGATTTTCGTTACCGCACGGTAAAGACCGTGAAGAAGCCAATGACGAAAGCCGTGGTCATTTACATGATGGATGTCTCCGGCTCTATGGGTGATGAACAAAAAGAAATCGTCCGAATGGAATCTTTCTGGATCAATGCTTGGTTGAAAAAACATTATAAAGGACTGGAAACTCGATTTATCATTCACGATGCTGCGGCCAAGGAAGTCGACGAAGACACTTTTTTTAAAACCAGTGAATCTGGTGGAACTTTGATCAGCTCGGCTTATAAATTAGCCCAACAAATGATCGAAAAAGATTACCCGGTTCATGAATGGAATATTTATCCTTTTCATTTCTCTGATGGAGATAATTGGAGCGGTGAAGACACACGACTTTGTATTCGACTCTTGCGAGAGTTTTTTAACCCCAATTGCAATGTTTTTTGCTACGGACAAGTGGAAAGCAAATATGGGAGTGGGCAGTTTTTAAAAGACCTGCAAAAAGAATTTGGCTCAGACGAGCAAATCATTCTGAGTCAAATCGAGAATAAAGATAAAATTCTAGATTCGATTCGCGACTTTCTTGGGAAGGGAAAGTGATATGGCGAATTTAACCCCTGCTCTAGAAGTAGAAAGACAACGCATTTTAAAAATTGCAAAAGAGGCTGGCCTTGATTTTTTTGAAACCATTTTCGAATTGATCTCTTATGATCAAATCAATCAATTTGCAGCTTACGGTGGCTTTCCCGTTCGTTATCCGCATTGGAAATTTGGAATGGAATACGAGCATCTTTCCAAGTCCTATGAGTATGGTCTCTCAAAAATCTACGAAATGGTCATCAACACTGATCCCTGCTATGCCTATTTAATGGAAGGCAATTCCATGATGGATCAAAAGTTGGTGATGGCTCATGTGTACGGTCACTGCGATTTTTTCAAAAACAATGTTTGGTTTGGAAAAACAAATCGAAAAATGATGGATGCAATGGCCAACCATGCAACCCGCATTCGTCGCTATATGGATCGATACGGATATGATGTGGTTGAAAGCTTTATCGATCGCTGCTTGAGTCTGGAAAACCTCATTGATCGTTACTCCGTTTATTATGAGCCCAATCGCTCGAAGCAGAGCGAGGTCGCTCCTGCGGAAAAAGATTTCCTCCTACGATATGATCGCGAATACATGAGAGATTATATTAATCCTCCAAGTTTCGTGGCAGAGCAAAAAAAGAAAATGCACGAAATGGCTTCAAAAAGGATGAAATTTCCGATAGAGCCCGAGCGCGATATTTTGCGATTTCTCATGGCCTATGCTCCGCTTGATGATTGGCAGCAAGACATTCTTTCCATCATTCGTGATGAGGCTTATTATTATTCACCACAAGGCATGACTAAAACCATGAATGAAGGTTGGGCGTCTTATT
This sequence comes from uncultured Bdellovibrionales bacterium, assembly GCA_903926205.1. GTDB lineage: Bacteria > Bdellovibrionota > Bdellovibrionia > Bdellovibrionales > Bdellovibrionaceae > CAIYID01. The sequence continues at coordinate 19,741 of CAIYID010000054.1, forward strand.
GGCACACAACCTTGATGACTCAGAAAATTATGAATGATTCGGAGGTGATTGATTATGCCGATCACCACTCCGGCACAATGGCGATGAACCCGCAATCTTACAATCCTTACAAAGTAGGAATTGAGCTTTTTCGTGACATTGAAGAGCGCTGGAACAAAGGGCAGTTCGGCCGTGATTGGGAAAATTGCGACGATGTTAACGAAAGAAAACATTGGGACAAAAAAACAAATATTGGCCATGAAAAAATTTTTGAAGTACGGAAAATTTATAATGATGTGACCTTTATGGATGAATTTTTGACCGAAGACTTTTGCGTAAAAAATCGTTTTTTTGTTTATAAATTTAATAAACGCACAAATCAATTTGAAGTGGACACGCGCGATTTCAGAGCCATCAAAGCAAAATTACTTTTTCAAATGACAAATTTCGGTCAGCCGATCATTCGTATCGAAAACGGTAACTTTGAAAATCGCGGCGAACTCTTGCTCTCTCATCTTTGGGAGGGTATCGATATGCAGCCCGATTTCATGACCGAGACAATGAAAAATCTTTATGCAGTTTGGACTCGTCCCGTGAATTTGCTAACCGTGCTAGATAATGAACGAATACTTTGTCGATTCGATGGAAAAGAGTGGACCCAAAACAAGCTGGGCGGCGAACAAAACTCCGAGCCTGCCTCCGGTGAGGAAAAAAAGTAAAAATGTCTTCGAATCTTGTTTGGTCCGATGACCCAAAAGATAAATGCCCCTCTTGCGGAGTCTTAAAAAGTCAGTGCAAATGCAAACCCAAGGAGGAGCCAGGAAAGACCTATAATTTTGTAGCTATTTTTCGACTCGAAAAAAATGGTCGAGGCGGAAAAACCGTCACGGTTGTTGATAACTTGCCAAAACAGGATGTCTTTTTGAAAGACCTGACTAAGGAACTCAAAGCAAAATGCGGTTCCGGAGGTACTTACTCCACTGAAGGCAAAGAAGGTTTGATTGAAATTCAAGGCGACAAGAGGCAGCAAATTAAGGTGATTTTTGACAAGAAGGGCTATAAGTACAAAGGAATGTAATAATTCTTGCCCTCTCCATCATCTAAGGGAATCATTTCTCAATTGGCGATAACACCAAGTATTAACAATAAAAAGGAGATTTTTATGAAATTACTCGCAATCATGTTACCTGCTTTGATGGTTGGCTCTTTGGCTTTAGCACAAGGTGCACCTGCTGGTGAGCCTGCTGCTGCTCCAGCTGCTGAAGCTCCAAAAAATGCAAAAGAAGCTAAAAAAGCTTGTAAAGAACAAGCTGCTGGCGACAAAAAAGCTTTCAAAAAATGCATGAAAGATTTCAAAAAAGGCCAAGGTAAATAATTAGGAACTTTTCCTAACTATTAAAAAAGCCCACTTAGGTGGGCTTTTTTTTTGTCACGCGATCTGTGTCGTTTTCCATTGGACGCTTTCGACGTTGCTTAAAAAAATCAGACAAAATTTTCCCACACTCTTCGGCTAAAACCCCCGAGGTGACTTCAAAGCGATGATTGAGTCGCGAGTCTTCCGATAATTGATACAAAGAGTGAATCCCCCCGCCTTTTGGGTCTTTCGTCCCATAAACGAGGCGACCTATGCGACTTTGCACCAACATTCCGGCGCACATCACACAGGGCTCAAGGGTCACATACAAAGTTGCATCACTGAGCCTCCAACGATCGAGTTTTTGCGAAGCTCGGTGCACACAAATAACCTCAGCATGGCCAATGGGAGTTCTCCATTGTTCTTTTTTATTGAATGATTTCGATATGATATGGTTATCAACAACAAGAATAGCCCCAACGGGAACCTCATCTTGTTCGGCGGCCTTCTTTGCTAAGTGCAAGGATTTCCTCATCCAAAACTCATCACTATGTCGTGGTGCATCTAAATTCTTCATCATGAGAATCAGTTCATAGAAAAAATCTTTGTGATTGTCATCTTGCGGCGCCTTCGACGCTCTGATATATGAGTCTCTCATCCACATGGGAAGGAAGGTGATTTTTGTGGCATTAGTTAAATGCAAAGAGGGCGAAAGCTTTGAATCAGCATTTCGACGTTTTAAAAAATCTTGCGAGAAAGCAGGCATCCTTTCCGATGTAAAAAAACGCGAACACTATGAAAAACCAAGTGTTCGATTGAAGAAAAAATCTTTGTCAGCGCGTAAACGTGCTTTAAAGAAAACAACAAAACGAGGAAGCTGGGGAGAATAATTCCCTCTTCATTGATTTCTTGTAAAAATCAAGAGGGGAATTCTTATTGAATTTCCCTCTTCAATTTTGAAGGAGTGCCTGATCATGGAAATCCGTGAACGTCTCACACTAGAAATGAAAGAAGCGATGAGAAGCAAAAATCAGCTCAGGCTGGATGCGATTCGCTTTTTACAAGCTGCTATTAAAAATAAAGAAATCGAACTTCGCCCCACTCCTATTAGCACCGAAGAGATCCTTGGCGTGGTAAAAAAATTGGTGAAGCAACGCAAAGAATCCATTGAACAATATCAAACCGCTCAGCGCCAAGACTTAGTCGACAAAGAGTCGGCGGAACTTAAAATTTTGGAAGCTTTTTTGCCGGCACAAATGGGCAAAGAACAAATCGAAAAAATCGTTGGAGATGTCATCAATGAAGTCAACGCTTCCAGTATTAAAGATATGGGAACCGTGATGAAAGCCGTGATGACAAAAACGGCGGGAACTGCTGACAACAAATTGGTGAGTGAAATCATTCGTGCGAAGTTACAAGCTTAATTAATAAACTTTCCTAAGGAACGCATGAGATTTTCTGAGGACTTTATTGAGAAAGTCAAAGATGCCAACAACATCATTGACCTGATCTCTCAACACACGCAACTTCGTCCCATGGCCGGCGGCTATATGGGACGCTGTCCTTTTCCAGATCATCAAGAACGAACCGCTTCCTTTTCAGTTTCTGAAACCCGCCAACTCTACAACTGTTTTGGTTGTCATAAAAGCGGTAGTATTTTTACCTTCATACAAGACTTTATGGGTTTGAGTTTTCCTGAGGCCGTGGAATTTCTTGCAAGTCGTGCAAACATCTCTATGCCGGAAGATCCAGGACCAGGGGCGGCTCAGCAAGACCAAGTCACTCGCAAGAAAAAAGCGATTATTCAAATTAACAAATTAGCTTTGCAATATTTTACAGAAAGTTTTCGTCAACTTTCGAAAGATCATCCCGTTCGTATTTATGCCGAGCAAAAAAGAGGCCTCACCGCACAAACGATTTCTGATTTTCAAATCGGTTATGCCCCAAAAGAGTGGGATGGTTTTGCAAGGTACGCAGAAAGTAAAGGCGCAAATTTGTCTGTGGCCGAAGAGGCGCGACTGATCAAGCGCCGTCAACCCGGTGACAGTTATGGAGACGGCTATCTTGACATTTTTCGCGATCGCTTGATGTTTCCAATTTTGAATCAAATGAATGAGCCCGTCGCTTTTGGTGGACGAATCATTTCTCAGGGTGAGCCTAAATATTTAAACAGTGGTGAAACTCTCGTTTTCAATAAAGGAAAAATTCTCTACGGTTTGTCACAGACCGCGAAATTTGTTCGAGCTGACGACCAAGTTTTAGTGGTTGAGGGATACATGGATTTAGTGTCTTTGTATCAGTCAGGAATTCATAATGCCGTAGCTCCTATGGGAACAGCGTTGACGCCTGACCAGAGCCGAATTCTTTCTCGCCTAACGAAAAACGTAATCATACTTTTTGATGGAGATGAGGCTGGCCAACGCGCGGCTGAGCGCAGTTTGCCTATTTTACTCGGCGCCGATGTTCATCCAAAAGGTTTGATTTTACCAGACGGAATGGATCCTGACGATTTTGTAAAATCACAAGGAGCGGAAGCTCTCACTCAATTAATTTCCACTTCGCCAGATTTATTTTCTATGGTGCTGGGAATGTGGCTGCGTGGATATCGTGGTGAAGCCTCTGACAAAGTGAAGATGAGTAATCTTTTACAGCCGGTTTTTGCAATGATGCAAGATCAACGATTGAAGCGACTTTATTTACAAGAGGCCGCTGAAAAACTGAAGGTCGAAGAGAATTGGCTTCGAGATGCCTTGCGCGGGACGTCCTCAAAATCCGGGTCCTATGGGGTAAATAATTCTCGAATAACCTTGGCACCGGCGATTAATACGCCGCAGCAACCTCAACCAGATAAAAATTATACTGTTAAAAGCACCGAAAACTCGGTTGAGATTGTCTCCCTCAAGGGAGCGACTAAGATTGAGGCTACTCTCTTAGGAATCGTGTTAAAAAATACCTGTAATTTTGAATACTTCCAAAAAATGTCAGGAATGGAATACTTGATGCACCCTGGAGTTCGGGAGGTGCTGGCAAAAGCAGCAAACGCCTATAGACAAGGTCCTGATAAGTTTGATAAATTGGCCGGTCTGCTCACTTCGTTTGTGGACTGTCCGGAGTTATTATTTTCAGAGACTTTCGCTTTGGGACCAGAGGTAGCAGAAAAAAAACAGAAAGAGACTTCAGAAAAACCAGAGAACGAGGTAGCTAAAGGTTTGGATAATGATTTCGCGATTGATATCGCGAAAGAAAACCAAAAAGAAAAACAACAGGAGACAGAGAAAAAACTTCTTGGAGATTGCTTGAAACGTTTGAGAGATCAGTTTTTGAAAGCTCAAGCCGATCAGTTGACTGCAGAGATTAAAGTGCAATCCACTCCTGAAAAATTAGAAAAGTTAATGAGTATTCAAAGAGACAGACTGGCCATTAATAAGGAACCATGATGAAGACAAATAACGACAATGAACCAGTGAGACAGCTCAGCCAAGCCGAGCAAGAAGCGATGATCAAAGAAGAGATTCAGCGCATTCTTAAGCTAGCTAAGGAAAAGGGTACACTCACGATCGAAGAAATCAACGAACTCCTGCCGCCTGAAATTATTGCAGCAAGTGTTCTTGATTTTTTCATGCAGGCGCTTGAGATCAATGGTGTTGTCATCACCGATATGACGGAAGAAAAAAAGGACGACGAGAAAGAGCAATTTCTCGCTGATCCTGACAAAGAAGACGAAGAAGCTGACGAAGATGAAAAAGCGGAAAGTGAAGACGTCAAAGGCAATGATCCTGTGCGATTGTATTTGCGCAAAATGGGATCAGTTTCTCTTCTTACTCGTGAAGGAGAAGTAGAAATTGCACGTCGAATTGAAATGGGAGAACGGGAAATCGTTCGTGCCATTTTGATGTCACCTATCGGAACAGTGGAAATCATCAATCTTGGAAAACGTTTGGATGAAGGACGCATCAAGGTCAAATCGATTTTTCGAGGACTCGAAGATGAAGAAACTCAATATGATGAAAAAGAATATATCGATAAAATTCATCAATTGATCGGAAAAGTTCACGAATACCAAAAACATGTTGCCGCCGCTTTTAAAATTTTGAGAGACGATGCGACCGGAACCGCTTTGCGTGAAAAGACGATCAAAGACGTTGAAGTTTTAAATGAAGTTTTGATGGCGAATTTTGAGTCGATCAATTTCAATAGAAAAACCATTAATCGAATTGTGATCAAGTTTAGAAACTTGGTTAATCGTCTGAACAGCTTGCGCAAGCGAATCAAAGATGGCGTTGAAAGAACTTTCACAAAAGAAGTGAGCGTTTTAGTTGATCGCTTGAAACTCATTGAGACCAATGAAAAAGAATTAGTTAAAATGACCAAGGACACAGGGCTGACCTTCGGTCGCTTCAGAACTTATGCTTTAACAGCTCAAGATGCTGACGTCCGTATGAAGCGTTTGTATTCAGAAACTGAAATGAATTATCGCTGGATCAGTGAAACTTACACGGCGATCTGGCGTGGTGAAAAAGAGGCCGACGTTGCTAAGTCTGAACTCGTTGAAGCCAACCTTCGCCTGGTCGTTTCGATTGCAAAAAAATACACTAATCGTGGTTTACAATTCTTGGATTTAATTCAAGAAGGCAATATTGGTTTGATGAAGGCCGTGGATAAGTTTGAATACCGTCGCGGTTATAAATTTTCGACTTATGCTACTTGGTGGATTCGCCAAGCGATCACTCGCGCGATTGCGGATCAAGCTCGCACAATTCGTATTCCAGTGCACATGATTGAAACAATTAATAAGCTGGTTCGTACGCAAAGGCACTTAGTGCAAGAGCTTGGTCGCGAGCCAATTCCAGAAGAAATTGCCGATCGCATGGACATGCCCGTCGATAAAGTTCGCAAAGTTTTGAAAATTGCGAAGGAGCCAATCTCTTTGGAAACTCCAGTGGGTGAAGAAGAAGATTCTCACTTAGGGGACTTTATTGAAGACAAAAAAGTCATCAATCCGGCAGAAGCAATTGTGAATCTGAATTTGGCGGAGCAAACTCGTCGTGTGTTGGCAACTCTGACCCCGAGAGAAGAAAAAGTTTTACGTATGCGTTTTGGTATCGGTGAAGAATCTGATCATACTTTGGAAGAAGTGGGTCAGGATTTCAATGTGACTCGTGAGCGTATTCGTCAGATTGAGGCAAAAGCTTTGCGTAAGCTGCGCCACCCTTCCCGCTCGAACAAACTTAAAACCTTCGTCGATTCGTGATGTTTATTTTACTTTGATCAATGAAACGCCCAGAGCCACTGGGCGTTTATCTTCTGAGCAACTAGAAAACTCTGCAAATTTATTCCCGATAGAAATAAAAGAGCCCTCTTTGCGAGTTTCTTGCCGAAGCAATTCATAATCATTCGGACACTCGCTCAAGCGGGCAATAATTCCACAACCCTGACTAGTGACATCAACATCCTGTCGTATTGAGATTGGGCACGAATCAAAACCAAGTTCTTTTAACGTCGTTTTGTCCGTCGCCATGATATTCAAAGTTTTGTGATTAAAACGATAAGTCATTAAATACGCGCCTGGAATTCTTTTTGAGGGGCTTTGATTTGTGACTTCACCAGAAGCTTTATGCGTGAAAAGCACATTCTTCATCGCCTTATCTGCCGCAAGGGTATAGGTCAGCGACCAGCGGGCTCCTATGAACTTAAGCTCACGAACAGCATAGCGTCCGTTGCCGGCGGGCTCTGGTCGCTCACTGCGCCAAAGACCACTCAGTTCAGGTGGTTCAACGACTTTTGAGTTGTCATGAAAGATTGGCTTAACCTCTGTCAACGGAAGATCCTCAGGAACTAGCGGACGAGAAGAATCTTCTGACTTTTTACCCGAGGAGCAACCGGCCAAAGTTGATATAATAAGTACGAATAAAAGCCTTTTTAATATCTTGAAATGCATAAATACCAGGTTGATAGTATTTTTATTTTGAGGCAAGCAGTTTTGTTTGCTATCTCTATTGTTCGATGTGGGGAGTTAGCTTAGTTGGTTAAAGCAGCCGGCTCATAACCGGCGGACCGGGGGTTCAAATCCCTCACTCCCTACCACTCACTTGTTCAATTTCAGTATTTTTCAGAAACCAAGAAAATTTTAATAAACACAGTAATTTACGAGTGGGGAGCTCAATGAGCTCGTTAAGCGAAAATCATTCTTTGTCATAGGCAATAATTGCGTTTGTAGTTGATTTGTAGTTTTTGGCTGTAGTTGAATTCTGGTGGTCTCACCATAGATGTGTGAAGAGTTGGACTTGAGCTGGACATTCAATCTTGGTCCAGACGCTTTTACTTAAAAATCCTCAAAATTCTGTTAACAACGACAGACCGTAAAGTGAGCTACTTGTGGTTCCATTGATTCCTGTAGAGCCAACAGTGCCGGTTATTGCTGTTTGAAAAGCATTCTGGTAGTCAAGCTTGATAACGTACTGGTTTGGAACAATCGAGAATAGAGCCGCTAACTCTAATGCGGTCTGGTTGAAATTATTGATCGTTACAGTCGATGATCCTGGCGTAGAGGATGTCGATGAAGAAAAATTTCCTGAATAGACAGCACCTAGAATACTCAGTCGCTCATTTGTTCGCCACTGAATGCTGCTCGAAAAATTAAACTGATTTCGTGTATTGCTTTGGCTTTGGACATTTGTATCTGGATTGGTTGAGGTGCTTGCCCCATACATTTGAAATCCAATTCCTATACTGTATGCCACCTTTGGAAATTTTCTCCCAAAGGCGAAGCCCAATGTGGTTAAGTCCCCGCCTCTGGTTGTATTGCCTGTCGTTTTAGTAGTTGCTGAGTTGGCAGTGCCGATATTTGGTGAATAGCTCAGAATCAAATCTGTATTAAAAGCGGAGTCGTCTTGTTCTTCCAGTCGATGTTGTATTTGAAGGAACGGATTTGTAATACCCATTGAATTGTATGAGAGAGTTTGCCCACTCAGTGAAGAGCCTGCGCCGTAAGCATTTGTACTTATGGAAGTAGGCGCATATCCGAAGCCCAGGCCTGCCCCGAAGTATTTGGAGAATCCATAGCCGTATAAAGCATTGTAGGTCTCTGTCGATAGGCTTTGATTGTTAAGAGTACTTCCAGAGTTTGTGATGTTATAGACGTTTGTTGCTAGGCTTTTTGAATACTGTATCAACACCACGGATTTTCCTGCCGGTGGTTGGTACTGAATATCAGTTAGATCACGCTCATACTCTTGGAAATAAACCGGAGCTTTCCCAGGTATTGGCCTTTGTGTTGGTTCCGCTGATTGATGATCATTTTCAAATAAGGAAAGCTCAAGACTCTGTCCTGCCACCAAATCATTGGCTGCTTTACACGTTGAAGTATCTATGGTCGATAAATTTCCATTGGATTTTAAAACCTTTAAGGGACACTGTTTGCCATCTTTGAATGTCGCGATCAGCTCACTACCAACATTAACAGAGGAGTTAGTTTGCACAATTGCTTGTCCGCGCTCTGGTAAAACCTGTTTGATCAAAATGTTGTTCTGTTCGTCCGCGCCCGCTGTTGAACCAATCAATCCAATCAAAAGAACTGCCTGAGTAAAACCAATATTTTTTTTCGTAGAAAAAGCCATGATGTTTGCTCCCAAAAAATAGGATCAGGATGAATATTCATAGAACCTATCGGACGATAAAAGTTATTCTTTAGGTTTAAATATGTGCATATTAGATCCTATGAAAATAATCATAGCACTTATAAGGAGGTAAGATATTCAAAGGATTAAGGAAAATGACGAAACTTCAAGTGCAATTTGGAAAGCGAATTAAAATGCTTCGGGAGTCTAAAGGACTTCGGCAGGATGCCTTTGTTAAGTTCGGAATCAATCCAAGTTATTTGAGTGCGCTTGAGCGCGGACAGAAAAATGCGACTCTTGAAATAGTTGAGAGAATTGCCGAAGCGATGGGCGTAGATGTTTTCCAACTTTTCTTTTTTGAATCGTCAAGTGAATTGCCTACTAAGGCCGAGGTAAATAGAGTCATTACTTCGTTGGATAGTAAAAAAATTCGACGTCTTTTGGATCTTTTAAAGATTCTGGAATAATATAACTCTAGCAGCAGGTTGTATCGGTGTTGAATAAAATATTTGCGTCTATTGGGTTTTGCAAAGGAATTTTGCTGCAAAAATTGGCTTGCTCGACGTGCATTAAAAGTTCTCAATAGCAATCAAATGCTGTAATTGTGAGATAATGGATCAACATGACCTTATTCAACTTGCTATTAACGTACACTATAACAAGGGCGCTTATGCTCTTCTGATTGGATCAGGCATTTCTCGTGCTGCAAGTATTCCAACGGGTTGGGAAATTACTCAGGAATTACTTAGACAGCTGGCTTTCATTCATGGGGATCAGTTCGAAAATGATTTGGAGAGGTGGTATCTAAATAAGTTCGGAGTCAATCCAGGATACTCTGAACTTTTGGATCATCTTGGTAAGACGCCAACGGAACGGCACAATTTTCTTCGACCATTTTTCGAGCCTACTGAACAAGAAAAAGAAGAAGGAAAAAAACAACCGACAAAGGCTCACCGTGCAATTGCCAACCTTGTCGCTACCGGCATCATTAAAGTGATAATTACTACCAACTTTGATCGTCTTCTTGAACGGGCTATTGAGGACGTCGGAATAACTCCGACGGTGATTGCTTCAGCAGATGCAGTTGACGGTGCCACGCCAATCGTTCATTCATGTTGTACAATAGTAAAGCTGAACGGTGACTACTTAGATATCAGAGCAAAAAACACAATTGATGAACTCAAAGAACTTGATCTAAAAATTTCCGAATTGATCGACCGAATATTTGACGAATTTGGTTTAATAATTTCTGGATGGTCAGGAGATTGGGATACTGGTCTTAGATCTGCTTTAGAACGGGTAAAGGGGCGAAGATATACATATTATTGGTTGGCAAAGGAAGCGCCTAGCGTCCGCGCTAAAGCCTTGATTGACTTGCGCGCGGCTAAAGTGCTGAACATCTCGGATGCTGATACATTTTTTGTATCTTTAGAAGACAAATTACTTTCCCTTGCGGAACTCAATCGACCACATTATTTGTCTCGGGAATTGGCTATAGCAAGCCTTAAAAGATATCTGACCGAGGACAAGTATCGAATTAGGCTTCACGATCTAGTAATGGACGAGGTTAGCCGTATTTGCACCGCCTTCGAAACAGAGCCATTTTCGATGACAGGTCCTCGAACTCTTAGCGCGGAAATATTAAAAAGACGTATAGATCAATATGTTATGGAAATAGAAACACTGATTTCAATTGTAGTCACTGGTTGCTACTGGGGAAGATCTGACCAGTATGACTTATGGGTGAAGGCAATTGAAAAAATTGCCAATAGTACCCCCGATCTCGGAGGCTTTGTGGTGTTGACCTCACTAAGAGTGTTACCCGGCGCTATGCTTGTGTACGCGGGCGGAATGAGTGCAGTGGCATCCGGGAGATATGATCTTTTCTTAAGACTGCTACAGAAAGTGAGAGTAAAGAAATTAGATGATGTGTCAACAGCATTGAAGGCGTTAAATCTATTCGGTATCTTGGATGAAAGGAGCGCAAGGTTGCTGCCCGGAAGAGGGCAGGAGTGTACACCGCTTACCAATTTTGTATTCGATATTCTAAAGCCCTTTTTTAAGGATATAACGTCTGGCGAAGACGACTACCAAAGGTTGTTTGAACGTTTCGAATTTCTTTGGTCCATGATATTTGTGGACTCTTCGGAAGATCGGAGGGGCCAAAACAATGACTATGCATGGGCACCACCTGGAAGGTATGCATGGAGTGGACGTCGGTGGGGCAAGGGTATTTCTAAGGAGATTGAAGAGGAGATTCTTCGTCTAGGAGAAAAGTGGCCTCCCTTACATCAAAATCTCTTTGGTGGGAATGTTGATCGGGCCAAAGATTGTCAGAGACTAGTAGAAAACTTCATCCCTTACTTGAATTGGACCTAAGTTTCGTCCGGTCTCGAATTGGCCAATGGCCATAATTGAAAATCGCTTACGCATATGAACTTGCCGCTATTTTTTTTCTTTATTCGTTTCCCGAATTGCTGCCCACGCAAATCTTTACCCAATGGTCCTAATTTCATAGTCGCAAAGATCCAGCATAAGGAAACGCCGAATATTCAATTACCCATTGCAACTATTTCCATTAGTCATTTCATAAGACGTTTTCCGTCAAGTATTTTCATCGGTCGATTGTTGAGTTCAATTTCAATCTTTTTTTTTCAGTCGAACCTGTAACCAAGTTTGATTCACCAATTTTCTGAGTATTATAAAGCAGATATCGAATCTTAAAGCCATGTTGGTATTTGGCGGGTCCCGCTATGAAATTGCTGGGAATAATTTTAGATTCGATAGCAGTAAGTCAGTTTGTAATTGCATCTCATTCCGAATCATAGGAATAGTGATTTCAATATGAAAAAATCGAAGTATCCGGCGAAAAGACGAATTTCAAGACCTCGAAAAGTTTTTGCCGACATTCATCCTAAGTTGGAAACGACTGTAAAAATCATTAAGATCCTTCCAACTTTTGATACTGAGGAAATCCATCCGTGTGAATATGTTGATTCAAATAGCGAAGAGTTTAAACATAAGATTCATACTGCAACATCTGCTGAGGAATTTTTTAAAATTGCTAAATTTGCAACACCAAGTAAAGTTCCAAAATCTGAATATGTTAAACATTCTCTTGAATTCTTGAATGTGAATATTCCTAAACAAATAGACACAATTCTAGCTGGAGAGAGTGTTTCAGCCTTTATTAAAGATCGGATTAAATATTGGAATTCCAGTATGGAGTTTGTCACGGATGACCTCGTGAATGGAAAGCGGATTCATTACAAAGATTTAGGTGCTCTTCGCAAATCTATTCTGGTGACCGGAAAGTTTCCCATTAAAATAGAATTAGCCGACAAACTCTTACAGCAATTCTATTGCGAGAATCGTGCGATAGTTCTTTTAACTGATTTGTCTATTAAAGAAGATCCTAAACTGTTTGAAGACAATATCCTGTTGAAGTCGTCGCTTCAGACAAAGTCTCTTTTTCTTTATGGTGTCCGCTTGGACCCATGTCTATTGCGCACGGAGATCGGTCATTGGTTTCTTTCTCACTTTCCTTGCTTCAATTTAAAGGAAGTCCACCAACTAGGATCGGCCATCGAAAGGTCAGGTTTAGAGAAAGTGACGGAGCGCCAACAAAATATCGCTATGCGACGAATTCTACTTATATTGAAGTCCATTGAGCCTAGTGTGATGAGTTTAAACGACCCTCAATTACATGAATTTATAGAGAAACAAGGTTATTGGAAAAACTCAAAACACTCGTTAGTGACACTTACAAGAGCCCGCCAAGCTATCTTTGGAAAGGCTCCCACAAATCCTTCCTAAACATTTGTAGGAGTTTAATAGTTTTTGATCCTCTATGCTTCGCCCTGGGTTTAATTCAGGTAAAAGTGAGGCGAAAGATGACTATAACGGCAATTGATTTTGAAACGTGTTCGGTTGGATTCTTTGATAAAGAGCCAAAGAAAAATTGGAAGGGGCATCCTAGGTTGGCTACTCCAATTATTCTGTCTTTCCAAAATTCTGACACTTGTGGAGTTGTCGAATTGGAGAAGAGTGAAATTAGGCCACCTGTGACTTCAATGGTAGTATTTCACAATGCGGGCTTCGATCTACCTATCGGTGAGAAAGTCGGTTGTTGGAGCGTTCAACATATTAGGCATGATAGTTTTGATTGCACTGCGACGCTGGCGAGACTGTCACACAACTTGAGACCGGCAGGCCTCAAAAACTTAGCCATTCAAATTCTCAATGAGGAAGTGACTTCGTATGAGGCGACGAAGGAAGAACTTTCGAAATTTTTGGAATATGCAAAGAAGGATGCCGAGTTTACCTATCGATTATACCCGATATTGAAATATGAGATCGAGGCAAAGGGTATGCGACGCCTTTACGAAGAAGTAGAAAAGCCATTCATTTTGATCAATATGGAATGTCAGCAACATGGTCTCCAAATTGAGCGACAGAAAGTCAATGAGCTGGTCCTTCAACTTGACAATGAAATTGAAAAATTAAAAACCAAATTTCCAAAAAACCTGAATACAGCCTCGTCGACTCAGTTGAAAGTCCTTCTTTACGATGAGTTGGGCCTTCCCGTGCAGTTTCAAAAAGGCAGGCCCTCAACGTCACGAAAGGTTCTTAAAAAATTGAGCTCCAACGCGATGGTGAATCAACTTCTCGAATTGAAGGAAGTTCGAGCGAAAATATCACAAATTAAGCAACTTGAACGATTTACTGACCCAATTACTTCGAGAATACATCCATTTGTGAATCCTTTGGGTGCCGACACTGGGCGAGCGACCTCATCCAATCCCAATTTACAGAATATTGACAAGAGTTCAGCGCTTCGGGAAATCTTTATTGCATCTGCGGGCCACAAGCTTCTGGTTTTTGATTTCTCACAGATTGAGCCCAGAGTTTTGGCTCACTTTCTTCCAGGTTCTTCATTTGCGAACCTTTTTGAAACTGATGATGATTTCTATCTTAAGTTGGCCTCGAAATTTCTAAATCACATCGAAGTTGAAAAGTCGATTAGGGAAGTAGCCAAGCTTGTGATTCTTGCGACCTTTTACGGCATGGGAAAAAACCTACTTTCCTCAACGCTCAATATCACGCCGCTACAAGCCGAAGATATTCTCAATTCATTTGAACTGAGTTTTCCGGAAATAACCACTTTCAAAAATAGAGTTGTCAGTTCAGCGCGAGATAATGGATTTGCGACTGGCTTGCTAGGACGTCGGCGCTATATTGAAAATCTCAATAGCAAGGACAAGTTTCTTTGTGCTCGTGCCGAACGACAAGCTTTCAATGCCGTAATTCAGGGGTCAGCGGCCACGTTATTCAAATATAAATTAATTCAGCTCAGGCATGCGCTGACAAGGGAGGTCCGTTTTCTTCATCACGTGCATGATGAGGTAATTTTAGAAGCACCTGAGGCTATTGCAGCTGTATCAAGTGACGTCTGTTTGAAAGTTCTAGAGTCACCAGTCGACTGGTTTTCTGTCCCCATCAAGGTTGAAGGTGGAATCGGAAGCAATTGGAAAGAGGCGAAGAATCAAAAAATGGAAAGAAGGTAACAATGGAGGTTTCGGAAATAAAAGTTTTTCTGGTGAAAGGAAATTCGAAATTGAAGGCGAAAGCCCATGTCACTGTTCGAACTGAAAATGGCTGGGAATTGACATTGAAGGGTCTTCGTATTCACGACGATGGAATAAAAGCTCCGTGGGTTGGTGTCCCAACGGAGCGTTATTCAAAAAATGGTAAGGATGAGTATACGGAGATGCTTTGGATAAATCAGACTGCGCAATCTGATTTATATCCCAAAGTGCTCTTTGCATACAAAGAAAAAATTAGAACTGCCTAGCTATCGTTTCAAAACGTTCGGTTGCTAGGGCTCCATATGGAGCGTTCCAAGGGCGGTGCGAAGCGCCGCCCTTGGAACAAAACGTTTCTCGACGGTCTCGAAAGTGGATCGAAGGGATAACTACGCCTAAAATTTTAAGGAAGATTATGAATGAAAAAAAAGCGTCTAAAAATATCTCTGAAGAAACTCTGAATAATTCCCTTGTTTCTTTTGAGCGTAATTCCAACACGAAGGAAAATCTGAAGTTCGCAAACTGTCGAACAAAAGGCTATTCGCTGGTCTCGGAACTCGACCCAGACAATCTATTTTCCTATTTCAGAACATTTTGCAAATCCTATACTTGTCCCTACTGTGGCCCACGCAAGGCTGTTCTTATGAAGCATCTTATCATGGCAGCTATGGAAAAGTTTGGTCTCAAAGTCTTCCTGACATTGACACTAGACCCAAAGAGCTGCTCAGCCGAGGAGTCAGCCAGATACATCAAAAGGGTCTGGAATAAATTTCGAACCATCCAAAAGCGACATTTCAAAAGGGGGCTAAACTATATTCACGTGCTGGAATTTCAAAAGAGTGGATACGCCCACTTGCATGTTCTAATCGACTCATATGTGGACTGGGAATGGCTTAAACAGGCTTGGGCAAGTGTCGGTGGAGGTACGATTGTTGACGCTAAGAAGGCAGATCTGGGAACGGCAAAATATTTGTCCAAGTACCTTTGTAAAACCTTAACAAGATTTGCTGGCCAGAAGTTTCGACTCATCTCAACGTCCAGGGGAATCAAGCTTTCTGGCTTATTGGAAAAGAAGTCCGCGAAGTTCAGTTTTCAAAAAATTGAAATGTTGGAGGCCCGCAAGATTTTAAAAAATCGAATCGAATCGGATATTAAGAATCGGCGGGATGAAGTTATCGGGTTTAAATCAACGAGGCGGCTTCATGTTGAAAATGTATAACGAACGTAACGTTAGGGGGATCTTATGACAGGCGAACAATTCAACCTTCCAGTGCACTTTCCCTGCTTTTTATGCGGGGATTTGGTCGACTTAAGGATTGATAAAAAGAAGCACCCCTATTGGATTTGTGATGCTTGTGGAATTCAAGCCTTTATAAGGAAAAGAATCGGAATTGCCAAATTAGAGTCCATTAATTCAGACCCGGAAATCTATCGGTTTCTTGATGCCGGGGATTGTGTTCGAAATTCTGAGATTCTCAGGCTTAAAGCACGAATTGAATTAATTAAAACCGAAATAAATAATTCTGATGATTTAATTTCTGATTTATTTGTGAATACTCCTGAAAAAAATAAATACATTAAACGGCTCAAATCGAAATTAAAGGTATTAGAGACTGAATATCAACATAAATTAATTAATTGATAAAAATAATCCCTATTTTTGAGGTATACATGCGCAGAAATATTAATTCGCTCTTTGAAATTCATTCGACTACAGAAAATAAACAAATGCCTAAAAGACAGGATTGGTTTTCGTCAAAGGAAGCGGCTGATTATCTTCGAATTCCCGTCGGCTCACTTCGTAATATGGTCAGCAACGGTGGATTAAAGCCGCGTGGCCGAGTGGGACGCCTCAACCGCTTTCACATTGACGACCTCATTGAGCTCCTCACTAGAAAGTGAGTATTTAATGGGAATCAGATTTGACCCTGCGACAAACACGTGGACGGCATCTTACAGCAGGCGACCTGGACCTGGTGTTGCACCAATTTCGAAAACGGTTAAAAAAATTGGTTCGGAAAAGGCTGCACAAAAGGTGCTTGAACAGATTATGTCCGACGTTATGGATAAATCAAAATTTAAGTTAGCGCCGCGATGGTCGTTTGTCGTTGAAAAATATTTCGATCAAACGGCGGCGACGGGGATTTCCGGAAAAACATTGGAAAATTATCGGTACAATATCATCGCGCATACTTTTCCTAAGTGGGAGAAATTGTCGGTTCAAGATATTACAGCTAAGCAGATTTTGGAAGTGATCAACGTGGACTTAAAAGACAAGGCTTCGTCGCATCGGAAATATGTTTTGAAAATTTTGCGGAACATTTTTACTTTTGCAGTCAACGAAGATTTTGTGTCCCGCAATCCAACCCCAAGCATCCACTTCAAAAAGCAAGAAAAGCTCAAAGGCGTTTTAACTAAGGATCAAGTGATGCTGTTTCTCACCACGGCAAAGGAACTAAATCATGAGTGGTATCCACATTGGTTTATGGCACTTTACACAGGAATGAGAAACGGTGAGCTGTATGCTTTGAAATGGGATCGAATAAATCTTGAGAATAATTTTATCGTGATTGATTCAGCATGGAATAACGTTGACGGAATTAAATCGACGAAATCAGGCGATGATCGCATCTTAGAAATTGCTCCCGATTTGCGATATTTGCTCGCAGAACTGAAAGTAAGAAATGGTGACGGTGAATTTGTACTTCCTCGGATTAGTTCGTGGAATAAAGGCGAGCAGGCGCGAGAGCTTCGAAAGTTTTTAATAGGCCTTAATCTGCCACAAATAAGGTTTCATGATTTGAGAGCGACCTGGGCGACATTGCTTCTGTCATCCGGACTGGAACCAATCAAAGTTATGAAAATGGGTGGTTGGAAGGATTTAAAGACTCTTCAGATTTACATCCGAAAATCAGGGATTGATATCAAAGGATGCATGGAAGGGTTCTCTTTACACAATCCCTCCGCGAAATCGGCAAAAGTTTTCCACTTGTCTGCAAGATAAAATAATACTGTAGTTGAACAAGGTGTAGAGTTGGGTGATATCAATCAGTTAGATTGAGTCTTTCACTCCCTACCATTTATCAAAACCCGCCACTGAGCGGGTTTTTTTATGCCCAGAATTTGCTTAGAGAAATTGCTTATTACACTGAGGTTATTTGGTTATCACGGGCTGTTTTCTATATTTGAGGAACTACCGACCCGCCATCCACAGCTTTTTTGCATACGCCCTTAGAAATAAAAATTTGCAATGCGCTATTAAGCTCCCCTTCTCCATCAACGTCGAACGCGAGTCGACTTGGATCACTCGAATTGTCAAATTGAGCCTCTCCTACAACATAGCCATCTTTTTCTAAGAAAATATCGTATTTCTGAGTAAACCATCCCAATGGCCATTTCTGGGCCTTCACATAAACGCAATCCAATGATTTACACATATAATTGATCACACTAGGGTTACTCTGATTTACAGAAACCACAGCATATTCATCACTCGCACAGTTAACTTGAATTTGCTCTTCGCTATTTACACCGGCATCAGCAAAAACTGCTGAAGTCATTAAGGACATTCCCAAAACAAGTAAAATTGTTTTCATAAATGCACCCATTCTACCTAATTACCGACAGAAATTATTTCCTGTCATCAATAACTCTAAAGTTAGCTCTGTGTTTGTGGAAATATAGAGGACTTGTCCCACCTAGTCGTTAGGGTTTGAAAGTCGGGTTCCCCAGGATATTATCCTGGAACGACTAAATTCTCTCCGAATGAGAAAGGAACCCAAATGAAGAAAACCAATATTACGAACATAAGTCAATTGAGCCAGG
>CAIYID010000055.1 GCA_903926205.1 uncultured Bdellovibrionales bacterium
CTGGCTCAATTGACTTATGTTCGTAATATTGGTTTTCTTCATTTGGGTTCCTTTCTCATTCGGAGAGAATTTAGTCGTTCCAGGATAATATCCTGGGGAACCCGACTTTCAAACCCTAACGACTAGGTGGGACAAGTCCCGCTTATAGGAGGTAGTTATGCCATTTCCAAGTAAAGAGCGGCTCAAAAAAGCGCTCAAGAAATTAGAAAATATTGAAGGAACTCTGGCTTTGCCTGAACACCCGACTGCATTGCAAAAATGAGTAAAATCTTGCATCATCGTATTGATGAATTTTCTACAGATCGCTTAATTTCGATTTACGAGAAAATCAATTCAAAGATTCAACTTAAAGTGAGCTAAAACATATGTATTAATTTTCAACAGCCGGCACACTCACTTCGAGTGAATCTTAAATTCATCCAGTCCACTTAAAACGTGGAAGGAAATTCCATCCATCAATTCAGATAACTGGTGTTTCGATTTCATCAGCGAAGTCCAATCTTCGAACTTCTGTCGATCTCGAAGAACTTGATCCGAGGCTAAAAGAAAATTATTTCCAACTCCCGCGAGCACCCCTGCAATTAAGTCAGTATAGCGATCACCGACAAGCATAGATTTGGACAAATCGATGCTTCGAGCAGAAGTCGCACGATGAATCATTCCTGGCCTTGGCTTCCGCAAATGTCTGTTGAGTCGAAATTTCTCCAGGGTCGCTTGAGGATGAAAAGGAGAATATTCCACTCGATCAATTTTAACGCCATCAAAAGACAGCAATTCAAAAATCCGATTCATCACTCGATTGAAATCTACTTCGGAATAATATCCTCGTCCAACACCAGATTGGTTGGTCACAACAACGACCTCTTTTTTCTGGCGATGAGCATGAGCAATCATCTCAGAGATATGAGGAATCAACTCCACTTGCTGTGGATCTCCGACAAAACCATGGTCAATATTAACCACCCCATCACGATCGATAAACAGCGCCCCTTTTTTAGAGCTGGGATTTGCGGGGCCAGGCGCAGTGCTGGGATTTGCTCCAGACACAACACTTCCTGTCGCTCCGGAAGCACCAGGCGCAGTGTCGGCTTGTACACCCACGGCGGCGCTCATGTCCGTTTTCATTTGTGGATTCACTTCTAGAACTTTTTCTTTCAAGCTCAACAAATCGCCAAGATCCTTAAGTTGCCAGTCAAAAAATGGAAAAAGTTCTTCGTCGATCAAATCTTCAGATAACAAAGCCACTTGAAATACACCGCGCCTTGCGAGCAAAAGCAAATCCCTCACGGTCCAAGATTCTAAAACCACCACATCATGTTCGTGGATAAGTCTGTGGCTTTCGGGAATACCGAAGTGAATCTGCGCCTTGTGATGCAAAACTTCTCGAAGCAAAGCCTCGGCGGCATCTTTTGAATCTAGCTGCATTGGTGTTATTTGAGTTGGCGCCATGCTTTATACCCTCTTACACTTTTCTACTCGAAGATAAAACCTGCTCGGACCAAGTTTGATTTTCCAAATACCACTTCACGGTGTGCTTGAGACCTTCTTCGAAGTTTTTGTACTGACGAGTAAAACCCAACTCCTGTTGCGCCAAACTGTCATCAATTGCGTAGCGATAATCATGTCCCGCGCGGTCTTGCACAAAATTAATTCCAACTTCATGAAGCTTGCCATCTTTTCGCGGAGCCAGCACATCTAAGTGAGCACAAATGGATTTCACCACTTGCAAATTATTGCGCTCGGAGTTTCCGCCGAAACAATAAGTTCCTCCAGGACGCCCTTTTTCAAAAGCGAGCAGCACGCCCCGGGCATGATCTTCAACATGAATCCAATCGCGAATGTTGGCTCCTTTGCCATACACGGGCAAAGGCTTCCCTGCGAGCGCTTGCCGAATCATCAGCGGAATTAATTTTTCAGGAAACTGTCTTGGACCATAATTGTTCGAACAATTCGTGGTGACCGTTGGTAACCCATAAGTGTGGTGCCAAGCTCTGACTAGATGATCACTACTGGCTTTACTCGCAGAGTAAGGGGAGTTCGGTGCGTAGGCGGTGGCCTCCGAAAATTTGCCAGTGTCACCAAGAGCTCCAAAAACTTCGTCCGTGGAAACATGTAAAAATCGAAATTGAGATTTTTGCGATTCATTCAAATTTTGCCAATACTGACGAGTTGCTTCGAGCAGATTAAAAGTTCCCATGACATTGGTTTCAATAAATTCCCGTGGACCAGAAATTGAATTGTC
The DNA here is from genome assembly GCA_903926205.1 of uncultured Bdellovibrionales bacterium. Lineage (GTDB taxonomy): Bacteria > Bdellovibrionota > Bdellovibrionia > Bdellovibrionales > Bdellovibrionaceae > CAIYID01. Next base: position 2,243 of record CAIYID010000055.1, read on the forward strand.
CACATGGCTTTCCGCCGCAAAGTTAAGAACTCCGACGAAATCCGATTCAGCAATTTTTCCAGAATTTGGTTCATTGCTCTTCGACAAAAAAAGCTCCCCAAGAAGCTTTTGAAGAGCATTGAAATCCCGAAGATCGGCTTTCACAAATTCGCACTGACCGGGCCTTAAAATCTCTTGAAGGTTTTCCATATGACCGGCGTAGGTCAGAGCATCTAGAATGGTCACACGATAATCTTTCGCCAGCGCCTCACGAACAAAAGCGCTACCAATGAATCCTGCGGCTCCTGTGACTAGAATATGCTTCATTGGTTAGACCTCTTTTTTCAAAACTAAAACTTGGCCAGAAGATTCATTCGCATTTAGCTGAGCGCACTTGTAACCAGGAACCAGCAAACACACTTGTTCCATCACAAGCTTGGTGTTTCCTTCACTCAATTGAGAAGCTAGGGTGCGAAGTTGCGCCTCCAAATGACTCCAACGTAAAAATTCTTCTTTCGATTGACGAATGCGAGGATGAGCAGTGGCTTCATCCGAGCTTCCAATCAGAAGCTCTTCAAAAAGTTTTTCTCCAGGCCGAAGGCCTGTAAAAATAATTTCCATATCACCTTCAGGATTCGCAGTTGTCTTTAACGATAGGCCACTGAGCTCAATCATTCGAGCGGCCAGATCATAAATTTTTACGGGCTCACCCATATCAAGCAAGAAGACTTCTCCACCAAAGGCCATGGCTCCGGCTTGAATAACTAAAGTGGCGGCTTCTGAAATCGTCATAAAATATCTAATCACATCTGGATGAGTGACTGTAACGGGGCCACCGCTTTTAATTTGTTCGCGAAATAAAGGAACTACACTTCCGGAAGAACCGAGAACATTGCCAAAACGAACCATAGAAAAAATGGTTTCCGATTTTTTATCCGCGAGCCCCTGCAATACCATTTCTGCCAAACGTTTCGTAGCACCCATCATATTGGTTGGTCGAACTGCTTTGTCAGAGCTAATCAAAACAAAATATTTTACCTTCGCATCGATCGCGGCCAGCGCACAATTCAGCGTGCCAAAGCAATTATTTAAAACTCCAGCTTCAATATTACTTTCAACCAAAGGCACATGCTTGTAAGCCGCCGCATGATAAACAGTATCCACTCCCTGTTTTTTTAAGGCTGAAAAAACTTCTTCTTTTTGCCTGACATCGCCTAAAACCGAAATAACTTGAACCCCAAACTCAGAAGCCATAGCTCCTAATTCTCGATCAATTTCATAAAGCGCAAATTCACCCATTTCAAAAAGAATGAGTTTTCGCGGACGCACTTTCATGATCTGACGGCAGAGTTCCGAGCCGATGCTTCCACCGGCTCCTGTCACCATCACCACTTTGCTCGCGATGCATTTTGATAAAAGTTCCTGTCTTGGAGCCACAGGGTCGCGTCCGAGCAAATCCTCGATCTCGACTTGGCGAATATCTTCGACTCTGACCTTGCCTTCCGCTAAGTCAGAAAAGCCCGGCACAATTTTAATTGGAATTTCATATTTTTGAAGTTTCTCAACGATCTCCCGACGAGCCGAGCGCGACGCTGAAGGGATAGCAAGAAGGATTTCGTCGATAGATTCTTTCGATACAAGCTCTGCGAGCTGTTTTGAAGGCAGTACTTTTATCCCCGTCAGAACATGGCCCTGAATTTCCTTGTTATCATCGATAAAAAAAACAGGCTGAAATTCTCGCGAGCTCTGCAATCCGTGCGCAACCTGCATACCGGCACGACCGGCTCCGTAAATGGCAACGCGTTTCTTTTTCCCCATAGAAATGAGCTCAGCTCGACGAAGAATACCTCGTGCGAAAAGTCGACTGGCCCCAATATAAGTCACAGCAAAAATCCAAAAAATAGCAAGACTTGAGCGTGGCAAGGTTTGAATTCTTGAGAGGGCAACGACTGCCGAAATTAGCAATGTGGCAATGGTGACGCCCTTAAGTACCGTCCAAAGTAAAAGATCATCAATAAATCGAATGACTGCGCGATAAAGTCCCAGACGGATAAAAAGTGGAATCGTGAGAAAAGGAACAATAAAAAAGAGCCAGCGATACTCATCGACCACGGGAGCCCACGAACCAAAACGCAAAGCCACTGCTGACCAGAGCGCAAACGGAAGCAAAACCACATCCGTAATTAACATAAGCAAAATTTTCACTCGCCTTGGCAGCCCAGCTAGCTTAAATAGATGCGACATTTTTTTGCAATTCTCCGCGCCTGAAAGTATCCCTAAGTGCCTGTCTAATAAAGAATTTTTGACTGAATCAGCGCGCACTGCAACATGACTTAATTCACACCGCCATGATAGCCAAGCTGCTATGAAGAGAGCCTTCGACTTTTCCTTAGCACTGAGTATTCTCATTCTTTTTTCTCCAATTTTTTTTGCTCTCTATGCCCTCGTGAAGCTGACCTCAAAGGGCCCTGCGCTTTACTGGTCAGATCGAGTCGGAATTAACAACGAAATCTTTAAAATGCCTAAATTTCGCTCAATGAAGATCGACACACCTGCTATTGCAACCCATCTATTACAGAGCCCTGAATCTTATCTGACCCTCATTGGCAAATTCCTTCGAAAATCAAGCCTGGACGAGCTACCTCAGCTTTTTTGCATTTTAAATGGAGAAATGAGTTTTGTTGGCCCCAGGCCTGCACTGTTTAATCAAGATGATCTTATTGAATTACGCACACAAAAAGGTGTTCACAAACTACCACCTGGCCTCACAGGATGGGCACAAATTAATGGACGAGATGAATTACCGATTTCCGTGAAGGTGCAATTTGATGTGGATTATCTTCGCAAAAAATCATTTTTATTCGATCTCCAGATTTTATTCAGAACTGTTCTTAAGGTTTTGCTTCGAGATGATGTTAGTCATTAGCAATTATTGCATCCCATTGACTCAGAGAGTAGACTTGGCAAAATGAAAATTCTCATCGTCACTCAGTATTTTTGGCCTGAACAATTTAAAATCAATGATTTGTGTATCGAACTTGCTGAGCGAGGGCATGATGTGACTGTTTACACAGGTCTTCCTAATTATCCAGCCGGTGCTTTTTTTAAAGGTTTTGGTTTGTTAAAAGGACCTTATCATCAAACATTTGGTAAAATAAAAATCATTCGCGTACCAATGATCGCTCGAGGACCTAAAAAATCATTTCGTTTGGCCCTCAACTATTTTTCCTATTTCTTTATGGCCTCTTGTTTAGCGCCCTTCTTAGTTCGTGGAAAATTTGATAGAATTTTTGTCTATCAACCTTCGCCGGTGACAGTTGGAATTCCTGGAGTTCTACTAAAATACTTAAAAAGAGCTCCATTGTTTTTTTGGGTTTCTGATCTTTGGCCTGAAACTTTACAAGCCACAGGAGTGGTCAATAATAAAACAGTTCTCTCAATCATTCAAAAATTTGTGCTTATTTTATACAATCATTCAGATCGCGTGCTCGTCACTTCACGAGGTTTTTATCAAAAAATTGAAACCCTTGGTATCTCCTCAAAAAAACTTCTGTATTGGCCTCAATGGTCTGACGATTTCGCCAAAACTCCACTGGGAGACCTTAACGATTCTCGTTTGCCCAGTGGTTTCATAATAATGTTCGCTGGAAATATTGGAACATCACAAGATTTTCCGACCATTGTTAAAGCTGCCAAAATTTTAGAGAAAGAATCCCACATACATTTTGTCATTCTGGGTGACGGGCTTATGAGATCCTGGGCCGAACAACAAATTAAAGAACTTGGCCTCGAAAAAAACTTCCATTTTCTCGGAAGAAAATCAATAGAATCTATGCCTTATTATTTTTCTAAAGCCGACGTTTTGTTGATCAGTCTCACTGATACCGAACTATTCAGCATTACCATACCAGGAAAACTTCAATCCTATCTGGCATCTGGAAAACCTATACTTGCCTCTCTCAACGGAGAAGGAGCTGAAATTATCAAAAGAACTCAAGCTGGCATCACTTGTCCAGCCAGCCAACCCGAAAAGTTGGCAGAAGCGGCTTTGTTCCTTTCGAAACTTTCAAAAGAAGAAATTAAAAAAATGGGGGCGCGTGCTCTCTCCTGCTATCAAAAGGAATTCGATAAAAATACAGTTATTTCTCTCTTGGAGAAAGAACTGGAGTCTTTCAAATGAAATCCATTTTTGTTACTGGATCAAATGGTTTCACAGGATCAAACCTTGTTCCTTTTTTGAAGCAATACAATTTCAACGTCACTGCAGCAGATCGAAAACTATATCATCAGTTAGAATTTTTCGATGAATGGGATTCCCTTTTGAATAACGTAGACGTTGTTATTCATCTCGCGGGCCGAGCCCACGTCACGAAAGCCCCAGAGTCCGAAGCTCTCACTTCCTTTAGAACTGTAAACGTGCTTGGTACAAAAAAATTGGCTGAAGCCGCAAAAAAATCTGGTGTGAAAAGATTTATTTATTTAAGTTCGATCAAAGTGAATGGAAAATTCACTTTAGACAGTCCCTTCTCTCCATCTGACACTCCTCATCCCAGTGATCCTTACGCAATTTCAAAATATGAGGCCGAACAAGTTCTGATGAGTTTACATGATCCAGAAAAATTTCAAGTCGTTATCGTTAGACCCCCTCTCATTTATGGGCCGGGAGTTAAGGCTAATTTTTTGCGACTGGTACGAGCAATTAAAAACAAAACCTTATTACCATTTGGTATGGTTCAAAATAAACGCAGTTTTATTTCAACTGATAATCTTAATGATTTAATTCGAGTGTGCATAGACCACCCTTTGGCCTCTGGTGAAATATTTTTAGCTTCAGATGGCGAGGCCCTTAGTGTAAAAAATCTAGCGTTAAAAATTGGAGTTGCGGTTGGAGAACCGGCTAGACTCTTTCCCATACCAGTTGGTTTGATGAAAGCTGGTTTTACTCTCATCGGCAAAAAGGATTACTCCGAACAACTACTTATGAATCTTGAAGTGGATATCAAGAAAACAATGACTTTACTCAATTGGAAACCAATTTCAACCGTTGACGAAAGTTTATCGAGAGCTCTAAAAAATCTTAATTAAAATTGAGATCGAAAAGCTCTCGCAGAATTGAAATCTAAATCATCTTTCGCCAGACAAAACGATCCACATAATGAGTGTAACTCTGAATAATTTTTACTATATGCTCGGAGACATCCTCAACATTGTAATCCGGAATAATTTTTGCGCGCTTAGTTTCAACAGCTATTTTTACTGACGCAACCACATCGTCAGGAGATGTCCCAGACATAATGACAGTACCCATATCCATTCCCTCGGGGCGCTCATGAGCATTTCTAATTGTAATTGCCGGTACTCCGAGTAAAGAAGATTCCTCTGTGATAGTCCCACTGTCTGAAACTACACAATAGGCATGTTTTTGGAGCTTATTATAATCTAAAAATCCGAACGGTTTTAAAAACTGAACTAAATTGCTTTGACTTTTTAATCCAAGAAAATCAATTCTTTTTTGTGTCCTTGGATGTGTAGAAACGAAAATTTTCTTTTTATAAGTCGAAGCCAAAAGATCCAAAGAAATTAAAATATTCTTCAAATTGTCATCATAGTCGACGTTCTCTTCACGATGCAGACTTACAAGTATGTAATTTCCAACTGCAACATCCAATTGTTGCAAAATTTCACTTTTATCGATTTTTGGCATGTAATGCGTCAGCACTTCCTTCATGCAGCTACCAATTTTGATTATGCGTTCTGGAGGCACGCCTTCACGTTCCAAATAATTTCTAGCGTGATCCGACAGTGGCAAGTTAATGTCAGATAAATGATCAACAATTTTGCGATTTATTTCCTCAGGAACTCGTTGATCAAAACTTCTATTGCCTGCTTCCATGTGAAAGATTGGAATCTTTCTTCGTTTAGCAGAAATCACCGCCAAACAAGAATTCGTGTCACCATAAAGAAGAATGGCGTCAGGCTTGTGTTTCTCCATTAATTCATCTGATTTCACTAATACATTAGCAATCGTTTGAATTGGAGTCTCTCCAGCGGCCCCTAAAAAATAATCAGGTTTTCGAACCTCCAGGTCCTTGAAAAAAATTTCGTTTAATTCATAGTCATAGTTCTGCCCAGTATGAACAAAAATATGAGTTGTGAACTTATCTAAAGCACTTATTACTCGACTGAGTTTAATTATTTCCGGACGTGTTCCGACAATTGTCATGACTTTCATAGTGGGATTACCTCAATAGTTCGTCATTAGCAGCAAAACTTGCACCGTTTATGTCCAACAAACCGTGCTTTTTCAAAAGCTCATAAGTGCCCTTTTGATCAAGCACTGAATCTGCTGATGAATATTCTTTTTTAAGAAGGACTCTTGACTCTTTATCTTGGTGAACACTTAATTCCGGCAGCATCGATTGAATGACGTAATAGTCACCACGAGCCACAACATTCGGAGCCTCTTCATCAGAGACCATGATTTCATATAGCTTCTCACCAGGACGAATTCCAGTCACTTTGATCTCAATTTTCCGATCTCCAATCAAAGCCTTAGCCACATCGATCATATTGCTGGACGGGGCTCGTGGAACAAATATTTCTCCAGCATTGCCTGTTCGAAGTGCGGCAAAAACCGTATCGACGGCTTGATTCAGCGTCAGCAAAAATCGAGTCATCTCAACATGAGTGATAGTCACTGGACCACCATTTTTAATTTGTTCGTGAAAGAGTGGAATGACGGAGCCCCTCGATGCCAAAACATTGCCATATCTGACACATAAAAATCTTGTTTTCGGATTTAAAACATTAGCCGAAATAAAAATTCTTTCCTGAATGGCTTTGGTCATGCCCATAGCGTTAACCGGCTTACAAGCCTTGTCAGTACTGATGCCAATCACCGTATGTACGGGGTAGTCATGTTCTTGTATGGCACGAACGATATTGTAAGCACCCATGCAGTTGGTCATCACGGCTTGCGCAGGAAAATATTCACAAGTTGGGACTTGCTTGAGGGCGGCGGCATTCACAACAATGTCAACGCCTCGAAGAGCAAGGCAAACATCGGAATAATCGCGAACATCGCCGATTCGAAATTCAAGGGTGTTTAAAAAGTTTCTGTAAATAATTTCATCTGTTGAATTCCCTGCATGTAAATAGGAAACACGCATTTGATGCTGCTTCCCCTCATCACGAGACATTACAATGAGTTTTCTAGGAATCCCCAACTCTCCACTTAAAACCCTTTTTACAAAGGTTTTTCCCATGGAACCCGTTCCACCGGTGACCAAAATAGTTTTATCCTGAAAATACATTTGATTTTTCCTTTGCTAACTCGGCAATCATCGCGTCCCATGAAGGCACTTGGATTTTTAATTTCGTTTTCAATTTATCGCTAATTAAAATCTTGCTAGATTCATAACTTGAGTCATCAAGCACTGTCATGTTCAATTTAAAGGCATCATTTAATTTCTTTAAAAGCTCAAACTTACTCATCGGCGCAGATGAAACTTGGTAAATACCAGTCAGTCGTTCACGATCCGTGATGATTCGATGAACCAACTGAGCCATAAAATCCGTTGTGACTCCGGAGTAAATTGCCTTGCTAAATCCATTAATTGTTTTTCCATTTTGTGCAAAGGCCCATTCCAAAAGCTCTGTTTTCCCGTAGAGTTCGCGGCCGATCATGCTTCCGCGCAATGTCAAAGCAGACTCCCCCATGACTTCACCTAAGTATTTTGTTCGGCCATAATTATCATTGGCCGAAGGATAGCTTGACTCAATGTATTGGCCTTCTTTGCCTGAAAAAACGCAATCGGTACTAAAGTGAACAAGATAAGCCTTATTTTGCTCAGCCCAACAGCGAATTTTATGCGGTAAAAAAGAATTTATCCGTAAACAATAATCAAGATTTTTTATCTCTTCTTTACGCAAGGTGATTCCAACGCAATTAAGAATAATGTCAGGTTTTAAGCTATCTAAAACACCAAATAAGGACGCGTCATGATTTAGATCTATATTTTCAAGAATTTTATTTTCACTTATGGCTTTTTTAAAAAAATCAATTTGATTGTAATCAGTCTGAGATCTTTTAAAAGTGCCATAAACAGGTAAACCCTTTGAAGTTAAAACTTCAAAAATTTTATGTCCGACCATTCCTCCGGCTCCAAAAATTAAGATCTTCATTCAACTCCTGACTCCATATGCTGAATATTTTTTAGCTCTTCTTTTTTAGTAAATACCTCATGTAAAAAAGTAGCAGTTGAGCAAATTTCAACTTTTTGTTCTTGAATTTGTAAAAATCTTTTTACGGCACGAGCAATTGAAACTGCTGAGTTTGGATCGAAGGACTCTGCTGGGTCTAATAAATCACGCACATAATCAAGTTCAGCTGCCACAATTGAAAGTCCATATTGTCGTGCTTCCAAAAGCGGCAAACCAAAAGATTCGCAAAGGGAGGGGTAAATCGCCGCGTGAGACTGACTATAGAGATTCAATATCTCATCACGGGAGTTCTCGCCAAAATTAAAAATTTTGAGTTTATATTCTTCTTTCTTTCGATAGACATATTTCAGTAAATCCTGATAATGATTGGCCACGGTCAAGCAAAGAACTGGAAATTTATTTTCTTTTGCTAGTAAAATCCAGGCATCAACCAATTTTTGATGATTTTTATGCGGATCTCCGGATGCGACATAAATAAAATCATAGTTTTTTTTATTCGCAGAAATCTGAAGGTCTGAGGAATTTTTCAATTTCACGAACGGAAGAATTTTAATTTTCGAAAAGTTAAATTCTTTTTGAAAAGTCCTTTGGACTCCAAAAGTTTGCACAACCACTTGAGAAACGTGGCGCAAACCATAGCGAATCCAAATTCGTTCAATTTTGTGTTTTATTTGAGTTCGTAATTTAAATTTTACAAAAGAATTCTCTTTGAACAAAATGACATTTTGAAAAAATAAGGAAACCGTTGCCTTGGGCTTAAATAATGGTGGTAAATTCCCAAAACAAAGAACACGATCTCCCTCTTTTGCCCATTTTTTAATCAGAAACTCAACCTTCAATCGAGCTGGTATCGAAGGGGACACTTTGATGATTTTCAGCTTTTGTTCCCAATCTGGAAGCACTTGAAATCGCCGATCAACAAACAAAATTAAAGGCTCATGACTCGGTACGCCAGAATTATTTTTAGGCGGTAAGGACTGGCTCTCAATCATTGCCCGAATGATCTCCTCAAGAAGAACACGTCCTCCACCTTGATGAACATTTGAAGCTTGAATTATGAGCAAGATTGCCTCCGCGCATAAATCGTATTACACAATAAACGCTTAAACAACTAAAGGATCATGCAATGAACAGCTCGGCAGAACTGGGGCACCTTAAATCTGAAATACTTAAACTAAGTAAAAGATATTTTGACCTTAACCAAGCAAATTCCGAATTTGTTCCTGGAAAAACTTATATTCCAGTCACCGCTAAATCAATGGATGCGAATGATCTTTCCCACCTTGTAGATTCCTCTCTAGATATGTGGCTTACAGCCGGAAGATATGCCAGGAATTTTGAAGCTAGCTTTTCAAAATTTTTTAATCGCACGACAAAAAGCTTATTGGTCAATAGTGGTTCAAGCGCAAATTTGGTTGCAATTAGTGCTCTCGGTTCTCCTGAATTAAAAAAAATGGACAGAGAGCCCCTCCAACGTGGGGATGAAATTATCACCTTAGCCGCAGGCTTCCCAACAACAGTAAATCCAATTATTCAAAATGGCTGGGTCCCTGTTTTCATTGATTCGGATCTTGAAACCATCAACGCATTGCCAGAAAAAGTTTATCAAGCGGTTAGCCCAAAAACAAAAGCCGTGGTCTTGGCTCATACCCTTGGAAACCCCTTTCGGTCTGATCTCATCGCTGAGTTTTGCAAAAAAAATAATCTTTTTCTTATCGAAGACTGCTGCGATGCCCTTGGCTCGACGATCAATGGCACTCCAGTAGGAAGCTTTGGAGAATACGCAACTGCTAGCTTTTACCCCGCTCATCACATCACTATGGGCGAAGGCGGAGCCGTGGTTAGCAAAGATGCTCGCTATAAAAAAATTGCAGAAAGTATTCGGGATTGGGGTCGCGATTGTTGGTGCGAACCCGGCGTCGATAATACTTGTAAAAAAAGATTTGAGTGGCAACTCGGAGATCTTCCAGAGGGATACGACCACAAATACATATATTCCCATATCGGATATAATTTAAAAGTCACTGACATGCAGGCAGCCCTAGGAGTTTCTCAGCTAGAAAAGTTACCTCAATTTATTGCCGCAAGACGCGCCAATTGGAAATATCTTTATGAAGGAATAAAGCAGTCTCCCATTTTAAGTAAAAACCTAATTCCAGTAGAGCCGACCCCAGAGACTAATCCAAGCTGGTTTGGGTTTCCGCTGTTTACTCAAAGTTCAATTGATCGAACGACCCTCGTGCGCAAGCTTGAAAAAAGTCGCATTGGAACTCGCTTGTTGTTTGCTGGCAACCTCACAAAACAACCTGCTTATAAATATGCCAACTATAGGATTCATGGTTCATTAGATAATACGAACCGTATTATGAATGATCTTTTTTGGATAGGAGTACATCCCCTCCTGAATGAAGCAAAGATGAACTACATGCTAGAAAAACTTGAAAGCCTTGTAAAGGAACTTGCAAAATAATGATCGTGATTGCACTTGGCCGTATTTTCACTGTCGTCGTGAGCATCCTTTCCCTCAAAATAGCGACACATATTCTTTCAACTGCTGATTACGGAAGATGGATCTTATTCAATACCATTACTTCTTTTTTTGTACTCTACCTCATTAGCCCCGTCGGACACTTTTTGAATCGCCAAACCCACGAATGGATAAAAAGCGAATCCCTCATTCAAAATCTGAATAATTTTAATTGGTATTTAATTGGCATTTCAATTTTAAGTGCGTTTGTCATGCTGGTTGATTTTTTTGCTTTTCGTGTTTTCAGCTCGAACTTAACCCTGTTCACTATCGCCATTTTGCCACTTGGGATACTCTTTGTTACGCTCAACCAAACCTATATTCCTATTTTTAATCTGATCGAAAAAAGATGGACCTTTATTATCCTCTCAAATTTGACCGGCCTTTTGAGTATTTTGTTGTCCTTCATCGCAACGCAATCTTTGCTTCCGAATGCCGAAGGCTGGTTTCTTGGAATGATTTCAGGGAATCTCATTCTTGGAATTTTCGCGTACAATAAAATTCGAAAACTCTATGGCAGCACTTCTTCGGCGGTTTTTTCAAAACCTCAGTTCGGGAACTATAGGAGTATTTTGAAATTTTCTCTTCCACTTGCCTTGGTGACCGGATTCGGATGGCTCCAATCCCAGGGCTATCGATTTATCATTGACCGAAATTTAGGACTTGAGTCCCTTGCTTTTTTTGCCACTGGCTATAGCGTCAGTTCTGGCATTCTTGCCTCCGTTGATAGTATTTTGAACACCTACTTTCTTCCTAGTTTTTATAAAAACATCAATCTTGATTCGGCCAATCAAGCCTGGCTCAATTTTCTTGAAAAGATGCTCTTCCCCCTTCTGTCCACAAGTCTGATGCTGGGATTTTTCTCTGATTTTTTTGTGAAAATCTTTTTGGCCGAAAAGTACGAGCACGTTTTTGTTTATGTCATGTGGGGCGCAGCTTGCGAAACCCTTCGAATTATTAACAATCTTTTTCAACTTTTAGGGCATGCTAATAAAAAAACAAAACACCTCATTTTTCCTAGCGTCCTTGGCCCCGCGCTCACCATCATAAGTCTTGTTTATTTCATTTCTAAATTTCAGATCAATGCCATCGGACCAAGTTTATTGATTGGTTTATTGAGCACACTTTTCTCTTACGCCATCTTTTACCGTGAAAAGCTGAAGCAGGTAAAACTGAAGAAACTCCTTCATACTGCTTTCTTTATTATCATTCTCGTCATTCTGTTCAACATGACTCACCATTATATCACGAATACATTCCTTTCGTTCTTTATCGGCTTCGCTGTTTACTGTGCGCTCAACATCTATTTTCTTCATGATCATCTTAAATTTAAAATCAAAGAACCGAGTTCAAAATGACCCTCTACATTGATCCGGCCTATAAGGCTTATTATCAAAATAGGTTGTTTGATGAGAGTGACCCAAACTTGAACCGCGACGGTGGTCTCCTTCCCTATATTCACTTGAAAAAGCATTTAGAATCTCAAAATATTTCTGTCACAACTTTCGATCAGTACACCTCAAGTCAGACTTCTGATATTTACTGGTCGATGGGTGTTTTGCAAAATTATGAAGAACTTTCAAAAAATGAAAACCTGATCCTTGACTGTTTTTTTATTTTCGAGCCCCCGCTTGTGGCACCACATTTATATCGAGAGCTTCCTCGGCTCACAAAGTTTTTTAAACGGGTTTATGTTCACAACACTGAGGGCGACGGGTACAGCCTCGGAGGAGTTGATCTCAGCAAACTCAGAAAACTTTACTGGCCACAACCTTTTTCAGAGGTCATCGAAAAATCCTGGTCTCAAACCAATCGCAAAAAAGCCATCGTCATGATCAATGGACTGCACCGCCCAAGTGGATTCACCAAGACGGAATTGTATTCTGCGCGAATTCAAAGCCTTGTTGAGCTCGGAAACCACATGCCTGCTGATCTGTACGGAAGAGGTTGGGGGAAGTTATTCACTCGAAATGCCTTAAGTTGGGCATATTTATTGAACTACAAAATAATTATGAAGAACTATCATGGGTCCGTGATCTCAAAATATGAGACCTATTCCCAATATGATTTTGCACTTTGCTTTGAAAATCTTTTGATGCGGGGATATATCACAGAAAAGATTTTTGATTGCTTCTACGCAGGGGTCATTCCGATTTACAAAGGCGCCACCGATATTCAAGATTATATTCCAAAGAATTGCTATATTCTTTTTGATGACTTTCAATCCATACAAGAATTAGCAAAATTTCTGAATGAAATGCCAAGAACAGAAAAAGAAAATTACCGTCAACACGCCCGCGATTTTTTATTGAGCACTCAGGGGCAGACTTATTTCAACTCTCTGATTTTAGAAAGTAAGCCCCTGTTATAACGAATTGACTCTTCAATCATATTATGAAAAACAAGAAGATACCAAATGAAATGCGACTTGTGTGATTGTGCAAAGTTTCGCACACGCAAAGGAACTATTCGAGACAATCCATCCTTACAAATCCTTGAGTGCGAAAGCTGTGGATTGGTTATGCTGAGTTCTTTAGAACATATCAAAAAACAACACTATGAAAACTCTGGTATGCACGAAGAAAATATTCTTCCAATAGATCAGTGGCCTCAGGAGACAGAAATTGATGACCAACGTCGCTTAGATTCAATCAGATCCATGTTGCCGAATCGACGTCTTCTCGATTTTGGCTGTGGTGCCGGAGGTTTTATTCTTAAAGCTCAACCACATGCAAAAAAAGTTGCCGGTGTGGAACTCGAAACGCATGTGCAAAACTCCCGGCTGGTCAAGCCACGAATGATCAAAAGTACGTCCGCCAACGAATGTGCGTGGATCAAAAAACCATCTGGAGTTTTAATGGCTATGGATTTTTTAGTATCCGTAACGGCACTCGATTTTTTCGCAACCGTTACTGTTGTGGGCTTTTGAGTAACCATTACTGATATCCGCGTATTGTCTACAACAGCAATTTCACGGAATGGTTTTTTATATGGCCCATGAATCCATGACGACACCGTGTGATACGAGAGTCCAGTTTTGTCGGCGACCACTCGAATGCTCAAACCTTTTTCCATCAATACGCAGACCCGCTCTTTGATCGCACGCGGCCATTGCTTATGCTTGCCTGTCACCTGAGCTTCGTACTGATCTTTAATTTGGAGGATTGGCCCGAGCCCAACTTAAAATTGAAACCCTAGAAAGGAGAAAAAGCAAAAACAAAAATTTGAATTTAGGATGTGAAAGTGTTATCTAATGCAGCAGTCGAAAAAGTCTCAGAAGCTTTGACTACGAACACCCCAAAGATCGGATTATAATTCTGACCCAAAAGAAACAGAATTTAAAAAAATTACTTCTTGAAAATCTAAACAATAGATTCCCATTTTTTAATATTATCTTTCATGAAATTGACGGTTTAACCCGGGGTCAACTTGAGACTGCTCTTTTGGCAAAAGATTTTTGCCTACCTTACTCAGAAATTGCAATTTACAATTGTGACAGCTATTTTAAATGCGCGGACTTTATTCCCTTAACACGGGATCCTAGTGTCAAAGGCATCATCCCTTGCTCTATCGAGTCCGGTGACGCCTGGTCTTTCTGCAAAGCAAATAACAAATCTGAATTGGTTGAAGTTACCGAAAAAAATAGGATTTCTAATTTGTCCTCTGTTGGTTTTTACTATTTCTCAGATGCAAATGTCTTTTTCGACAGATCCGTGCAATATATTTCGACTTTTGACAAGAAAAGTGAAATTTATGTAGCTCCCTTTTACAATACCTATCTTAAGATGAGTGATCGTGTGCTTGTACCTCAGGTTGATTTTTTTAAAGCCATGGGAGGAGAAATTTTAAATCTAGTTGAAAGTTGAGGGCGCCAACCTTTCGTGGAATTATTTCCACTGCTTAACAAAAGAAAGGCCACCCTCATGAAGACAGTTACCAAACAAAGAAAGCAATCCGCAAAACAAATCCAACAATTATTCGGTGCAAATGATTTTAATTTGAAAATTGCACAAACAATCGACTGGGGTAAGCGATCCGTCGACATGTTGAATCAAGAAGTTGGTAAAATGATCGTTGAATCCATTTTTTTAATGGATCGAGAAAACATCTCAGGACCTGATTATTTACCGCAAGATGGAATTTATAAATGGGCGCATCAGCAAGGCTCAGTTTTTATTGGAGATCAAAAAGTCAAAGTGTCGAAGCCAAGACTTCGAAGCATGGGCCAGGAAGTTAAATTACCAAGCTACGAAAAGCTGAAACAACGTGGCCAGTTCAGTGAAGAAATGCTCACGAAAATCATGTCAGGTCTTTCTGGTCGGCGCTATCACGAAACCGTGCAAGATGCAGCGAACGCGTTTGGCGTGTCGGCATCTTCAATATCACGACATTTTATTGAAGCCACGGCGAAACAACTAAAAGATTTTTTAAGTCGAGATTTATCAAAATTTGAAGTTTTTGCGATGATGCTGGATACGGTTCACCGCGGAGGGGTTGCGTTTATCACTGCACTTGGAATTTCAACTGAAGGCCGAAAAATGGTTTTAGGTTACTGGGAAGGCGCGACTGAAAACAATGATATTTGCAAAGAACTTTTGAGCGATTTAGAAAATCGCGGGTTGAAATTGACTTCAAAAATTATTTTTATTACCGACGGTGGTAAAGGAATAATAAAAACGTTGAAAGACAAATTTGGAAAGAAATTATTGCATCAGCGTTGCACGATCCATAAGGACCGAAATATCCAAAAACACGTTGCAAAAAAGTATCGAGATCGAGTCCATCATCTCTATAAAAAAGCTTTATCACACGTGAAATACGAAGATGCATTAAAGTCGCTGGAAGCGCTTGAAAAAGAGTTGATGACGATGAATATGTCGGCGGCTAGATCGCTGCGCGAGGCGATGCCAGAGCTGCTAACGCTGCATCGGCTGAATATAACTGGCGACCTTTACAAAGCGTTACATACGACGAATGGAATTGAAAATTTATTCTCTTCAGTGAGACATCGCGAACATAATGTTAAAAACTATAATCCAGAATATCGAGGGAAAAACAGAAAGAAAAAGTTAGCCGAGCGTTGGTTGGTAGCAGTATTTTTAAAAGCTGAAGACAACTTCAGACTCGTGCGCGGCTTCGAAAACATTAAATCGGTGATCAAGAATATTGAAAAGATCCAGGACTTGTCCCGATTGCCGTTAGAGTTCGGCCGGGCTCAATTGTTGTTTAGGCCGCCTTTTGTTCAGAGTCAAATCCGTTCAATGTATTGATAAATATTTTCATCTGCTCCTTTCCGCCACGAAGTCGTCGCAGTTTAC
>CAIYID010000056.1 GCA_903926205.1 uncultured Bdellovibrionales bacterium
ATCTGCTGCAGGTACGACGGCTTTGCTTGCGGCCGGAACTGCGAACTATGTTTTGCAAGCGAATGGCGCGGCAGCCCCTACTTGGACCAATAGTCCAACGATCAGTATCACTGGCCATGCGAGCTCTGACTTAGCTCTTTCCGGCGGAACGATGTCAGGTGCGATCGCGATGGGTGCAAATAGTATCACTGGAACCGGCAACTTCACTGGTGGTACCTTCACCGGCACTTCATTCGTATATTCTTCAGACCGAAGGCTGAAAAAAGATATTCGTCCAATTGAGAGCGCCCGAGAAAAAGTGAAAGCTCTGGTTGGGGTTTACTTCAATTGGATTAAATCAGGTCTTCCCGAATTGGGATTTATTGCCCAAGAAGTTGAAAAAATTGAGCCTGATCTAGTGGTGACCAAAGAAGATGGCATGAAAGCGGTAAAATATGGTAATATTACGGCACTTCTGGTTCAGGCGTTAAAAGAGCAGGACTCAATTATCGAAAACCAGCAGGCTGAGATTGCGGCTCTGCAAAATCGACTGGAAAAAACGAATGTGAACCTTGATCAACTTAATAATCGCCTCAATGCGCTTGAAAGTAGTTTGAAACTGAATCGATCTCCAAGTAGTTTGACAAATACGGAGCAATGATGAAGGCGACATTATTAATTTTATTTGCCTCAATGTCTGGATACTTCGCCTGGGCGGCGGCACCGACATGTTCGGGAGTAGGGCCTGATTGCATCCTAACAACAGGTAATAACGGCTGCAGAGTCGGAGTTCACTCTTGTTGTATTACGCAGGACGGGGTTACTTACAAAATTATTAATAGTACAGGTTCAGTGCTTTTTGTTCCTGCGAAGGCTGGTAACGGAGACTGGGCCGCTTTTTATGGTCATTTGCCTACAAATGTTACAAAATCTGCAGTCTGCCCTTAAGGCTCTTCTGGATGTTAAAAAGTTTATTTATTATCTACCTTGGATTTACTTTCAAGCGCCTGCTGAAGTTCAAGTAGAACTGGGTAGTAGGGATCATTCACCATTTTTTCCGAGCCTTTGTTTTGTTCTAGGAAATTTTTAATAATTTGCTGAGCCTGAGTTAATTCATTATTTCTTATGTATGAGACCGCTAAATTATTTGCGATGGTCACATTTGTGGGATCACCCTGAAGACTTGTTTGAAAGAACGTCATTTCATCTTTATAGAATTCTGTGGCGACAGAGGATTGGTAAATAAAAAATAGTAAAAACAGAACCAAAGCAGAACTTTTGAGGTTCGTTTTTATTTTATCGATAAAGCTTATCAAAAGGGCTAAAAATACAGGAAGTGCCAAATACAAATGTTGGTCGCTCACCCAAGATGAACTCATATAAGGAGCAGGAATAATTCCCAGGAATGGTGAGAGCAAAAGACAACCGCCGAAAAATATTCCCATTAATCCATATTTCCAAATAAAAAAAAGAGCGAAGACAAGGGCCAGCAAACGAAACCAATTTGATAAATCCATCTTGTTATCAAATCTTCCTTTAACCGGATAAATCGAAAGAGGCAGAGTTGTTTGCACAACGTAATAACTGAGTGTTTTAGTTATTAAAAGCCCGCTGAATAAAGGCATGTTAATATTTTTGGTTAAAAGTTTATCGCCTTGAATTTCAGTTGCTGTTTCCGATTTTGAGGTAGTCGTCATTGCCATTAGCATTCCCTCTTGAGTGACCGGACTGTTGAGAAGTCGAAATGCACCAATTGCTCCAATCGCCAAAAAAGGTAGAAGCCAGATAAAAAGAAGGGGTTTTTTGGTTTTTTTCAGAGTGAGAATAAAAAGTATGAACAGCAGAGGAATTGATGCTGATTTTGTGCAAAGGGAAATGGAAAAGAAAACTATAGACAGCACAAACCATTTTTTTTGCACGAGACCTTTTAAAAAACAAAGAAAAGAGAGAGCAGCAAATAAAAAACACAAAATGGTTTTTATTTGAATCATCCAGCTCACCGCAATCACACTGGCGGGATGGAACAAAAAAAGCAAAAAAATCCATCGAGGTTTGGGCCACTGCAGTTCTACAGAGATGTTGTACACCAGCAGTGAGTTGATCATATGAAAAAACAGACTAAGAATATGGTAATTTTGAAATTGATAGCCCCAGAGACTAAAGGTCAACTTTTGATAAAGTGCGGTGAGTGGCCAATTATACTTCAGAAACCAATAAAAATCAGTGGAAGCTGTGGTCAGGGTAGGGTCATTGAACCATAAATTGATATCATCCCAGATCGGAAGTCCTACGAGGGTTTTCCAATAGAGCGCCAAACAAATCAAAAAAGATCCAATAAAAAAAATTGTTTTTTGAATTTGATCGCTGGTGCGGAATTGATCGATAATTATGGTGACTCTGGCTAATATTTTTTCCATGTTGTATAGTGTTGAAAGTAGCACACTTATAAAATAGCGCAAGCTGGCGGTTATTGGTGGATCAATATATTCTGCAAATTTATGAGGTTCGAGTCCTAATGCTTTTTCGCAAGCATTTAGAGTTTCGGCAGCTTCTCGAGGAAGACTTTGGTTGGACTTGCAGTTTTGTCCCAACAACTGAAAGGCGGAAGGTCAGGATTAAGCTATTCACGCTAAAAAAAAACCGGTGGGAGTCCATTCGTCGTCGTCAATTCCTAGGAAAACAAACTATTATTGGCATTTCACGCCGTCAGGTTTTTAGAGAAAATTTTTGGGTCTCATTTCGAAGAAAAAACGAAAATTTAGAAATTGCCATCGGTCTAAGAAATAATCCTGCGGAACAGTACGCTGATATTTTTAAAGTTCTGTTGGCTGCTCTCGGAGAAGAATGGGAGGCTCTCGGATATGTACGATTGCATGCCGCTATTTTTGAGCAAGAAGCAGGGGTTTGTCTTTTTGAAGGCCCCCCTCATTCTGGAAAATCATGGGCGGCTCTTGACGCAGCTCAAAGGCAGCGTCGTGTTTGGACCGATGAATTTGTGCTGATTAAAAAAGGACAATTTTATTCACTGAGCTTTCCGTTTTCCTTAAAAAAAGGTGAATTGATTTTAGAAAAGATTAACTTTATCAAAAAAGAAAAAGCTTTGAATCCGCAAAAGCTAAAAATTTTAATTCCAAATATTCAAATTGGTATGGTTTCAGTTGATCGAATTCTAGTGCCGGAAACTTTTTTCAAAAGAAGCGGATTCTTTCTACGAACAATTATTGGTTATGGAAACATTCAAATGATTGAATATCGTCTTCGCTTGGATAGTTTGTCGGGTTTGGTGCAGACTTTTGTAAAAAGAATCCTGGTAGGAATTTACCTTTGTTTAACTTATGATTTTTCTTCTTCACGCAGAGAAAAGCCTTAGCAAATAATCTTATTTTTACTCAAAGCGGTGACCAAGGCCTTGGTGTTGTCCGAGTTCATGGTAAAGCTGAATGCCTTTTTCAGGTGGACCATCGAAAATAATTTGACCATCCTTCAGATACCAAACGCGATTACAGATTTGTAAAATTTGATCGACCGAGTGACTAACAAAAAGCACCGCACCTGAGTGCTTAATTAAGTCTTGTACTCGTATCGAAATTTTTTTTCTAAAAAATTGATCAGCGCCATCAAAAACTTCATCAAGGATAAGTAAATCGGCAGGTTTTGAACTGATAAGACTTAGGCAGAGCCTCGCCTGCATACCATTGGAATAGTCTTTGAAGGGAATATCTAAAAATTCTTTGAGCTCTGAAAAATCGCAGATTTCTTGCAGCATATTCGCATGCTCACTATAAAACTCGGGGTACATAAACTTCAGCAAAAGATTTGCGTTCTCACGGCCAGTTAGCTCGGGTTGAATTCCCATTGAAGTATCAAAAACCGCACGAATTTTATGTCCAAAAGTTTCAATCGTTCCTCGAGATTTATAAAGTCCGGCCAAGCATCGACAAAGAGTTGTTTTTCCGGCTCCATTAACACCGAGGATTCCAATACGGTCACCGTTGTTGATTTCAAAATTAAGATCATTAAGAATATGGACTCTATCGCTTTCGTTGAGCAGGGTACCCATTGGATCTCTTGCTAATTCAGCGATCATGTCGCGAACCGTGACAAATTTGTAAGTCTTTGCGAAGAAGACAAAATTGACGTTACGACCGCGTAAGATAAGTTTTTGGTTGGATTTTTTAGAGTCTTGAGTAGAGTTCATTGCGTTTTCGTTTCCAATAGTAAAAAGTTAATCCAATCAAGCCGATATCAATAAAGAAAACTTCAACAATTGCAGTGGCGAATGACCATAAATTTTGCTCATGAAGTAATTGTCGAAAGGGAACAATCATGTAGTAAAACACGTTGAAAGAAACAATCCATTTAAGTTTTACGGGCACGATCGAGATATCGTAAAAAATCGGAGTGAAGAAAAATGATATGGATAAAATAAATCTTAAAATAAACCGCAAGTCGCGATAAAAAACATTAGCGATGGCGGCGAGACTCGTGAGAGTGATGGTACCAATAAATAGTGAAAAAAAGGCGAGAGGCGCGAGTAAAATGTATAAGATGGGAATTTCAAGCAAAAACATTGAAGGAAGAATGGTCACAACAAAAGCGACAAAAAAATTAAAAAAGTTTTCGATGACGACTGCGCAAATGAGCACAAAAGGATGAATGGGAAATGATTTAAGCAGACGACCGCTGGCCTGGAGGGTGCCCATTCCCATTTCGATTGTTTGATTGAGAAAAAGCCAAGGTAATAATCCTGAAAGCAAAAAGAGACTGTAATTATGAATTTGAATTTTTAGAATGTAATTAAAAGCAAAGCTTTGGGCACCAAACATAATTAATGGATTGAGGATCGTCCAAATAAACCCTGTCCACGTCCCGCGATAACGTGATTTAAGATTTGCTAAAGTTAGCCCTTCTGTTTGTAACCAGTAGATTTTTAATTCTTCTAAAGTCAAGCGAACTCCCTCAAAGCCCCTGGATCATAGCATCCGATCAAAGAGTTTTGATACTTATTTTATCGTTGTACTTGAGTGTAGTGACGATAAAGTCGATGGTAAAGCGGATCTTCCGACGAGGGCGATTGGTAAGGAGAATATCCTTGTCGCATCAGTAGTATTTTTTTCGAATGAATCTCAAAAAGAACACTTAGTTTGGCTAAGTTTTTTGCCGGAGTCTTGTGAATTTTTAGTAATAAGTGGCTCAAAGCTTTAACAGAAAAGGAATCTTGGTAACGAATGATCCTTTCTCCGCGAAGTTGTGGCTTTTTGATGGCTTGCGTGATTAAAGTCGTGAGCCCTTTCTTAAAAGAAGAATAACTCATAACGAGTCCTTTCGGGCCAATTTTTACGGTGCAAAATTTGACATCACTCGGGAGATCACCAAAGGAGTTGAATCCTCCCCAAGAAGAAAGTAAGGCCGAGCAGCCACAAAAAATCGCCTCAAGAGGAGCCATACCATAATCTTCATCATGATAGGTTGAAAGACTCACGAAAATATCTGAAAGTTCACAAATTTTGCGAAGTTCGGCTGTTTTTTGTAAGCCAAGATATTGAACTTGATGGACTGAAAGTTCAGACAAAGATTGAAGCGTTCTTTGAAAAGAAAAATAGGAAAGGCCCATGGGATGAGCCTTGCCCCAAAAAGGTGTGCCTAAATCATCAAAGTTTCCAGCGATAAGAAGCCGAATATTTCTTATTCCTGTTTCCTTAATGAATCGATCGAGCCATTTCAAAATTAAGGGAAAGCCTTTTTGTGGGGAAATTCTTCCTGAATAAAGAAGCACGATCTCGTCATTTTTGATACCAAATTGTTCCCTGAGTTTTTCGCGAATTTGGCTTGGGTAAAAGTTATTAGAATTGATGGGAAAAGGACAAAGTAATAGATTTGATTTTTTCTTATTATGAAAAAACTCTGAGACCAGTCCCATCTGCGCGGGGCTAGCGAGTAGAATTTTAACATAGGCTTTTTTTAGGGTTTTGAAAATTAAAAACCATTCTGGTGTAAAAAGAGTAAAGTCTCCGTAGATATGAAAATAAAACTCAGTTTTCGCCGAAGGAGTTTTTTTATTGAAAAGTTCTTTTAATAATTGAAGCGGCGTTGGAGACGATTCTAAAAAAATGATTTTATCGAATTTTCCTTGCGTGATTTTTTGAACGAATTGACTTTTGCCAGCACCTTCGTAGTCAGTCGGAATGACGCTAGCATTAGGAAAAGCCAAAAGATACGCATCTAGTAAGTTTGATCTAATTGTTTGACTGCTAATCCAAAAAGGGAGTTTTTCTGAATAGACGAGAGCAATTTTCATCGCAAGCCTTAAGTTGTTGATTCAGAATTAAGTAAAGAGACAAGATTCTGTTTATTCATTTTGTAATGTTCACACAAGGGTAAAACGAGCACAAGAAAAACTAGTTTAGTTTAAAAATTTCTTTAAAATAAACTTTTAAAACATACTTAAAAGGAATTTTAATTCTTAAAAATCCAAGAATTTGATTTCTGTTAATGGGAATATCAATCGGTTGGTAGTCATAATCAGAGGCTCCATTGAGTTTGAGGCAATGGAGGCCTCAATGCGGCCGAAAAATTCGATTTTAAGTAAAAGTTCCTGAAATTCTAGTCTCGACAATTTGATGAATTTTTCAGGGATCATTTGTTGCTGAGTATCTATTTTAGCTTGCTGCGGCAGTTAAAAATAGAGGCGTTCACTTCAATTTGTATTTGCTTCGCAAGACTTCGATATGCTTAAATTTCGCATGAGAATAAAACGACTGCAAGAAAAACAAAAAAATGAAAAAAAAAACACAAGTGATTTGAGCTCGATAGGTGCAGGGAAAGTTCTTCATTTTCAAGCGAATGAAGATGTCGAAGGTAACACCGAATTGATTGATTGGATTCAAAATCACCCCTTTTTAAAAAATCAATTTAATCTGCCCGTATCTTCTGATTTGCAGCATCTTATTGATTTTCATTGGCCTTTCGCTTCGACTGTATATAATGCCCTGCCCGTTCTGTTTTTAATGCAAGTTCTGGATTTATCCTTACTTAAAAAAAGTTCGAATTGGTTTGTACGAGATGGCTTTTTTGGCGTTCTCTGGTTTTTTAAACGCTTTCCAAAACCGGGAGCGCTCTCCTCAACTTTGTTTATTGATGCTCGGTGGAAAGGTGTAGTGCCAAAAGCCTGGTATTCAAAAGTGAATTACTGGGAAATCGTTAGGCTAGAGACTTCGGCGGAGATCAAGAAAGTTATTTTTTGCGGCTTGGCGGTACCGACGACTGTCGTAAAAGAAGAATTCGAATCTGACTTAGATGCCGCTTCAAAATATCTGAAAGGCCTCGATCCATCGGTACAAAAGCTGGCTTTTCTTCCTGCAAGATTTAAAGCGACAGCTCAGGATGCCTCTGCGTTTCATATGGAATTTTATTTTGAAATTGCACGTCGTTTCGGAACTGATTTTAAGGTGATTGGTTTTTCCGAAATTCAATCTTCCTATCAAATGTCTGAAATCCATTTGGTTAACTTGTTCTCAAAAGTATTACTGAGCGATGATTATTTAACCTCACTCTTTTTATCTCGAGGAGGAACAGTCACTGGAGTCAGAGAGGTTAAAGAAGAGAAAGAGATTACCTGGAGAGCTTCGGCTTATCATGGTTATGTTTTTTCTTCTGAAGCGCCGACGGAGCAAGATGTGTTAAAAACTAAGAATACTTTGGCTGTGTTGCTGAATAGCTCTTGTTTTTTGGATCAACCTTGGCCCGCTTGGTTTAGCGGGTGGTCGACGCCTCGATGAGCGCCAGTAAATAGTTCTGGTAAAAGGGCGAGTTTTCAAATGACTAAGTGTCAAGATATGCTGGAAGCAGAAAGTATCGATATTTTTCGAGAGGCCGTCGCCGATGCGGAAGCTCCGGTTATGTTATATTCAATGGGCAAAGATAGCTCGGTCCTGCTTCATATAGCACGAAAAGCCTTTTATCCTTCGGAGCTTCCCTTTCCTCTTTTGCATATC
>CAIYID010000057.1 GCA_903926205.1 uncultured Bdellovibrionales bacterium
AGAAGCGATTGACAACTGAATCCAACGAAGGCGAAAACTAGAACCAAGCGTCCCTTCGGTCCGCCAACACCACATGGGGGTGGTCAAATTGGTGAAATCCGAGTGGTCAAACCGGTGAAATCGGGCAACTTCAACCGATTTCAATGAAAGGACTATGAAAAAAGAGCTGCTTAAACCTGAATTCATTATCAATGAATTTGGCGGTACTTTGCTTAAATCAAGCAACGCCAAATCTCATCGTCCGATTTCAACATCGAAATCGATGCATTTCGTTTTTCGGTCGGATATGGCTATCGGTCATCGATCTTTTTTGCAGAAAAGTAATCGGCTGAAAATTTTAAAAGTGCTAGAAAAGCATAAGTCGAAAGTGAAATTAGAAAACTTCATCATCGAGCGCGGACAACTTCAGATTTTTTTCAAATCAAAGAGTCGTTCTTTAACGATTAACTTCTTACGAACTTTTACCGGTCTGGTGGCACGCCGAATGTTACACGCTGAAAAAGCTTGCGCCAAACTTCGACAAAAGCGTTTTTGGAAATTCCGTCCTTATTCTCATGTGTTGGCACGGAAAAAAAAACAAGCTTTAGATTTAATTCAAACTTACTTAAAAGAAATTCAAGTTTTTAGAGCCGATCGAATTCCCAATACGAGTTAAGACCGTTTCTCAGTTTATGAGAAGAGTGCACTGCGTGCCAACGAGGAAAAAATCTGACCTCATAAGTCGCGAAGGCATTCAAAGTTCATTCTAAGCTCGAGTAAGTGAGTGAAGATTAAATCACAGATGGCTTCTCGACTTATGAAAACTCAACCTTGATCAAGAACGTTCTTGCCCTTGCAGGGCTTGAAAAAAAACGTCCACAATTTTTTCTGAGCCTTTCCGTTGATAATAGAAAAAATCAACTTCAAAGCTAAGGTCTTTGACGTGGACACGATTCAGTCGGCCCATTTTGACTTGCTTCTTAATTGTCAGCGCAGGCAAAAAGCCCCAGCCTAAGCCGGATTCGATCACCCGCTTTAAAGTACCAACATTGGTTGACTCAAAAGCCGGCTCCATTTTAAGTCCAACTTGTTGTAAGGATTTCTCCAACATCTCCGAGAAGAGCGGATACTCTTTGGTAAAAGTAATCAAAGGATAGCGCCCCAGTTCGGCCAATGAAATATTCGAGGGCATGTCGGTCTCTTTACCAGATCCCACTAACCACATTTCTTCTTTCATTAAAAATCTTTTTTCTGCCTCTAGATGAACTCCGTACTGTCGATCCGTTTCTGGCAAGATAACAACGTCCAACTCTTGATTTTTATAAGCACGAATTAAATTTTCACCAAGATCATAATCAATTTTAATTTGAAGCTTGGGATTGTATTTTAATAATCGACTAACGATCGGACTGATCAATTGCACACCAAGGGAATTCAAAGTCCCAACACGAATTTGGCCTTTCAATGCCGTGCCCATGGTTTTAACAGCAACTTCTGCTTGCTGGGTCTGTTGCAATATTTTTTTTGCATAATCAAAAAGCACTTCACCTTGAAGCGTCGGGCGAATTTGTCGAACTCCTCGAACGAGCAATTCCACTCCCAACTCATCTTCAAGATTTTTGATTTGTTGGCTGATCGCCGGCTGAGTAAGAAATAATTTATCTGCGGCACCCGTCATGCTGCCCTCACTAATGACCGTGACGAAGGACTGAAGTTGATAAAGGTTCAGCATGGCGAAGATTCCCCCTTGTTATTATCCAAAATGTTTACATATAATGTTCCCTGATCAAAGTTTTTTGCAAGCAAAGGAACGCGGATAAA
The DNA here is from genome assembly GCA_903926205.1 of uncultured Bdellovibrionales bacterium. Taxonomy (GTDB): domain Bacteria; phylum Bdellovibrionota; class Bdellovibrionia; order Bdellovibrionales; family Bdellovibrionaceae; genus CAIYID01. The sequence goes on from CAIYID010000057.1 coordinate 1,801, forward strand.
CACACGATAAGGGATTTTTCTTATGAAAATAGAAAATAGAAAATTATGTTTCAAAAAAACTTTTATTGCACTCTTTCTGGTTTTTGCTTCATCGACCTCCATGGCTAAAGTCTGGAGAAACTCTTACCTCTCTTTTGAAGTACCTGACGCTTGGAAATGCGTCTTAGAAAATACCGAATGGATTTGTCGCGCTTCTACGGACAAAGAATCTAAAGAGGCCATCATTGTTCTCACCGCCAAAGAAGTGGGACCAATGGATACCTACGATGCTTACACCGGTCATCTTAGCCTTCCGCAAGCGACTTCTTATAAAGGCGCAACAGGTGTGACATCAAAAGTAGTCTATCCTCCAAAAAAAGTCCAAATCAATGAACAGCCTTGGATCGACGGTCTTCATATGGCGAGCGAAGTACCGAACTATTACACTCGCTACCTTGCCACAATTAAAGATAATCGTATCGCAATTTTATTCACCTGTAGTGCCTACAAAGATTACTATTCAAAATACAGTCAGGACTTTTTCAAAGCCGTTCAAAGTCTGCGCGTCATTGCCACCAAAGATCTTTTGAATCAGCAAAACAGCGGTGTACGCCCGAGCACCGAACAACTTGGGTCTGCCATTGGCCAAGCCATGCCCGGAGACTTGCTAGCTGGTGAAAACGCAGAACAAGGCAACAATGGCTCAGGCGGAAGTGGAAATACCAAGAATTTATTCCTCCTATTGGCCATCGTGCTTGCTGCCTTGGGAGCTTATATCTTCTTGAAATCAAGAAAAAAATAATTAAGGACTACTTCCCAGCTTCTTTATCCGAATGCCGTTGTTTCATAGCCGCTTTGCAAGCGTCTGAAAACTTGAATGATGGAGTTGCTTTTTTGTACTTAAAAAGGCACTTCAATAAACCTTTTCCAACAACCTCTCCTCCGCAACCCGCAGTTTGAGCATCCGCAGTACAAGCCGTATTGATGGCTTGATTATCAGCCTGCATGGTTGCATCTGGACCTGCAAAAGCGGCCATCGAAATAATCAAAAGTGAAACGAAAGTGAAAAGTTTTTTCATAAATCTCCTTTGGATTAAACTTTACTTAAACAAAAGGATCTCGGCCAGCTGCCACTCCGTCAAGAGTAAAATATTCATCAGGCACTTACAAAACAAAACACCTTATTTTTTCCTGCTCACTCTGACCACGTCAACTTTTCCCAAGGTTTTGAGTTGTTCCAAAACCTTTGCTTCATCGGCATAGACAATAATTTTAAAATTTTCTGGATGAATATGATCTTTGATGGCTTTATTTACTTGTTCAAGCGTAACCGCGTTCAAATTTGAAATAAATTTTTTCAAATAATCATCACTCACACCGTAAATTCTTAGCAACAACAAATTATGAACCATTTTGTCAGTGGTTTCGATCGCGGCTGGAAATTGCCCTGCCAAAAGGGCCTTGGCCGCTTCTAATTCAGATGGCAGCACCCCTTTCTCAGTAAATTGCTGCAGAACTTTTTTAGTTTCGGCGATCGTCTCTCCGACTTTTTCATTACGCGAAAAAGTGGAAATATCAAAAGAACCAAAATCCATTCGCGCATCTAAATCGCTGTGAATGGAATAAGTGAGCCCCAATTCGTCACGCACTCGTAGATTAAGACGACTAACAAAATCGCCACCTAGAATTAAATTTCCCAATTTCAAAGCCAGATAATCAGGATCTGTCCGCTTAACTCCTCGTTCAGCGAAACGAATCTGTGCTTGTTTCAACTCAGGTTTAGTAAATAGTTTAACTCCTTCGGACACTGTCGGCTTGAACGGAATACTGGCCCAAGTCGCTACCGAGTTCCCTTTCCAAACCGAAAAAGTTTTTTTTACTTTTTCTACGAAGGCATTGTCGAAGGCCCCAGTCAGATATAAAATACTTTTTTGAGGAGAATAATATTTTGCATAAAAATCTTGAATGTCTTTTCTGTTGATTGACTTCACCGTAGCAAGCTCTCCTGAGCCAGAATGTCCATAAGGATGAGTGCCAAAATTTTCTTTTGTTATTAACAAGTCAGCATAATGAGACGGATTGTCTTGGCGTTTTTCAATACCCGAAAGCACCTGAGCTTTTTCACGATTGATTTCTTTTTGTTCAAAAGCCGGATTCAAAAGTGAATCTGCAAATAATTCAAGAAGCCTCTCTTTTTCAGTGCTAATTGAACTGGATGACACATAAGTATAATCACTGCCCGCGATCGAGCCCAGCTCCGAAGCTATTTGTCCAAAATCATCAGCTAATTTCGTGGCGGAACGATTCTTCGTTCCATTTTCCAACATTGTGCTCGCGAAAGAAGCCAGTCCCAATTTATTCACTGGATCGTCAGCAGAGCCTGTTTTCACAATCACGCCAATGCTAACTCGAGGAAGAGCTTGATCTGGCACTAGAATGAGACGCAGCCCATTTGACAAGACTGTCTCTTGAAATTCTTTCATCTGAAAATTAACTTGCTCTAAATTCGAATTCCCTGAGGCCTCTCCGTTAGAACCTGTCGTTATTTCCTGCTTTGGTTTTTGCGCACAGCTAACACCAACCAGTAAAAGAAATAAAATCACTAAACGATTAATCATAATGAAGCTCCTTAATGATTCGAAGAATGAGGATTAAGCACGGCTGTCAATCGACGCTGGGGAATGAGGTATTTTTTTGCAACACGCTGAATGTCGGTAGCCGTGACCGTCTGATATTTATCAAGATCGGTAAATATTTTACCATAATCCCCTTGCACGATTTCGCTTAAAGCCAAGGATTCGGCACGACCATCAATGGTCTGAAGAGCATCGACAAATTCTTTCATGATTTGGTTTTTTGCCTTTGCCAATTCTCTTTCAGGAATCAGATTTTCTTGTAGCTTTTTTATTTCTTGTGCAAAAACATTTTCAGCAAAAGCAGATTTTTGACCGGGAATCATGGAAGCCGTTAAGAGGAAGTATCCAGGATCCGCCGAGGTAGAATCATAGCAGCCAGCCTGACTCGCTTTTTGACTTTCATAAACTAATTTTTTGTATAAACGACTCGAAGGACCGCTTCCTAAAATATTAGCCAATAGATCAAGAGCAAAGCCATCGGGATGCCCTGACTCGACACCTTTGTAAGCCACCGCCACTGTGGTGGTCTGCACTTCGCCGGTCGTTTCAACTCTTCTTTCTTTTGTGGATTCTGGCTCTTGAGGATACTTTCGTTCAGGAAGAGCTTTGAACTGAAGAGCTCCATAATATTTCGCTACGAGCTCCTTTGTTTTTGGAATATTAATGTCACCTGCAATCACTAACACCGCATTGTTAGGAACATAAAAGGTTTCATAGAAATGACGAAGTTTTGCAACTGTGTAGGCTTGAATGTCTTTCATGTAACCAATGGTCGGCCAGTGATAAGGATGCACCTCGTACAGCTTATCCATCATCACCTCGCGCAAAAGTGATGGCGGATTATTATCAACACGCCAGCGACGTTCTTCACCCACGACTTGCAATTCAGATACTAGATCTTCAGGTTGCAAAGCTAGATCCTTCATCCGATCAACTTCAACTTTCATAATAAGCTCTAATTTCGCACTGGGCAAATTTTCATAAAATCCAGTGTAATCATCCGTTGTGAAAGCATTATTTTGGATGCCATTGCCATGCAAAATTGCGTCGAATTGCTTGCCTGTGTATATTTTGGCCCCTTTGAACATCATGTGTTCCAACATATGTGCCGCCCCAGTCACCCCTGGTTGTTCATCTCTAGAGCCCACTCGATACCAAGTATGATAGCTCACCATTGGAATGCTGTGATCTTCATGAAGCAAAACAGTGAGCCCATTTTTAAGCGTGATTTTTTCCACTGGAAATTTTATTTTTAGATTCTCAGCTTGTAGAGTAGAAGAAAAAATAAAAAAAAGGAGCCCTATGGCGCTCATCCATGGCCGTGTGCTATTCATATCGCTGTCCATCCTTAGTGTGATAGTTCGTCTTATTGAACTACAAAACTAGTGAAATAGACATCCTTGACGACACCTTTGTCCAGGAGGGAATTCAACTCCGTTGCAATTTGATCTTTCAAGAAAAGTTTTCCTTGAATGGTTTCGACATCAGGAAAAGTTTTATTTCCCAAAAGTTGAATAATTTTATCGCGAGCCTTCGCGCGATTATCGTTATTAATGACTTCCTCGAAACCCTCTTTATTGAGCATTTCAAGATTTACTTCTAATTGAATCGTACGCTTGGGATCTTTCAAGGGATCACCAGATAAATTCACTGTGAATTTATCCATCGTATAAACGAGTGGCCCCATTTGATTCTCATCTTTACTTTCTTTTTCTTTTTGCTCAGACAACTGAGCTTCGGTAATTTCAGGTGCTCGCCAGCCAAGAGTCGAGGCATAAACCAAATAGGCGCCATAGCCAATCACGCTCAAATTAATTATCGAAAAAGTCACCTGACCTATCAAAACCAGGTTCAGCGGTTTCTTCTTCTTCTCATCCTTGTGTTCTTCTTTTTTTTCAGCCATACAAAATAAGTATCGGACCGCTGGACCAAAGCCTTAAGGGATTTTTCAGAAAAATGATTTCGAATTTGTCGATTTTATTATCAATTTCAACAGGTCTGAAGGCGTAGCCTTCATTGACAAGCCACCAGAAGCTCGTTGATATCTAATCTATGCGCCCATTTTTTACCAATGCAGTTAGACTTTCGTTATTTTTATTTATGAGCCCGTTCATTAGCTCCGCAGCTTTTTTGTTGGCTCCGTCTATTGGTTTTGGTGAAACTACAGCGTCTCAAAATAAGACAGAAGTTCCACTCACGGAGGTTGCGCATCTCTATCCGTCGAATCTTATCGCTCTTTCGAATGATCCGAATTTTTCTCAGATTGCGTTTGTCGTAGATAAATCAGAACGGACTTTACGAGTCTACAAATCCGAAGGGGAACTTCCCCAACTTGTCGAAGAGCATCCCACCGACATCGGCAAGCAAAATGGGGATAAAGAAAAAGCCAATGATGGAAAAACTCCCGTAGGAATTTATTTTCTCATGGCAAAAAAAACTCAACCTGAAATTCCTTTTGAACTTTACGGCAGCTTGGCCTTCACCTCTGATTATCCAAATATTTTTGATAAACGGATCGCGAAAGGGGGCAACGGCATTTGGCTTCACTCAGTACCGGACACAGTTCCCCTCACACGCGGTTCCCATGGCTGTGTCGTGGTTAGAAACAATGTGATCAAGGATCTCGAAAAATACGTGCGCCTGGGGCAAACCCCTCTGCTGATTGCCGAAAAAGTAGAATATCTAAATAAAAAAGATTATTTAGATCAGAGAAAAAAATATTTAGATAATTTTGAGTCTTGGCGCCACGCTTGGCAGTACAGCGATATTGATACTTACATTCAATTTTACGATCCCACTTTCCACAATGGAAAAATGAATCACGATCAATGGTACCGTCATAAAAAGAAATTGAAGGGGCTTTATCAATTCATCAAGGTGGAATTATTACCACCGATGATTTTAAGAAATAAAGATCAGGTCGTTATTCGGACCATTCAAGATTACCAATCGGATTTACATCAGGACTATGGAGAAAAAACTTTGCACGCCCATTTTTCAGATTCTGTCGGCTTCAAAATAATTCGAGAGGATTGGCGCCCTCTCAAAAAAGAAACTTCGAATTAATTCTCTTAGTGTTGCTCTGAAGAATTTTGGCTTTGTTGATCATCTTCAAGATCAAGTTTTTCGCAATTATTTCCGGAATCAGGCAATTGCTCCAAATGTTTTTTTGCTTCTTCTTGAGTCAAAGTGCCTGCGCGAAGATTGATCTCCAACATTCGAGTATCGTATTTCAAATTTTGCATCGCTTTATCTAATGATGACACTGTGACCTCCAAAAGTTACGTGAACCTAGGTCTTAACTCAAATTTATTTGAAAATCCATCAATTCCAGTATTTGGGGCCTTTATCAGGTTTGCTTTTTTCATTTTCATTATCCACCACCAAACGAAGGTTCCGGGTCTTCTTTTTTGCTTTTTGCCCCCATTGGAAGCGTTGAAACCGAGTGTATCCTAACAAGGTCAGATATCCCGCCACAAAACCGCCTAGATGAGCCAGGTTAGCGACTTCACCACCCGCAATGCCTGAGCCCATAAGACTCACCACCTCAACTCCAGCCAAAATCAGCACAAAAACCTTTGCCTTCATGGGGAAGAGCATCATAAAGGACATCGTGCGCTCTCCGAAAAGGATGCCATAGGCCAAGAGCAGACCAAAAATAGCTCCCGACGCGCCAACAACAGGAATGGTCAAACCCATACGATTTCCGGTGAAAGCTGTATAAATAGCAACACCAAAGCAATAAAATAGAGCCGCGCCCACTCCACTCGAAATGTAATAAAATAAAAAGAATCGTTTTCCCCAGCGAGCTTCAAGCTCAGAACCCACCATCCACAAAGTCAGCATATTAAATAATATATGAGCCACGCTGCTTGTGTGCAAAAACATATAAGTCAGAACTTGCCAAAGATAAAAATCTTCAATCACTTTGCCAGGCTTTAACCCCAAATAGAAAGTGACAGGAAGACTAAAAAAACCTTCACCGATCAGTTGAAAAAGAATCCAAAATCCCGTGGTAAAAATGATCAATTTTTTCACGGTTGGAGTTAATGGAAACTGCCCAGCTGGGCTGTTATATCGATTCATTCACCCTCGATTGCCTTCTTCGCAGGCTCTAAAAAACAATTACCTCTTCAGCTGCTTAAAATATTCTACCAGACGATTGAAGCTCATCTCAAGAGATTCAATCACGACTTTAGTCTCTGCCACCAGAGGAAAAAAATTCAAATCCCCCGCCCAGCGTGGAATCAGATGATAATGCAAGTGATCTGGGATACCTGCACCTGCCACAGAGCCTAAATTAAGTCCAATGTTCACGCCACCTGGCTTGTAAATTTCTTGAATGGATTTTAGAGCGACTCGAAGAAGGTCCTGAAGATCGTAGTATTCTTCCTGAGTGAGTTCGAGCATGTCGCCACAATGTCGCTGAGGCAAAATCAGAATGTGTCCAGAATTATAGGGAAATTTATTAAGGACCACCATGGAATACTTCGTTTGGTACACACAAAGAGTTTCAAGTCTCACTTGATTTTTTGCTGATTCACAAAAAACACAGCCTGAGGGTGAAATCAATTTTCGAACATACTTAAAGCGATCCGGGCGAAAAAGCACATCACGTTCGCAGGGCCAAACTTGTTCATTGAAATTCAATGTGAAAGAGTCCGTTTTTTTCTTTGCCACTTTCAATTTTTGCATCTTACTTTTTGGCTTTTTAGTCTTCAGTGCTTTTTTTTTCTGCGCCTTTTTTTTCACTCGATCACTCCATCGCACCAGGCATCAGATAGAGAGGCCGATTTGATAATTTCGTGCGTAAAACTCGATTCGTCACGGCATTCAAACCTTTCTCAATCGACGTTTCTGAGCTCGCTTCATCATTGTCTTCCGCTTGTGAAATAAATTCCAGAATTCCATTTTTGTGTCTTGGTGGCTCGAAAATCTCAAAATCATCGACGTTCGCTAACTCTGCCGCTATATCGTAGGCATCCTCGAGTGTTCCTAATTCATCCGCAAAACCCAATTTCACACCTTGGGCGCCTGTGAACACTCGTCCATCAGCATACTGATTCACAAATTCTTTTTTAAGTCCTCGCCCTTGAACCACGGCGTCTTTAAATTGCTCCCAAACTTCATTAATCATTGTTTGGAACAGCGCCCGCTCATCCTCACGCATGGGCCTGTACTCAGCGCCGCTATCTTTGTATTTTCCGGTGGTGATGGAATATCTTTTTACTTTCGCCCAATCATAAAGTTTTTCCATATTCATAAATTCCATGATCACGCCAATGCTACCCATTAAAGTCCCAGGGGCTACGACAATTTTATCAGCAGCGACGGCGGCATAAAAAGCACCGCTCGCCATTAAACCTGCCGAGTGAACCACCACAGGTTTTCTAAAATCCTCACGAGCTCGTCGGATCTCTTCAAAAATTTCCTGCGAAGGCCCGACAACACCACCCGGGGAATTAACTGAAATCACAATGGCTTTAATTTTTTCATTTTTTCGATATTTCAAAAGCTGCTTAAGAAATTTTTTGCCGTCGAGAATCACTCCCTCTAATTCCAAATGCAGAATTGAATTTTTTGCCGTTACTCGAACGGGGGTTTCTCCAAATAATGAGACGACGGAACTTCCCACCAAAAAAATTGTCAGAGAGCCAAACACAAAAACCAAAACCAGCAAAGTCATCCAAGGATTCTTTTTCATCAATACTCCTACATGAAATACAAAATAGCGCCTCTCCAAAAAAAAAGGAGCCTTTTTCAGGCTCCTTTTTGAAGAGCCCGCTTTGTTAGCGAACTCCCTTATTCTGCTATATTTATTTCCAGGCGCAAGAACTTAGTTTTTTTCTGTCTTTGTCGCATTTTTCAGTTGCTCTGCAAAAATGTCGCCCAAGGTTGCTTTCGAAGTTGATGTCGCTTTTTTGACATAATCTTCAACGTCAGCTTTTGACTCGCGAAGTTTCACAAGTTTAGCAGACAAACCAATTTTTCGAGCATCTTTATCGATTGAAATAACTTCTGCCTTGATAGAATCGCCCACTTTGCAGAACTCTTCTGGCTTGTTGATTCGCTCAGTTGAAAGTTCAGAAATATGGATCAGGCCTTCAATGTCAGCTTCAAGCTCAACAAACACACCGAAATCAGCAACTTTTGTCACTTTCACACTGTGCTGAGTGCCAATGCCGTATTTGCTTTCGATGTTTGACCAAGGATCGCTCTCAAGTTGTTTAACACCCAAGCTGAATCGTTCATTCTCAATATCTACACCAAGAACAACCGCACGAACTTTTTGTCCTTTTTGGAACATTTCCGAAGGATGGTTCACGCGTTTAGTCCAAGAGAAGTCAGAGATGTGAACAAGTCCATCAATGCCATCTTCAACACCAACGAACACACCAAAGTCGGTGATCGATTTCACTTCACCTTCAATGATTGTTCCTGGAGCATAAGATTCTTTCATTTCAACCCAAGGATTTGTTTGCAACTGTTTCATACCTAAGCTGATTCGGCGATTTTCCATATCAACTTCTAAAACTTGCACGTCAACTTCATCTCCAACGTTAACGATTTGAGATGGATGTTTCACACGTTTAGTCCAGCTCATTTCAGAAACGTGAATCAAGCCTTCGATACCGTCAGCAAGCTCAACGAAAGCACCGTAATCTGCCAATGAAACAATCTTGCCGTGCAATTTCGTTCCAACAGGGAATTGTGCTTTTACAGATTCCCAAGGATCAGCTTGGAGCTGTTTCAAACCCAAAGAAACACGGTCTTTTTCATTGTCGTATTTCAATACTTTGACGTCAATTTCGTCGCCCACGGCAATGACTTCAGAAGGATGTTTAATACGTCCCCAGCTCATGTCAGTGATGTGCAACAATCCATCCATTCCGCCCAAATCAATGAATGCACCGTAATCAGTGATGTTCTTAACGGCACCACGTACGATTGCACCTTCTTTGATCTGATCAAGAGTTTGCGCACGCATGCTTTCACGCTCTTGCTCAAGAAGAGCTCGACGAGAAAGAACAATGTTTCCTCGTTTTTTGTTAAACTTAATAACTTTGAATTTATAAACTTTTCCAAGATAGACATCCATGTTGCGAACAGGACGAAGATCAATTTGTGATCCAGGTAAGAACGCTGTCACACCAATGTCAACAGACAAGCCGCCTTTGACTTTCGCGATAACAGTTCCTTCGATCACTTCTTCGTTCTCTGCAGCTTTAGAAATATCGTTCCATGCACGCATCATGTCCGCTTTGTTTTTGCTGAGACCGACCATGCCGTTTTCGTTTTCAATACGATCAATCAATACTTCAACAGTATCGCCAGGCTTCACCGCGCGGACGCCGTCCACAATGCGGAATTCAGAAATAGAGATTAAGCCTTCAGATTTGTAGTTAATATCAACAAGAACATAGTCGCTTTGAACTTCGACGACTTTACCCGTGACAACGTCACCAACTTTGAATTCTTGCTCTTTCATCGATTGCTCAAAAAGTTTTTCGAATTCAGTCACTTTTATGATTTCAGTTCCGGGATTACTTGGAACATCTTTGTCAGCCAAATCAAGAAATGCTAAGACTTTTTGTTTTTCAGACTGAGCTTTGTTAAGGGTTTTACTCATATACAATTACGACCTCCTGGAGAGTTATCTTTCAAAACTGAGATATCCAAATCACAATTTCGCTCGACGACTCCGATTATTTCTTGTTCTGGCGCAGACTCGAGCTCGATTAATTTCGGGCAAAAGTTTTGTTATATTGCGGTTTTAGAGCAAGATGAGGACCTATTTAGAGGGCTCTTCACCTTATTGTCAAAAGATTTTGGCTGAAGCTGGCAAATTGTGAATGGCTAGAATTGTACCTTGAGAGGTCGAGAGATAACTCCTTAAAATGACTGAATTATAGCAGCGCTACATCAAGCTTGGGAGGGACAATTCGCCTCAGCTTGCAAGAATATATTGGCGCTCGGACTTAAAAACTAGTGAGAAGCTTCCATGCTTCTCACCAAAATCGACATTAAGAATAACTTAAGAAGCTCCAAAAAACCCAGGGACTGAACTTGGCGGCACCACGACCGGAGGCGCTGGTGTTGGCGCTGGTGTTGGTGTTGGCGCTGGTGTTGGTGTTGGCGCTGGTGTTGGTGTTGGCGCTGGTGTTGGTACTGGTGTTGGTGTTGGCGCTGGTGTTGGCGCTGGTGTTGGCGCTGGTGTTGGTGTTGGCGCTGGTGTTGGTACTGGTGTTGGTACTGGTGTTGGTGTTGGTGTTGGCGCTGGGTGACGATGGCAGTTACCTAAATCATCATCATCAGAGGCATCATGAAAACCATGAGTTGCACCATTCATCACTGGAAGGTTGTTCAATCCACCTCCCTTTTTATCAAAGTCATCGTCATCATCACGATCAGGCTTCCAAGAACCAGCGGATCTAACCGTGATAGCAGGAGTAAATCCACAATGACCACTGGATCGATTATCATCTGAAACTGACTGCATGGCATTGAAATCCAGAACTAAGTTAAAGTGATTGGAGTCATCATCGACTCTCAGCGGATGATCGAACTTAATCGAATAACCTTTGGCTTGAATTGAGTTCAGAGGCAATGAGCACTCAGAGTCATCTAAGCGTTTAGCTTTGTGCCCACTGCTGGCAAGGTGAACATGCACTTCTGTGATTTGGACTCCTTTTGGAATTTTCAAATCACCACAGTTCATAGTCACTCCGTTTTGCAAACCGAGTAAATCAACAGTACCAGAACCTGTCGTTAATGGTACGATCGCGGTTTTTTTTCCATTATCCATGATGAGTTCAATAGATTCGACATTCACATTAACGGATTTAAATTGACCATTGGGCGCATCAGTCAAGCTGACTCTGAAGTTCCCAGGGGAACTGCCTCCAAGAATGTTCGGAGGCCCACTTGCTGCGTTACCGCCAGAATGAGAACACGCTATCAAACTGCTCAATAACATCATCCCTAAAACTGTCCCTAGTAATTTTGTCTTCATGACGACCTCCTGGGTTATTTAAAAAATAAACTTTGTGTTTGCTACAACTTGTTCAGTTTGGGTCCTAGGATGCAAAAACACAAATTTTTGAGCTCAGAGTGTTTTAAGACAGGAATGACAAAAAAGCCGTCAAACTTTTCATCAAGACATTGGAAAAAAACGTCGAAGTTTTAATGACAATTCCCTTTGCTTGGTAGTACCAATTAATATCTATGAGTGAACTTCAGAAACTTTGCAAATTCTCACCGACGTCACTGTCTAGGAATTTATATGTCGTTAAATCGTGATATAGAAAAACTTTCCATGCTGGATGCCAAAGGGCATAAATTAAAAATAATTCCCGCTGAGGTAACAGGACATTTTCGTAAATACCGAGATTGGACGGAAGCCTTCCTCGTTCTTTTTTTTCTGATTTTGCCTTGGACAAAAATGAATGGCATTCAAACCATTTTATTAGATATTCCTAGCCGAAAATTCGCGATTTTTGGGCTGGTTTTTTTTGCTCACGACGGCCCCCTTTTATTTTTTCTCCTTGCTATTCTCACTATCGGCCTCGCTTTGCTCACAACTCTTTTTGGTCGTGCTTGGTGCGGTTGGGCCTGTCCCCAAACAGTTTTCATTGATGGCGTTTACCGACGCATTGAAATTTTGACTGAAGGAAAATATTTTGATCGGCGCCAGTTAGATCGCTCACCAATGAGCCTGAACAAATTTTTACGAGGGTCTTTAAAATGGTTCTTGTTTATTTTGGTATCTTCGATCATTGCACACAGTTTCATTGCTTATTTTGTGGGAGCAGAAGATTTAATTAAAATGATATTTGCAGATCCTCGCCTGAATTGGTGGCCATTTATTTTGGTTTTTTCAACAACGGGAGCCCTGGCTTTTAACTTTGGTTGGTTCCGGGAACAATTTTGCATTATCATGTGCCCTTACGGACGCTTTCAGTCCGTGCTTCAAGATGAAAGCTCAGTGACGGTGGCCTACGACGTGGCTCGTGGGGAGCCGCGCAAAGGCTCCGCAGACTATGGCCAAAAAAAAGGAGATTGTGTCAACTGTTTCCGTTGCGTCGAAGTCTGTCCAACTGGAATTGATATTCGTAATGGAGCGCAGATGGAGTGCATTGCCTGCACCTCTTGCATTGATGCTTGCGATGAAATCATGGTGAAGGTTGAAAAACCAAAAGGTCTCATTCGATATTCCTCCCTCGATGGCGGAGGAGTTAAATATCTTCGTGCTCGAGTGATTTCCTACACCGCTCTAATACTGATCGCCGTCATGGGACTTAGCTATAATATTATCAATCGCAGTCCACTCGAAATTTTTATTCTTCGAGGAAAAGACGCCCCCTATGCGCTCAATACGGCGGCTGATGGTTCACTCGTATTAATGAACCATATGCGCTTGCATTTAGAAAATCAGACTTTCAAAGAAATGAATTTCAAGATTGAAGAGCCTGCTGACTGGGCACCCCATGGAATTCACCTGACGATGCCAGAGTCCGACATTCATTTACCCCCTGGCCACTTTGTAATGTTGCATTTTTTTATCACCGCACCAAGAGAACTTGTTAAGGGCACTGGAAAATTCACAACGAAGTTAGACGTGAATGGAATCAGTAAAATTTTCACCATCGTCGGCCCTACCGAATAAAATTCTAAAAAAAAACCACAATTCCGGAGAACTGTGGTTTTTAAAATTTTAATTTTCTATATTTACTTCAATCGATACACAAATCGCAAATCAATGAACTACTGTCTGAAGAAAATCCGCCCAACCAGTTTGTTTGTTGAAGTTCAAGTGAACGTAACGATCACTGTAGGAATCCCAATCTTGAGTATAATTTGTCAACCAGACACTCAAACCATGTGCTTTTTTAAAGCCCGGAGTGACATCATTCGAAAGAACAAGCGCTTTTAGGCTCTCATTCACATCCGCAAAGGCTTTATCGCTCACGCGAACCTTTGCTTGTTTAATCAAAGACAAATAGTCAGCTAAGTCTTTATAGTCAGGCAAGGCAAAAGATTGAGCTCTGTTGACCGCCGCCGTCGCTGATTTCAGTGAAGTTGCATCTAACGATTTCAATTCGTTCGTTAAAGCACGAACGGCTGTATAGAACTGATCCATTTTTGACAAATCAAATGCAGAAAAAGTGACTTCATTTTTACTGTATACACCACCAGCACTATAGGCCTTTGTGTATTCTTGCGAGAGTGCGATCGCCAATTCTCCACCATCCATCGTTGGCTTAGCCGCTAGTCTTGCAAGAAATGTTTGATAAGGCCAACCTTCGCCGGGCTCTGTTTCTTGAGAGCCTCCGAAGAATTTCACAGAATTTGCCATTTCTCCAGCGACTTCCGCCATCGCCATCAAACAAGCATCACTGGCGTAAAGCTCCACTTTTTGGCCCGTGAGTTTAGCAATTTCTCCCATCGCCACACCCAATTGTTCCGTGGTGATATGATGACCAGAAAGATCATCGTAAGAAATATCATTAATATGGAGACCAGCATTGACATCTTGAATATGCCAACCATTTCCATGATTCCAAACGTCGATCATGTATTTTTTCGCAGGGTATTTATTTTTTGCCCAACGAGCAAACTCAATCAATGTTTTGTAATCGCCCATATCCGCTGGTGCCATATCTTCCACAACATCGTAGCCGCCTTTAGTGACATAAAGACGCTTGGTGTCGCCGTTAGCCTCAGAAGCCCACTGAACAATGATATTTATTTTATCGTTCGAACCGACCTGTGACATTCCTTCAATATTCATTTTTCCGAAGCGATCCAGATTATTGTGCCCGTTAAGGTACACAAGAACAGTCCATTCTTTAAGATCTGCAGCGAATGTGACCGTTGAAAAAGTTAAAAGCGACAGCGAGAGAGCCAAGGCAATTCTGCCAAGTAGTGGTTTGATCATTCTTCCTCCGTGAAGATGGTTTCGAACAGTGTATGTTTAGATCATTCGCAGCGCTACTGACCGAAGGTGGTACTAAAGTGAAACTGGGCCTTCGCCCTATGAAAAAAACTCAAATTCAATACTGAGAAAGAATAAAGTGGAACTTGACTCGACAAAAATCTGGAAATCCTAGCTCATTTAAATCTGAATAAAGTCTAAGAAAGCACCAGACTTTATTCAGAGATTCATTCACGTTAGATAGGGCTGACCTTATTTCAAGCACATTTATATTGCCCCAACTTCTCTTCTTGTGATTCACTTTCCAAGTCAATTTATTGAAGAGGAGATCCCAGTGAAATCATTATCTGTTCTACTAATAGCTTTTTGTTTACCCTTCGCAAAGGCTGAAGAAAAAATTAAAATGTATTATAACAATGAAGATCTCACAAAAATTATCGAACTTTACTCTAAAGCCTCAGGTCAGAAATTTATCCTTGATCCCTCGGTCAGAGGCAAAGTATCAATTTTTATTCCGGAGCCTGTTTCCATTGACGAAGCTTTCAACCAACTATCTTCAGCTCTCGCCGTGAATGGATTTGGAATTAGCAAACAAGGCGACACCATGATTGTAAAATCAGCTAGAAATATTCAACGGGACCTTATTGAAGTCAGCAGTGCAAAGCCCTCAATCACACCAGAGCGAATGTACATTTGGATTTATACTCCACAAAATATTTCAGCAGGAAGTATTACTAAAGACTTAAGAATACTCACGTCAAAAGATGGTGAACTTTCAGTGAATGAAAATACCAATCAATTGATTATTTGCGATTGGGTATCAAATATTATTCGCATCAGTGAAATCCTCAAAGAAGTTGATAAAAAAGTTGACCCTTCCATAGCGAAGATCATCGAGAACTCAAAAAAAGAGAGAGAACTCCGTACGAAAGAATCCTCTACTAAACGCGCAGAAAAAACAGAAAATTAAATATTGTTTCCGCACTACGAAGGTTTATAGAAGGTCAGAGTCGCTTTTAAATACAAAATTTGAAAAAACTACTCTTTCGTTCGCAGTTGCGTACGAATTTAGCTCTCACAGATGTATTTCTATTGAAATCTGATGCGCAGCGATATATAACCCATTTGTCTTCAAATATGAATTTTAAATCAATCGATAATATTAAAGGAGTCTCCAATGACAAATCGAATCGGTACCAAAATTGCTCTGTTGAGCCTGATCCTCGCGCCTGTCTTTGCAAATGCAACCGCCGCCGTCACCTGCACTGCAAAAATTCCTTTTAAGGGTGAGGTTTTAAATGTTTCTGTTGAGCGCGGTGTAAAAAACGTCTCTGCTGCTTTTGAGCTTGGATATTTAGGAAATATTAAATCTCAAGAATACACAGTGAACAAAACCTTATCGGCCGACCTTCGCGATGCTCTTTATAAAGGTAAAGGCTTTACACTGTCTGTTGATACAGCCGCTAAAACTGCCACTTTAAAGGCCAAATTAGACAATAAATGGGTTCATTTACCAAATTTGATCTGTGAGTTTAACGAGTTCGATCCAAAACCCGGTGTAACCATCAGCAACTGAACTTTGAAGGAGCTCTCATGAGTCATCATGAGCATATGGTCTCTCTGCTTTTGCGAAGCGAAAATTATCGCGACTTTCTTTCGGAGTCCTTCACTTATCTGAAGGACTCTAAACCTGGATTTTCTTTGGCGACACTCGCTCGAAAAATTGGCTGCAAATCCAAAAGCTACCCCAGAGAAGTCATGACTGGTCGGCGCACCCTTTCTTATGATTATGCTCCTGGTTTTGTCGCAGCCTTTGGGCTCAAAGGAGATGCCAAAAAACTCTTTTTAAAATTTGTGGAACTCGAGCGTTCTTCTAAAAAAGAGCAATTAAATGCAGATATTCAAGAAATCAAGTTTCGTCTTAAAAACCGCATCATGCATCAAACTCAAAAACCAAATGAAATCTTCTCTCAAAGTATTTGGATTGATATCTATGCCGCTTTGGGAACTGTGGAGCAAGGAGCTTCACATGAGGACATTCTATCTCGAACAGGATTGAAACCTCAGGCGATCAGTCTTATTCTAAAAAGCATGCAAGAAAAAAACATCGTCAGATATGACTCCGCTTCTGCTCATTTTTTTCCTCAAACTTTGCATCATTTTTTCGAGAACGCAGATCAGGATCTTGTTTTCCAAAAAAGATTTTTGGATCTTTTAACAAGAGTTGAAGCGAAAGCCAAAATCTCCATGAAAAGCGAAACAGATCTTTTCCAATGCTCGACAATTTCCGTTATGACCAAGGACTTGCCAAAATTAAAAATTGAACTGCGAGAGTTAATTCATCGTTTTGTTCAGGACTCAGAATTAGCGGATGGTGATAAACTCGCACATGTTGTCGTCGGATTTATTTCTTAGCGATAGCGATAAAGTCCATTACTTTAGTTCTTTTTTTTCTGGAGATTTTTTCTTACATGTTGTTCAACTAAGTCGACAACCTGTTGAAAATTCAATTCCGTGGTATCGACCACCATCGCGTTCTCCGGAACTTTCATGGGTGCGGCCTTACGGGAAGAATCTTGTTGATCTCTTTGTACTTGAGCTTTTACAGTTTCTTCAACTGATAAGCCAAGATCCTTCGCTCTGCGCTCGGCTCGGTCTTCTTGTCTTGCGGTGAGATAAAATTTCACCAATGCTTCTGGAAAAACCACGGTGCCGCAATCGCGCCCTTCAGCCACAAGCCCCTTGGATTTATGAGCACAGTCTCTTTGCGCCACCAATAAAGCTTCTCTGACTTTTGGAAAGTGACTGATTTTGCTCGCAATGCTTCCCACATGTTCTTGAAGAATTTGCTCCGTGACGTCTTTGTTCCCTAGAAAAACTCGTGTTTTATCTGAGGTCATATCCACTCGCCACTGTTCGCTAGTTGCTAACTTCGCTAAAGAATTTTCATCATCCAAAACAGTGCCCGTTGAAAGTGCGGCGAAACCAAGACCGCGATAAAAGGCTCCCGTCGAAACCCAACTCCAGCCTAAGCGATGCGCGAGCTCACGACTCACCGAAGTTTTTCCACTCGCAGCAGGCCCATCAATTGTTACGACTTGTCCCATAGTAATAGCTCACCATCTCGTCAATTTTGAGAGCCAAACTCTCAAGATTAAAATTTAAATAGGTTTGATCTCAGTGAAAACTTCCTTCAAAGCCAAAATTGCCGCTTTGTTTTCTTCCGGAAGTCCTACACTCATTCTCAATTCCGTTTTGAATCCATAATTCAAAATCGGACGCAAAATCACGCCTCTTCTCAAAAGAGCTTCGTTAACCTTGGAGACGTCCCTCAAGGTGTCGAACATAACAAAATTTGCCTGAGACTCAACAAAAGGAACCTGCATTTTTTTAAGTTCCTCATAAAAATAATCAAGACCACGGGAGTTATTTTCCACAGACCTGGCTATAAATTCATCATCTTGCAACGCCGCCACAGCCGCCACCTGAGCTAGGTCGTTGACATTAAAAGGATTTCTCACTCGATTGTAATAATCAATGACTTCCGGTTGAGCGAACAGCAATCCCACCCGAAAACCTGCCAGGCCGTAGGCTTTTGACAATGTGCGAATAACAACTACGCTAGAGTATTTTTCCATATAGGCCAAGGCTGAACGATAATCTCGAGTTCTTACATATTCCGTGTAAGCTTCATCAAAGATAATCAACCGGTTCGGGTCATTTCCAAATTGCTCAAGAAATTGGCAAACCTCAGCGTCAGAAATATGAGTCCCTGTCGGATTATTTGGATTAGGTATAAAAACAAGTTTAATTTTTTCTGCGCGAGGATCTGTCTTCAAAATCTTGGCCATCGCCTGCAAATCAGTTTTATAGCCCGGAGCCAATGGAGAAAAAACTCGAGTGACTCTCGCGGCTTGAGCACAAAGCGCGTAAGATAAAAAAGCTTTGTCGGTAGTTAAAATAGCTTCACCGGGCTCACAATAAACCCGGATCAATATATCAATGACCTCATTAGAACCATTGCCAACAGAGACTTGAGACCGTGATAACTTCCACTTTTTTGAAGCCAGTTCTACCAGCTCGAAAAAAGCTGGATCAGGATAACGATGCTGCTGACCAACAGCTTTGATTAAGGCCTCTTTCACTTTTGCGCTGGTCCCCAGTGGGTTTTCATTGCTCGCTAATTTGATTACATGTTGAACCCCATATTCGCGTTTTGTCTCTGCGATGGGCTTACCCGGCTTGTAGGGCACTAATGTGGCAATATCTGGTGATAGCTTCATATTTTTCTTCTCGAAAGATCCTTGCCTCCAACATCCTTTATCGTTTACCTTTTGTCTATGTCTATTCAATTGGGAGTCAATCTCGGCCCGTCTTTCGCAGATCTTTGCTTGATTGACACCACACGCCCTACTCTTCCCTTAGCGTATCGTCGATCTTATACTCCCAGCGAATCCATTACCGGAAGTATTCATCAATTTTTATTAAACAACGCTCAGTACAAACCCGAAAAAGCCATTGTTGCGTCGAGCCTTCTAGAAAAAATATTGGACACTAAACTTGGCGGAACCGTCGCACAAGTGGTCACGCGTGGCTTTGAAAATTGGGCCTTTCTTCGCCAGACTTTACAACACAAATATTTTGAATTGCAGCCGCAACGTACTGAAGCTTTGGCCTCTCAAGACTTAATTTTTGGGATCACAGAGAGAGTGAACGCTTTTGGCGAAAACCTTAAAGACATCGATCTCAGTGAGTTGGAAGTTATCACTTCCAAGCTTAAGCTGATGAAGGCTGAACGGGTTTGTGTGAATTTCTTGTTCTCTGGTAAAAATCCCACTCATCAAAAAGAAGTGACTCAATATTTCGTAAATAATGGTTTTGAAGTTTTCTCCGCGCCAAGCCAAACCGAAAACTTATCCTCCTATCAAAACGAAGTCGCTCTTGAATATGCAGATGAAATTTTAGTGTGGAGAAAAAATTTATTGAACGCCTCCCTTTCTGGTTCTTTCAAAGAAATTCGTTCGGAAATCATTTTGGGGTGCGAAGGTTTTTTAACAGCCGAGCAAATTGATTTTCTCGACGGTGATTCTTCTCATTTTATTGAAGACAATAGTCGAATTGCCTCTTCACTTTTTGGACCAACGCGAGCTCTTTCTGATTTTTATAAAAATTCTTCGCAAGTATTAGTCTTGGGACTTGAACGGTGGTTTATTTTAAAGCCGAAAATTAGAAAAACCCAATGGCTAAGTCCCTGGGGACCTCTCGCTGGTGAGGTTCCAGACATCCAGGATTTAAAAATTCAGCCAACCTCGGCGCTGATTGTTGATGAATATGAACAGCTCAATTTTTCATCGGAAGTGCTCGGCTTCCAACCAGGTCCAATTATTTTAGGTCGAGCACTAAAGCCAACACTTCTTGATTTACTTCATTTGCACAACAGCCACTCCACACAAGGAATCCAAGCGCATACTCTGGAGGAAATCCTTCCAATCATTCAAACTTCGGGGTTAGCTAAATTCAAAGACACTCTCCAAGCAATGTTAAGGAATACAAGCTCGGCCAATACAAAAATAGAAACAGTGATTCAAGATTTGGTTAACTTTTTGATCGATCAAATTGGTTTGCACATTTTATTAGAGCGAGAAAACCCTAAGAGTCCAGTCTTGTGTACAGGCGCTTTAGCTCCGATGTTAATTCCACATTTAAAAAAACGCTGGGCTGAGATCAATTGGGAACTCTGCCCTTATTCTTTAGAAATTGATGGTCTGGCATTGGCTGGACGGAGTTCAAAATGAGTTTGAACTTTAGATCTGATCTTCTCAAAGTTTTTTTGCAGCACACTCTAGCTCCCTTTGCGAGTGCGGCTTGCCTCACGGGTGAGGGAGAACTTCTTGATATAAAATATGAAACTCTAGCCGACGTGGGTACTCTTGGCGCCTCGGCACAAACTGTGACTCGATATTTCCCTATGCAACTGGGTGATGTGGTGATCCTTAACGATCCCTACAGTGGCGGAACCACGCTTTCAATGATCACTATTGTGACCCCTTTGTTATTGAATCACTCTCAAATTCCCAATTTATATTTGGCGATTCGCACTGGTTTTCGCCCGCAGCTTCTTCTTTCGAAGACCTTGGACGAAGAAGGTTTGCGAATTCCTCCGACTCCTATCGCTCAAAATCGAATTCTCAACGAAATGATTCTTGCGGCGATTTCTTCTCATCCCCTTTGTCCCTCCGGTTTGGTTGAACGAATAAAATCAGAGTTGGTGCTCATCTGGAAACGTGTCGATTGTTTTCAAACTCTTTTACAAAAAAATTCTCAATTCAGTCACCGTTCGGTCATCAAAGATTATTTAAAATCCAGTCGAAGTTACTTTTCTCAGCTACTTCAAGAATTACCTGCTGGCGAAACAAAAATCGAAACTCATTTGGAATCCGGAGAGTTCATTCGCCTTCGTCTGGACTTAAGTGCCGAAGCTATTTGCTTTGATTTCTCAGGAACGTCGACTTCTCAACGTTTATGCTTAACAGACTCCGCCACCTTTGGCGCCTGCTTCGGGGCTGTGGCGGCTTTTTTGCAAAAACCAATTCCTCTTAATTCTGGAAGTTTTTCCCTCTTACATGTGACCACTCCGCTTGGCTCTTTTCTCAATGCAAAATATCCTTCACCGACGTTCAAGGGGATGACCGAAGGCACCAGTCAAGTTGCTGGTGCTATTTTGCAAGCGCTGGGGGAAATTGTTCCGCAAAAAAAATTCAGTGCAAGCGCCCAAACCCCCACTCAAATCAGTTTGGAATTTCTTAATGGACAAAGATTTTTCGATTCCCTTTCAGGAGGCATTGGTGCGTCCTCAACCAGTCATGGTGCAGACGCCGTTCCTTTTTGGCAAAGAATCAGCTTGCGCAACTCCATTCAAGAAATTGAAACTTTATTTCCACTTTTCATCACTCAAGTCAGCCTCCGAAAAAATAGCGGAGGCCAAGGACAGTTCCATGGAGGCGACGGCCTCACAAAAGATTACGTGGTACAAAAAGAGGCAAAACTTCGATGGATTATGCAGCACCGAAAGAATCCTCCTAAGGGGCTGAAAGGCGCCCTAGATGGAACACCTCCTGAAATTCGAATTGAACGAATGGATGGCTCTCAAGAAATATTAGACCGCACGGAAGGCGAAGCTTTAGTCTCCGTCGGAGATAAAATTAGCGTCTCCTCAGCTGGCGGTGGCGGCTACGGCAAAGCCTAGTCGATTGCCGCGATAAGAACCTAATTGACTAATGAGCTTCCGGGCCGATGATACATTTGATTTCTGGCGGAGTCAGCGGCTTGTCTTGATAACTTCCAAAAATCTTAGACTCTTTCGAATAAACAATTTTTTCAAGAACAATGGCCCCTGAAGGAGCAACGCTCGCCACACGAAAGCCCACCTTGAGCGTCAAAAATACTCGGCTCGGACTGTCAGATAACTCTCCATTTATAATGCTGCCATAATAAGGAGGCCAACTTTGATCTGTGCTCACCATTGAATTGAGGAAATACAAAAACGAATTTGTCTGAGTTTGTCCTTCATGAAGATCTCCGAGCCCCAACAATCCTGGATTCTGCGGAACAATATTAGTTCCCTCAAGATCGCCTAATCCTTTTAGTCCATCTTTGTGACCAGCCCCTCCGGTCGGTATTAACATCGACGTGAGTCTTATTAGCAGCTGTTTCGCTTCATTGAGAATCGTCCGATAAGACAAAGTTGGATTCGAAAATTCAGCTAAAAGCTGATACTCGTCACCAACGTTGATATCTTGATCTGGAATGGCATGCATGAAAGAAAGCTCACCTAAAAATCGTGCCGGGACTGAAATTCCTTGGTACCAGTAAGTGAGAGCTTTGAATAAATCCCGACCAACAGCTTTTTTCTTAAAAGTGAGATGAGCAGATACGGGAGCGGCAAAATCACAAGGACTTGTGCACAAGCCATTTTTACAAACTTCTGCACAATTATTATTCACAAAAAATGAAGTCTTGAGCGCGACAAGAGGTTCTGCATTCACTCGAAGAGTCCTGGATAACAAAGCCTTTCCTAGTTCAATCTGAGCACCATACTGCATCGGCCAAGCTGTTCCAGGAGTTCCTGCATATTTTGCCACAGGAATTAAATCATTATCAGGCTGTAAACTCACACGACCAGAAATAACACCAATCTTATCATAAATAGCACTATGTTCGGGAGTAAGGTCTGGAACTTTGTAAATCTCCAAGCTCGCCTTCACATCCATCGGTCTAATATCGCCTCTTTGTTTTAAAAAACTAAGATTTAGGCAATCGGAATTCATTTTATAGTGAACAGTAAAGACGCTGTTTTCATAAATTTTAAAAACACACTTAGGCCCACGAGCAATAACTTTATTTTTTGCAACTTGCGAAATTTCACAATTGATTTGCGATAGCGCATCGATCTCCCCACGCGCATCCGTAACCTCGGCTTCTAGACAAGTGTTTAAAAGACTTGCCTCGGCATGATAAAAATTAACGATACCCACGTCCGCAGGATTTGATACATTGAAAGGACTGTGCTCAATGGAGCACATTTCCTCCGGAAACTCACCGTCCGGGAATGCAAAAGACTTAGTAATTTCAGGCCTTGTATAAACCGGTGCACTGACGAGCACAATATACTCACCGACAAATTTATTACAGCTGGCGAACACATAATCGGTTTGATTTCCATGATACGCTTGTCGACCATCTTTATAAGATCCCGCAATCGACATGTTTCCATCAGGAATTCGCACACAAGCCCAGGAGGAAGATCCTGGTAATAAATTAAGTAAAATTAGAGCTAAGACTAAGGCATTCAGCGTTTTCATGGAGACACCTCAATAGAAACATTTGGATCAAGTTGAAAAGCACTTCCATCATGCGGTCGACTCTTTGTAAATGAATCTTCGACAAAATTAAGTCGCACTGTACACCTCATCGACACAACATCTGTCGACAGAGTATTTGTGGCCTTAAAAGATTGTAAATATTCATTACTCACTACGTCGCCTTTACTTCCGAGCATTGAACATTTCGTATCAACACTGACTCGAGTCGAAGGAAGCTCAATGGGTAGGCTTGCTGAAAATTTAATTTCGTAATTGAGATTATCGGAAGGAACCGCTCTATTCCAAGTATAACAATATTCTAAATAATATCGAGATCCATAAAAATCAGAATCCAAATTTACAAAAATATCTGTCATTCCGATTGAAGCATCCCACCGATCATAAGCTCCATTGAAGTTTTTTGCAGCTTCTAACTGCGAAGTGAACAGAGATGTCGACAAGGCACTCAGACTCATCGTTTTTCCAAATTGAGTGTACTGAATAGAATCAACACCCAATTGATTTGAAGTGTTGGAGTTCATAATACCCAAATCACACAAGAAAAGATTTTCAGTATAAGAAGCATGAGCCAATCCCGTCCATAAGAGGAAAATGGCATTTAAAAAAATCAACTTTCTTGAGTTATTCATAAAATTCTCCTGACTAAAGCGTCCCTATCGTTGCCTGAAGATCGACTTGAATATCTGAAGCTCCAACTTGGTGTTGTCTTACCTTCCCAGAAGTTTCAACGAAGTAAAACCTCACTCGGCAATCATCTGGGATTTCTCCGGATTGTAAGGCAGGACCAAAGATCAAAGAATTTCCTGATCCAATTTGAATCCCATCTGACGGCGCCATATCAATCCTCGCATTTCCGGGAAATGGAGTTAGAAGGTTATTAATAGCTGTAACGCCATTAGGAGTGTAATGCTGTACAACTGTGCCATTCGTTTTTGTGCACTTAATTTCTACCATCGACATCAAACCAGAATCAGTCGCATAATTGTATGGTGATCCTGGCACTACAGCATGAGTGGCCACCGCATGGACAAATTTCATGCTCATCGGCACGCGCTGATCAGAAGTAATCAGTGAAGGTTTGAAGCAAAAAGTGACATAAAAACCAGAATCATAAGTGTCAGATTCCATATTCACTTGGATTCCGGCTCCGTTAAGATTTTGACCAATCACATAATCATACATTTTATTTTCAGGAAGCAATTGGTTAAAAGACAAGTAAGGACGGCTAGCCGTGCCGATCAAACCTGATATCACTGTATAATCAGTGTCCGGATTATTATTTTTAGTAAGACCTCCGACAGCTACACCTGAATCCGCCGTCGCGGCCAAGTTATTTTGAGAAGCCACCCAAGAGGAGCTAATTGAATCCAGACCTTGTGAAGAAGCTTTTGGATTTTGAGCAATCCCGGCATTGCAAGGGTAAACGTAGTTGGACGAGCTTGTTACTCGAACCTTCACGCTACTCGAAAGACTCGCCAAAACAAAAGTTGAAGAAAGAACTCCACAGACAAGAAGGCTCGCCTGAAAAGCTCTGTTTTGAATTGATTTATACATAAAAATTCCTTTCATCTAATTCACTGTACTGATTAAATCTTTCAAATAAGGTGCGGGCATCGCGAAATAAGATTTTGAAGTTTTTAATCTCTTTTTCCCGAAAAACCACCAAGGGCGTGCATAATACTGCTTAAGCTCTACACCTGTACTAATTCCAATCACTCGACCATCAGAAAGAGCCACTGGCCCGCCAGAAGCTCCTGGTAAAACTTCAATACTATTTTTCCAAGCGCGGACAAATCCCAGCTTTTTTTCATTTTCGTAAGCTGTAAGTTCCTGCGCGGCACCTTTAAACCACTGTTTTTTAATAAAAACAGATTCTTGGGAATCTTTGCTTGGCATTGTATAGGCCACTTCAAAAAGAGTTGCCTCCGTGATTAAAAGCCGATCAAGAATCGCGTCGATAGAAGTATCGTCAGTATTAGAAAAAATCTTCTCAGCTTTTTTCGCTTGAACACTCGGAAGCTGTCGTTTTAGATCGTAATTTAATTCCATTGTTACTGGGACCAAATCATTTTGCTCTGGTAACTTGATTCTAAACGCAGCAAGATCCAATTTTTTGTCAAAATACTCTAAAGATAAAATCTCAGACTTCCAGGGGCTACTTCCATCAACAACTGCGGAATTGGTTTGAGTATTAATCGCTACATCATGAAGAACATAAAGCGCCTGGCAGGAATAAGTGGAACTACCGGCAGCCACCCGATCACTAAACACATCTTGTGGAACACGACAAAATTGCTCGACCACATGGAAGTTAGTCATAAAAATCATTTGCCCATCGGCGGCTTTTTTAATAGCGAAAGTCGTTCCAACACCAACACCGTTTGCTGCCGCTCCAAAGACCATGGCCGTGCTATGCCAAAGAGGAACAAGATCTGAATCTCTTGAAGTTAAACTTTTTAGGTATTCAGGTACTGCTGGGTTATCACTACCAAACCACAAGATATTATAGGCCGTACTTTGCTGTTCGAGCAGTATTTCATCGACACTAGATAAAATTTTTCCTGCATCCAAATTAGTAACAAAATGCAAATTCACTTGCTGATGAGAAATAATTTTTTCTTCAGTCAATCCTCCGACTAAAAACAACAAGAGAAAAACAACAGCCCAATTTAATCTATTTATATTCATTGGAGGTTCCTCATATTTGAAATGGACAGTTGACCAACTTTTGCCGTGCAGGATTCGCCCAAATTAGCAATAATTTTAAAATATCCATTTTGCCCCGATCGACAGAATACTCTTTCGACCTGTCCCTTGTGCCCCATAATGAAAGCGTTTGAGGAATCATCACAAAAAGTCTGCATTTTCGCTTGCAGAATTTTTTGATAGGCTTCTGATATGATAAATGAACCCCCTTGTGCGTTGTCTGCATTTTGGAAAATTCCTCCGAACGTACCTAAAATTGAATTGATGATCGACAAGTCACTAAATCCACCCTTTGAAACTGGTGGGTTAAAACTTTGCGATAAAGAGAATGAGTTAAATGAAAAGGAATCCTTTGAATTCAAATATGTCATAAGGATTTCGCTGGAGAATCGCTCCATCCCGCAAGAGGTAAACTGACCCTGGTTAAAGTTGGTAATACCCGTCGAAGTCGCATCGTTCTCCAAGGGAATAGCGCAAGACATACTTGAATGGCACAGCTTTTGACAAACAGGCTCAGAACCTGTCGCACATCCCAAATACTGAACCTCAGTAAATGGTGAGTATTGAACCACTTCATATTTCAGCGATAAAGAGTTCCCTGCTTTAACAATATTTTGGTAGGAAGTCTCAATAAGATCTTGTTTCGCCTTTTCTTGATTTATATAGTTAAGTACTTGATCAGCTTTTTTGGCACAATCCTCACCTGTTCTAACAAGCGGAAAAATCGAAACACCACACTTAACCATTGGAACCCCTAACACCGCGTGTGTTACAGAATCAACAATGGAAATGGCGATAGGTTCAAGCGTTGAGCCAAAAGGACAAAGAGACAAAAATCTCAGGGCAAAACTCTGATCAGCTAAATCAAGACTGCTGTAGGGAGAGACCGAAAAGATCGGAACCATGGTCGCATATTTAAAAAGTGATTCAGCCTGATTTGTTAAAAAACCTTGCTGATAACAAGCTGTCGTTAATCCGCCGGCATTATTAAAAAAATCATTGAGATATGGCGATTTAGTTCCAACACAATTAAGACAAGTTGATACTGGCTTTTGACAATGATTTGAATTTTGACACTTATCTCGACATTCCTTCTCAGAAGAACAAGAGAGACCAACCATGGGACTTAATTGAGAATCAAAAAAGAAGTTTAAAACCACCGGAGTTTGCTCCGTCGCAAAAGCCGAACCAGAAATTAAAAAACCGATGATAATTGCTATTTTTGATGAAAATAAATTCATTTTTTTCATCTAATTTCCAACCTTTTTTGACAAACAAACAACATTGCCAAAGAAATTTTTGTGACACACAGGACTTTCACCGGGAGAACCTTGAAAGCTGACAGAAATCTGATCTACGTTCACTTGGCTATTTTTCACGATATTGTCTGGATCACGAAGATTAGAAATCAGTCGAATCACTCCCTGAAATAAACCGACCCCGGCTGAAGCAATTTGTCCCACATAAGGAGCCACACATGCGGACTGAACTATGGACTTCAAACCAAAAGCACACTGAAAGCAAAGCTCTTTGATTTGCTTATCAGTTCGGACCTTTTGATTTAGAGCTGGATCCAACAAAGCCGATTTATCCACAGTGTATTCAGTGTTTGAGGTTCCATCGCAGGTTCTCAATGATAACTGAGTGTAATATCCTGATGCAGGTGCATTTTGAGCCGTTAATAAATTATTGCTGACGGCAGCGCCACAAGACAAGCTCGGCAAAAATTGGACATCGATGCCTGCCACATATTTCATCGATTCTCTCTCTGTAACAGCTCCATAACTAATTTGCTCTTGATTAAAAATTTCCCGATAACCCACGACTTTATTCTCTGGTAACTCAAGCACTTTAAATTGCATGGCGCCACAAGAAGCCCCTTGCAACAAAGCCGAGCCTAAATCAGCCACGAAAAGTTTCCATGCATTTCGCTGTTTGCTCCAAGGGTCATAGAGACGGCAAGCTGTTGGTACTGCGAAATTATTAAAAAGATCTGGGCTCTTCATAATATCATCTAACGGAAGAAACGCATGGGCATATCGCCGAACCGAAACTATTGAAATAAGACTTTGAAGAACCGTTCTTGCGCACTCCAACGACGTCCTACAAATAACAGCTTCTTGGCCAGGTCCATTTGATTGTCGAGGGTGGCTGACTAAATATTTTTTATCTTGGTTTTTGGGACAAGCTATATGACTTGGATTCTCTTCACATTGACTCAATTTTGTTTTTCCAAAATAAGCATTTTTCATTGTCGGTCGGAGTAAATCAAAAGCCCATTCGTTCAATGACCGATATATTCCCGAATCCTTGGTGCCCGCAGCCGAGTGCCCACTTGCTTCAAAAGCAGCACAGAAGGACCCCATGGTCTCCGTCAGTTTTTCATAATAATTAATAAAGGTAGCCAAATCCTTACCAGAGTCTGCCAAAAGAACACTTTGAAGTTCTTGATTGTTATTCAAAGTTTTAATCTCTGCATCGATATCTTTAAATAAATTATTCTTAGCCAATGTGTATTCGGTGCAAGCCAAATAAGTTTCTACTCCATCGGAGTTCGGATCATTTTTTATCATGTTAATGTCTTTAGACATCTCATCTGCACTCATCAAAGAAGTGATGATTTGTAATTTCGGGATTCCGGTATTCAGTTTGGTCATCATAAAAGTGCGAAGATTTGAAAGATGTTTTTTGAAGTCACGACTCCACTTGCTGGCGTCACCTGATTTAAATAAGCCCAGGCTATCATTATTTACAGGCATTGGACGTCCCATAAAGAGTGTATCAATTGGTCTCTCGGGAAGTTCACCAATCGTAGGATCTATCGTTCCCAGAACAGCCGCCGCTCTCAGTACGTCGGAACTAAGACCAGCCGAATCACATTTTGGCAATTCCACCGATCGACAGCCATTTGGAACAAGCATGACCGAATCTTCAAAAGTAATAGAACTAAACGATTGTTTCAGTGAGCCAAACTCCTGAATATATTCTGGTGCATATCTCCATGCCCAAGAATAAAAAAGTTTAAAGCTATGCCAAAATTGAAATCCATAGGCATTCCAATCATTATCATTAGCTAAATTTGCAATATCCAATTGAACAGTCGTGAAGCGAGCATCAGGTCCCTCAACTAATGAAAAACAACTATCTAAAGTATTTTCGGGGTTGAAAGATTCCATCGCAATATTTGTTAAAACACCATTATCAATTTGCTGAGTAGCTAAAGGAGAATGAAAAGCTGAAAATTTACGAACAATATGACAACCTACCTTTGTAGCCACTTGTAGCTTAGAAGGAAGGAAGTCGTTTTTCGAAAGACCTAGTTCTTGCCAGTTCGGATTTTTCATTTTGGAACGTGACCAAATATCAGAAAGCAAATCATTCATCGAGGGGCAAGAAAGAAACTGATTTTTGCTTAAGCATTTTTCTACAGCTCGATTATAGATAGCTGGAGTCGTACCATCTTGTTGAAGAAGCGGTAATTGGCCCTTAACAAGGGCATTCATTATGTCAGAAGCGAGGTGTGAACTCCACAATCGAAATTCTTTCGCACTTTTAGCCGCCCAAAGGTCAGGATTTTCTTTTGGTTGAGTTTTTTGGGCCAAAATACCCTGAGCAAATCCTGCTTTGCCAGCATTGAAGGAATCGACTTGTAAAAAAACTGACCGGGCGGGTTTAGTTGATAAGTCAGCGCACCCTGCTCGGTTCGTAAACTCCAGCGGTGCCATATTAAAAACAATAGCACTCGCCGTGTTGGAAAATAATAAGACAGTTCCTAATATTTGAGAAAATCTATTTAAAATTTTCATCCTACTAGCTCCCGTCTCTTCAAAGTTTCAATTAATGAGGTTCCTCCTCACTAACCATTAGTTACAAGTTGAACCCTTAGTCAGATCCATCACAGTTGTATAAAACAAAATCATTGTTTGCTCAGCTGGTGTAAATTCAGGAAATGTTTGTTCTTCGCCAGGTTTTGAACTTAGTAAATTTTTCATGTAAGTAGTTACTGCATCATAAACGGATTTATCCACATTGATGTTTTTTGTGCAATGTGTGGTATCCCAGGAAACCAAAATTCCATAGCCTAACTGATTGGTTGTTGAGCTAGTGGTTCCAGTTCCGACATAGTAATTAGTCGCGCTACCAGTTGTGCTCGGCATAGTTCCAGTACCCACGTAGGTTGAAACTGTGAACGACTGTTTACTTACCGATGTAGAGAAAAGGGTGCAAAGCGATCCCTTACAATCGACTGCTGCCGATTTTTTATCAAGACCGAGTTGATCTTTTGCGGCTGCAAGACTAGCGGCTAAACCACCAGGACTTGCCTGACTGTATTCGCTTCCGTCTGCAAATGCTGCTTTTTCTGCTACAACGACAAACAGCATACAAAAAACTGCTAATTTCATCGCCTTTGTTCCGGCACATAAATATGATTTCATTTAAATTCCTCCTTATTAAGACATTTACTTAACAAGGGCCTTCTATATTCGAGTTCTAATTTTTCCACTAGTATTAAATTTAGCTCCTGTAAAAAAGTAAGAACGATACGCTCATTTTTAGTAAGAAAAAATATCTCAGAATTTCTTTCAGTGGGGGTGGACAAATGAACACCTTAAATGAATTTGGAGGGATTAATTTCCCCTGGTTCCAAATTGGATTTTCCGAGTGAATTCATATGCTATTATGATGCCGACTGGAGGTTGTATTATTTCGACTTGAGAGAAAAACCCTGCCCAAAGAATTGACGAAGTGCCGTTATAATTCGACGAACTTTTTGACAGTTTAATATTTTATAATAATGGGACTTTTTTGCTCGTTCCTCACAACCTTTTGCAGCACGAGTTGGTAACAACTCGTTACGTTTTATTATGCGCTCTTGTTTTTTGTTTAAAAAATAAGGCCCACCGTCCATCGTCTCTTTTTTTTTTTTGAAATTCACTTTCAAAAATTATTTTCGTCGAATATATAGGAGCGTGTTTAAATAAAATTTTTCACTACGAGGAGACTCTATGCGAATTTCACTAACAAAGAAAATTTCTTTCTTTTTTACCTTTTTAGTTTTCTCTTCTGCCTCTTTCGCGACTGTAAGTAAAATCGAGATTTTTCCACCTTATTCAGGAGTAGGATGTGAAGACTTAGGCACTGATAACGTTTTTTCTCTTGGCCTTCATCTTGAGAAGCTCTCAGTTTCGGAAACTGACTCCCAAATTCAACTCACATCTAATAATACGCTCAATCTGTGCGTAAAAAAAAGCGACGGCACTTTGTCTTGGGAAAAAGTAAATCCATTTGCCGGCTTTGACGTTCCTTTTTATGATATTGCTCTTGGTATAATCTCTCTAAGAAGAGATTATATTGATACAAATTCTAAAGCTAACCGATTTGAATTTGGTATTTTTCTGGAAAAAAACCAATCAGCCTTTAAAGCCCTTATGAGAGAGGGTGTCAACACGACGATTGAGGGCTCCATAAAAATCAACAAGCTTGAACTTCTCGAACAACAAGACATTGACCAATTGAATAGAGGAATTAGCATAAGAAAAGTAATTGAACTTTTTTACGTATCAAACATGACGAGCCTTGTTCACGGAGAGACTCTCCAATTTGGAGACGAACCTTGGTCTGAACGGCAAGTGGCGATCACTTTTGTAAAAGAAAATAATAGTTTTAAAATCAAAAACGTTACTTTTTAATTTTATCGCCAGACTGTCGATTTGATTTCTCAAAATAAATTCGACAGTAAGAAGGAGCACGCCCCAATTTCCAAGGTGAGCCAAGATCAGCCGGCTAAAAACTACAATATTTTTCCACCGGCTTTTTCTAAGGCTAATTTTATTTGTTGAACATGTTCTTTGTTCGAAGTTTCCAAAACAAAATCGATGCGAGTTTCACGCAAAAATAGCCCCTGAGAAATTCGATCATGATGCACTTCCAAGACATTGGCACGAAGGTCTGCGATGGCTTTGGTTAGTCGATTCAAATTTCCAGGAGTATCATCAACAATGACTGATAACTCGACTAGGCGACCTTTCCTGATTTGTCCTTTTTCAATAACTTTAGAAATAATATTTAAATCAATATTTCCACCACTCAAAATCACGCAAGATTTTTTTCCAATTTTCAGAGAACGACTCAGCAGGGCCGCGACGCCTACCGCTCCTGATCCTTCTGTGACAAACTTCGAGCGCTCCAACAAAAGCACAATGGCTTCCGCAATTTCATCGTCACTGACAGTGACCACCTCATCCACCAAGCGAGAAATATAATTTTTAAACATAAATTCACTCGGCTTTTTTATGGCAATACCATCTGCGATTGTAGAAATCTTTTTTGCGAGTGAAATATCCTGCTTTTGAAACATTTGATACATACCGGGCGCCTGTGTGCTCTGCACGCCAATCACGCGGCAGCTGGGCTTTAGTTTTTTTATCGCTGTTGCAATTCCACTGATAAGCCCACCACCTCCAATCGGCACGACAACAGAATCCAAATCTGGCAAAGCTTCCATCAGTTCCAGACCAATAGTTCCTTGACCGGCAATGATCAGTGGGTCTTCGTAAGGATGTACAAAATTGTAACCGAAATTTTTCTCAAGTTCTCGTGCCTTCTCATAAGCTTCATCATAAATTTCACCATGCAAAACCACTTCGGCTCCGTAGTCCCTGGTGGCTTCTACTTTAATCAAAGGTGCGGTGATAGGCATGACGATAGTTGCCGCGACTCCGGCTTTCTTTGCGCTGAAGGCCACCCCTTGCGCATGATTTCCCGCAGAGCAAGCCACCACACCTTTTTTCTTTTCGGCCTCATTAAGATGAATGATCTTATTGTAAGCTCCACGAAGCTTAAAGCTTCCAGTGAATTGCTGGTTTTCAGCTTTTAAGAAAACCTCTGCACCAAGAGTTTGAGAAAGAGAAAAACTTTTCTCGGTTTCGGTTTCTCGAATAACGCCTTTAATGCTTTTTCTAGCGTTTTCGATGTCCTCGATACTGATAATTTTGCTGGCAGGTTTTGTTGTTGAATTCATTATTTTCCTCATCTGTCCAATAAGTGCTAAGACCCCAAATCGGATTGATGATGGGTGAAATCTTCACTGCACTCAAGAACGGCCCCGATTCAGATAGCCCTTCAAGACTACTTTCATCGAAGAAGTAAAAGGGTGCAAGATGCTTCCCACAATGGCAACAATGAATGTTTACAGATCCCTCTAACTCGCAAACTGTCCCACAGACATGACAACGTCGAATATGAGTGACCGTTTCTTTCGGTCTTATTTTTCGAGCTGGCATAATAGAACCATACTAACCTAGACCTTCAAAAATAACCACTGTCCAAAAAATGTAACTGTCTAAAATTACTAATATTTACATATAATGACTTGACGCATTATTTGTTAAATGAAGAGCTTCCAAGCTGTTAGAGAGCTGCCGATTTTTGCCCGATTTTTTTTACTTAATATGACCAAATGCATTCTGTCCAAATATTTTACGCTCCAGACGGACACAGACTGATACCATAAAAAAATGAATTCAATACATCGAAAAAAAGTAGCCTTTATCGTTAGCTCTATTGGCTTTCATTGGGAGGAACTCGCCGCCGCTTATCAATTTCTTATTCACGCTGGAGTCGAGGTGAATTTTTTCACCCCTTCAGGAAAAATTCCCGTGGCCGATTCTAAATCTTTAGTGCCGAGAAAATATTTTTCTCTTCTAGGAATTGGAGCACCATTAAACATTGCTCCTCTCTCTGAATTTGGAAAAAGTCTTTGGGAAAATTTGAGAAAATTCCGTTCTATCGTGGAAATGAATACGGCGGAATACGCGGGACTCTATTTACCCGGAGGACATGGTTGCCTTTTTGATGTCAACACAAACTCCGCTGTACAAAATCGGATTTTAGAATTTTATCAAGCAGGAAAACCTTTGGCCGCGGTTTGCCACGCGACAAGTGCCTTTGCCTTCATAAAAAAACATAATCTCTTCATTGTCGAAGGAAAATCTCTTACCGGATTTCCCGAGTTGATGGATGATCTCCTGATTCAATTTAATGGAATTGATCCTCAATTCTTACCGATTCCATTTTCCAATGACGGAAAACTCATTTCCTCTCATGCGAAGAATCCAATCGAACAAAGACTACAAGCTTTTTTTAATCCAAAGTTTTACGTTGTTGATTTGCCCTTTATTACAGGAGTAGGACCTAAAGCCGCTAGTTCTGTCGCACAAAAATTATCTGAAAATTTGAAATAGCTAATGAATAAATGAATTTTTTTAACTCGCAAAAATTCATTCTAATTCGGCAAAAGTGCAATGAGCCAATCAAGGAAAATTCTTGAAAACTTTCTTGCTCCGGGGATTTTCCTTAAAACCTTCACAAGCATCGGACTCAATAAATAATAAGCACTGATGAAAGTTCTTCCGAAGCCGCTCTGGATTAGCACTGTATCTCTGAAATTTCTGAGAGCCTTCACTTGGGAATGATCAGCTGATTCATAGGCAAAAGTTGCGACATAACAGCCTCGATCATTGCGAAAATCTTTTTGTAATCGTTTAAAAAATTTTTTATTTTTTGCTTTTTTCTGATATTGGCGAGCTCGATCGCTCAAGGTTTTACGTAAGGGTGATACCTTCACGAGCTCCAACATTTTATCAGCAGCGGCACGTTGTGCGGCTTCGTTGAGTCCATCATTGCAAATAATCAAGTCCCAAAGTACTAAACAATAAACTGGCAATTCTTCAGACTTTCCTGCGCCAGCAAAGGATTGGCTTGAAATCGAGGCCGACGGCACACCCAGAACTTGCTCTATTATTTTCAAATATTCTTCATACTTCGGTAACGCCTGCGAATAGGCTTCACTCTTCATCAAACCAAGCGCTTCTTTAATCAAATCAAGTCTTTTGTTCCATAACTGCATTCTGACAATGTCGGCCGCGCTCATGCGATTTTGAATCAAAGATAAATCATGAATGGAGTCTTCAAAATTTTGCAAACAGGTTGAGCAAACCTTTTTAAAAAGTCCGTCAGAGCTTTGATGCAAAAGCAAAAAATTCTGAAGCTCAACCTTCACATCCATCAAACCAGGACTAGGCGTATGACAACGAGGACAATTGATTAAATCCATTCACTGTTAAGTATCTGAACTCTCTTCCACTCTGTCACCGACGAATATATCAGTGTCCAGTAACTGGTGCTAAAATGGCTAAAAAATGAACGGCAAAGTGCTGTACAGGTGGGAAGTTTTTACACCAAGGTCCGTCTTTCAAGGGCTTATCTCGACTCAGTAAGACTTTAGGGACCAAGCTTTTGGTCTAAAATCTGCATAGGAAAAGCTACTTTCTCGGGGGGTGAGAACATGGCAGCGAAATATGAGGCACTTAGGTTACTACTTGCAGGAACTGCTTTAATTCTTACGGCAATGCTAACTTCGCCACAATTGACTCCACAGGAACCATCTTCCTTGAAGCGCCCACTATTGGCGGCAAACTCTGCCGAGGCCAAACGTGTATTGACCCAGAATCATCCAAAAAAATTCAGATTAGGTTGGTCCTTAGCAAGTAATCACGATCGCAAATAAATTTGTGAATATGATTCGGGATCCAGAGACGCTCCGCCAATTAAAAATCCGTCAACATGAGGAATTTTTGTGAGCTCCTGTGTGTTTTCTGGTTTGACACTACCACCATAAAGTATCGGTAGACGGTCTGAGAATCCTAGCTCCAATAAAGTTGCATGAACAAATTGATGAGTTTCCTTCACTTGATCGACGGAAGCCACTTTTCCAGTTCCGATCGCCCAAACAGGTTCATAGGCAATGACCAAAGCTTTTTGCTGGTCAGCTTGAGATAAACTTTTCTGCAATTGCTCTTTCAAAACTAAATTTGTTTTTCCAGATTCACGCTCTGACAAAGTTTCACCAATACAAAGTAAGGCTTGCAGACCGAGACTTTGAACAAGAGCCAACTTCTGGGCAATGAACTCATTCGATTCATGAAAAAGGGTGCGCCGCTCACTATGTCCTAAAAGAACCCAGGCTCCACCCATGTCTTTCACTACCTGAGCCGAAATTTCGCCAGTGAAAGCCCCTTTGCCTTCTGAGTAACAATTCTGACTTCCCCACTCCCAGTCGGTACCCGCTACCGCTTGTGCCACGGACTCAAAGCAGGTTGAAGAGGGAAAAATAACCAGCTTTTTTTGCTGTGAATTATTCTTTCCACTGTTTTTTTCATTTGTACTATGACCTGCCCCGGTCGCTGAAAGCTTTTCTTTTAATGAAGTGAAAAACAGTCGAGCCTCGAGTGGATTTTTCTGTAATTTCCAATTTGCTGCAATGATTTTCACTTCACACCTCTTTTAAATGCTTGGAGTTCTGACTTTTGTTCGAAGGACTTCCAAACCTGGTAATTTCATTCCTTGCAAATACTCTAAACTTGCACCACCACCAGTGGAAATATGAGTCATCTTATTCGCATAACCAGAAGCTTCTACTGCCGCTGCAGAATCGCCTCCTCCAACAATTGTCATGCCCGTATTTTCAGAGAGTGCTTTCGCAATCGCAAAGGTTCCTTGACTGAAAGCCGGCGTTTCAAAAACACCCATAGGACCATTCCAGAAAATAGTTTGAGCTTCTTTAATTGCCGCGCAATAATTTTTAATGGTCTGAGGTCCGATATCAACGCCCATCATGCCCTCAGCAATTGTTCCATCTTTTGTGATTTCACCCTTGCCGCTCGCAATGTCTGTTGTCACAAAATGATCCACAGGTAAAAATAAATTCTTTTTACGTGCTTCCATCCGCGCAATCATTTCCCGTGTATAGTTAAGCTTGTCCGTCTCCACCAAAGAGCGACCAACAGGTTTCCCTTGGGCCTTCAAAAAAGTGTAGGCCATGGCTCCACCAATGATAAAACCATCGACGATATCAATGAGTTTTTCAATCACACCAATTTTATCACTCACCTTGGAACCGCCCAAGATCGCCAAATAAGGCTTCTTAGGATTTTCCAAAAGCTGATCCAGCATATGAATTTCTTTTTCGATCAAAAAGCCAACACCGCGATCTTTTACCATTTCAGGCAAAGCCGAAATTGAAGTGTGGGCACGATGACTCGAGCCGAAAGCATCATTGATGTATACTTGTGTGTAACCAGCCAAAATCGTCGCGAACTCTATATCATTTTTTGTTTCACCGGGTTCAAAGCGGATATTTTCGAGCAAAATCGCCTGATTCTTTTTAAGAACTTTGATCAAAGATTTGATTGCATCCGACTTAGGGTCATCAAAGAGAATCACTTCAAGGCCAAGTAACTCCGATAAGCGATGGGCCACGGGCTCCAATGAGTATTGTTTATCCGCAGCACTTTTTGGCCGACCCAAATGAGAGGCCATCACAATTCTTGCCCCTTTTTCCATGGCATATTTAATTGTGGGCAAGCTCTCGCGAATTCGTGTTTCGTCAGTGATCTTGCCGTGCTCGATAGGGACATTTAAGTCCAATCGTAAAAACAAAACTTTATCTGCCAATTCGAAATCTCGAATTGTTTTTATTCCTTTTAATCCGGAAGACATTAGAGACCTTTCTCTGCCATATATTTAGCAAGATCATTCATGCGATGAGAGAAACCAGTTTCATTATCGTACCATGACAAAACCTTCGCCATTTTTGAACCAACAACCATTGTTGATGGCAGATCGATAATAGAACTGAATTTATTTCCATTGAAGTCACTAGAAACCAATTCATTTTTTTCAACTGACAGAACACCCTTCAATCCTTGCTCTGAAGCCTGAGTCAAAGCTTGATTGATTGATTCTTTAGTCATGTCTTTTGCAGAGTTAAAAGTGAAATCAACCAAACTCACATTCGGAGTTGGCACACGCACAGAAATTCCATCAATTTTTCCTTTCAGCTCTGGTAAAACTAAGCCGACCGCTTTTGCCGCACCGGTTGAAGTTGGAATCATATTTGTCGCCGCTGCACGCGCACGACGTGGATCACTATGAACATTATCTAGCACTCGTTGATCATTGGTGTATGAGTGAATCGTCATCATCGTTCCACTCACAATACCAAAATTCTCATGAAGAACTTTTGCCATAGGAGCCAAACAATTAGTGGTGCAAGAAGCATTTGAAACCACATAATGCTTTGAAGGATCATATTGCGTGTGATTCACGCCATAAACGAAAGTCGCATCGGCACCATCCGCAGGAGCAGAGACCATCACTCGTTTTGCGCCACCTTTTAGATGCGCCATAAAATCTTCTTTTTTCTTGAAGGCGCCACTGCATTCAAGCACAAGGTCGGCGCCCCAGGTTTTCCAAGGAATTTCAGCCGGGCTTTTTATTTTTGTAACAGGAATTTTTTTACCGTTAATAATTAAATTGGTTTCATCATGAGAAACCTCGGCATCAAATATACCGTGAGTGCTATCATATTTCAAAAGGTGTGCAAGTCCTTCTATGCTGTCCAAGGTGTTGATCCCCACAACCTCGAGTTGATCGTGTGCTGCGCGAAAAAGAACTCGACCGATACGTCCAAAGCCGTTAATACCAACGCGAACTTTTGCCATAATAAAACCCCTTATTGTTCAAATTTATTTTTGAAAGCCCAATGTAGGCCCAACTGTGATGAGGGGCAACTTTCAATTTATTTTAGTGAAAAGTTGACGCGCATTTTCGTTGGTACTTTTTGAAAGAAGTTCCAAGGAAATCCCACGTAACTCAGCGACAAAGGCTGCTGTATGAACCACATAGCTCGGAATGTTCTTCGAGCCCCGTTTTGGCACCGGCGAAAGAAAAGGTGCGTCAGTCTCCACATGCAAACGATCCAGCGGAACTTTCAGGCAGGTTTGCCGCAAATCCTCTGCATTTTTAAAAGTTACAATCCCACTGAAAGAAATATTATAACCAAGGTCCAGACATTTTTCAGCGAGCCAATAAGTCCCGGTAAAACAATGTATCACCCCTCGAATACGTCCGCGAAACTCATTTAAAATTTCGATCGTGTCAGCTTCCGCATCGCGCGTATGAATTTCCACAGGCAGTTCAAAACGTGCGGCGATCTCAAGCTGGCGACGAAAGGCCTCTCGCTGCTGATCTTTGGGCGTTTTATTATAATAATAATCCAAACCTATTTCACCGACTGCCACCACTTCTTTTTCAGGCAAATGTCTTTCGATGAACGCCGCGACTTCGTCGTTAAACAGATTTCCTTGATGAGGATGCACTCCTAAAGTGCAATAAACATCGGGATAAAGCTTTCTTGCTACGTCCAAAACAAATTGATGATCCGAGGGTTCTGTCCCGATAGTAAAAATTTTGGTAACTCCTACAGCTTTGGCGTTTTGCAAAGTGAGTTCAGGAGAACTCTCCATCATATCTAAATGGGCGTGAATATCGTAAAACTCAATCATGAGAGCCAAAACTCCTCAAAAGACAATTGGGTGTCTCGGTTGGCATGCAAGGCTCCCTCAAGACGGAAAATATTTTGTGACATTTTTTGCAATAGTGAAAGCTCTAAGCTCGTCAGTTTTAAAATCAAATCGATCTTGTCGGCATTGATAATTTGAGAATTCTTTTGAATCTCTTTCGCTGAAGAAGCGAGTACAACTTTGGAAATAATGGCGTCTCGAAGCAGCAAGCCCACGTAGCGGGTTAGACTCAAAGCTCCGACTCGGTCTTTGATCATATTTTTCCATTCTGGAGTCATAAAAGCTCGGCGATCACTGAGCCACATCTCTAAAAAACGTCCAGCGAAATCTCGAGTCTCCAACTCATCTGGATCTTGAAAACCCGCCAAACGAGAAAAACTTCCTTGGCAAGCGCGAAGCGCCCACTCTGCGGCGGTTGATTTCGTTTTCATTTCTTCCAAACTAAGACCGGAAAAGCGCACCACTTGCGCTCGACTTCGCAAGGTCGGCAACACATGTTGGGGTCCCGGCGCGATCAAAAAGAAATAACAATCGGCGGGTGGCTCTTCCAAAATTTTGAGCAATGTGTTTGCGGCCGTGGGATTCATCAGATGAGCTGAATCAATAATAATGACTCGTGCTTTTGAAATGGCCTGCAAAGAAAGAAACTCCAAGACCCGGCTTGTCTGTTCGATTTTGATCGTGTTTTTTTCTGGCGCTATTAAAAGCAAAGCCTCGGATTGCGCTTTCGCTATTCGCAAACAGGGGCCGCAGGAACCGCAACCGCCGAGCTCCCGCTGAGAGACCGGAACCTCGCAAACCAAACTTTGCGCGAGAGCAAGAGCCAGTTTTTTACGACCAACGCCATCGGGTCCGACCAATAAAAAAGTCGATGGCAATCGCCCGTGTTTTTGTGCTTGAAAAAGACGTTCTTTGATTTCGTGATGACCGATAATTTGCTTGAGACCGCAAGGTTCAGTTATTTTACCAGTCACCTTGTTCGCAAGAGAACTTAGAGGCTGAGCCATCGCAAGCCCCTCAAGTGAGTCAGCAATTGCTGTAAAAGCTGATCCGGAGTTTTACCTGCGTCGAGCACCAACCATTTTTGGCGATTTTGTTCCGCCTGGCGGAGAAAAGAATTTCGTACTCGCTCGTGAAAGGAATCTGCTTCGGACTCAATGCGATCTTCTTTATTGCCGGCAAAACTTTCTCGATAATTTCGACGACGACGACTTTCCTCAACAGACAAATCCAGTAAAACCGTCAGATCTGGATTGACTCCATCAGTGGCAAATTCGTTGAGTCGCTCGACCCACTCTTCGCTAATTTTTCGACCACTGGCTTGGAAGGCAACAGAGCTCGCTGTGAAACGATCGCAAAGCACCCATTGGTTTTTTTGCAGCGCTGGACGAATCACTAAATCCACATGCTGTGCACGACTGGCCTCATACAAAAGCAATTCCGTTCGAGGAGTGGGTGCGGCGCCCTCGGTTCGAAGAATCATATTACGAATCTCATCACCCAGAGGTGTACCCCCAGGCTCACGCGTGCGCATCACTCGCGTCGTGTGAGAAACAAGCTCCTTTTCGAGAGCTGTCATCAATGAACTTTTTCCAGATCCGTCAAGACCTTCAAAAACGATAAAAGGCATGCCCCTTTATGGTGGGCAAATACCAAGTTGTCACTTGAGAAACTCATAAAAAAAATAAAACTGTCGTTAAAACCTGCCGCTTAATGCAAAGCAGCTTCCGGAAGAGTGAAGGATTTGCCTGTTGTGTAATCAATTGGCACTGAACTCAATAAGTTTTTACTCACCAGATCCTGAATTTGGGCCGGCTCTGCCGCATATTTTTTAACATAAATATCCTTCGCCAGACGGATTTTGAGAGCTGAAAAACGATGAACTTCCGTTTTCATGGCAAGAATGTCTTCTTCCCGCCACATTTTTTCTAACAGTTTAAGCTCCGGAGTTTTAGGTCCCTGAGCTTCTTTAAGAGCCGTCGCCGCGGTTTGATAAGCATTTTTTTGCAAAGCAATCGCCATCTGCTGAGCTGTAAACATCGCCTTATTCCCAAGAATTTTTTTGGACTCTGTGATAAGCACTCGATCAATAGGCCACGAAGCTCGAACGGAATTCATCCAGGAGAGCCAAGCTTCTAAATCGCTGACGTCCAATTGAGTTTGCATCAAATTTTCGATATTTTCTAGCTCATCCAAAATCAGCGAACGAATTAAGTTTGCGAGCCGCAACGAGATCAACGAAGCTTCTTCATAAGTCATGCTTGAAGCAAAAATGAGCCAGGGTTCAAGATCAGATTTCACTTGTAGCCAACGCTTATTAAAAGCGTCAGCGCGGGCTTGCAAAAGCGAAAGCTGAACAGCCGCGAGCAAAGTATTTAGCACCGGCTCTTCATCAATTTCGCCTCTCTGAAAAGGCGTGGACTCCAGATTGTTTTTCTGCCAAGTCTTCATCAAAGTTTCATTTTTTTTCCAAAATTGATTGATGTTTGAAAGAATAGCCGCTGCTGCAGGAGAGACCACCGTTTGAGCGGAAACTGGCGTCACCTTGTTCTTCAGAAGGTCTTTGCTCTCTTTAAAAAGCTGCGTGATTCCTGACGGATCTTTCAATTGAAGACCAAGATTTTTGAGACTTGATTTTTCGATCATCGAAAAGGAAGCTTCGTGTTTTTTGTCCTGAGGAGGAAGTTCGCCAGCGATGACTGAAAGGGAGAACAAGGGCGCAAAGATCAAAATCAGAAGTGATTGCATGATGTTAAGTTGAACGCTGAAGGCCTGGCACTGTCCATTGCTTTAATCAACGTAATGCATTGCGCGAATGCAAGTGAGCGGGTGACTTTTAGCAGGTAATTTCGTTATGTTGAGCGACTCTGAACCACCTGGAGGTCTTCAACCGTGGAATCATTTGTTACTATTCTTCATATTATTGTCGCCCTGATCCTTATCGCTCTTGTTTTATTGCAAGACACTAAATCAGGATCTGTTGGTGGAGCCTTCGGCGGAGGCGGATCAAGCTCCGTGCTTGGCGCAACGGGCGCAACAACTCTGGCGCAACAACTGACTCGTGGAGCTGCGGTCATTTTCGCGCTGACAAGCATTGGCATTTCAGTATTTTCCTCTCGCTCACAACGAAGTGTGATGGATATTGCAACTCCCGCCGCGCAAACGGCTCCGGCTGTTCCTGGTGCTCCTGCTCCAGGCGCACCACCTGAAACCGCTCCTGGAACAACCACTCCTGCTGGAGCTCAGCAAGCAGCACCGGTTCCTGGAACAACGGCTCCTCCTGCAGCTACCGACGCTGTTCCCGCAAAATAAAGTTATCGAATGAATCAAAGTCCTCGTCGCTACCAGTTCATTATGGTGATTTTAGCGCTAGGACTTTTTTTTATCGCTTTGTCTTTATTCGTTTCAAAACCATCCTCAGGTCCAAAATCCGGAATGCGCTTAGCCACTCTGATTCGCCAAACTGGAAAAGTTGAAATCTCACGTTCAGGGTTTTCGCAAAGATCCAAAGTGGACTCACGGAGTGATCTTAGTAATTTCGATTCTGTTGAAACTTTTGAAGTTGGAACTGCCGACCTTATTTTTGAAAATGGCTACCATGTGCGAATTTTTGAAAATTCACTGATGACTCTTGAAAGAGTCAACGAGTCCGACTCCTATCACGTCGTCATTATTTTAAAAAGGGGCGACCTTCGCATCGACCAAGTCGGCCGTGCCAAGGAACTTTTCATTTCGAAAAATGGACAACCCATCGAAGCGAGTCTCTACAATGACTCAGACCTGCATCACACACCAACGGTTTTTAATTCAGAAGAACACGGTGCAAACTCACCAGGAAACTCCAATGAACTGCCTTCACTTTCAGAGGAAGAAATCTCCACGACCATGAATAATAATCGCACGAGCTTTTTTAAGTGCTATACTCATCTGGTTCAAAAAAATCCCCGCACAACAGGCGAAGCCACACTCACTTTCACGGTAGAAAACTCTGGAAAACCCACCTTGGTCAATGTTTCCTCACAAATGAATCCACCCTTATCAGATGATGAATTTGTGAGGTGCTTAAAAGAAGTGGTGCAAAGAATCACCTTTAAATCTTTTTCCGGTCCTGCTGTTTCAACAATTTTTCCTCTGAAATTTGACTAAGGGCCGATCTCCATACGCGCTAACGGTAATCGTGAAGATAATCGATTCGCTCTGGAATCCAGGGCTCAAAATGGCCTTCCAACTCATAGACATGTCCATTTTCAATTTTTGTCTCTTTGGCTGGAATGATCGTCGTTTTAAAATCTGCGTAGAAAATGCCTTTTTCGATCAAAAAGGGTGTTATTTTTTGCACACAAGCTTCGCCCAAAACATGTCTTCGTACGAGCTCATCAAAACTTCGCGCCAACTCATCGGGAGTAAAATTATAGGCTGAAATCATCTCTTGGCAAACCGCATAGACTCCGTCCAAACCCAAACGACCGTCTTGAAAAAGATCTAAGGC
Organism: uncultured Bdellovibrionales bacterium; assembly: GCA_903926205.1. GTDB lineage: Bacteria > Bdellovibrionota > Bdellovibrionia > Bdellovibrionales > Bdellovibrionaceae > CAIYID01. The sequence goes on from CAIYID010000057.1 coordinate 45,852, forward strand.
CACTTGAAAAGTATTGTAGGTCGGCACTGTTCTTCGGCCAAACTTCAAGTAGTAATCAGGATCAGTGTCTGCCGCTAAATTAATATAAATTTTTTCCACAGGATCTTGTTCTGGAATTTGCGACTGGAGCATCAAAATTGTATCGACTTGATCATTCGTCACTCCCAGCGATTTCAGTGTCGCACGCAGATCTTGAGTCCCCGCTCGTCGAGTACAAATATCAGAATATAAACTGTAAATGATGGCATCGGACTCACTGTCATCGCCCCAACAAACCTGATGTACAGCAGGACCTAAACGAATTCGCAATTGCAAAAGAGACTGCACTTTATAACCGATTTGTTTTCGCAAACGCCAAAACCGACTAGGAGTTAAATTGCGTAAATTATCTTTGTAAAAAGCCCCGAAAGGTTTAATTCCATCAAAAGAAAATTTTTCAGAAATTCGCTCTTCCATTTGAGGAGGTGACGCTGTGATAAAATAAATTGGGAAACGATTTTGACCTCGGCTTTTGCTATAATCAGCATGCAAGGATTTTAGAAGAGTCTTAGTCCCAGGTATATTTTTTTTATTGAAAGCTCGCTCGACAACGGTGACAAGCAATTGTCCCAAAGAATCAATGGTCGTATCTAAGTAAGTTTTATCCAAATCCCAGACATAAACTTCCTCGACGGTTTTTTCTAAACCCTCGGCCACATACCGAAAAAAACACACATCATCTGAAATCTGACAACGAGAACGCCAATCCGCCATAAGTTCATAATTACAAATCACAAATGCAAAGGCTAGAGCCATCGACAGGAAAGGCACCGATTAGAGCTCTATACTGCAATGCAAAAATGAAAACTAAAAAGCTAAAAGAACAAATGCGACGACATTGATAAAAAAAGCGATGCCCGTTGCGGCTGGCTGGTGATCTTTTTGAAATTCAGCCACGGGCTTTAACTCATTTTTAAAATAGTCCCCGTTCCAATTGTTTGCGGTGCTTTCTTTGGAATACAAATCACGCAGTTTGGAAAGCTCTGAGGGAAATCGGACCAAAGTATTTTCGGCAATATCATCCAAGTCTGTCGCTGTTTTTACTTCCACCACCAGATGGTCGCCATTGACTTCTGCAACAACGCCTTCGGCGATGACTTTTTCTTTCAATTGGCCAAAAAGCACCGGTGACGGGTTGCCTTTGAGGCTCAACCACTGCACGAGATCACCCTTTTGCACCGGAGATCGGCCTCCGGAAAAAACGTCGGTAAACTTTTTTCCACCCTTTTCGTAAAGAACTTTTTCGGCGGACTCATTTTTTTCGGTGTAACCCTGATAGGGAATTGACTCTAAAAAATCTGAAATCATTTTCGTGCTAAGTTTGATGAGCTGATCACTCATGGGAATAGCGGGGTGAAATTGGCTCTCGGCCTCCCAGAGTAAAAAACCATTTTCACCTTCATAGACTTTCATTTTTAAATTACGATCTTCGACATAGGTAACGACCAAGGCTTCCGCATCCAACAATCGTCCAAGGATTATGGCATCGGCAGGTTTCAAAGCTTTGCGAGGCTGAAAAACACCTCGATTGATCATGAATCTTTTTGCCGCGACAAATAATTTTTTATCTTTGGTTAGAAGTTCTCGCATTTGCCACCAAGCATCCTCGGCAGTAGAATAATTTGCGTCAAAAATTGGAAACACGGCCACTTTACGAAATAACTTATGTTCAACATCAGCCAATAAAATTTGTGGCAATACTAATAAAGTTAATAGCAAAGTGAAAACTTTCATCATTCTTAAGTCTATTTTCAAATATGCATTTTGGCACCTAGACTAAGAGCCTAAATTTAAATAATTTGTGGTATCCTCTGTCGTGGTTTAAAAACCCAAGTAGTATGAACACTTAATTCGTCGGCTAATCCCGACGCATAAGGAGAATAAAAAATGAAAAGCTATTTTTTAACATTAGGCATTGCCTCGCTCTTAACTCTTTCTTCGTGTGCTCATCAAGAGACCGCCGCCGGAGCCGCCTCGGACAAAAAAGCTTGCGCTGAAAAAGAATGCAAGGGCAACTGCAAGCATGACGACAAAGCTAAGTGCGGTGGAAAGTGTGGCCATTGCGAGGGCAAAAAAGATCATGACTGCAAAGATAAAGATGGCTGCGATATGAAGGACTAGACCTTTAAAAAAACAATTCAAGATAAAACATTTTAGGAGTGCCCATGAGGCGTTTTTTAAGAATTTTTTTCGTTGTTTATACCTTTCATTTTCACAGCGCCTGGGCACGATCATTAGCCGATACAAATAATAGCCGCGATTCGACTGTAACGGAGCCGACTTTAAATCATAACGGTTTTATCAAAGAAGATTTAATCCTCGCACGCAAGTTAGCTCAAACCCAAAATAAATTATTATTTATCGATTTTGGAGCCCCCTGGTGTCCGGCCTGTGTGCGACTAGATTCAGAAGTTTTCGGGACTGAAGAGTTTAAAAATGGAACAAAAAAGTTTATTAAAGTGGCGATCAATGTAGACCTCGTAAACAATCATGAATTAATGGAGCACTACGGAGTTAAATCTTTTCCGACGATAATCATTGCCACGGACGATGGGGTTGAAGTTTACCGAATTTTAGATTACTCACCAACGACCGCCCTCGTTCGAGAATTAAAATCCAACGTTCGTCATCACCTCGTTTCTGTGATTGAGCTAGAAAAGAAAGCAAAAAATGGTGATATAAAATCCATTCAAAGACTGGCTCATCGTGCTAGCTTGATGGGAGATAGTCTTGCTGGCGCCAAGTGGTTTGCTTTGATTCCAGAAAAGAGTTTGGAGAAGTCTCAGGTACTGACCGATTTTTGGTCCGAAAAAGATTTAAAAGACCCTGTTAACAAAGCTAACTATGAAAAAGCTTTACGAGAGGCCCTCGAAATTTTTCCGAGCTCTTTGAATGCAATTTTTTGGCGCTTGGATTTGGCAAAATCAGATAAAGAAAATAAAGCTGTATTAGCCGCAAATATTCTTGCTATTCGAAAACTTCTAGACTCTCCGAAAGACTTAGAAAAAGCTTTTCAAGATAGCAGAAGCACTCTCGGAGAATTCACTTTTGAAAAAGCGCTTTTGCAATCTAAGTTAATCGAAACTTACGAGACCGCTCGCGACGAGCCCAATATCAAAACCACAAAGTTAGAGCTCGGAAAAGAAATGTCCAAGGTTACGTTGACTCTGGATAAGCCGGGTGTCGTACTTTCTTCGCTAGCATATTTTAGAGAAGCCGGAATGGGAGTCCTCGCTGAGGAGTGGCTCCTGAAACTAGCAAAGGCGTACCCAGATGATTACGCTTATCCGATGAAATTGACCTCCTGGTACCTTAAAACCAAAGACTACGCCAAAGGCTTACCCTATGCAGAAAAAACCGTTGCCCTGTTTCCAGGGAGTCTCTATAACTTCAAACAATTGGCAACAATTCAAACTCAGTTAAAGCAAACCGCGGAAGCCAAAAAAACGATTGAGAAAGCACTGGCTCTCCCAGAAGCACAATTTGAAAAAAACAAACAGACGATTCAGGAGCTGAAAGCTTTGGAGAAAACTTTAGAGTGAGGACTTAGACTGCGGAGCGGGCGGCGGCTCATTCACCCTTCGGTATTGAGATCCAAGATTCGGAGGCCGGCAAACCTTCTGGGCGCTTTTGGGTCATTCCCACCGCGCTCAAGTAAGCGATATAGGCCGCAATAAAAGCTTCGAAAGCATGAAAATTTTCAACCATGGTTTTAAGATCCTGCCGGTAAAAAAAGATTTGCCATTTCTCCGTCATCGTATTGAGAAAAATTTCGCGAGCTTCTTCACCGCCGACAGAATTTCGATATATTTTAAGCCGCGATTTATTCACCTTCAATTGCTGTCCTAATATCTGGACGGATAATTTGACAAAAACTTCGGTCGTAGGAATGGTCATTCTTCGTGAGAGAAAGAGACCTCTTGCCGTTAAAGGAGCTAAATTAGAACCCAAAGCATGATGCACATCCATCTGCGGATCTTGCGTGGCAAGATAAGCCTCCACCGCTCTTTGAGTGTAGGGTGTGTACATTTTCTTAGGTTTCTTTTTATTTACTTCTTGCTGATACAGGCTGCGAATAAATTTAATTTCTGGCTCATTACATACCTCATATCCTGGACATTTTATTTTACAAAGCGTGCATTTGGGTAAACTCAATGGAACATCAAAAGCCACGAGCTCGGCTTCATTAGCGTAACGAGAAATAATTTCGTGAATCTTTAAATCTGCAGAAATAAATTCTTCTGCTTTTATTTTTTCAATGAGCTGAGCTAAAAAAATCTTTTTTTGATCGGGATAGAACTCTAAAACAGCGACGCAAGCTTTGTCGGCTTTACCCCCCGACAAGTTGACTCCTAAAAATCGACGGCAAGGAACTTCAGAAGTGACTGGAAAAGTTAAAGACTCTGCAGTTCTTTTGGGGGAACTGGTTTTGCGAGAAGAACTTTGAACCCGTTTCTTTCGCATGCTGCCACCACATCCTTCCGCTGATCAGGAGAAACCCACACCAGCACGCAGCCTCCGCCGCCAGCTCCACAAATTTTAACAGCCTTCGCACCCGCCTGCAAAGAGACTTCTCTTAATTTTTCAATCTCTGGACTGGAAAAGGATTTCGCTAATTTGATTCTAGCGGCATATTCTCGTTGAAAAAGAGCTGGGAGCTTTAAATACTCTGCCTTGCGACAGCAAGAAGCCGCCTCCTCCGCCACTGTCTTCAAGTCATGCAAAGCCTTTAGGACTTCAGGATCACGATTCACCGCTTTTGTGAGTACTTCAAAATTATTTATTCCCGAGTGATGCGCTTTCCCTGTGTGAACCAACAAAAAATATTTTTCAATTTCAGAGCCCGCCACGGGAAAAACCTCTTGCTGAATGCCCTCTGCTGAATAGGTCAAAATATTTATTCCACCAGTGACGGCAGGATAATAATCCTGTGTGCCTGTTGGAGTACTTAGAACTTGGGCCTCCAAATTATGAGCCACGTTCACCAACTCGTGCACACTGGCGAATCTTGATTTTTTAATATGATTTTGATAATTGCCGTTGGCCAATTGCGGAAATTTGTCACTTTTCAAACCATTGACCAAAAGATCAAAAGCTTTGAGCAAACTGACGGTCAGAGAGGAACTCGCGCCAATTCCTGCGCCAACAGGACTCTCGGACTTCGTGCGCAAACTCAAACCCTGAGTGGGCTTCCAAAATTCTAATTGAATTTGCAATAATCGTAATTTTTCATTCTTTTCTGCGAGACACTCCTCGAGATTTTTAAATGTCTGCTTCAGATTTAAATCTTCACTGAAAAGCTCAATTTGTGAGTCGGCTCTTTCTTTCAATTCAACTGTAGTCATAATATCAATGGCCAAATTAACAGTAGTGGCTCCTCCCACAAAATTGTACAGAGGCCATAAATCCAATGTCCCTCCAGCCAGATCAACTCTGGTCGGAGACTGAACCAGAATTGTTTTCAATTCACTTTTCATTTTTAACCGGTTTTTCTGGTGTCTTTTCTGAGGGCTTATTGCTCGGTTTTTCGGAAGATTTCTCTGAAACCTTTTCTTCCTTCTTTTTTACGATGGACTCCAAACCGATACTTCGAAACGAACCTTCATCAACCCCCACCATTGAGGGATATGTAGAAGATTTTGCTTGAACATAGATTTTAGGCAGACCCTCTATCGTCTTTTTATAAGTTGAGAAAAACTTAATTTCATAAACAATTTTTCCCTGCTCATCGATAAATTGCACGTTCTGGTTTAAGCCTTGGCCCTTTTCTATTCCGTGCTCGGGCTCAAAATCCATAATTTCTAAATTCCGAACCAAGGCTAAAATAGCTTTGGGACGATCCACTTGATAGTCGAGAGTTTTGTCTTGATTATCGACCACCCAATCGTCATTTTTTAAAATAAAATCCGCCGTCAAATCCCCATTAAGGATATGCATTTTCTTAACATGAGTTTTATCGAAATCAAAAGGTTCGTGACGATCACGGAATGCTTCCAAACTCATTTTCAAAAATTTATCCATGTCTTGTGATGCAATTTTTAAAATTCGATGAGGATCAAAAGTTTGAACAAAGCTTTCCTTTTTCTGATTGCTAGCAAAGACCACTTTCGAAGGCGTCTGATCTTTTAGACCAACCTCAATTGTGAACTCAGGTTTATTCAGACCAAACTCTTTAAGTTCGTTCGGCGAAGCGACTCCCTCTTTTGAAAAATCAATCGCGTTGACAGTATTCAACATATACACAAATTCATTGGACCTTGTTTGGTCAAGTTTCCATGAAGGTTTTACGGGAGCCGTCCATTGACTGTCCTTTTTCTCTATTCTAAAATTCTCTTTTCCATGATCGTATTTAAAGAAACCAATCTGAGCTGCCGATTTTTTTAATATTCTTTTATCCCGAAAAGCAAAGAGTCGTTTTTCGGTTTTGCTCAACCAGGTCGCTGCCGCGAGAAAAACTTGTTCTTCTCCTTGAATGCGCAGGTAACTATCGCCGGCAAAATTCTTTTTTGCCGAGACTTCGATCTTCAAACTTTGACCAGAATTAATTTTAAAACTCAGAGTCCCCGCCGGCTGATCAAGACCGTAAATTTTCCAGTCAATTCCAGCTCCTTTTTTTACGGAGTCCTTACTTTGCTCCAAAACCACACCGTCGATATAATCCTGGCAAGCCGCTTGGTCCGCTGTTTCTTGAATGGGTGACTTGATTTTCCAACCTTCGGGGCTTCGTTCAACAACAAAACCTGTCCCACCTGTCTTCGAAATTTCAAACTCACTGATTTGATCTTTATCAAACTTGACCAATCGATTCTGTTCAGCGTGGGCCTTTTCAGATTTCTTTTCGGACTGAAAATCATAGATTGAATAACCCACCGTTAAAATAGTGGTCACGATGAGAATCAGTGCACTTTTGTTTTTCATCAGGAATATCTCCTTCGATACCAAAGCACTCCCCCAGACACAAAAAATAAAATTGGCAAGGGAATGATAAAGCCAAAAATCAGAAGTAAAAATTGCATCTCTGACAGATTCATCTGGGTCATTTCCACTTCTTTGGGGCTAATGCTAATTAAGTTTTCATCTTTAGATAAAAAAGCCACTGAGTTCAGTGCTAAATCACGATTTAAATTTTGATAGAGATATTGATCATTCAGAAAATTTGCATCTCCGAACACCAAAAGATTAAAATCTTGTGTGGCATTGCTATCATATTTTCCCTTGAGAGCTAGAGCGAGAGTGAAAGGACCTTTGACTCCCGTTTTGTCAAATTTTGTGTCTGTGAAAGCCATGGCGCTCTCAGAGGTTTTCACAAGTTCTTCGGCCGTGATTCCCGCAGGCAAAGGCTCAGACTTATTGAGGGCCGTGGGCAATCGGAAAACCATGAATTGATTTCCTGCAAAAGGTTTTGTGATTTGATGAGTTGAAGAGAACACACTTCCACGGGCAAACCGGGGATCAACGCCAATGCCCATGGGCGTTTGCAAGATCGTTGCGATGTAGTTGTTCTGAGCCGTCACTCCCACTTTTTTCAAAATGGGTTCAAGACCTGTCTTGAATCCTGTCGACAAAGCCAGAATAACATTTCCGCCCTTTCTTAAATAGTCTTCGATCGCCTTCACTTCAACATCGAGAAAATTCATTCGCGGACCGATAATAAAAAGCATGTCTGCGTCCGCCGGAACCATTGTTGATTTTGTAAAAGAATGTTCCAAAACAGAATAACGATTTCCTGTGAGCAATTCTTTTAGCATCGCGATAGAAGCACCGTCTTTCGCTGGCTGCACATCAAGCTCTGCATGGCCCGTCAACAGATAGACTTTCTTTTCGCTCGCCCGAGTCACTTTCACGATGCCAGAAGTGATTTCTTGTTCTTCCGCTTTCTCTATCCGATTTTGACGACCCTCGTATTCCATGATCACCACTTGGGTGCCTTGCTTAATATTGTATTTTTCAGTCAGATCCGGACGCTCGTTGATTTCTACAAACTCCAATTTAATTCGCTCACTTTGATCCTGATATTTCCTCATCAAATCGGTGAAAGAGCGCTTTAGATTTTCAACACCTTCCGTTCCATTTTTATAAAAATAGATAACATGCAAATCCTCTTTCAAATCCTTCAAGAGTTTGACCGATTGATCTGAAAGTGAGTTCACCTTGGCCAGCGAAAAATCGAAAGTCCAATACTTCCTGACCGCAATAAAGTTAACCGCAATCACAAGAACCAGAACGAGGCCGATCATTCCGCCCATGCTCATTCCTTGACGAGTGGTTTTCATTGAAAGAAATTCTTTGTAGAATTTTCGATCAATCCAAAATGCCGCCAACATAAAGCCGACAAAAAGACCAAGTGCCAGCCATAAAAAGGGGACCCAAGCTCCTAAAAGGAATCTCACCAAGGCAAATGAAACCAAGCTAATTCCCGACATTACAAAGAAAATTTTTCCTAATTTTCCCATCGCTCACCTCCAACGAGAACTTTCAACCACTCGTTCTGATAAAAACCCAAATAAAAAAACTAATGTTGCAAAGAAAACCAATGTGCCTGTTCGAATCGTTCCTTCAACCAAGGAAGATAGATGCTGACTGAGAGAAATATGCTCGAAAATTTTTCGTGCGAGTGGGCTATCCACGATTTCCCCACCTATTCCCACAAACCAAATGGCCACATTGAAAATCACGGCCATGACGTAGGACACGATGGCCGACTCAGTTAAGGATGAACAGAAAAGATTCATTCCGGCATAAACCGCACTCACTAAAAAAATTCCTAAGAAAGCAATTCCTAAAATAAGCCAATTCACTTTGGCAAAAATCGAAGTGAACGCCGGATACAAAAATGCCAAACCTATGATCACTAAAATCGCGACCATCAATGCCAAATATTTACCGATCACAATTTGGGCCGAGGTCACAGGAGAAGTCAGAAGCAAATCAAAAGTACGCATTTTCCTCTCTTCTGAAAAAAGACGCATTGATAAAGCTGGGACCACCAGAATCAACATCAAATTCAAATAGGAAAGGTGTCGAAGAAAAACGGCGTAATGAATATTCAACTGTTGTTTGGGAATCTGAGTCTGATAGACGTAATTTTGTAATTCTTGAGCAAAGATATTGAGCTGAATCGGATAAATCCAACTCATAATAACCGTGCAAAGTCCGCAAACCATAAAGAAATTTGGATTAATGAGAAATCCCCGCAATTCTTTTTGAAAAATAGCTGATACTTTATCCATGCACCACCTCCTTCGTCTCTTCGCCATAAGTGAGTTTCAAAAATACATCTTCCAAATCCGCTTTTGCAGAACTGATCTCCAGAAGTCCGTAGCCACGAATCATGACTTCTTTTGCAATGGATTCGATCACTTCATCTTGTTTTTCGGTATCCAGAGTCCAGTTGTTTCGAGTGGCTCCTGAATAAACCTTCATCACACCCTTCAAACCACTCAACACTCTCACTAAATCATCTTGAGGATTTTTAATGCGTAAATTGATTTTCTGAGCGCCACTTTTGAGCGCAGAAAGATTCTGCAAAGAATCTTCGGCGACGATTTTACCTTTATTGATAATAATGATTCGTTCACAGACCGCTTGTACCTCTGGCAGAATATGCGTCGATAAAATAATCGTATGCTTTCCCCGAAGCTCTTTAATGAGATCACGAATTTCAGAAACCTGTTTTGGGTCCAAACCCACAGTGGGCTCATCAAGAATTAATACTTCGGGATCAGAAACCAAGGCTTGAGCGATTCCTACTCTTTGACGAAAACCTTTGGATAAATTTTGAATGAGTCGATGACGAACTTCTGTTAAATTTGTTTTTTCCAGCGCCATATCCACACTGGAAGTCAGTTTACTCTTCTCAACACCTTTGAGTTGCGCGACATAACGAAGATAATCTTGAACATACATGTCATTGTACAAAGGGGGAGTTTCAGGCAAATACCCAATTCGTTTTTTCACTTCAAGAGGATCTTCAAAAACATCATAGCCGCTCACCCGAGCATAACCAGAGGTGGGGGCCATGTATCCAGTGATGATTTTCATCGTGGTTGATTTTCCCGCGCCATTGGGCCCAAGAAAGCCAACAACTTCCCCTTTTTTTACAGAAAAACTGAGCGCCTCAATGGCGTGTATTTCACCGTATTTTTTGGTCAAAGAACTCACTTCAATCACAAAGGACCTCCAAAAATCTTACAAGTCTTGAAGGCCAAATTCTATTGGGATTGAAAAAAAAATCAACCTTCTTTCTTCGGATTCATGCAGAGAAAAAAGAATCAATTTGACGCAAAACTAAAACTTCGTTCGTTTTGGAAGGTCACCAGTCCGGCAGACCCTTTTACTGGTTTGACAAATCGACATTCAGTAACAATAGCAATATATTTAATTCCTGCTGATATTTGTTTTTTTCCAAGGGATTCTTTGACCAGCCATTCCCCGACCTTGACAAAAACTGACTCTGGAACATTTTTGTTTTTTTCTCTAAATAAAATAGCATGAGCTCCGGGATAATCGCGCAAGTGAAACCACAAATCCCAGGGTCTTGCTTGACGCAGGATTGCGATATTATCCCTAGCCGATTTCCCAATAACGACCTCGAAATTTTCCTCTATAACTAGTTTCCTGGTTTTAGCTTGAGCTTTTTTCAGCACCGCTTGAGCCGGGCTTCCCTTCGCGGAAATCATTTGTTTCTGCCAATTCCCCTCATTCAACGCCTGCCCTCGTTGCTCAATATCTTTTTGCAATTCAGCCAGCCGTTTTTCTGTGCCTTCAGCCTTGCGTCTGAAACTTTTCGCTTTTTGAAAACAACGCTCGCGATTTTCCGCGACGGAGAGCCTCGAATCGTACAAATCCTTCAGATGTTCCGGAATGATCGAGCTCTGCTTTAAGTGCTCGCCCAACTCGAAATAGCGAACCACCGAGTTCTGAGCCAACTGCTTTTGTATGCCTTCGACTGCCTTTTGCTTTTTTTCAATTTGCTGGATAAAAACTTTCTTTGCATTTTCTTCTGCCGCTGAAGATGGTGGCGCTCTAGTCTCCCCAGTCAAAGCACCAGCGCTGATCTTATCCTCCGGACTAAATTGTTGATTCCAGTCGAGTGAATATTGCTGCCAATCTCTGTCGGGCTCAATGGTCGTCGCTGGCGAAACCTCACTGATCCTTTGAGTTGGCAACTCTCGAGGTTTTGACCAAAAAATATTTTTTCCGTCAGCGCGCACGCTGAAATTCACATTTTTTGGAATCAAAAAACATTCACAATGACACTCACGAGGACTCTCTGCCACCAAAGCAGATAATTCAAAAAGCACGACCCGACCACGTGCCTCATCAACTTTTATTTCTTTTAGACGAAGATTTTTTCCGTGCGCACTGAGAAATAAAGTGGTTGGTTTTGGTTTCTTTTTAATTCGTGGTTTTTTCAACAAGAAAGCCAGATCAGGATTTTGAGAGCGCAAATCAATACATAACCACGACGACCGCTGAAGGTAGAATTCCATGACGAGAATTTCACCATCCGTCCAAACATCCTGGAGTTGTGCTCCTTGAAGCTGACTTTCAAGCCACAAACAATAATTTTTTAATTGATTTACCGAAAGTGCCATACTTTAGCAGAGCCTAGCACGGAACCAAAGTCCAATACACGCAGATTTTTCTAAATTAATTCCTGAATTAGCCGAAACAAAAAATGTGAAAAGAGATAAACTTCTTGAAATTTTTAATCGCCGTTTGAAAGATTTGTCACAACCAAATCAAACTCAGGATGACCTGATTTTTAATGTGGTGGCTGACTATATTTTTCACTTGATGCAAATCGGAAATGTGCCGCAACAAATGCTCGATCATGTTGAGACCTATCTGAAAGAAGAAGTCTTAGAAATTTATCGTAAAAAAACTTATGGACATCACAATCTCTACCAATTTCGTCTGCTCAAATTCAGAGTGAATTGTTAATCGCACTTCCTCTAATTGCTGAAGACAATCGCTTTACAGAGAATCCAAAGATACACCCTTAGGCACAAGAGCGGGTAAATAGGCAAAGCCATGAAGATTGCGCATGTGGCCTCCAGAACTCACCACAATATTTGGCGCTTTCGTATTCATAATGCGTTTGCCTCTTTCTGGCGCTATTTTTTCCCGCTCGGTTTTGTACTCTGAATAATAAGAACCAAAAATCACTGAAAAATCTGGAGTCTTGATTCCCTGCCAACTCACCGCAAAAACCAATCCGGCGAGATCAGCATACTCTTTCAAAGTGGTTCCATCTAGCGTGATTTCATGAACTGTATAACCCACCGCTGGAGTTGTTTTTCGGCTGCGTGCTTTTAAAACTTTGACTTCATTTTCTGTAATCCTTGACTCAGGCTCACCCAAAGTTGCTTTGGCTCGCGAATCCATAAAAAATACTAAAAACATGGTGCAAAATATTTTACTCGAGTACCACTTTTTCATCAATGTTCCTTCAATTAATGAATCCCGTTCTCTGACCATAATACTGTGTCATTAACTTGCAATTTTGTCTCGTTTTGAATCGCCTGTTTTCGTCAAAATTCACAGTCCTAGATCTTTATCTAGTCGAATTGTAACCTCTTATAACCGATAAGAAATCTGATGAAAAAAGGACAAAAGTTCTTTTCAGCTCTCTCTTTTTTTGAAGTTGTGCTTTTGGTTGGCTCCATTGGCATGATTGCCTATTTCAGTTTGCATTTTTTCAAACAACATTTTCAAATTCAAAAAAATGAAGATGGAATTATTTTGGGAGAAATTACGTCCTTTCACGGGCATGTTCAGATTAAAGCCCCGGGCTCTTTCATTTGGATAGAACCTTCTGCGCACACTCCTCTCGTGCTCGGCGATTCCTTGCGAACAGGACCAGATTCTGCGGCAAAAATTCTAGTCAATAATAAAACAATGAATGTCGAATCTTCTTCTCTGATTGTTTTTAAATCTAACAACAAAGAAGGACCCGATTACCAATTGGTGTTTGGACAAATTGAAGATCAGGAAGGCAAAGCTCTTTTGCAACCCAAAACAGAAACTAAACCAGAACAACAATTGCCAGCCAATCAATCTTTGTGGTGGATTCTGCCGGATCAAGATCATCTTTGGCTCAGTGAAAATGATCGTCAGATTAAAATTTCGTGGGGAGGAAATTTCCTTGGCCCCTATCATTTACGTCTGAGTTCAGATGGGAAATTAATCGAAGAAAGAACTGTGAACGAATTTGAGACTCACTTTGATGATCTTGAAAGTGGCTCCTATCAATTGGAAATTTCACCCGATGAACTTAAGTCATATAAGCTCTCTCGCTCAATTTTTATTCAAGACTTGGTGGCTCCGGTGTGGAAAGTCCACGCCAGTGAGTTGACTCAAAACGAAGTACCAAAATTAGTTTGGACCAATCGCATGAAAGGTCGATCCGAAATCGAAATTCATGATGATGAAAAAACTCTTTGGCATAAAAAATTAGAGGGAACTTTCATCGAACCCCCGAAGTTTTCAGAACCACCTTTCGCTAATAAAAGTTTAGTCGCGCTAGTACGTACGAGATTACCTAACGGAAAAGTGACACCTTGGAGCGAACCTTTAGTTTTCAGAGCCCCTTCCCAAATGGAAAAAACAGAGCTCGTCTTTGATAAAAATTCAGTGGAATTAATTCCAAAAAATGAACATGAGTTTTCTTGTCGCCAAAATGTGAAATGGCGTTTGCCTCATTTTCAAAATCAGCTCTCCTACGAAATGCAATACCAAAACACGACGGTTTTTGTTGGCAAAATTTTGAGCCAAAAAATCAAAAAAAATGAAAACATTTTTTGTCCGCCTTTACCGGGCTCTTACCAAATCGTTCTCTTTGCCAGAGACTCCTCTGGGCGACAAGTTGGCGAAAGCCTTCCTATCAAAATTGAAGCCACTCTACAAAATCCAATTTTTCAGGAGCCCGGACTTTTATCAGTCGCTAAAGACGATTACCTTTTGAAATTGAAAAGTGAAGCCGGGTTCAGTTTAGAGACCTCTTTTCACAAGAGCGCCACTGAACCTAATCAATTCACTCCCGGCACCACGCTGACGGACTCCACACAATTAATCACACTTCCGAAAGAAGTCGATGGTTTGCGTGTTCGCTATCGGACGAGCCAAGGCCAAATTCTCAGTGGGTGGAGTCAACTCGTTCCTGTTATTAAGCCTCCAAAAATTGTTGAGCATAAACCAATGAAGAAAACAGAACCCCTTCCTGATGATGTCAGTTTAGTATTAAAGCCAAATGATAGCGGTCCGGTGTACACCAGTGAGCTTCCCAATGGATTGTGGGCGGACTTACGTTGGTCTTCAAATTCAAAAGCGCTGTATTATGAAATTGAGCTCAGCGTCTCGGGAAAATTTACTGGCGAGCAAACAAAAAAGAAATTAAAAATTAATCATTTGTATTTCTCATTCGATCATAGCAATGAAATTTACTGGAGAGTTCGAGCCAATTCAACCTTGGGCCTCGGCCCTTGGACCAGTCCCATCGTGGCACACTCGCAAAGTATTAATTCCCAGGGCTTAGCAACGGCCGTTCCAGCAGAACAATCGTCAGGTCGTCGACGAGTGCGCGCCCCTGCCGACGCTTCTCAATCACCGCAGAAAAAGAAATCAAAACTTCCTCAAGATCCGAAGACTCCCTAGAGCAACGTAAAAGATCCTTCATGAACTCACGTTCTTTCCATTGCTTTTTATTATTATCATGCAAATCAATCACTCCGTCCGTGTAAATAAATAGTTTTTGTCCAGGCTGTAAGTAGAATTCGGTGAGTTGATCCGGTGATTTTATGGGATCACCCAAAACGGCATTGAGTGGCGTTGTAATGGTTTCTAATTCTTTCCATTTGGTGGAAGTTGTTACTTGGGCCGGAATCAGGTAGGCCGTTTCATGAGCCGCATTAAAAACGCGACAATGTCCGGTGGCTAAATTTTCCTGCACAAAAAACATCGTCATACAGTTTTTACCTTTACCGGTATCTTGAATCGCATGACGAAGCATAAGAATCATCGCTTCAAAATTGTCCATCTCTGTTAATTGAAAAACAGAAACAACAGCTCGCAAACTACTGGTCAAAAGTGCCGCAGGCACGCCGTGCCCGGTCGCATCAGCCACCAAAATAAAGCAAAATTTTTCATTGCTCCAACAAGCCCACAAATCCCCACCGCATTCACCACTGGCCAAGGTTCGCCCGACAATTTTTAAATTTCCAAAATCATTTTTTTCAGGAGGATAAAAGTTTTCTTGGACTATCTTCGCCGTTTTTAGTTCCATTTCCATACGGGTCTTTTGTTGCACGGAGCGAAGCAATTCTTGGATTCGCCGACCCATAATTTCAAAAGCAGTCATCAGCCGTCCAAACTCATCTTTTCTTTTGTGAGGAAAATTCAAATTGAATTTCCCTTGGCCGATTTGCACGGTCGCGCTTTCCATTTCCTCGAGGGGTGAAGTCATCGAACGAATAATAAATAAAGTTAAAATAATACAAAGGCCGACCATAATTCCAATCAAGGAATGCAAACGATCTTTCAAATTAAGCCACTGAGCTTCCACGGTGTTGCGTGGCCACAGTGTTAAAATGGCAAAGCCAAATTGCGCTGAAGGAGCCAAAGCGGCAAGCCAAGTTTTTTCATTCCACTTTACACTTTCAACTTTTTCTGAAAAATCCGAGGCTGCAATCCAATCTTGCAATAATTTTTCCTCACCAATACCTTCAAATTGAGCTCGATCACTTATTAAAGACGCTTTATCATGAAATTCGAATTTTGAGTTTTTCTTAATAACCAAAAATGAGTGCGCTTTATCTCCGACGTCTTTAAAGAAATTGAAACTTTTTTCAGGGAGCTGAAGCACCAAAAGATAACTGGCTTGACGCAAGATCAAAGTCCAGCCCTTATTTGAGGCAGCCAAAACTTTTCCTTCGGTGACGGCAGGCAAAGCTGGTGGCTCTTCATTAGAAAGCTCTGACTCTGTTGGTTTTTTTTCAGTTGGTGCTGTTTTATTATCACTTTTATTATCACTTTGATTTTCAGACTGGCTTTCTTCCGCCTGATTAACTAGCAGCTTTTCTCCGACTTGAGTGCGTGGGCCTAGCCACTTCCAGGTCTCACCGGTTTTTTCAAAAAATGAAAGTGGACCAAACCCAGAACTTTTTAAAAAGCTTGGTCCAGGCTCCTTCAAAACACCCGTGCTAGGCACAAACAGCCGAGTCAGTATTTGCAAATCACTCTCAGCAGACTGAATTGTTTTTTCGAGAGAATCTCTTCCTCGCTGCGAAAGGAGGGACACCATCTCCAAACCTTGTCTTTCAAATTCAGGATCAAGGGTGCGGGTGTTTAAAAGATCAAAGGCCAGCAAACTGACAATAAAAAGTCCACCAATACTAAGAAGCATTTTTGCTCTGAGTTTCATCCGCCTTATTGTCCTGACAAAAACAGAGTCGGTCAAAAAAAACAAATGGTCCTGTTTAAAAAACAGTCCATTTCTTTGAAGTCGAATCAGGTTTCCCCTCCAGTTGACGACTTCAATTTGGACTATTAGCATAGATTAATGCACTGGCTTATTTTTCTTTTTAATATGTTCACTTTGGCAGCCAGTTCGGTGGGTCAGGCCTTGCCCACAGGCGAGGTTTCGTCGCCGATGACTGATTTTTGGCTCGCCCCTGTCACAAATTTTGATCTGACTTTACCTCCTGCGGACAATTTAGAAATGCGAACTTGGCAAACCGATTATGAACTCACGTCCAGCGGACAACTCATTATTGGAGGAAAAAAGTTCAGTGAGTCTGACGCCCGTTTTCCTCCGAAAGGAACTTCTTGCCATGAGTGGCTCGGCACCCATCGCTTCATCGGAAGTTACCTTCATTTTTGCACGATTGTTTTAGGAACGGAAATTCAATATTTAAAAGCCAACGCAAAATTTGAAATTTTGATCAACAATGAAAAAGTTGCACCGAAAGGAACGCTTGCACTGACGAACACTCAGGCCATCAATTTGGAAATTCGATGGGCCTCTGGTAAAACTTTGCAGTTTCATCTTATGGCTCCCGCAGAAACGGCCTACGACTACAGAGTTGTGGGTGAAAAAAAATATTGGTTAGAAACCGAAGGCACTGAGTACGACGTGCATGCGCAGGATTTTAATTCTCCGACCATTCCAAGAACCTTAAAAAGATTAAACTACGAAGTGAAAGAATTGCCTTTATTTTTTAAACTTTTCCAATTCGACGGCATTGCCTTCCGTCGTATTTTTGATAGCGCCAATCGAATTCCCGAAAAACGTTTTCGAATTGCGGCCCATCGGCGTTTGGGTAGTTACAATGATACCAATCAATTCAAAGTGACCGATGGCAAAAAAACAGAGATCTGGAAATATGAACTCTCTGACTACGGAGCGACCACCCTTGATTTTAAGACTGAAAATAACAAATGGCGGGTTCCCGTCGTCCACTTAAAAGCCACGGAAGTTGCCGATCGAATTTCTGGATTGATGTCGGGGAAGACTTTCATCGTCACCAATGAATTAACCTTACAACATTTTGCGGAAAATCCTTTAGAGCAAGGTTTTGACTCTTGGAGCACTCATCGCTGGGGCTATCGTCTGCGGGGTTTTACAGCGCTCACAAGCATTGGCGGCCCCTCCTCCGTCAACCTCAGCTTCTATTCGGGAGAACTTTTGATTCTGGCAAAACCCGGGTTATGGAATTTAGACGATGTTTGGGGCTTCAATGTGGGAATGAATCAATTTCAGCTCCTGGATTCGAGCCAAAACTACACAAGCCTCGGAGTTTTTTGGGCGCGCTCCATGCCCGATGGACTTGATCGGTGGTTCAGAAAATTTTCCTGGTTCAATCATCCAAAATATTTGGATATGAATTTCAGTTATCTCCTGCCCGCAACCAGCGTTTCCGGCAGCAATAACCTGATCATGAATTTTCATGGAAAAATGATGATCTCCCCTACCTGGTTTGTGGACGGAGGCGTCAGCGTGTACATGCTAAAAACCGATGAAGCCACCTCGATCACCTCTCCGCTCGGCACTCTTGGCTTTGGTTTGTTGTTCTGAGGGATTCAAGTCAGTTTTCGCACCCACATTTCAGCCGTTGTTCCAAGAATCAGCTCAAGAATTAATAAAATCGAAGAACCACATATCCATCGCCAGCAGGACTAACCGTGTTGGTAGTACCAGGGCCCCCTTTGGCCGCCGTGGTATTGTAGTCAGCGTCCGAAGTCGCTGCTGCTGGAGGCGTGGAACTTGCCGTTCCTGACGGATTAGCAACTGACGTGGCTACTGAAGAATTGATATAATTCGAACCACCGCCACCATTTGCACAGCCATAACCAATCCAAAAACCATAATAGGAATTTCCACCACCACCGTAGTATCCCGCACCGCCACCAGCAGCTCCTCCATCACCATTATTATCAAAGGCACCAAGGCCACCCTGCCCATAGCCAAGACCACCAGCTACGTTACCAACATAAATCGTTGCGTTTCCGCCGTCGGCATTTCCAGGACCCCCTTGCCCTGGTTCGCCAGTAGTCCACATAGCGCCTGCCGCTCCATTAACTGCAGTTGTGGCCCCGCCCGCAGTAGAATACCCAGAGCCATTCGCACCAGTAAGCCCTGCTCCTCCACCACTTGTTCCACAAGACATATTACTACTACCACTACCACCACCACCACCACCACCACCTGCGACACTCACCAAGGTCGCACCGATAAGAAGGGAGCTAGAACCTCCACCACTTCCCCCGGTAGAGCTACTATAACTTTTTCCATGCTGTCCCTTTCCTGCAACGTAAATTGATAAATCCGCAGTCAATTGCGCAGCTGGAACGGAGAGTGAAACAAAGCCTCCATGTCCCCCATTATTTCCAGCATAAGCGCCTCCATAAGCGCCTCCACTACCGCCACCACCACCTGCGCCCCACATTTTAACAGTCATACCAGTTACTCCTGTTGGAAGGATTGCAACTGTTCCTGTGACTGTGACAGCAGAAGAACTTGGTGTTGAATACGTAGAATCTCTCATGACTATATCTGAAACGCTGTTAAAGGTTGGCAAAGCGGCTGTTGTGTTTTGCACAACTGGTAAGATCGCGCGACCTAAATACTGAGCGTTGCCACCGCGATTCGTGGTATCACCATAACCTAATTGTCCTTGGGAATTATCACCCCAGCATTTTAATTGGAAAGGCACTTGCTTGCTGTTCTCCCACCCGATGGCACAACGATGGAATCCTCTTTTTGGTGCTTCGGCCATAAAGACTCGGAAATCTTGGCCCAAATTGGTGGTCTGAGGCGAAGTGGCATTTGTCGTACTTCCGATTGCTAATTGACCAGCGCTGTTAGAGCCCCAGCAACGAAGTTTATTGTCCGTCATAATAGCGCAAGAAGAATTATCACCAAGACTTAAATCACTCGCTAAACCTGTTCCGCCTAAAGTGATACTCGTTGGCGAAGTTCTTTGAGTGGTTGTTGCATCACCCACTTGGCCAAAGCTATTTTCACCCCAACATTTTACCGCACCACTGGTGAGCACGGCACAGGAATGATTTCGTCCCAGGGAAACTTTGCTCACACTGGTGGTGATCAAAGTGGGGGAGTTTCTATTTGCGGTTGTGCCGTCGCCGACTTGACCATGATTATTAGCGCCCCAGCAGTACAAATTACCAGTGGTATTCATCGCACAGGCGTGAGCACCGCCTGCAGAGATCGAAGCCGGAGTTCCCGAAGGTAAAGTCATGGTCACCGCACTAGCAGCCGTGGCATAAGTTCCTGGACCCGTGGCACCCAAGATGCTTGCGATATTCCAACCATAGCATTTGATGGTGTTTGTCGTAGAAAGAGCGCAGAGAAAATTTTCCCCGGCCGCAATTTTGGAAATACCCGTGGCCGTTGGTGATCCCAAATTAGGGGCGGTGTAGTTGAAGGCCGTCTGGTTCAATCGATCCGTGTACCAAGCATCATTTCCCCAGCAGTAGAGGCTATTATTATTACCGAGCACGCACATAAATCCGGTGCCGGCCACAAGTTGCATGACGCCACCAGCGGAAGTGAAATCGTGATATTTGGTGGAGTAAGTTAAACCTGATTGCGCATTCAAACCCCAGCAAGTGACAAAATTTTGGGAGCGATCCACTCCGCAAGTATAACCGTTATCTAGCGCGATGCCTTCGTAGTAAGAATAATTATTCACCCAAGAAGCGGGCAAGCTTGCCATGGTGTGAGTGGTGCCCCCCCACGAAGCAATATTAGCTCCTGCGTAGTCGTGACCCAATTGTCCAGAGTCATTGCGTCCCCAGCAGAGCACTGAGTTGTTGTTAACCACCGCACAACTATGATTCGCCCCTGAGGTCAAATCCAAAGCCAGCACTGATCCACCCAAATTCACATTTGGAAGATTGTTCCCCATTTCATTCGAACCATCACCACGATTGGTGGTTGATCCTTCAGAAAGTCCTGTTTGACCGTACTGATTAGAACCCCAACATTTCACCGAGCCCGTGGCTAAGAGCACGCAACTATGAAGACCGCCCAAGGCCAATTTTTGAGGAACTCCGCTTAAGCCTAAATCAACCGTCGGTAAAGAATCCCCCATTTGCGAAGGACTCGTACCGCGCTCAAGCGCATCGCCAATACCTAATTGTCCGTAGTCGTTCCGACCCCAACATTTGACGATAGGATCTTGCACGGATGGCACCGTCAAAATCGCGCAGGTGTGATTCCCCCCTGCTCCCACAGAAAGAACTGTGGCACCCGAAGCTAAACTCACCGGCGAAAGATTGGTGCCCATTTCATTCGGGTTATCACCCATGTCGGCTGTAGAGCCCACTCCTAATTGGCCGAAAATATTTCGGCCCCAACATTTTAATTGGCCACCTTTTAAGACAACACAGTTGTGATTCGAACCACTCGAAATATCCACCACTGTTTGACCCACTCCGAAATCAAGCGCCAATAAATTATCACCCATGTCGGCCGCGGCAGCACCACGATTGACATTATCCCCTTGACCTAATTGACCATAAAGATTGAAGCCCCAACATTTCGCTGTGCCATCTTGGAGTAAGGCACAAGTGTGATAATCGCCGGCCGTGATTTTCGTCGCGGTTTTTCCGGTTCCTAAACTCACAAAAGTATAAGCGCTGTTCGCCAGATCACTGGGCTGAGCTCCAATGCTAGCGGTATTGCCAGTTCCTAATTGTCCGTAAGTATTGTCACCCCAGCAAATAACACTTCCATCGGTCATCAAGGCACAACTATGTGCTGCGCCTGCCGTGATTTGCGTGGCAAATTGCGCAAAAGGAGTCCAAGAGAGTTTTTCAACGTCCTGACTGGAAACTCCGTAGTTGGTGGTATTGCCCACTCCCAATTGTCCGGTCGAATTAAGACCAAAACATTTTGTCGACATATCAGTCAAAGTCACGCAAGTGTGATTTCCGCCCGCAGCCACAGCCATCGGAATAAGATTGGTATTAGCGTCTCCTGACAGAGGTAAATTCACTTGTAAGTTAGAAGTCCCCACAGTGTAAGTCATTTCCAAATTATCTGAAAAAGAAGTCGCACTGGTGGGTTGAAAGCGAACAACCACCGTGCACTGCTGATTAGGAAGTAACACGGAGTTATTGACACAGGTTCCGCCCTGTCCCGGGAAGCTGCCGCCGCGGAAAGAAAAAATTCCGGAAAGACTTGGCGTGAACAAAGTCACGGCATTGGTCTGAGTTAATCCCACGTTTTGTAAAATCACGGTGCGGTCAGAGATCGTACCACGATTACGATAAATAAAGTTTTGCCAAACGGAGCTGGCAGAGCTAGCCAAGGAAAGATTCAACCTTCCTGAGGCTTGAACTTGTACGGAGAAACTGCCGTAAACCAAATCAGAGCTATAAGCTTGTAAGCTCACACTTTCGGCCTGTGCATCTTTGAAGTAAAAAGTCTGCTGACTAGTTCCCACTCCAAAATTCAGAGTGGTGATAGGGCTTAAACAAGTCGCGTCTGAGTAAAAAGTTCCATTGCCGGCGCCGTTCGTTAGCGTGATCGTTTCTGCCACGGCCACTGTTGCCACATTATTACTAGCATCCGCTACAGACACGGTGAATTGTCCACCACAAGAATTCGACAAAACCGAAGCGGGTCCGCTCACTAATAATTTAATCGGAACAAAGTTGCCACCGCCACCACCACCGCCCGCAGCTGGGTTGACCGTGACAGACAAAGTGCTCATCGACAAGCCAGACGCCATCGACATGAAAAGGAAACTTCCGGCGGTGGAAGTTCTAAAGTAAAAAGGAGCATTATTAGCACCGCTGCTGACCGTGACTGAAGACACCGGTGCGGAACAACCTGCGTCTGAATAAAAGCCTCCGGTCGAATTTCCGGTCAGACTCACGGACAGATTTGAAGACACGTTCGCTGGAGTGCCGGAAGCATCATTAACAATCACCGCAAAAGCGGCGCAGGTATTCAGATTCACCGTGGACGCGCCTGCAAGTAACAGCTTCGATGGTGAAGAGCCCGCTGAAGCACTTGCATTGACGGTGACTGCCAAGGTCGCGGCCGTCAAATAAGGCAAACCTGTGTCATCCACATTCAAAGTCAAAGATTGAGCACTGTTGCCTTTGTAATAGAAATTCACCGAGGTCAGAGTGCTCGACAAGGCAAAGGTCGTCATTGATGTATTACAATTAGAATCCACATAAAAATTACCATCGCCACCACCAGTAAAGATCAAAGTTTTCGCCGCACCCGTCGGAGAAAGATTATTAATTGGATCTTCCACGCTCACATTATATCCAGAGCAAACTCCGGCACTGATACTGGTGACACCCGCTAAAACTAGTTTTGTCGGAGCTAAAGGATTTGAAACAAAAGACTTCGAGCCATCCACCAGTCCGGAGGATTGAGCGGTGAAAGTTAAACTTTCTGAAACATTGGATTTAAAACCAAAAACCTTTGAAGAAGTTCCGGCTGAAATTGTGATAGCCGAAGCACTGGTTGTACAACCCGCATCAGAATAGAAAAGTCCGTTGCTTTGTCCAATCAAGTTCACGGTGATACTCGAGGCTTGATTGACTGAATTATTTAAAGAATCTTGAACTTGCAAGGTGAAATTAGTGCAGGTTTGCACGGCTGCGGAGCTGGCTCCGGTGATTGCCAATTTGACGGCGGCTAATGCCGAAACACTGACTGATTTTGAGGCTGCGGTAAAGGCCCCGCCACTGGCGCCAATCGTCAGATTCTCGGCGGTCGAATCTTTTAAGAAAATTGTTTTTAGCATTTGTCCGGTGGTGAGGCTACTGCTTGCAATTTGGATGGAACAAGCCGCATCCGAATAAAATTTACCACTGGACAGGCCGGAAAAATTCACTGTCGTACTCGTACCCACCACAGAAAGATTTCCATAGCTGTCCTCGGAACGCAGATCGTAAGCCGTGCAATCTCCTGCCACGACGGCCGCGGGGCCAGAAAGAGTCAACTTGCTCGGACTACCGGCACTGATCGCTAAATTTTGATTAGATGCCGTCAAACCGGTAGAGGTCGCTTGCACCGTGAGAGACTCTGCAACTGTATCTTTGAATGAAAAGCTCACTGAATTTTGCCCGAGCGGCACCGTTAAGCTCGTAACTGCTCCTGCCGTGCAATTGGCAGAAGTGAAAACCTGACCCGAAGACAAACCTGTCAAATTGATAGTGGCCGCGGAAGCTTGATTGACTGGATTATTAAGTGCATCTTGAATTTGCAAACTACCGGTCACACAAACGCCCACGACCGGAGTGCTCGTTGTGATACTCCACAACATTTTAACAGCACCCGTGCTATTCACCACCAAAGCCTGCGAACCCGCCGTCAACCCTGAAGCAGAAACATGCAGAGTTAAACTTTCTGCCACGCTATCCGTGAAGTAAATCACGCCTTGATTCGAGCCTGCACCTAAAGTCAAAGTTGAGTTGACAGTCGAGCAATCTCCGGATTGTGAGAAATGCCCCGAACCTGCGCCCGTGAATGAAAGAAGATTCGAAGCCGCCAAGGGACTTAAATTTCCTTGGGAGTCCTCAATATTGATCGTGTAAGCCTGGCACGCACCCGCATTGAAACTTGCAGAACCTGACAGCAACAATTGAGCTGGTGAATTCGGCGACACCGTGGCCGCCCAAGTGTCAGACGTCAACCCGGAGGCGCTCGCCGTCAAGGTGGTCGCTTCCGCAGTATTATCTAATATATAAACTAAACTACTTGATTGTCCAGCGGACACCGTGGTCGTAGTGATGGCCGAACCTCCGTTACAATTGCTGGCCGAGAAAAATATCGCTGCATTGGTTTTTGCTAAATTGACCGTTACGACAGAACTTGTCAGCACGGCTCCGTCGAGCACATCTTTCAGGGTTACCGTTGTGCCCGTACAGACTCCGGCCTTGAGAACAGGACGCGACATCACCACTTTAGTTGCAGGCAATGCGGCCACCGTAATATTCAAGGTCCCTGTGGTGAGGGCTCCTGAATTATCTGCACTTAAGACGGGCGTGCTTCCCGCGCTCGCCTTGTAATAAAACACGGTACTGGATTGTCCTGAATTTAAAGTCACCGTTGACGTTGCTATGCTACAAGCGGAGTCAGAATAGAAAGCCCCGGATCCCGCTCCCGTCAAATTGATCGGACTTGCAGAAACCACCGCCGAAGCAAAGTTGTTCGCATCTTGGGAAGAAACCAAATAGGCTCGACAATCACCCAAATTTATATTGGTAGGACCACTCACCGCAAGTTTACTTGCGACGCCCGGAACCACATTCAAAGACAAAGACCCCGGAGTTAAAGCGTTCGAGGGCGCTGCATTGAAAACCAAAGTTCCAACAGCATTGGTTTGAAAATAAAAGGCTTTTGAACTATCACCCGAAGCAAAATTAAGAGTGCTGATAGCCGTGCTACACAACGAATCTGAATAAAAATTACCGGCGCCTTTCCCAGTTAAAGTCACTGTTGTGGCTGAATTCATCGCATAATCAAGACTTGAACCATCTTGTGACTTAACTAAAAAGGCACTGGAACAACTGCCGACCACTAAAGAAGTCGGTCCCACCACGGCCAGTTTAGTGGCAGAGCCGCCCACCGAAGCACTCATTGCGACCGTCAAAGAAGTCGCTAACAAGGCACCACCATCATCAGCACTGATCGTCAAAGTGCCACCGCTGGTTGTTTTATAATAAAAGTTCATCGCACTCGTGCCTGAAGAAATTTTTGGCGAGATTAAAGGAGTGACGCAAGAGGAGTCGCTATAAGCTTGAAAACCTAAATTACCCACCAACGTGAACGCCGAATCGGTTGCACTTATTGCGGCATTATTGAAACTATCCAAGGTTCGCACCTGCACCGGCCCGGAACAAGCTCCTGCTGTGGCTGAAGCCGATCCACTGATTGCAAATTGACTGGGCAAATAGGCGGCACCGCTTTGCACTTGCACTGAATAAAATGTCGACGAAATCGTCGAGCCCGTTCCCGTGTCTGCGGTGAAGACAAGATTTTCAGCCGCGGTGTCTTTAAATGAGAAACTGATCAAAGACGAAGCCGATGGAATGCTCACACTCGTTACGGCACCGCCGGTGCAATTAGTGCCTGCGGTAAAGACTCCCGTGCCGGCTCCACCCAAATTCACTGACGTCGCACCACTTCTGGTTTGTGTTGCGCCATTACTATCCACAAGAGAAACGACATAGGTTTTACATTGACCGCTCAATAACGAACTCACACCTGTTAAAGCTAAACGCAGGGTGACGGTCGCGGCAGAGCTTGAAACGTTAATGGTCTGAAAAGCACCAATATAAGCCGAGGCGACATCACTGATTTGCAGAAAATAGATCTGAGCCAAACTTGGCTTAAAGTAAACGACTTTAGAGCTTGCGCCAAGCGACCACACGACGGGCAAAGTTTCAGCAACACTGCAACTCGAATCAGAAAAAATTTCGGAAGCACTGGCTCCAGTCACACTCACAGATAAGAGACTACTCGAATTGATCACTTGATTGTTGGAGTCCTGCAGGCCAAGAATCAGGGGCACACATTGATTTGTCGTTGCAATACCTGAGCTACTCACTGAAATATGATTATTAAGGCTACTACCGTTAAGAGCTGCCGACTTAATCGCACTCGAAATTTGTCCGCACCCTGCACTTAAAACAATCACTGTGCAAAGAAATGAAACCTCTATGATTCTTTGTTTCAATTTTAACATCAACATTGAAAGCCTCCAGTACTTTTATCTTTATCGGCATCATTTAGATCAAAGTTGAGTTAATAAAAGGAGAAAGTTAGGCGAAAATCGAGAAGATCTTCAGTCTTTTCTCAGAAAGGAACGGTTGCTCTGATTTTTAGAAAAATTCTAATAATGAGATTTTTTTGTAAATTTGCTTTTTAAATTTTAATTTTTTAATTCGAACTTTTATTCAAAGAAAATTCAACACCCACGCGCTCAATAGACTCGATAAGATTTTTGTTTCACAAAACCTGTAGAACGCAGTAATAAATAGGCCCCCAGCCATGCTGGTCAGGCAAAAACTGCCAACCAAATTCAGTGGGCTCGGCAGGATTCTGTGCCAGAGATAATTCCGATGACTTCGCCAGAACAGAAGTTTCTAGTTTCTCAATTTGTTTTTCTACTTGTTTTTCCACTTGTTTTTCCACTTTGAAAGCCGAAGATTTTCGTTTTTTCAAATGAGCAATCACTTCATCATTTTCATAGGGAGAAATCGAGCAAGTGGAATAAACAATTCGCGCCCCCGGCTTGGCCGTCAATAACGCCGCCGTTAAAAGAGCGTACTGTCTTTGAGCTAATTTTTTTGATCGCGATTCCGTCCATTGCGCAAGCTCTTTTCGATTGCCCAACTGATGTCGCTCACCAGAGCAAGGTGCATCCACTAAAACGCGATCAAAATATTGCGCTTTCACCTGTGCAAAACGGCCCCCCTCTTTACCGGTCACAAAAACATGATCTCGAACATTTCGCGGAATGTACTGTTGAATCACTTTTTTTAACCGCTCCCGACGAGGCTCTGAAAGTTCATTGGCGATGAGCTCACCGGATTCGCCAAGGGCTTCTGCCAAAATTAAAGTTTTTCCTCCAGGAGCTGCGCACATATCCAGCACACAATCTCCGACCTGTACATTCAAAGCTTTGGCCGCCTCAATACTTGCCGGGTCCATCACATAATGAGTCAGGAGACCATTTTCTGCTCGAGGAATTTCGCCTTCCCCATTCCATTCCGTTATCGGTGTGAAAGCATTTGGCCTTGCCACTTGCACTTCCTCGCCTTGCAAGGAAGAAAAAATTGCCGGCCAACGAGTGCCATAAATTTTCGAGAAAAATTGAATAAACTCGTCCGGCGGCTGCATCTAATTCACTCGATCAGGAAAACAGCAAGAGAACTCCGTGCCCACGCCGACTTCGGAATGCACGGACACCGAGCCTCCGTGATTCTGCAGAATATGTTTTACGATAGAAAGTCCCAGTCCGGTCCCCCCCACTTCGCGGGAGCGCGCTTTATCCACGCGATAAAATCTTTCAAATAATCTGGGAAGATGTTCCGACGCAATTCCTTGCCCATTATCTTTCACTGTTAAACAAATTTGCGGGGCTTGACCAAATTTTTCTTCCACTTTTTTCCAGTTCACTTCAACTCGACCACCGGGTTTTCCATACTTAATGGCATTAGCAATCAAATTTTCAAGAACCTGTTCAAGCTTGCTCGGGTCTGCTCGTAAAGAGCTCACTCCATCAATTTTATAGGAAATCATCACATTTTTATCAGTGGCCATCGGCGAAAGCCGTTCCACCACATCAGCGGTGACCTGATCCAAAGAAATATTTTCCAATTCCGGAGCCACCCCGTTTTCCAAAGTGGAAATCGTCAAAAGGTCACTCACTAATTCCGTCAAACGATCCACATTTTTTGAAATTGTGTTTAAGAAAAAGGTGGATTGTTCCGTACGGCCGGCATGAAAATCTTCTTTGAAAGTCTCTAGATAACCTTTCACCGTCGTCAGGGGCGTCCGCAACTCATGGGAGGCATTTTCCACAAACTCGATCCGAATCTGCTCCGCTCGTTTGAGCTCGGTGATATCATGAAAAATTCCTAGCGCGCCATAAAGCACACGTGTCTTTGGATCTCGAAGAGGATTGATCGTTACAGAAAAATAGCGCAAGCCACCGGTCACTAAAGTGGACATTTGTCTTTGAATATTTCCACCATGACCCTCTTTTACGGCTAAGTCGAATAAATCCAAAATGGGAGGGTCCCGAAGAACTTGTGTTAACATTAAAGAATTCTCACCCGAACCGCGGATTTGATCCTTCGTCAAAAAGTGAGCTGCAAAACCTGAATTAAAATAAAGTAGGCGCAAATCCGGACTGATATTCACCACGCCATCGCCAATCGAAGTCATAATGGCCTGGGACTCTTCGCGTTCATGAGCCAACTGCTCGCGACGTTTTTTCATTTTTTTTCGGATTTGATCCAGGGCTTGTTCGAGCTCGAAATATTCACCGGGCTCTGCCTCAAAAAGAGACTCTTCATCGATTTCTCGTCCGGAAATTTGAAAGAACAACTGTTTATTCGCCATGCGTAAGGCCTTAAGAATCACTCGCCGAAGTGGCAAAGCAAAGCGATAGGCAAAAATCAAAGAGCCCAACATCGAGATAAAAAAGAAGGAAGTTCCAAAAACTAAATTTTTATAGGTGTAAAAATCAAAATTAAAGACGTAAGAAGCGACGCCCATTGTGAGCAAACAAAGCCCATTCAACAAAATGGCCAATGAGACAAAAAATTTCCAAAATAATCGCCAAGGAAAAAAACGTTTCTTCATTCCGATCGAAGACGATAGCCCACCCCTCGGATTGTTTCAATGCAATCCGCACAGGGACCCATCTTTTTTCGCAAGCCAAAGACGTGGGTATCAATCGTTCGGCCTGTCACAGAAATCCCATCGCCCTGGACGACCCGAACCAAATAGTCCCTGGTCATAACTCTCCCGAGAGCTTTTCCCATTTCAGACATGATTTTGAATTCCGACGGAGTCAAATGCAAAAGTTCCTGCCCACAATGAACCTCGTAAGTGGCCATATTGATTTTGAGCTCACCCACTTGCAAAATATCCTCTGACCCTTTCGGTTTTGGCACGGCCTTCGCTCGACGAAGAAGAGCGCGAACTCTTGCTGCGAAAACTGAAGGTTCAAAGGGTTTCGTGATATAGTCATCAGCGCCAGACTCCAAGCCTTGCACGATATCTTGAGGTTCCGCTTTTGCCGTCACCATCAGAACTGGGGGGCGCTCTGAAAAAGCAGCGGGCTCCGACTCAACGCTACTAAAACCCGAAGGGGCTGGTCCAAAAGACTTCAATAACTCAAGCCCGCTCATTTGCGGCAACATCCAATCAAGAACAATCAAATCATACTTATGATATCGCAGTTTATCTTTAGCCTCGGAAGCCGTGCTACACTGTTCGACGCGATGACCTTGCCGCAATAACAGCAATGAGATGAGCTCGCGAATCTCCACTTCATCTTCGACGACCAAAACCAGCGCAGGTTTAGACTCAACTAAATTTTCCGCCATGTCGAACATCCTTCCCCGTAGAGACAAAAATAACTTCTTCCGCGATATTGGTCGCGTGATCACCTAAACGTTCTAAATTTCGAGCAATAAGAATCAAATCCATGGCCGATTCGATGTGCTGTGAATTGTCTCGCATGTAGGTTATCAGTTTCTTGAAAACCAAATCTTTTCGACGATCCACATCGTCATCCATCAGCAATATTTTTCGAGCCAAATCCACATCTTCACGAACAAAGCTATCCAAAGATTCTCTGACCATCAGGCGAACAATCCGGCTCATCTCTTCAATCTCTACTGGCCAAGGAATTGATTCGCGGTTCAAATAATCTTTTCCTGTATAAGCAATGTTCACGGCCTGATCGCCCATTCGCTCCAAATCGGCATTCAACTTAATGATCGAAAAAATAAAGCGCAGATCTTTAGCCACTGGACCTTGCATCGCCAAAAAATGCAAACAAGCACTGTCCACCTTGACGTGCTCTTCATTGATGGCTTGCTCGACCTTGTGAACTTCGGCGAATCGTTCCGTTTGGCGCTTGGTCAGAGCCTGGGTCGCTAAATCCAAAGCCGTTTCAACATGTCCACCCATGGCTAACACAAGTTTTTTAAGTTCATTCAACTGAATATCAAAAGTTCGATCCACTGGAGTCATCCCTTCCTAAAAAAACCATCCCATCAGTATTTGCAAGGGAAGGAAACAAAAAAAACATAATCCTGACATGAGTGCGCCTATTCGGGAGTTTTTGCGCCGCATTTGACGCCAGTGAAAACATTTTTTATGCTTGAGTCGATGGGATTGAAGAAAAAATTCAAAAAAAAATTACAAAAAAAAATTCAGAGTCTAGCGCTGGACTCAGCCAATGAATTAAGCGATCCAAGGCTCGCGGCAATCGATATTGGCAGTAATGCGATTCGTCTCATGTTGGCGAAATACACTCCCCTCGGGCTCATTCCTATCAAAAAATATCGTGTCCCAATACGTCTGGGTGGCGATGTTTTTCAAAAAGGAAAAATCTCAGACAAACAGCTAAAATCCTCCGCACGAGCTTTCTTGCAATTTCGTCAGCTGATAAATAAAGCAAAAATCAGTCGCTGGCGAGCCGTGGGAACTTCGGCCTTACGAGAAGCGAAAAATGCCAACTCCTTTGTCGAGTTGGTCCGCCGAAAAAGTGGCATCAAAGTCGAAGTGATTGACGGAGTGGAAGAAGCAAAACTCATTCACTTAGCTATCAAAAAAGTGATTAATTTAGAATCACACATTGGACTTTTGATCGACATTGGCGGAGGCAGCGTTGAACTGACCTTCAGTCATGCTGGTCAGATGACCGCCACTCAAAGTTTTCCTTTTGGCACCGTCCGAACTTTGGAGCGACTGCGGGAGAAAAAACTCACCGAAGAGCATGTGCGAGTCATCATCGGTGAATACATGGAACCTTTCAGTCATTTTTTTTCCGCGAATAGCTTTGGAAAAAAATTGGATTTTGCCGTTGGCACCGGAGGAAACTTTGAAGCCCTGGGACGACTGAAATCCACCCTGCTTAAAAAATCTTCGCCCACTTCTTTGAGCACTGATGAACTCTCCGAAATCATTGAAAAACTTTCTCGTATGAGTATAAAAGATCGTATCGAAAAATTAAAGATGAAACCCGACCGCGCCGACGTCATTCTGCCCGCGGCCTTGATTGCCCAAACGGCCATGCGTCTTTCTGGCGCCAGTCGACTATTAATCCCTTATGTAGGGCTAAAAGAAGGAATCCTCTGGTCTATTGTTGATCAGCTGAGAAGCTGATTGTGTTGATCAGCTGAGAAGCTGATTGTGTTGATCAGCTGA
>CAIYID010000058.1 GCA_903926205.1 uncultured Bdellovibrionales bacterium
ACCCAAATACACTTTCTATATCACCAACTCAGAAGACATCCTTATGTGTGTTTCTTTCTTTGCCGTAGCAATGATCACAGGATTTTTGACCAACCGATTACGCTACTCGGAAAAAATCATTCGAGAGCGAGAAGAAAGAACCAATGTTCTTTACGGTATTCTTCAAGATATCGCAGGTGCTACTGATAAGTCAGAATTTTTACAAAAAGTGATTGAACGTGTCGGTCGAATTTTGAATGGTAAGTGTGGCGTGATTTTGAAGTCAATCAAAGGCGAGTTAGAGTTTAGCGAAATGAAGTCGTACTCGATTGAACTTTCAGAGAAGGACAAGGCTGTTGCTCAGTGGAGTTTTGACAAAGAAAAGTCTGCCGGTTGGGGTACGGACACTCTGAGCGAGACTCAATCACTATTCATGCCACTCAAAGGTTCTCGAGAAATTGTGGGTGTTTTTATTTATCAACCAACTAACAAGGTAAGAAAAATTGATTTAGATAAAGAAAACCTGATCACTTCGATTGTTCGACAACTCGGAGTTTCGGTTGAAAGACATTTTCTTGCAAAAAGATTAGTAGAAGCTCAACGACTCAAGGATTCAGAAGAACTGCACCAGACCTTACTCAACTCAATTTCACACGAGATGCGAACGCCCCTGACTGCGATTCTGGGCTCCGTCGCAACTTTAGATAATGAATCTGTCTGGCAAAATCAATCGACCATGCGAGAAGTGGTGAGTGGGCTTCAAGACTCCGGGGACCGTCTGAATCGTGTGATTGAAAATCTGCTTGATATGAGTCGCTTGAATTCAGGCGCACTCTCTTTAAAATTGGATTGGCATGACGTGAATGATTTAGTGAGTGTTGTGATAAAAAAACTTGAAAAGCCCTTATCCAGACACAAGATCAAGGTTCAATACCTAGATCATTTATTGTTAGCAAAAATTGACTTCAGACTGATCGAGCACGCCATTTCAAATATTCTTATCAACGCAGCAATGTATTCTCCTGAAAATAGCACGATCACTGTTTCTGTTAAGCGTGGCGACAAATATTATTATATTACTGTCGCAGATGAAGGGCTCGGAATTCCACAGGACTCACTGGCCAAGTTATTTGATAAATTTTACCGCGTTCCCGGCAGTCCTCCCGGGGGAACGGGTCTTGGACTATCCATTGTAAAAAGCATCATTGAATTTCATAAAGGTGAGATTAAAGTTGAAAATGCAGAACCTCATGGTGCTCAGTTGACAATTATTTTACCGCTGGCTGAGCAGCCACAGGTTCCGAATGAGGGCATCAATGGATAAAGAAATTCGTGTTCTGATTATTGATGATGAAGAGGGCATAAGGAATGTTTTGAAGCTGTCGCTGCGCTCGGGGGGATACATTTTTAGCGAGGCCGCAGACGGAGGATCTGGAATTAAGCTTGTGAACGAATATCATCCCCACTTGATTATTCTTGATTTGGGATTACCGGATATGAGCGGCATGCAGGTTCTAAAAGAAATTCGTCAATGGAGTCGAGTGCCGATCATTATTCTGACAGTCACTGATGATGAGCAAACTAAAGTTAAATTACTCGATGCGGGCGCGGATGATTACCTGACAAAGCCGTTTGGCCCCAGCGAGCTCATGGCGCGGGTTCGCGTGGCGCTAAGAAATATTGGATTGGTTGAGGCAACACCAGTGTTTAAGTCAGAGGATCTTGAAGTCGATGTTTCAAAAAGAAGAGTCTGCGTTTCAGGAAAAGATATTAAACTAACTGCGACGGAGTACGAAGTCTTGGCTCGCCTTGTGCGTGACCATGGCAAAGTGGTTTCTCAGTCACAGTTGATGAAGCAAATCTGGGGTAGCTATGCTGAAGAGGAAACTCATTATCTACGGATTTACATCAATCAGTTAAGGAAGAAGCTGGAAATGAACCCCTCAGAGCCCAAGCATATCATTACCGAGCCGGGTGTAGGATACAGATTGGTTTGAGAAGAACCGAGAAGAACCAGAACCACGGCTCTTCACACTTCAGAGTATAAGGCAGAGCATTAAAAGAAATAAGCACAGCTAAGTTTTTTCGATACGATTGGTTTACCACAACTAATCTAAAGAAAGGACACCTAGCTGTGCCAGAATTCAATTTAGCCGATGAAATCCTTCCAAAGGAACTAAAATTTATTGCTTCAAAGATTTTTAAAAACGGATACCTCTGGGAGGTTATTAAGAAGCGTAACGACTTTGAAATCTGCCCAAGATGCGCCGAGAAATCCTCAGTGCAATGTGGAAAAGTTCATGTCATGATTCGGGAGGCCCCGTTACGAGAAAAGCCACTGTGGCTTCGAATCGAAAAACACCGTTATTATTGCAAGCGCTGTAGGAAACCGTTCACAGAGCCCGTGGAAGGCATTTGGCCTAGACGAAGAAGTACGACACACTTCCGCAAGGTCGTTGCGTCTGCCTGTGACTACTACACGAATCTCAGTCTTGTTCGCATACACCATAGTTGTTCCAGCGGATTTTTATATAAAGTCCACTATGAGACTTTAAAAAATAAATTGCGAGAAAGAATAAATATTCCCTGGCCTAAAATACTTGGAATTGACGAGCACTTTTTCACTCGAAGAAATGGCTATGCAGAGTTTGCAACGGTGTTCTGTGATCTTAAGAAACGAAGACTTTTTGAGATATGCAAAGGCAAGGACACTCAATCCATCTCTGAAATCATTGATCAATATCCTGGGCGAGAAAATGTTGAGGTTGTTGTGATCGATCTTTCAAATGGTTACAGAGGTATTGTTAAGAAAATGTTCCCCAACGCGCGTATCATTGCTGATAAATTCCATGTTTTAAGACTGCTGACGCCAGCAATGATGAAGCTACGCAAACAAATCAACGGGAATAAACTGGAACTCAAGCAGCGTCGTTTACTTTTGCGTAATCGAGACGATCTAAAATATTTTGAAAAACTTGAGATGGATAAGTTCCTCGAGAAACATCCGGAGCTCGAAGAACTGTATTTGTTCAAGGAAAGATTGCGGATGTTTTACAAATGTAGAAATCACCGACAAGCACGACGGCATTTGACGTTGTTCCTCGAGGATTTAGCAAAATCCACTCAAGAAGCTGCAAATACACTAGGAAGGACTTTAAAAAAATGGAAAGAAGAACTCATCGGCTACTTTGGAAAAGGATGGACAAATGGATTTACTGAAGCTACGAACGGAACCGCAAAAGCCCTACAGAGAAAGGCAAGAGGGTTTAAAAACT
>CAIYID010000059.1 GCA_903926205.1 uncultured Bdellovibrionales bacterium
ACCCATTCGCGGTGAAAATACGAAAACTCTCTCATGCGATCAAAGAGGTCGATATTTTGATTTTCATTTTCAACAAAGCTAGCCAAATTGAATTTATCTGAACTCATTTCTTTGTCTGAACTAGTGCAATCATGTTCAAGGTCGACTTCCAGAATTTTACTGAGCACTCCATTCACAGGGATTTGTAAATCCACGGTAGAAAATGCAAACTCAGATTCAGTGTCATTGGAAGAGACTCTTCTTAAAACTAATCTTCCGAGGGAAAGTTCATTGCTTGGCCAAACTATTTTAGAGCTTGAAATAATATCACCGATAACGGCCCAGTCCTGATCGACCTCCGTTTTGTTCATGCAGGCTCGTAATCCGGTTGAAGAACAGTCGATCACTCTCATTTTGATCGTGTCGCTTGTGCGCACGTCTAAAATCAGCGTCATGGAAACGCCTTTTTTTAAATTGTACCGACGATTTCGAATGGATCGTTGAAGTTTGCTCATATGGTCCTTTCGGTTGCAATACTCTCGTTGCGAAGCCGTACTCACGGATAATGTCGCGTGTACATTTATCCGCGACACATATCGGACGTTCGACAATGATTCACAAGAATGACTTAGGACTAGAATGCTCTGTTGCGTAACAAAAAATTTCGACCGTTACGGACTAAAGTGAAGCTTAGCCTGGCTAAGGAATACTAGCCGAGCATATTTAATATTAGAAAAAGTACTGGTCTTCAATCGTATGATCTTTAGTATTAATAATGAAAGTCGAGAATTTAATAAATGATGACGGTCATAAAAGCAAAGGACAGGGGATTCGCCGACCACGGCTGGCTGAAGTCTTTTTACACTTTTTCTTTCGCTGACTATTACGATCCATCGAGAATGGGATTTAGCGTTTTGCGCGTAATAAATGAAGATCGAATAGAAGGGGGAAAAGGTTTTAAGACTCACCCACACCGAGATATGGAAATTATTTCATATGTTATCGAAGGGGCTCTTGATCACAAAGATTCAATGGGCACGAAGACGGTTATTAATCCTTCTGAAATTCAAAGGATGAGTGCGGGGACGGGAATTCGCCACTCTGAGTACAATCATTTCGCTGATAAAAAAACTCATTTTCTACAAATTTGGATTTTACCTGATAAAAAAGGTCTTACTCCAGGTTATGAGCAAAGATCATTTGAAAAACATTTTAGTAATAATGATCTAATTCTTGTGGGCTCAAAAGATGAAAAAGAGGGCTCAATTTCCATCAGCCAAGATGTGAATTTGTATGTCTGTAAATCTGCTGAAAAGGGCAAAAAAAATTTTAAGATGTTCTCTGCGCGTAACATTTGGTTGCAAATCATTAAAGGGCAAGTCCAGGCGGATGGCGTAGTACTCACAGCTGGAGACGGTGCTGGTCTGGAAAAAGTTGAGTCAATCGATATTTTGTGGACCGAAGATTCTGAGTTTTTGCTTTTTGATTTGCCGTAAATAAGAGGTTGCTTGAATTTACTCGAAAATGCTTAGTTACATCTTTATTTACCATTATGGGACTTGTCCCACCTAGTCGTTAGGGTTTGAAAGTCGGGTTCCCCAGGATATTATCCTGGAACGACTAAATTCTCTCCGAATGAGAAAGGAACCCAAATGAAGAAAACCAATATTACGAACATAAGTCAATTGAGCCAG
>CAIYID010000060.1 GCA_903926205.1 uncultured Bdellovibrionales bacterium
GTAAACTGCGACGACTTCGTGGCGGAAAGGAGCAGATGAAAATATTTATCAATACATTGAACGGATTTGACTCTGAACAAAAGGCGGCCTAAACAACAATTGAGCCCGGCCGAACTCTAACGGCAATCGGGACAAGTCCAAGTTTTCAGCAAAAGTCTTAAAAAGGATTAGTCTCCGTGCATCTCGTAATAAAGACGGCGCTGAGCTAAGTCTAAAGCTAAATCTTTTTCAGATATCGGCGAATCATTTTTGAAAATTCCTTCGGCATATTTGTGAAGTATTTCTATTAATGTCGGCGGACCTCCACGGCTATAATGTACTGTAGTCCAAAATCTTTTAGTCGCTGAGTAACGTCCATATCCACTCATTCTACCACCAGGACGAAGCTGCCCCTGCATTTTGTGCTGAAGATGCTCCAGCTGCTGATTGGTTCTAGGTAAATCGCCTGGGCTTTCTAATATTACCACAGCATCAGCATTGAGTGACGGTAGGGATTCTAGTTCTTTCTCCGTAACTTCACGCACATCTCGTCCGCCAAACTGAGCACGAATAAGTTCCGGCAGGGGGTCTTGAAAATTTCGAACAATCAACAATCGACCTTCCGTTCGAAATGTATAACTGACATTGACAACTAAATTTTGAAAGTCATTTGAAAATAAATAAGCATTTTTATAGATTGTTAATTTGTCGTTGGAATTGAGATCATTTAATCGCTGACGAAGAACTTCAGGTGTGCGCTCGCCAGAACCAACCCAATTCACAATTTCTTTAAGCCGATCTAAATTGGGAGGCCGTTGATCA
Organism: uncultured Bdellovibrionales bacterium; assembly: GCA_903926205.1. Classification (GTDB taxonomy): domain Bacteria; phylum Bdellovibrionota; class Bdellovibrionia; order Bdellovibrionales; family Bdellovibrionaceae; genus CAIYID01. The sequence goes on from CAIYID010000060.1 coordinate 802, forward strand.
GATAAAAAATTTATATTCCACGATGTATTTTTCAGTCTTTCTTTCTTTATACGATCACGGAGCGCTTGAATGAGTGGAATGGCTTGTTGTCGTTTTTCTTCTGGGCTACCAACTATTGATCGAGGTTGTTCTTTCCATGGCGAAACCCACCTGTCCTTTTCCGGAATAAATTTTTCAGCTACAACGGTAACGGATTGCGCTTGCAACCGAAGATCAGTCAGAGTTTTAGCGAAGTCTTCACTGCTTGTATCTAAATACATAATATATTCTTGTGTGGACTGATCTTTATCAGTTAACGGAGTTAAATCTTTAAATCGATATCTTGATCCAAAAAGCTTTCGCGTCGTGGAATCTACACTAATCATCAAAAGATCAATAGGGTGAGTTGGGCTTATCGCTAGCTCAAAAAGATTTTTCAAAAAATTATTCATGAGTGGCGCAGGCAAATCTTGAAATCGCACAAAACGAGAAATTTCGGCAACTTTTTTTCCTGCTATATTATTTAAATTATTAAATTTACTTTGTATAAAATGGCCCATATCAAGTTTATCTGTGGTACTCGTATCATAAAGTCGTTGGGTCATTGGTAAGTAATCAGTCCCGCCAGACCATCTGCGTGGATAAAGCCAGGAACTTTGATCCATTCGCGCAAGCCTGACGGTAACTAAAGCATTTTGTTCGAATTGTTCAGCCGTCATTTCAAGCGGAGAAATACCTGGGTCTTTAAGTAAAACTAAAAAATCATCATTTTTGGGAGTCCAAGTGTCATCTAACCTCAACGAGTGCAAATTCTCGTCCGACAGATAACCTTTTCTCTTTTCATAGGTGTCGGTGACTTGTTGAGAACTTTGCTTTTGCCAAGACCTAAACAAAGTATGACCAAATATGTATTCCGGTGGAAAGGTAACAATAAGAGGCTGTCCCGGATGCATTCGAACACCCTCATCTACCACTTTTTCCAGTTGAAACCAATCTTTTCTCATTTGGGCAGTTCCAAAGTTCACAAAGCGATAATGATGGGGTTTCTTTTCTGGATCTATTGGATCGACCCAAGTCCATTTTTCACCGAGAAATTCTGAATGTGGAAAATTTGATTTTACCTCAGGTAAAAATACCGCATTACTGATATCACGATTAGGTAAGGGGTTTAATACATATTGAACACCCTTTGTAAAATCTGGTTCATCGTCTTTCAAATTAAATATGCGTCTGAATTCATGAAAGGGCGGCCTTGAAGGATCTACTGAACTCAATTCGGGTATTGAATTTTTGTCCCATTCATCAGGAAGGCCCAAATGGGTCTCAAGTTGATCAAAATTTTGCTTCACAGCTTTTAAAAGATTTTCAGACTTTGCCCGGGTGAAAATATCCATGCAGCGCTGCGAATTGGCTGAAGCCTTTGCCGGCATAATAACGCAAAATAAAGTGAACACCTGTATAATAAGTAGTCGCTTTTTTGAGTTAAAAATCTTGTCAGGCATAGTAAGTTCCTTACAAGAGTGCAAAGCAACTTAAGTGCCAATAAAATCGAAATACCAAACCCATTGGCCAATAAACACAACTTAATGGCTTAGTTAAAGTTTGGCTGATCTTGAAGATTTGTTTAAATCAGGGGTCGCGAATATATTGAATTTCGGCAGTAGTAGGATCAATTTGAACTTCAGAAAGTAATCTTCATATTGACCCAGTCAAAAAACTGCCAGTCGTTTTTATTTCGAAATGTTTTCATTTTTTTGTATAAACTGAGAGTTTTTGTCCCAAAACTGTAGAAACAAATTTAAAGTTTCCGCTCATCAAGCGGTTTATTCGTCTTGAGCGTTAGATATTTCAACAGCTAAAATTTACAGACTGTCTAAAAAATAACAGACGAATTTTTTATTCTGATCGACTATTTTCGGTTCCGCTATACGTATGGATAAACAGCTTGCTTTGAACCGCAGGAAAAATTAGTCTCCGCCTCTGAAAGGGCATAAATAAAATCTGAGGAGTGAATAAATGTTTCAGAAAATAAATAAATTTAATTTTGCGCTAAGCTTCTTCGGTCTTCTTTTGTCTTTTAATATTGCCCTGGCCGATGATTCTTTGGTCATCTGGATTTCGCCACCAACTCTGACCTCTCTGGGAAATAAAACATTTCAAGTCGACGCGGAGGCCACCCTCGCGCAGTCCGAACAAAAAGTTTTAAAAAACGCGATTGATTACGATCATTACGCTTCCAGCAAAATCCCCTCAGTTGTCGAATCTCACATTGTTTCTCAAACTAAAAATTCAATGGTTGTTTGGTTCCACGCTGAAGTGAATGGAATCGCGTCTCTCTATTACGTGCAGGTAAATATTGCGCCACTGACTCACGAGAGCACTCCCAATACATCAACTGAAATTTCTTGGCATGTTATCCCAGCCGATCCCTCTTGGCCTTATGCGAGCAATGATTCGGTAAAACAATTAACTGGAGATTTGAAGTTAGAGAGCTTGGGAAACAACCAAACCCATATAACTTATCGAACAGTGATGACACCAAATACAATCGTGCCAGAGTTTATGATTAAAATGGTACTCACCTCTATGCTGAAAGATGAAGCTAATCTCTTGTTTCAAATGATGGCGGAATAAAGATCTACTTCTTGCGCAGTTTCAGAATCTCACAAAATAAACAAGCCATCGATTCATCACCAATGGCTTGTTTTTTGGAACTAATAAGTTTTATCTATTTTCTATTTTTCCATCTTACAAGTGTACTGATCATCATCGTCTGGCTTGCTTTCTATGAATCTCATTGACGCCGTCAGAGGCAATTCTGGATCTCCCCCTCTTTTGATTTTCCCTTTATTTACCGTCAAGATCATATTTTCATTTCTAAAATGGACAACTTTCATATCATGATCTGGACTTCTCCCAAAATCTATCTGATTTGCCTCTGGGTTCTGCTGAGCTGTCGCTCCGAAATAAATACAATTTGTTACGCGATAACCTGGCGTGACAGTTGGAGCGTAAGAGCATTTCAATGTCCCTCCATCATCACATTTTAAAACAATCTCCCGCCCTCCGCCTCCAACAGGTTGTTCTGCATTTGGTTTTCTTTTATCTGCTCCATGAGCGAAAACTGAAAAGCCAAGGGCCAAGCAAAAAAACATAACTTTTTTCATTTAAGGATCTCCTTTTAATATTACTAGTTCATTTAAATTCACAACCTCACAAGAGTTGTAGATTTAAGCGTAACATAGCCAAATTTTTATAAATATAATTTTATTGTAAATTAATCCTCAATACTTTTATATTTTATCAAAATACCCTTGAGGAAATGTGATATTAAAACCTGACTAAAGTCTTTTAGATAACAGGTTCTCCCTCAATAAACATCTTAATTTGGTCCGGGTAAGAAGACTTGAACTTCCACGTCCTTACGGACATATGAACCTGAATCATACGCGTCTACCAGTTCCGCCATACCCGGACAATTGTCGCTCGTAATTCATCAACAAAGCTCAAAGATGTCAAGATTGATTCCCTCGAGACTCCGAAACCATGACCACTTAAAAAAGCAAGTTACAAAAAATAAAAAATAAAAAATTGAGAAAAAATGACACTGGCAGAAGACTCTGACTGGCCCTCAAACAAATAGCTAATTTAAATTTTTGTCGAAAGAAGTTCGTAATAACTCATCACGCGATTGGCGAAATCAATAGGTTCTTGGCCACGAGCCTCGCCATAATCCAGATTGTCGTAGTATTCCGGTTTAGATAAAAGCGGTAATACTTTTTTTAGATCACTCCAGCTATTCGGGTTAAAACCAAATTGCTCTGCTAATTTTTGTGCATCAATCATGTGTGCGGGCCCGACATTATAAGTTGCCAAAGCCAAAACCAGTCGCTGACGTCGTGGCAAATTTTTGGGCTGAGAATCAATCAACCACCGCAAGTACTTAGCGCCACCCCAAAGACTTTGCTCCATATCTTCACGATCTTCGATTCCCACATGTTCCGCTGTTTTACGAGTCAACATCATAATGCCTTTGACTCCGGTAAAGCTTTCGGCCTCGTTGTCCCAATGTGATTCTTGGTAAGCCACCGCCGCTAGCAATGTCCAAGGCAAAGCGAATTCTTTCGCGACTTTTTTAAAATGAGGAGCTAGCTCTTTCATCAAGCCCTCCGTATCTCGATAAAACCTCACCTCATCCATTTCACTCAAGGCTGAAAAATGCGAAAAATAAAGATCCCGCAAATGCTCAATTTGGTGATTGCGACTAGCCTTTTGAAACCAAGAAAAAAGTTCGCGCTGTAAATCGGGCTTATTTTTATTTATCAAAAACCCAAGAGACATTGGTGGAGATAAATCTCGGACAATTTGCAAAGTTGGAAAAAATCGTAAATAAAATTGAGCTTCATTTTTCTCTACCAAAGCACAAGCGGTTCTTTCCTTACCGACAGTTTTCAGCAAATCCTTCGCTTGAAGTTTCGCAACCGAAAGAAGTTTCAAGCCCGGATAATAAGCGTTAAATCGACCTTGCCACTCCCCGACCAAATCAGTCCCTTGAGCCATCACTGTTTTTACCGATTCTGGAATTTTGGTCCGCTCACCAAAAAGCTTTTGAAACAAGGAAGACTCTTCATCCTTCGCGCCAAGATTGACTCGAGGACAGATCAAAGAAAGAGGTGCTTCTTCGTAAGTAGGCCCAGCCATGAAGGTTTCTTGATTAGCTGAGGCCAAGTTCAAATTCAGACGAGCCGCTGCCAAATCAGAATTGTTATGCTCAAGACTAGAGGTTGCTTCCTCCGCTGACTTAAAAAGCTGCCAGGTGACACGATAATTTTTCTCAGCAGCAAATTTTTCAATCAGATCATGCTCAAAACCAGAACTACTTTGAGCACTTATTGATAAGGGGTGAACCAGGCCCGCCACTTTTAATTCCCGTTTGGCTAAGTGAGGGTCAGTCTCTTGTTCTGTGGAAGACCAAATACCTTCGCAACCAACCAATGAATTGACCATAAATAAAATGGCGAACGCGCCTTTTGCGGCATCGGGAAAGACTCGAAAAATATTCAATATAGAAGACGGTTTTGCCATTTAAGTAGGCAGTTCTTATTAGAGTCTCTGGCAAAGGGCAAATGATATAGTCTGTCTCTGCATTGCTCATGACAACGCAACGCATTTTACGGCAAATTCTTCACGAAATTATCATCATCTCAACGACTAATTACCTCTTGATTGACTCCGGGAACTCACTCGGCCTCTTCAAGGTAAGTGTAACCCGACAAGCCTTCTTCGTAGTGCTTTATGAGGAGTTTTGCCTCTTGCTTAGTCAGATTTCCTTTTTGAATGGCCTCCTCCGCTGCATTACGAATGCTGTCGACCATGTTGTAGTGACGATACTGAACATAAGACAAAACTTCCGTCACTGTGTCGCCAGGAATGTAATGGTCAAGAGTGTAGGAATTTTCAGTGATCGAAACATGAACGGCGTCGGTATCTCCAAATAAATTATGCAAGTCGCCCAAAATTTCTTGATAGGCTCCAGTGAGGAAGACTCCTAAGAAATAATTTTTACCCGTCGTGAAGGGGTGAACTTGCAAAGTTTTTTTTGTTTTACCTGTTTCGGTATCGATGAACTTTTCTAATTTACCGTCAGAGTCGCAGGTCAAATCAGCCAGCGTGGCTTGGCGTATTGGTTTTTCACTGAGCCGATGAACAGGCATCACTGGAAATAATTGTCCAACCGCCCAAGAATCCGGCACGGATTGAAACACAGAAAAATTGCAGAAATAGGTGTCACAAAGTTCCTGCGAAAGAGTTTGTACAATATCGTCACAATCATCTTCATTCTGCGCAATATTAATCATCTTCGTCGCAATGGCGAAATACATACTTTCGGTCCAAGCCCGCTGAAGCAAACTAAAAACGCCGTAAGTGAAAAGGGAATTGGCTTCATTGCGAGCCTGCTGAAGGTCATTAAAACACTCGTTGATATTTTCCCGATTTAACTTATCGTAAATGTATTGCAAATCTTGCATGACCGGATGATCTGTTTTTCCTGCTACGCGCGGGGGTTCGGCTCGATTCAAATCATTCACACCCGTTACATTAAAAATTAATACCGAGTGATGAGCCACCAGAAAGCGTCCTGATTCCGTAACGATATCAGGATGTTGAATTCCCTTTTCATCACAAAGGGATTGAAGCGCTGACACGATATCGTTGGCATATTCTTGCTCTGAGTAATTGATCGAAGAGTCAGAGTTACCTGTACCATCATAATCAACACCAAGCCCGCCACCGACATCCACATACTTCAGATGAGAGGCTCCCATTCCATGAAGTTCTGTGTAGAAACGAATGCCTTCTTTCAAAGAAGACTTAATGCTTTGAATCCGAGGAATTTGAGAGCCAATGTGGAAATGCAATAGCTCCAAACACTGAAGCATATTGTTTTGCCGAAGAGTTTCAAGTCCAAGAACAATTTCATCCGCCGTTAAACCAAATTTAGAACGCGCGCCAGATGAGTCGACCCATTTTCCTGCTCCTTGAGTATTGAGTTTCGCGCGAAAACCGATGTGCGGAAAAGTGTTCAGTTTCTTCGAAGCCTCAATGATCATTTTTAATTCTTCATAGCGATCAACCACAAGGATGGTGTGTCGTCCAAGTTTTTGCGACAAAATTGCTGTTTCAATATACTCTTGGTCTTTAAATCCATTACAGATAATCAGAGCATTGGCCGTGTTCATCAAAGATAAGACAACAAGAAGCTCTGGCTTAGAACCACACTCAAGGCCCAATCGATAAGGTTTTCCATGGTTAACAAGTTCTTGAACCAAGTGTTTTTGCTGATTCACTTTGATTGGGTAAACACCACAGTATTGACCTTTATAAGAATGGTCCGCGATCGCTTTGGAAAAACAACTATTGATGCTTTCCACGCGCGCCCGCAAAATATCAGGAAAACGAATCATGATTGGCACCCGAATACCGCGATCCAAAAGATCCTGGGTGAGTTCGTACAAATCAACTTGCGGACCCTCGGCTTTTCCGGACGGAGTTACACACACATTACCTTGAGAATTAATGCGAAAATAGCCACTTCCCCAAGCATTGATTCCATAGAGTTCGGAACTTTGTTCCGTCGTCCAATTATCGTTCGAAATATCATGAAATTTCGATGTCGATTTGTTGTTATTCAAAGATTCTCGGGAATGATTTTTGCTCGCTTCTTTAGAAGTCTCTTTAGATAAGCTCAACTCTGATTCTCCATTGTTTTTTCAATCATTTTTTTAGCCACGCGCATTTTTCATCGCATTTCCAATAAAAGTTTGCCCAAAACTTTAAACAGCTCCCTTATCAACTCAACTTTAGCCGAATTCAAGGAAAAATACAGCCGAAGGGTGAGGAAATGAAACTAGACGAAGGACATAATTCGCACCTTATGACCTTCTCGGAGTTCGAAGGACCGCCCGAATGCGCTAAACTGAAACAGATGGCGACTGAAGCAAAAAATAGACAGTCCAAACGCAACTCAGCGATGGATCCAAAAGACCGCAAAATCTTGGTGGTGGATGATGATCCTGACTGCCTTGAAATTATTGCAGAGGCGCTCAGTTGGGATGGATATCAAATAGAAAAATTGGATTCTGCTCAGCAGGCCATCGAACTCACTCAGCTTTGGAAACCACATTTGGTGATTTTAGACGTCAACATGCCCGATCGACATGGGGCGGACACTCTTCAACTCCTTAAAGAACAAGATCCCTTTTTGGCCGTGATGTTTATTTCGGGAAATACGACAACAGATGCCGTGATTGAAGGCCTAGATGCCGGAGCCGATGATTATCTTCCGAAGCCTTTTGACCCACTTGAACTTCTAGCACGCGTTCGCACGCAGTTTCGAATCAAAGACCTTAGCGATGAGTTGCGCCAAGCAAATGAAAAATTAAAAGAACTTGTCGATATTGATGATCTCACCGGGCTTTATAACATGCGCTCAATCTACCAGCGTGTTGACCTCGAGCTTGAGCGGGGACGCCGGTTCAATCGACCGATTTGCGTTGTTATGATGGACATGGACAAGTTCAAAACTGTCAATGATGGACATGATCATCTTTTTGGAAGTTATGTTTTGTCAGAAGTTGGCAAACTTGTAAGCGAAAATATTCGAAATATCGACATCGGAGCACGCTACGGCGGTGATGAGTTCCTGATCATGCTGACAGAGACCAACAAAGATGGTGCTTTGATTTTTTGTGAGCGTTTGCGCAAGGCCATTTTTCTTAATCATTTTAAAAATGAAGAGGATGAAATCCGCTTAACTGCCAGTCTGGGTTTTGCCATTACCAAACCTGGAGACCAAGTGACGGATGCTCGGTCTTTAGTAAGAACAGCGGACTTAGCTCTTTATGAAGCAAAGAGATCAGGGCGAAATTGCGTTCGATACACAGAGATTGAGGTTGCAAAAACCTCACTAACTGAACTAAAAACAAAACATGCCGCCAAAGCGGAGACACCAGTAAAAACTGAAACGAAGCTTTATGATGAAAAGCTTTCCAAATCGAGAAAAAAGGCCGTATAAATGACTCCAGAAATTTCGTTACCACCTCCAAAGACCGTCATCTCTTTGGCTTGGATTTCATTGGCTGGAGCCTTCATCGTTTTGACTTTGAAAGTCATTGCTTATCTTCAAACAAATTCCGGTGGAATTTTATCTGATGCTCTTGAGAGTATGATTGATATCGTGAGTGCTATTGTCACTTTGCGAGTGGTGAAATTGGTTTCTGAACCCGCCGACGAACAGCACCCTTATGGTCATGGAAAGCTCGAATACTTTAGCGTGGCTTTTGAAGGCGGACTGATTGCCTTTGCCGCAATTTTAATTGGATTTGGAGCTGGCAAGGCACTGATTTTTGGTGGCCACGTCGGGGAAATTGAATCAGGCTTGGGTCTTTTGACTCTCACTGTGATTATCAATGGCGCTCTTGCCGCCTTTATCTATCGAAGAGGAAAAGCCGCACGGTCTCAAGCAATGATTGCAAAATCGAGGCATATTCTTGCTGATTTAGTCACTACTTTTTCTGTGATGATTGGCTTGGGACTGGTGAAGCTCACTGGGTTGGTTTGGATTGACTCTGTAGCCGCCTTAATCGTTGCCATTCACTTAGTACGAGAAGGTATACAAATTATTCGCCAGGCTATCGGAGGCTTGATTGATGAAGTCGATACGGACTCTCTCGATGAGGTTTCGGCCGCGTTCTCTGCCAATCGGTTGACAGGGATTATTGATATTCATCATTTAAAGCTGATTCGCTCAGGAAGATTTCATCATATCGATTTGCACATGGTAGTCCCTGAGTTTTGGAATATTATTGAAACTCACAACATGATGAAAGATTTTGAAAAAAAAGTAATGGCGGCCTACAACAATGAAGGTGAAATCGCTTTTCACGTTGATCCCTGCCATCAAGAGTACTGTCGCACTTGCGATTTGGAAAATTGTCAGATAAGACAGCTCAAATTTATTCAACACCGAAAGTTTACGCCGGAGAGCCTCACGAAACCTCCCGTCATAGATGCTCTTTTGACAAGCCTTCGGCCATAGTTCTAAAGGACCTCGGATTGGAAAACTTTCGCCGCCCCCGCATCGTTAAAACTAAGGATTTAAAAATTCCTAATTACTACACTCAGGCCATTGATGGTGAGTTTGGCGAATATGCCTTTAACGAAGAACGGGTTTTGGAAAACAAATCCTTCTGGCGCTCGAAGATTTTTAAAGTTAATGAGTCCGCCCCCATGGACCTGGAAATTGGCACAGGAAATGGTGTTCATTTTCAACATCATTGCCTGGCCTATCCTGAGCGCAGCTTAGTTGGCCTTGAATTAAAGTATAAACCTTTAATTCAAACCATCCGAGGCTGCTTACGAAAAGGGGCAAAAAATGGCCGAATCGTTCGCTTCCACGCCTTTAATATTGATGAAATTTTTGGAACTGACGAAGTGAATGATATTTACGTTCACTTTCCTGACCCCTGGACGACTCCACGTAAGCCCAGAAATCGTGTGATGAACCCTCGTATGCTGGAGCTGTTTTGGCAAATGCAACGTCCGGGCTCCAAATTAGATTTTAAAACAGATTCTCGCGAAATGTTTTTGTGGGCCATGCAACAAATTGAAGCCTCAAAATATAAAATTGAATTTCATACTTTAAATTTACACAAAACTGAAATGACCGCCGAAAACATTATTACCGGATTTGAAAAAATATTTATTTCTCAAGGCATCGAAATTAACTTTGTTCGATTGCGAAAATCTTAAATGGCAAAGATTCAATTTGCTAGAAAACAACGGCCCAATTTTGAAGTGACCACTGGCGAAATATTAATGAAAACACTTTTAGACCATCAAGTCCCCGTGGCTTCTTCCTGCCAAGGTGAAGGTGTTTGTGGGAAATGCCGTATAACAATAACCTCTGGTCGTGAAAATATTTCTCCCATTTCTGAAATTGAAAAATTTTTGATTGAAAAAAATAAATATCCGGAAGGAAGTCGTATCAGTTGTCAGGTCATCATTACGGGTGATGACCAAACAGAGATCACAATTGACACTGGTTATTGGTGAGTAGAAACTCTTAATTCTTGGCGCATTTGTGAAAGGAACTCTTTATGACCAATGCAACGAACACCTCTGCAAAAATTGAAAATGTCCTTATTATTGGATCCGGTCCGGCAGGTTTAACCTCAGCAATTTATGCGGCTCGCGCAAATTTGCAGCCCCTGATGATCGAGGGAGATCAAGCCGGTGGACAGTTGATGCTCACTACGGAGATCGAAAATTTCCCAGGTTTTGAACATGGCATCACCGGCACGGATTTAATTGAAGTGATGCGTAAGCAAGCCGAACGCTTTGGAACTCGTTTTATCACTCGTGATGTGACCGCGGTAGATTTTTCTTCGCGTCCATTCAAAGTCACCGTTGGCAAAGAAACTCATTTAGCAAAAACCGTGATCATTTCCACCGGCGCCACTGCAAAATATTTGGGCCTCGATTCAGAAAAAAAATACATGAACCGAGGAGTCTCTGCTTGTGCCACTTGCGATGGTGCTTTTTATAAAAATGTTGAAGTGGGGGTCGTGGGTGGCGGTGACACCGCAATGGAAGAAGCTAACTTTTTGACCCGCTTTGCGTCGAAGGTTTACTTGATTCATCGTCGTGATTCCTTTCGCGCCTCAAAAGTCATGGTGGATCGCGCTCTAAAAAATCCTAAAATCGAAGTGATTTGGAATTCTGAGGTAACAGAGGTGCTCGGTGATCCAAAAGGGATGACTGGTTTGGTGATAAAAAATCTAAAAAGCGGAGAAACTCAGCAAAAAAATCTTCAAGGCTTATTCTTAGCAATCGGTCATAAGCCCAATACCGAATTATTCCAAAAAGTGCTAGATCTGAATGAAGTTGGCTATATCAAAACCAATGCAGGGACGACTTATACTAATGTTCCAGGAGTCTTTGCGGCTGGAGACGTTCAGGACCCGACCTACCGCCAGGCCATCACTGCTGCAGGTAGTGGTTGCATGGCGGCCATCGATGCGGAAAGATGGTTGGAAGCACAGGAACACTAAAGGAAATTAAAATGGCGAAGAAAAAAGTCAATGCCCGAGAGTTCATTAGTCAAATCGAAAAAATGACTCGTTCACGCATGGCCGCAGGCGATGTCGTTTCTCTGGATAATTTTCGTGATTTTAAAAAGAAAATAGACCCTCCCACAATTCTGGTCATTGATGATGAAGAATCAATGAGAGCCTCGATGAAACGGATTTTTGAACAAGAATCCTACATTGTTAAATTGGCGGCCGATGCGACCGAACTTTCAAAAGTTTTGGATGAAGTGACTCCTGATTTGATTTTGATGGATGTCGGCTTACCTTGGTTGAATGGCTTCGAATTAGGACTTATGTTGAAAGAACATAAAGACCTAAAAAAAATTCCCCTCGTTTTTGTCTCGGGAAAAACCAGTGAGGAAGATGTGAAAAAGGCGTTTGAAATTGGAGCTGACGATTACATTAAGAAACCTTTTGAAATCGATAAGCTGAAAAAAACGGTTCAGACTCTTCTGAAAATCAATAAACCGATTTAATCTGGCCTATAAATTGCTCAACTGATTTACATGAGACATTGTGCTCTTTTTATAATGATTATATTGGTTTTGAGAGCTCAGAGCGTCTATTCTGCTGACAGTTGTAAAGACATTTTGAAAAACCAGCACTTTTCAAACGCTGAAAAATCAGCGGTGAAACCTCTCCCAAAGCCAGCAAAAACCTCGAGTATACAATACAAGAGTGACGTTTCTTTTCAAAAAAACTCAAGTCCTCTTGTCGAAGAATACTCTCTCCGAGAAGGCCCTGTCGCAGCTCATATCTATCTAGATTCTGAAAATAAAGAACCCTATATTATTGTTGGTTTTCCTGCTGGCAATTCTGGGGTGGCTCTTTGGTTTACTTCAGAAACCGAGCGTCCTCACATAAAGGCGTCAACTTCTCCGAAAACTCTTCAAAGAAAAGAAAATTCCAATGGCATTGAAATTGATGCTCGGAGTGGAACGAAGAAGCTGACGATTGGTGATTCTGTTCTAGGAAGCATGCGTTTTATTCGTGATCGTGAACTGGACTTTCCAATTCCAACTGAAGTTGCAACTAAAAACCCTCGCGTTGAAAATGGAAAACTTATTCTTGAGCGCAAAAGCATTAATGGTTTTTACGAATACCTCCTTGAACTGGAACCACAAGGAGATACCCACTTTACCGAAAACAAAAATTCAATTGAGTTAACTTCTCAGACTGAAGTTAAATTTAAAATTCGGGCCTTCAGCAGTGAGCCTTCTCTGACCGCAATTCCTCTCGAGGATGTTTTTACTGAACAGGCACTTAAAACTATGGATCCAAAGAGCCTTCAGTCCTTTTCTTTTTTACTTTTTAAAGAAAAACTGATGGCGGGTTCTCCGCGCTATTTTTCTAAATTTGGACGTGATTCTATTTATACACTCGGCGTTTTAATGAGAGTCATGAAACCCGAAGCCATCGAAAGTTTACTCACCGCCACTATAAGTAGTATGCATCCTAAACTAGGTTTAATTTCTCACGAACAACATGAAGGAGATTTCGCTTCATTTGTACGATTAAAAAATCACAAAAAATATAAAGGTGTTACCGAACCGATCGAAGATTATAAGATGATAGATGATGATTTTGCTTTTACGATCGTACTTTCAGAATACTTGAATCGGTACCCAGAACGTGCAAAAGATTTTCTTGATCGTAATGATCAGCGAGGTTTCAGCCAGCGTTCATTAATCAATAAACTTTTCAACCATGTGATTCGCTCTACTGACGCTTTTCGCTTAAATCCAATCTATAAAAATCTAGTGAGTCTTAAAGGAGAAGAAAAAACAGGCCAATGGCGAGACAGTGAAAACGGTCTTGGTGGTGGCAAGTACCCATATGATGTAAATGCGGTCTTTGTACCGTCAGCGATCAAGGCCCTCGCGGAACTTAGCGCAAATCCTGACAGCGATTTTTTCGACAAGAAATTAGCAATCACACTCAACCAATCATTTGAAATATGGAACACTCATGTCAGTCCACTTTTCAAAGTCCATAAATCTAAAACTGATGTCGAGCAAATTGGTCAACAGTATTTGAGAAGTCTTGGCATTGATGAAATACCTCCATCACTAAAAACAGATATTATTTTTCCAGCGATTTCACTCGACAAAGAAGGTCGGCCAATTCCTATTATGCATTCCGATGACAGCATAATGATGGCTTTTGGATTTCCGTCTGAATTCGATTTGAGTTCAGCCTGCCAACGTATTCTGTTACAGTTTCCTTATGGCTTAGGTACTCCAGTCGGAATTCTTGTGGCGAATCCGATTTTTGCTTCAGAGGAACTTAAAGTCCAATTTGACGAAACTAAATATCACGGTCGTGTGAGCTGGACAATGCAAGAGGATTTGCTTTTATATGGAATCTTTCGTCAGCTTGAGCGCACGGACCTTTCTTCAGGTCTTAGAAATAAGCTTGAACGCTCGAAGTCAGTGCTTGAAAAAATCGCAGAAGCGAAATCCAACATGGGTGGCGGAGAAGTTTTTTCTATCGACTTTAAGAACAGCGAGTGGGTCGCCAAGCCATTTAAAGGCGATGCGAGAGGCAATTCAAACCAACTGTGGAGCCATTTGAGTCTTTGGATGGCGCGACTGGTTGACCCAAATCCGAATTGAAAGCTACGAAATGATCTCCAAGGTTTCAAGTAAGTCGTCTAGTTTCTTTTTTTGCGCCTTTGAAAGCATAACAAAATGAAGCCGAGGAGACCGAAGCCGATCTTCAACGCCTCGACCTTTGACAAGAAAAAATTCACGTGTGCGCCCCACTTGATGAATCATGACGATATCCAGCACTTGGCCGACAAATTCTGTCGGAATGCTTTCAATCAAAAGCAAGCCGGTTTCTGAAATATTCTGCGCTTTTGTGCGAAAGGAAACTCCTTCACAAAAAATGACTGTTTCAAATTCTGCTTTATAACGAGGAGCACCTCGTCGTTCTGACTTTTTTAAAATTGGAGTCAACACTGGTGGCTTTGCCGTCAGATGGATCGAAATTTCTGGCCTTGTAATACTTGACTCATTATTAAAAGAAACTTTTTTCTTCTTCTTTGAAAGGGCCATTCCTCATCCCCCGATTGAAGAATTATCGGCTATTTTCTGGGGAAACTTGAAGACAGGAAACAATATGATTTTCCCTTTTAATTTCTAGAGTTGGCACCTGTACTTTGCAAGCGTCAACAGCCTGTGGGCAACGTGGGTGAAAGTGACAACCTGAGGGCGGATTCATTGGACTTGGCACATCTCCAGTAAGAATAATTCGCTGATCTTTACTGTTGGGATCTGGAACAGGAATCGCAGAAAGAAGTGCTTTGGCATAGGGATGCAGCGGGTGAACATACAATTCTTCAGAAGAAGCGAGTTCCACGATTTTCCCCAAATACATAACAGCGACTCGATTTGAGACATGCTCCACGACTTTTAAATCATGAGCAATGAACACGTAGGTAAGACCTAATTTTTGTTGCAGCTCCATAAGTAAATTGATTACTTGGGCCTGGATCGAGACATCAAGAGCCGATACGGGCTCATCACAAACAATCAATTCAGGCTCCACAGCAAGAGCACGTGCAATTCCAACCCGCTGACGTTGACCGCCCGAAAATTCATGCGGATAACGAGTGAGTTGATCGGCTCGCAAACCGACCATCTCGGCAATTTGTAATACTCGATTTCGACGATCACCATTTGAGTCAAATAAATTGTGAATGATCAAAGGTTCTTCAATGATGGCAGAAATTGTCATCCGTGGATTCAAGCTCGCGTAAGGATCTTGAAAAATGATTTGCATTTTTCGACGTAATTCTCGAAGTCGATGACCAGAGACATGCGTAATATCTTCATCCTGAAAAGTGATTTTTCCGGATGTAGGCTCAATCAATCGAATCAAACAACGGCCGAGCGTTGATTTACCGCAACCAGACTCACCAACAAGACCAAGGGTTTCCCCTTTTTTAAGTTCAAAAGAAACATCTTGAACTGCTTTGACGGAGGCCACTTCTCCGCCAAAAAGGCCTCCCGCAATGGGAAAACTCTTAACGACATTTTCAACTTTTAAAAATGTTTTTTTCATTTTTTTACTTCCTCAGCCAGAGGGAAAAAACAAGAAACTTGATGTCCAACAGGACCACTTAATTCAGGAGAATTTTCTTTGCAAGGATCTTGGGCTCGATGACAACGATCACAAAATCGACACCCCTTCGGAAGATGTAAAAGACTTGGGACCATTCCAGAAATCGTCTGAAGTTTTTCCAATTTTTTACCCGACTCAAAATGAGGAATCGAATTCAGCAAGCCCTTCGTGTAAGGATGACGAGGTCGATAAAAAATATCTTCCACGGTACCATACTCGACAATTTTTCCTGCGTACATGACCGCGACATCATTACAAGTTTCAGCAACGACACCCAAATCATGGGTGATCAGGATCATTCCTGCTCCAAAATCTTTTTGCAGTTTTCGCATCAGATCAAGAATTTGCGCTTGAATGGTCACATCCAGTGCCGTTGTTGGCTCATCTGCGATTAAAAGTTTTGGATTGCAACTGATCGCCATGGCAATCATCACACGCTGGCGCATGCCCCCCGAGAGTTGATGCGGAAATTCTGAATACCTTTTTTCAGGAGCAGAAATTCCTACTTTACGAAGCATCTCAATAGCGAGCCTTTTTTGCTCATCGCGCGAAAGATTTTTTTTATGTAACCGCAGAACTTCCTCAATCTGATCACCACAGGTAAAAACTGGATTCAGAGAAGTCATGGGCTCCTGAAAAATCATCGCAATTTCATTACCACGGACATGGCGCATCTCTGATTCAGGAACTTTCAGAAGGTCCTTGCCGTCGAAAAGAATCTCACCACCATCGATATGACCCGGATTTTGAATCAAGCGTAGAATTGAAAGAGAGGTCACTGATTTTCCACAGCCAGATTCTCCAACAATGCCCAGCGTACGACCGGCATCTACTGAAAAGCTCACGTCATCAACGGCAAAAAAGCTGCCTTCATCGGTAGTGAAACGGGTCTTTAAATTTCGGACTTCGAGCAAATGGGCCACAATAACTCCTGATTTGCTAAGATATAGGCAATCATGCGCTGGTTCAAGCTTGGCATGGGCTATGGGCTATGCGACAAAAAGGGAATGAGAACATCAGCAGATCTTAATTCCAATTATCAAGGGTACCATGCTCAGCTTTTTGGCAAAAGCCTAGGGGCCATTTTTGAAATATCCAAAGACAAGGCTCAAGACCTGGGCAAAGATGGCATTAGCCTTTCAGCTTCCGAAGGCCAAATTTTGCAATTTTTTGTCAAAGCCTTTGGATGCAAAAAATTTGTCGAAATTGGCACTCTCACCGGATATTCAGCCTTGTGGATAGCCACAGCGATGGAAGAAGGAGAACTCTTCACTTTGGAAAAGAACGAGACTCACGCAAAAGCTGCGGAGGACGTCTTTTCTGCATTTAAAACAAAAGTGAAAATCAGTCTGCTGTTGGGTGAAGCCGAAGAACAACTCAGACATTTATCACCAAAAGGTCCTTTTGATGGAATTTTTATCGATGGCAATAAATCAGCCTATGTTCATTATTTGAATTGGGCTGAGTCTCATCTTAAATCTGGAGCCTTGATTGTAGCTGACAATGTTTTTTTAGGTGGAGCAGTTTGGGGGGAGGTCAATTCTCGCTTTTCGAAAAAACAGGTGGCGGTTTTGCAGGAGTTTAACGAACGTTTAGCGAATCCCGAGAAATATGATAGTTGCTTAATTCCTACCAGCGAGGGGCTTTTTGTTGCTCGTCTGAAGTGAGGTCGAAATCGTTTTCAAAAAAAGTCGAACCGGTTCCGCATATTCTTCCTTGTAATCCCGCAGTCCATTCAGGTGCCCCGCTTGAGGAAGACTCAGGCGCTGCCAATCAATCTGGGAGTGAGGATCAAAAACCTGATCGATTTCTTGGGCAGATATCAAATGATCTTTCCACCCACGAATTGATAAAATTTTGAAATGCTCAGGAATATTTTTTAAATCCTCATGAACGGTTTCTTTGTAGTTCGGCGACCACACAAGAGCCATCACGAACGCCGCAGCTAGCCGTAAGGGAAGCAAGCGAATAGGCTCTTCGTGTTTTAAATAATTGATAGAAGATTGATAGAGATCTGCGGACGGCCCACTGTCACAGATGAGACCTTTGATATCGGTTGCATGTCGACGCGAAATGGCTTCGATGGCACTCGCACTGGGGTTTGAAAAAGAATAGACAATCTTACTACCGGAAATTGAATTGAGTATTCCTTCGATTTGATCAGCCCAAATTCGTTTGAAACCAAGACCTGAATCTGAAGAAAAAACACTTCCCTGAGTGTCTTTAAGACCTTTTTTTAAATCAAAAAAAACCACATCATAGCCAAGGTCATTAAAAAACTCTATGTGACGAGTGAGTGATGATTTTTTTGCTCCAAAAAATGGTACTAAAATCAAAGTCTCTTCAAATTTTTTGCACTTCGACTGACGGAATTCACCTTGCGAAGGTAAATGCAGATTCATTTTTATCCTCCCCTCGAAGTTAATGTGAATTTGCGTTAGACTTCAAGAATAAAGTCCCAACGAATTTTGATGAGCCCACTTTCATCCACAATACCCCTCGGAGGATTTGGAAAAGGTGCTGCCGCTTTAAAGGCTTCAACGGCCGCCTCATCAAGCTCTCTAATGCCTGAATCTCCGATAATTTGGACTCGCGTTAATTTCCCGGCTTTATCAAGTATCACAAGACAGCGTGTGATTTTATCTTCTGAAGAGGCAATCTGCCGACCCTGTCGATAAATCAACATCATCTTTTCTTTCACTTTAGGCGCCCAAAATTGATTTAACTGACGTCGAATTCGAGCATAGTACGTGTAGTAAACAAACTCCCGCGTGCTCAATAAAGTTTCTAAACCAGGATCTAGCTCTTTGATATAATCAAGACTCTGACTGATTTTTTCGCCATTATTGCCAGGATTCTGTGCAGCAGGAGCTGGCTTTTGCTGTGGCTTTTCTTGCTGATTTTTTTCAGCCAGCTTAAGCCCGTCGAGATCATTGTCAATTTGTTGCTCTCGAACTTCTCGATCATGCACAGCTTTACTCACATCGAACTGAGGAGAAAAATCTTTGACGTTCACTTTGTTTGGAGAACCACTCTCTCCTGCAATATTCGATTTACTTGCCGTGTTTTGAAATTCCCCATGATTGGTCGCGCGAGTTTGCTTCTCTACTTTTTGATTATGAGCGGAAAGATATTTAGCCTTCTGATCTATTTCGTCATTGATCGGCTTTTCCGCCTGATCAACGACCTGCTTAGCCATGTTTTTTTCTTCAGCTTCTATCTTATAAACGACCTTTTCTGAGGGCGGTTCAAGGATCTGGACCTCTATACGATCCGAATTAAACTTTGGAGGTTCAAAAAGGAAAACTCCACTAGCTAATCCAAAGTGAACGAACAAAGAAACCATGATCGCAGTGATCAAGCCTAATCTAAATTTCTTTTTACGTTGAGAAAGGTCCATCATCTATTTTATCGGTTTTACTTTTTTAATTATGAAGGCTAGAATCAACAGGAAATGGGCATTGAAGCATTTTGTAAAACTGATATAGGTCGGAGCCGACAATCGAACCAAGATTCCTTTTTAGTTAATCAGGACCTTGGTCTGTTTGTTGTTGCCGATGGAATGGGCGGACATTCTGGCGGAGAAGTGGCTTCGGCTGTCGCCGTAGAGTCTGTGGAAGATGTCATTGCGCGTCCACCAAAAGAAAATCTGAGTCCGAGAGAGCTATTGACTCATGCTTATTCAGAAGCCAGTCGAAGAATTTTCGATAAAGCCGCCTACGAACGACCCGAATTGCTAGGAATGGGAACAACGATGGTCATGCTTCATCGTTTTGGAAATAGCATGTATATTTGCAACGTCGGCGACTCCCGTTGTTATTTATTTCGCAATCATCATCTCTGGCAAGTCACTGAGGATCATTCATTGGTCAACGAGCAACTACGAGCCGGCTTGATCAACGAAGATCAGGTAAAAAATTTCGTCGGCCGCAACGTGATCACTCGAAGTGTTGGTTATGAACGCGAAGTTATTGTTGATGTCTACGAAAGACCTCTGACCAAAGGCGACGTCTTTTTACTTTGTTCCGATGGTTTAAGTGGAATGATCACGGATCAAAAAATATCTGAAATTTTGTCTTCAAATTCACCAGAAAAAGCCACCGCGGCTTGCATCGAAAATGCCCTCACCAATGGCGGTCTCGATAATGTCACCGTATTGATCGTAGCTATTACCTAACGCCCTCAGACATATTGAATTCTTGATCTCTTGCTTAGTTTTACGAGAAAACTACCTAGGATGAATTAAGTCAGATAGGATATTCGGAATGGAACGCAAAGAAATCACGTTTTTTATCGTCGGAAATGATTCTGGAATGAATCGCAGGATTTCTATTCCTGCTTCATGGTTAAAAGTCGGTGGTTTAATTTTAGGAGTTATTTTGATCGCCCTGTCTGCGGCCG
Source organism: uncultured Bdellovibrionales bacterium (assembly GCA_903926205.1). Lineage (GTDB taxonomy): Bacteria > Bdellovibrionota > Bdellovibrionia > Bdellovibrionales > Bdellovibrionaceae > CAIYID01. The sequence continues at coordinate 20,961 of CAIYID010000060.1, forward strand.
TGGTCGATTATTTGGGCCTCTTGATACAAACGGCCGAAAACAAACGTCTCAAAGCTGAAAATTCCGTTTTAACAAAACAGTTTCAAACAATCGAAGGAAAGGTGACAGCTCTAGAAACAAGTCTAGATCGAGTAAAAACTTTTACAACAAAATTGAAATTAATCACAAATATAGAGAGCGAAGATCGCGCTGTTAAATTAGGATTAAACAACAATCCACCGCCAAACGCTCCTGTAGAAGAATTGGATCAGCCGATGGACAAGCGGGAATCTCTAACTGACTTAGAAAAATCAGATCAAGATTTTGTGCAACCCAAACAACCAGATGAAGGCAGCGGCGAGCTGGCAGTTCGAGAAGGAAGAGACTATCAATCCTTGGCGATTCGAATTGATCGCTCGATCAAAGAAAGTCAACTTCGGGAACAAAGTGTTTTGGATTTATGGGAAACTCTTTCTCAAAAACAAAGCTTAATGAATGCCATCCCAAATGTCAGACCCGCCCGTGGCTGGACCACCTCTCGCTTTGGGTATCGAACCTCACCATTCACCGGTCGCCCGGCTTTGCACGCTGGGCTTGATATTGCAGCTTCTCCTGGCTCACCAGTTTATGCTCCCGCTGACGGTATAGTGACTTTCGCAGGCTATGATGAGGGTTATGGAAAATTAGTTGCGGTCGATCATGGCTATGGCTATTCAACCCGCTTTGGCCATAACTCACAACTGTACGTCCAAGTAGGTCAGCGGGTCTCGCGATGGGATATTATTGCCTCTGTGGGAAATACGGGCCGCAGTACCGGTCCGCATCTTCACTATGAGGTTCGCTTTAACGGAATTCCAAAAAATCCGGCAAACTTCATTCTTGATGACTGATTTTTTGTTCTTTTTCCATGTCAAAAAAGACAACACTTCCGCATGAAAAAAACTCCTGTTTTTCAAAAATAAAATAAGCAAATTTATTTTTTCAACAGATCCCTTTTTAAAAATGATATATCGAAAAAGCTCATTGCGCTCATCCGCTTTGAGTATTTTTCGGGGGAAATATTATGGGGTTAATTGGGAACTTGTTTTTTGCTATTCTATTGATTGCGACGTCATTAAACACGACGGCTGCGGTAAATACTAATTCGGATGATCCAAATTTAATTAACGACTCTCTCGTTACAAATTTGCCCTGCGATCAATTGACTGAAGAAAATGTTCTTACTTTTATAAATCGCAATGAAGCGTTTAAACTGACTCACCAAATTCCCGAAAGAAATTTTCCAGGGGGCCTGAGTCATGGCCTCTGCTGGGCTTTTTCCCTTGCCCAACGACGAATGTTTTATATGCTGCGATTTGGAGTCGCAGACATGCCAGAAGCTCCATCGGAAGAAACCGTGAATCAAGCCTTGGATCTTGTCGGAAACCGGAATCATGAACTGTCACCGATTCAAATTTCAGACAGTGATTTGTTTAACGGCCGGAAAGATAGGTACGGATTCACATGGCTACAAGAAAATAACTTTTTTAAATCATTAACTCAGGGCTTGCGCTCATCGGGTCGAACATTTGACAAAGAAATTATTCATAGACAAGAGCGAAGATTTTTTTCGCCGTTTAACATCAGTCTAATAACTGGTTATCGAAATCGCTCTGAAGGGGCTAACTTCGACACAATGAATACGATATTAAAAAGCATGGCCCAAGGACGCATGCCTCTTCTGATTATTCGAATGGGAAGAACCATCGTTCATGTTGTTTTGGTCAGAGACGTTGCTGCAATTGGAGAAAATAAGTATCAATTATCACTCTATGACTCTAACCACCCAGCAGCGAGCCAGGAAAAGATTATTTATGAAAATAATAACTTTTACGCCAGCGAAGTCATGGAAGGCCAGGATTTCGATCATGCTGCGACTGATCCTGTTGGAGTTTTTATCAGAGATGAAGACGACATGAACGCCATTCAGAGAGCTAATTTCAAGTATTACTCTTCCTTATGCGCAAGGAAAAAACTACAACAATGAGTCCAAAAAATTTGGATTACAAAATATTATGACACTGGCAAAGCAAATTGAAATGTAGATTTTCTCCGTCATAAAAAAAACAGGAGAATCTTTTTCAAACACTGACTAGTGTGAAAATCAGTTTAGAAAACTTCTCGTGTTGAATAATAGAAAATTAATTCTAACAACTCGATAACTCTATTTAGACTAGAGGGTTGTTCCAATGGAAAAATTGATGATCTTACTTTTTATGATCATGGTCACCCCTCATCTCTATGCTGGAGTTGAACGAATACCTGTGTCCGATGAAACGTTTAACAATAACGATTGTGAAAAAAATCAGAGTTGTGATCTCCTTAGTTTTAGACTCGAGGTGCACGATTCCATCGTTACTTTTCCGAACAAAGAGCAAAGTTTTTTGACGACCGCAAATATGAGTTACCAAACTAAAGACGTCGCTTCGCTTGAACGATTTGGCATTGTGCAATTTATTCAGGGTTGTCAATTTACTAGTGATAGCAACGGTGGAACTTTTTTAGAATTTAATCGAGAATACTTCAACAAAAAAGTCACTTATAAACATCCGAATCTTGTGATTGACTCAGTCGATGCCGACCCACTTTATAATTCGGATTTAAGTGATGGAACTCGTCCAAGACATGCACTCTATCGCTGGAACGATGATCCAAAAAGCTTTGAACTTCAGGGCGAACACTTTTTTTTCGAAGAAAAACCGTCGATACCACAACTTTACGTTTCAGACAGACCTGGAACCGCGTTCTATGTAGCTCAAACAAAGAAAGCAAAAAATCTTTCGCTTCAATTTAAATCCTGCATTTTCAGAATTGAGGACATTCCTTTGGAATCATCGCCTGAAGGCCTCAAGCCTGAGCAAGCTCTCAAATGCCTCGAATGGTTCAGTAGTTATGTCTATGATTACGCTCTACAACGCTTCAATCGAAGCCATGAAATCGCTCCAGTTTGTCTCGGACCTGGTGAATAAAATCTCTTGAAGGAGACAGTCTCAAAATGAGGCTGTCGATGATTCACTCACCTGTTTGATTTTAACTAGTCACTAGTGAAGTTTTCGAATTGGGTAACTCTTAATATCACGAACGCTACTGGCACTAGTCTTGTATGCTAATAGAGTATGGAACTGAGACAATCTTCACTCCTTATTGGAATTTTAGTATTGTTTATGAGTTTTTATACCTTGGCGGAAAGCCGACATCCCGCTTCACTTTCGCCAACCCTTAAAAATCAAATCTATCCCCTCGATCGTTGCGAAGTGAACTGTGCCGGTGAAGAAACTCTTTCCAGAGAATTAGTAGAAGTTTATGATTACATGAAAACCCAAAATACTTCGGACATCGAATACGGAAAATTAGTTCCCGCAGGTTTGCAATCAGTGCAAGACGCAAACTTGGCCGTGGGTAAAATTGCCGATCAAAGTTTGCAATATTGGTGGAATAATTCTGGAGCTAAAGATACTCCACTTGGAAAAAATGTAAATACAATTGAAAATAGTCTGAAAACAGAAGTCGATCTAGGCTCTCAGGGCTCTCTGAAACATAAATTAAATTTAGTCTACGATGCTTTTCAGACTCAAGCCAGAATGAAATATGAAGGTTACACTAGCGCAGAGATGTTCTATCAAGCTCGCGACTCTTCCATGGGACTGCAGATGATCAACAAACTTGGAAACAATAAAGATTTGATCTTCGGAGAGACCGTTCGCTCCAGCTCAGATCAAACCAGCGAAGTGACCTTTAAGTACAATTGGTGATTTTAGCACCAATGTCTTTTCGAATTTGAAGACCTCGCCAACGACATTTTTCTACTTGCGTATAAGCTTTTTCAATCGCCTCCTGAACTTGAGAGCCAATTCCCACCGCATTAAGAACTCGTCCTCCACTGGTGCACCATTGACCTTCGGAGTTCTTTTTGCTTCCCGCATGCAAAAAATAGCTCGATTCAGATTCACTTCCAATATCACCCTCGATCAACACGCCTTTTTCGGGCGCTTCAGGATAACCAGGCGCTGCCATCACGACACAAGCGGCAGACAAGTTTTTAAATTTCAAATTTTTTAGTCGCCCTTGGGCAAGCTCTTTAATTAATAAACCAAAATCTTCATCAATGAGAGGTAGAATCACCTGAGTTTCAGGGTCACCGAAGCGGCAATTGTACTCTAGCAACGAGGGCCCTTTTTCTGTGATCATCAATCCAAAAAAGATAATTCCTCGATAAACAAATCCGCGTTTTTGAATTTCACGCAGAGTGGGATGAATGATTTTTTCATCAATACTGCGTTTCAATTCATTTGAAATTTTTAGTGGCGCAACCGTTCCCATTCCCCCAGTATTAGGGCCTTCATCATTATCTCTCAAACGCTTGTGGTCTTGAGCAATAGGCAGACTTTCAAATTCAGAACCATTCGTCATAATAAGATAACTCAATTCCCAACCCGAAGTGAATTGCTCTAAAAGCGCTTGCTCCCCTGCTAGTCCAAGTGATTTTTTGACAAAAAGTTCTTGTGCCGCTTGCTCAAGTTCCTTCAGTGCTTTGCAAATAAAAACACCCTTGCCTCCCGCCAAGCCATCGGCTTTTAAAACATAAGGCGGAGTTTTCATTTTTGCCGCAACAAGGGTTTGCTCCACAGAACTCACCACTTCATAATCGGCGGTTGGAATTTTTGCAGCCGACATAAATTCTTTCGCAAAAATTTTCGAGCCTTCAAGCCGTGCGGCCTCTTGGTTGGGACCGACAACAAGAATTCCTCGCTCTCGCAAAAAATTCGAAAGGCCAGCGACCAAGGGATCCTCCGGACCAATCATCACCACATCAATTTCAGTTTTTAGACAAAAAGCCAAAATATCTTCGAAGTTTCTCCAATCAAGATTGTGACACAAAGCATTTTTGGCGATCCCATCACTGCCGGGCACGGCATGAATTTCTGTAACAGAAGAACTCAAACTTAACGCATGGATGATGGCATGTTCGCGGCCACCCTGACCTATGACGAGGACTTTCATGATACCTCCAAGATTTTGACTCTTTATAATCAAAGTGAGAGCCTGAGTCGAAGATAAAATGAACGAGGTAAAAAATGGAAAATATTGTCGTTGTCGCTGGAAAAAGAACTCCCTTTGGTGCCTTTGGCGGATCTTTGAAGGATCTGTCTGCTACAGAGCTAGGTGTCATCGCCGCTCGCGCCACGCTGGCGCAAGCTGGAATCAATCCTGAACTTGTTGACCATGTGGTTTTTGGCAATGTTGTGCAATCGGGCGCAGATGCTGCGTACTTAGCCAGACACATTGGTTTGAAAAGTGGAATTCCAGTGAACACACCGGCCTTTATCGTCAATCGACTTTGCGGAAGTGGTTTTCAGTCTTGGGTGAATGCAGCTCAGATGATTCAGACAGGTGAAGCTAGCGTCGTACTCGCTGGTGGAGTTGAGCAAATGTCGCAGATTCCCTACATCATGCGAAATGTACGTTTCAGCGGTTTGCGCTTAGGCGCTGGTGAGCTCGAAGATTATCTGACTTCAGCGCTCACTGATGCTTATGCGGGAATTCCGATGGCACTCACGGCGGAGAGTTTGGGCGAAAAATATGGAATCACGCGCGAACAAGTGGATGCTTTCTCTGTAAAAAGCCAACTGCGATGTAAAGCCGCCTTAGATAAAGGAATTTTCTTGGAGGAAATCACTCCGGTTAAAATTGAATCTAAAAAAGGTCCGCTTGAAATTCTCAAAGATGAACATCCAAAGCCAGAAGTGACACTAGAAAAAGTGCGAACCATGAAATCACTTTTTAAAAAGGATGGACTCGTGACTGCCGCAACGGCCTCAGGAATCGTCGATGGAGCCGCGGCTTCGATCCTCATGAGCGAAAAAAAGGCGAAGGATTTAGGATCAAAGCCTTTAGCAAAAATTATTTCTTATGCTTCTGTAGGATGCGATCCAAAAATAATGGGTATCGGTCCCGCTGGCGCGATTCGTTCGGCTTTGCAAAAAGCGAATTTAAAATTAGAGCAAATGGATTTAGTGGAAGTGAACGAAGCCTTCGCGGCGCAATATTTAGCTGTCGAAAAAGAGCTTGGACTCAATCCAGAAAAAACTAATGTGAATGGTGGAGCCATTGCGCTTGGTCACCCATTAGGAGCCAGCGGAACTCGAATCATGAACCACTTAGTTTATGAACTCCATCGTCGGAAGAGTAAATATGCGATAGGTAGCGCTTGCATTGGTGGCGGACAAGGTATCGCCGTTATCATTGAACGAATTTAGTTGAGTGAATCAAGCGCCGTTAATTCTGCGCACGGGGTGACTATGGATTTTCAATTGCGTGAACGTGTGGTCCTTATTGTGGGACCACTAACAACCACCGTCCAATCTCTAATGTCTAGACTGACGGATGAGGGCGCCGATGTCGCGCTCTTGGACTCAGAGGCAGGCAAAGCAGAAAAATTTTGCTCACAATTAACAGACCAACGAGAAATCCACGCAAAGCATGGTCGTGCAATGGCTGTGCCCGTAGATTTTTCGCAATTTGGACAAATCAAAGATGCGATTAGCCGAGTGGCACAAACCTTTGGTGGCATTGATGCCTACATTGATGCGCAAGTGAGCAATCAACCTAGCCCCATGGTCTTGGACTCCCAAGAATTTAATTTTGACGAATTACTCAACAAAAATTTAAAATCGACCTTATTAGTCACGCAAGCTGTTGCCGGATTTTTGAAGAGCCGAAAAAAAGGTCGAATTATTTTCTTAATGAATGATTCTATTTTACGAGCACAACCCGAGGATGCCTTTGTTTCTGCCGTTCGTGGCGGTTTAGTTCCCTTTACGCAAGCCTTGTCTAAACAATTACTTTCACACAATGTGACCGTGAATGTTCTAACCCTGGGAATGACAGAGGAATATTTATTAGCGCACACACCAGGAATCCCTATTAAAGAGGTTCTCGAAAAGTTGAGGCAGAGTGACCCTTATGCAAGAATCACTGAACCTGAAAAAATAACAAATTCAATTATCTTTTTGATGGGCAGTTCGGGTGCCGCTGTTTCTGGTCAATTGATTCGTTTGGTGTGATTCTTCTTTTTTCAAAAAGAATTTCCGAAAATAAACTAATTAATTTCGAACCAATCCATATTAAAGCAAAAAAGCACTTCGCTTTTCGATGAGTCTATCACCTTCACAAATTCTTCGATAAACTCAATGATTTTTGCTCTTAACAAAATTGCATCAGCACGAGTAAGGGTAGCAGGCATCGTTAAAAATAATTCATTGGGCTGCAGCACTCCCATTTTTTCAAAACCCTTAATGCGCCAATTCTGATGATGACGACCGACTAAGGGCGAATCTGCACTCAAATGGGTATTGGCTAGACCTGGTGCAATTTTTCCGTCGACTTCTTTGCAAAGTCCTACAGAAATTAAAAATTCCAAAATCCGATTGGTCAGAATTAACGAGATTCCTAGCTTCTTTGATATTGCCTCCGGTGTGTTTAATCCTGGAAGAGAACTCACAAGTTTTGCTGCGGTATAAAACCATTGAGAGTAAAAAATTGCGTTTGTCTCCTCTGAAAGAATCGCATCTTTAGAAAGACGATTATTAAGACTCTCCGATAATCCTTTAAGCCGGGACAAATCTCGCATGCATTTTGATTTTGCAGTTTGGTTCCCGGCCCTATCTAACTGCACAAGAGCGATAAAATAATCTGATTCCAATTCCGTGAAGCCAAAATACTCGCAAATGCCACAGGCCTGTTCAAAGGTAAGATGCTTTGAACCATTAAACACCTGGCTAACCATACTCGTGTGAACGTTTAAATGTTCGGCAATTCTGGTCAGCTGCCCGTGCCCCTTCAGTACGCTGTGCTTCAGTTTTTCTTGCACGAAATCCTTATAATTACTAAATTCAAATACCTTCATAACTCTTTTAATATCGCATAGTTATTTATAATGTTTAATAGAATTAAACATTATTTGTGTTTTTTTACCAAAAATATGTAGATAGAGGGCGCGATGCGTTATATATTGGCACAATAGTTGAAACTTAACTTTTGCGAGGAGCTTGTTATGAAAAAAATGGTGATTTTTACTTTCCTGAACTTACTTCTGATTACTTTAACAGGGCAATTCGTCTTTGCGAAAAGTGATCGGGCTGGTGGCGGAGGAGGAAAAAAGGAGCCTTTATTTCAAATCGTTGCAGAAAATATTTCTAAATGGATTCAGGTTGGAAATGCCGATCTGTTATCAGAAGTATTGATTGCTAATGGTCTGACACTTCAAGAATACAAAAAAGAAATGCAAGAGGTCCTTAGCAATTTTCATATCACTTTCACAGATGAAAAAGTGATGATTAACGGAAAAGAAAAAACCTGCCGAGGCTATGTCGATAATAGGAATATAAATCAAATTTTATGCAATAACACACAATTTGGTTCAGACAATTCCGATAATATTAACGAAATTTATCGACAAGTTCATCACGAGTTCGCAGGACTTGCTTGTAGAAAAGATAAAAGAGCCTTGATTTGTATTGAAAAAAATAATGGTGAAGAATCCGACTATAGAATTTCAAATCATGTAACCAGTCTTTTAGGAGAGGAAACCGTTTGGCGTTTACCAATAAATCCAATTCAAAAAACTCGAGCTGAATATTTATCGCCGGCTGAAGCTCTAAAAAAACACCTCACAGAAGGTGGTAGAACAGTTTGTCGTTCAATAGTGAACATTTTATCTTCCGATAGTTTTAAAACTATTTTTGAGGATTCAGAACTCGCAGTAAATTATCCTGAATTGTATACTTTAAATGACCTTTACTCGAAACACTGCACCCTCACTGAACAGCAAGAAAAAATCGGCTCCGATCTTGGCTTATTATCACAATTAAACTCAATCGGTGGCGTTATTGTGGGCGATGGCGCTCTTACAAGCGAGCAAAAGAGTTCAGGACTTAATCTTTCCAATGTCACCCTTGGAATTATGCAACGGCATTAACCGACTTCACTTGAAGCACCCAGAAATTTCGGGGTGCCTTGTTTTCGAAAATAATTCAAGCTCGCGCGAGCTCTTCAAAATGCTCCAGCTTTTCATTGACGATATCGATACTTTTTTGCCAGAAGGACACGGAACTTAAATCTTCATTCATATGTTTTTGGACAAGCTCTTCTGCTGACATTCTTCCCGTATCACATAAAATTTCTTTGTATTTTTTTATAAAATCCGCGCCCCATTCTTTTCGACGGGCGTAAATACTGAGACTGAATAAATACCCAAAAGCATAGGGAAAATTGTAAAAACTGACTTCACTCATAGAGAAATGCAATTTCGTGGCCCAAAATAATTTATCATTTTGTTCCAGCGCATTGCCATACCACTTTGTCCAAGCCTCATCGGTCAATTGAGAAAGCTCTTCCGCCGTTAGCGTTGATTGACTTCGTTTTTCATACAAAGATTTTTCAAAATCGAAACGAGCTGGAATATTTAAAAGCAGAGCCACTGCGTTTTCCACCTCGGCATAAGCTGCCGTAAAACGAGTTTTGGCTGATAATTTCTTTGAATGCATCATTGAATCCAACAGCACGGTTTCAGTAAAAATGCTGGCCGTTTCCGCAAGCGTCATTGGATAATCTCTTTGAATAAAAGGTAAGTCTCTCATCACCCAAGAATGAAAAGCATGCCCCAACTCGTGGGCCAAGGTCGTTAAATCCATGAAGGAGCCCATCCATGTTTGGAAAACGCGCGGGGTTCGTGATTTGGCAAAGCCCGTGCAATAAGCGCCACCGGATTTGCGAGGTAAAATGCGAGATTCAATCCATTTTTTTTCTCTCATCATTGTTACAAATTCGTACAATTCAGAATCCACTTCCTGCAATGCAGAACTGATGGTTTGAAAACCTTCTTCAAAACTCAAGGCCGCATCTGACTCCGATTTGAGAGGCGCAGGGGCAAGCAAATCCCAGATTTGCATTTTCTCATGACCATGAAGCTTCGCCATTATTTTTAATGTTTTTTGCAAGCGAGGCGCATTCTTATGAATGGCCGTCATCATGGCATTTAAAGTTGATTCTTTGATACAAGCCCCCTGCAACGGGGCTTCAAGAAAATTGGTCTGACGAGTATGAGATCTTTTTTTGATCAACTCCAAACGCCAGCCTGCAAGGGCATTAAGAATAGCTGCCGCAGACTCTTTGTGAAGTCCCCAAGCTTTTTGAACAGCTTGCCACGCCGCTTTTCTCGCCACTGGATCTGGCAACATGGTTATCGCTTGGGCCTTGGCAATTCCAACGGTTTCAGTTTGTCCATTAATTTCAATTTCGCAAGTGATAGTGCCCATCAGTTTAGTATAAAGATCACCCCATGCCTGATGACCAGAAACTCGCAATGAGTTCAAGAGAATTTCTTCGCTTTGCGAAAGAAGTAAATCTTTATTCAATCGCATCTTTTGCCAATAAAATTTCCAAGCATTCAATTCAGGCTGCTCAAGAATTTCATCACTGAAAGAATCCGAACATTTTATCATCCAAAGCTCAGCCGGCGTGCAGGCCTCTTGCAAATGTGCGAGCAATATTTGCAAACGCGAGCTCCCTTTTTCAGCCTCTGAATCGTTCGCATCGACCGAGATATGACAGTGACAAAAAGTTTGCATATTGGCCGCAAGAATCCAGGCTCTTTCTGTTTTAGACCAAATTTGCACCATGGTCTCGGCTATGGTTTTTCGCTGTTCGGCGGGCCACTCTGTCAGGCTCCAAATACTTTGATTTTCCTTCGTGATCTGCGAAATTTCTTTGACGATTTTTTCTACTTCCGCAAAATCAGCTAAAAATTCAGAGGACTGAATCGCAGGATATTCAGATAAAATATTCCACTCCGGTAAGGTTGTCATTATAGTGACCCTTTCAATGTTTAAAAAAATCACATTCGTTTTTGAATAAGAATGGTTTCAGCTTTGGCAAAATCTTCTGGCGCTACGTAAAGGCGATCAATAATTCTGGCGCCTTCGTAACGTTTAAAAATTTCTGTGGTTTGGTCAATTGGTGCGGGTCGATCCCAGCGGTCATATTGATCAACAACATAAATTTGCATGGCCCGATCTTCAGGTGTCCCTGAGTGATATTTGGACAAACGATTTTTTGAACTCGACCAGATCACTTGGATTCCGGCTTCATTCAATGCTCTTTTAATATTCGTAGGTCGGAGGCTTTCCTCCGTGTTATGAAGTTCAATTAACACTTTAAAAGGTCGTCGCTCGGCAATTCTTTGGGCCCAAGAATTTTTACTCTGAGCCAAATGCTCATACAATTTATAATCTGTGTACCTGGTGTATTCACTGATCTCAGCGGGTAAATGAAAACTGCAATCCTTCGATGTCAGATACAGATTCAACATCTCTTCAAAAATACTGCTTTTGTGATGTGTGTACACCATCAAATGCATATGATGACGAGAAAGCAAAAAATCATCAAAAGTATAAAGGGCCCGGCGGTTGATCGCCAAAAACAGTTGATCATTTTGCCGATGAGTCGCCAAATTATTTACAATCCAAGGCAAATCGAATTTTCCGTAATTAGTGCCACAAAAAAACGAGTCTCGCTCAAGATAATCCATGCGATCACAATCTAATTCTGAACTCACCAATTGAGAGAGAATAGGACGAAAATCGATGCCTTGATCGACAAAAAAATCATCACCGGTAATCAAAGTTTTATCGATCAGGCAAGCGACATGCAAGGGACCGATATCTGGAAAAGCATTCACCAGCACTGCGGTGAGCGGAGAATCTGTGATGTATTTAATTGTGTAATCTTCATGATTTGCACGCGGGTTAACGGGCGCTTCTTGTAACGTCTTACGATTTTCATAAACCTTAATTTTCAGTGCCGACAAGGAGGGCATCACTTCTTCAGTCGTGTGAGAAAGCGGCCCATGACCCACATCATGAAGAAGCGCTGCTAATTTTGTGACCTGTCTGAATCTTTGAAATAAAGAGTTCGAAGAAAAGGGAAAGTTTTTAAAAATATGATCAAACACGAGGCCCGCTATATGAGTCACTCCAATGGAATGTAAATAGCGGTTGTGAGTGGCTCCGGGAAAACTAATTTCCGAAAAACCCAATTGTTTGATTTGCCGCAGACGTTGAAATTCTGCTGAATCAACGACCAAAGTTTCAGCATCAGAGAGCTCAATAGTGCCGTGAACGGGATCTCGAATTTCCATCACTGGAAAATAAAGGCAATGAGCCAATTTTCATAGGCCAAATGAAGTAAGCCGCGACTTTTTGCGCTGCAATGTGAGAATTCACACTGGATCGACTCATTCCGGCTAACGTAATCTGTTTGCGGAGGGGTTTATGCGACAATACCACGAATTGATGAAAACCATTCTTGCCCATGGAACGAAGAAGCAGGACAGAACTGGGACTGGAACCATCAGTCTTTTTGCGCACCAATCTCGCTACAATTTACAAGAGGGCTTTCCCCTTGTAACCACAAAAAAAGTGCATCTTCGTTCAATCATTCATGAACTCCTGTGGTTTTTGAAGGGTGACACTAACATCAAATATTTGCACGACAACAAGGTCACAATTTGGGATGAATGGGCCGATGAAAATGGTGATCTTGGGCCTGTCTACGGAAAGCAATGGCGCTCTTGGGAAACTCGCGACGGTCGAAAAATTGACCAGATTTCTCAAGTCATTCAGCAAATAAAAACTAATCCTGATTCGCGTCGTTTACTTGTTGTCGCCTTCAATCCTGGAGAGATCGAAAAAATGGCGCTTCCACCTTGCCACGCTTTTTTTCAATTTTATGTGTCCGAGGGAAAATTGAGTTGCCAGCTTTATCAACGCTCGGCTGATGTTTTTTTGGGAGTTCCGTTCAATATTGCAAGCTACGCTCTTCTCACTCATATGATGGCCCAAGTTTGTGATTTAAAGGTCGGAGATTTTGTTCACACTTTGGGTGATGCTCATATTTATTTGAATCATATGGAGCAAGTGAATACTCAGTTGCAGCGAGAGCTAAAACCACTCTCTCATTTGCGTTTAAATCCATTGATAAAAAATATTTTTGATTTTAAATTCGAAGACATCACCATTGAAGGATACGAGTCTCATCCGCCCATTAAGGGCGAGGTCGCAATATGATTTTATCGGCCATCGCGGCCATGGCAAAAAATAGAGTGATCGGGGTTGATAATCATTTACCCTGGTCCATTCCTGAGGACATGAAGTTTTTTCGAGATAAAACTAAAGGCCATGTCATGATCATGGGCCGAAAAACTTTTGATTCCTTTGGCGGCAAACCCCTTCCTGGAAGGCTGCATATTGTAATCACTCGGAATGCGAATTTTCGTTTTGATCATCCGCAAGTTCTGATTGTTCAATCCCTGAAAGAAGCGGTGGAAAAAGCCCGAAGTTTTATTCCTCAATATGGCAATGAAGTTTTTGTCATTGGCGGGGGAGAAATTTACCGACAATCCCTTTCGCTTCTAAATAGAATTTATCTCACAGTGGTCGACCAAGAATATCCCGGCGACGCTTATTTTCCAGAATTTAATCATCTCCCCTTCAAGCTCACTTCACAAAATGACCGGCAGGGAACGCCAAGCTACTCTTTTTGTGTTTATGAGAAGGGCTAACGCGCCTTATTATAAGAGCAAAATCAGCTCCAAACAGCCAGCTAAATTTATCTTTTATTATGTAAATATCGTTTAATTTCATGAAGATACAAACTACAAGGTATTCTCAGGTATCAGTTTGATACCTGAGTTATCACAAGTCGCTTCATGCTCAGGTATAACACTTTCCATGACGACAACAAATAACAAAACCACTTATCGATCTTATCTTGAGCGGGAGTACCAAGCCCGAAGGGGAAAAAACTCTGCCTACTCTTTGCGAGCCTTTGCAAGGAATCTAGGAATTGCCGCTCCGAAGCTCTCTCAAGTTTTTAGCGGCAGCTGTGGGCTATCGGGAGAGTCCGCTCAAAGGATTGCATAGAAACTCGATCTTTCCGAAACTGAAACTCAGTACTTTGTGGCGCTGGTGGAATTGGAACACAGTCGAAGCAAAATTGGAAAAGCTCAAGCGCAAGCGTGGAAGAAAGAGAGTTTTCTGCTTGGCCATTCAACTCTTCCCTCTGGATCAAATGAAAAAAAATATTAAAGAATAAAAAACGAAAAATTAAACTTAGAACGAATAAAAAAACTTGGACTCAAGAATATTCAGTGAACAATCCAAACTTGGATGATGAGCTTGTGGACACCAGCTACAAATTCATTCCTATGACAAACAACGAGGCTAAAGTGGCCAACCAATTGTTTCAAAAATTTTAAAAGGCGAAAGAGAACTCAACTTAAGGCAAATCAAAGCTCTGGCAAAAAGATTCAAAGTCTCACCCGAACTATTTATTTCTTAGCTGGTTAATTTTAGTTAAACCCTCACCGCACCCAATGCCCGTCTTTGTTATGAACTTCAAGCGACAAACTCTGATCGACCTCAATGCTCAGATTGGGCTTAGCCAAATGAATGCGCCCCAGTCCTTCGGAAAAATTAAAAGCATTCGAGGTGGCTTGATCCATCGGTGCAAGAATTTCTAAAACGATCTGACGAACTTCGGGATTGATCGTATGAATTTTTGCCTCAAGAAGATAATCTGTTTCCGTCACCTCTTTGATCTCAGAGATCTCTATATGAGTGTGATCAAGCACATATTGAGCAAAGGTTTTTCCTCGATTGTTTTTCCCTTGCACGACGGATCGCTGTTCTTTCAAAAGAGTTTCTTGAATTTCCGAAGTGAGAATTTCACTTGATGCTTTTTTAATTTCACGTTGTTTCATAAAACTGCAGGAAGAGAGCAGCAGAGAGAGGCTTATCATTATATAGAGAAGGTTTTTCATTCGACTTAGTGTCACCGTGAAATAAAAGATCGTCCAGAGCTTTTGACTGGGTTTGCACAAAAATATCGTAAAATCTCCAGACTTAGGTCAGGTTTTCGAGGAAAAATAGCAAAAATACGAGGGACGATGGACTAGTTTGTAACTATTTTGAGACGTCTCACTTTAGGATTTTCAAGATCCTCCGAGAAGAAGGGTAAGACAGTTACCCATTGAACTTATCGGTTCACGTGATGTCAGGGATTGACATCTAGAAATCTTCAAGGAGGAGGAAATATGGGTTTGCGAATTAATACCAACACGAGCTCGCTCAATGCACAACGAACGTTGTGGGGCACAAAGCTCGCCCTAGATAAGAGCATGGAACGGCTCGCATCTGGTTACCGCATCAACCGCGCAGGTGATGATGCTGCAGGTCTCGCGATTTCTGAGAATTTAAGAGCTCAGGTTCGAGGACTGAAGCAGGCTTCACGAAATGCGAATGATGGAATCTCACTCGTGCAAGTGGCAGAGGGAGCGATGAACGAAGTAAGTACTATCTTAATTCGACTTCGCGAGCTGGCTGTACAAGCCGCTTCTGACACCGTCGGAGCCGTTGAGCGACAATTCCTCAACGTGGAATATGATCAACTCATTTCAGAGGTGGATCGTATTGCCGATGGCACCGAGTTCAACGGAACACAGCTTCTGGCTGGCGTCGGATCAATCATGGATTTCCAGGTTGGTATCCGAAACAATCCAGAAATTGACCGTATCTCTTTCGATTCGTCGAAAGCGGACGCCAATTCTGCTGCGTTAGGTGTGAACTTAACGAGTGTCGCCGACAAGGCCTCAGCACAGAACTCGCTCTCTGCGATCGATAATGCGATCATGAGCGTCTCTGCGATGCGTGCCGACTTCGGTGCTCTTCAAAATCGTTTACAGACGACAGTCAGTAACATCCAAAACTCTGTGGAAAACATGTCTGCAGCAAATTCTCGAATTAGAGATGTGGATGTGGCTGAAGAAACGTCTGAAATGACTCGTGATCATATTTTATTACAAGCTGGTACTGGTGTGTTAGCGCAAGCTAACCAATCAGCAAACGTAGCGCTTAACCTCTTGAACAAAACGTTTGGTGGATAATAGCTAACGCTACCCACTGAACGTCCTCGGTTTTAGATCTTTACGATCACCCGACATATTTTGTTCAGCTTTATAGCCTCATTGTTGCTGAAGTATTGAACTGTTTCCTGCGTTTGTGGGCCCCATCAAAAAATGGGTGCCCCACATTTAACACTGAAAACAGAGTTCATCCCGCTGTTGTTTGTGGTTAAAACCACTTCAATATTTTCAAATTTACCCTTTCCTCTTGGATAATTACGGCAAGTCAGTTTCTTGCAATTTCCAAATTCACTCTTGAGTTTCCGGAGTCACCTTTAAATCTCTGGAACTAAAATCCTGGAATCCTTCTAAAGTAATTTCGTCAAAAAGTTGACGTTCAAAATTTTCCAAAATTTGTTTATAGCTTTTAAAAAAATAATTTTTTATTAATCTGGACTCAAATTGAGACATAAGTTTTCCGAATAAATCTATAGAGAATCAATTATTGAATCTCACGGAAGTAGAATGCTTCTGACTGCCAAAACGGATGGCAAATAATCAAGGAGGATAAGGCCATGCAAGGAGGATAGAATGGGTTTACGTATTTCAACAAATGTCGCGTCGATAAACGCTCAGAAAAATCTGACGAACACGCAACGCGGGCTACACACAGCCATGGAACGTTTAAGTTCTGGTTACCGAATCAATAAGGCTTCCGATGATGCTGCTGGATTAGCAATTTCAGAAAATCTGAAAGGTTTAATCCGAGGTTACAGACAGGCTAATCGAAATGCCAACGATGGAGTCTCCCTAGTGCAAATTGCAGAGGGAAGTTTGAATGAAGTTTCGAATATGTTAATTCGACTTCGAGAGCTTGGGACTCAAGCTTCTTCAGACACGATCGGTGACACAGAAAGAAAATTTTTGGATGTGGAGTACCAACAATTAAAGTCAGAGATGCAGCGAATCACTGATTCCACGGCATTCAATGGCTATGATTTATTGAATGGAACTGGCGGAGTGATCGATATTCAAGTAGGTGTACACAATAATCCGTTTCTAGATCGAATTTCTTTCAATGCCTCAGCTGCAAATGCAACTCTGGAGTCATTAGGAGTCGTGGCGGAAACGGTTGCTACGAAGCAGTCTGCACAAAATTCACTAACAGTCATTGATAATGCAATGACTTCGGTGAATGCGATTCGGGCAAATTTTGGAGCGCTTCAGAATCGTTTGCAAAGCACATCCGCGAATTTGCTCGTTGCTGAAGAAAACTACTCAGCGGCGAACTCGCGAATTCGTGACACTGATGTGGCTGCTGAAACGGCAGAGATGACTCGCAATAATATCTTATTGCAAGCCGGCGTCTCCGTTCTTCAACAAGCAAACAGTGCTCAGCAAGTGGCACTAAAGCTCTTGCAATAGTAGTTAAAAACCAGGGGGAGGGTTTTCTAAACTCTCCCCCTTTATAAATTGGTGAACTAAAACAACTGCGTGATTTTTTCCCAGATTTTGGGAGGAATAAGATCATTGCCAATGAGATAAATCGTGTACTGGCCTTTGCCTCGACCTGTCTTTGCATCAACTGGTAAGGTTCCGATGCCTCCAACTTCCTGCAACCAATGTTTTCTTAATGCCAACGAATTGCTGATCATAAAATGATTCACTTCTTCCGTCATTTTTTTATCATAGCCGGCAAGTTCGTAAGCACTCGCCACCATGACCGTTTTATTCGTAGAAATTTTTTCCATTTGTTGATAACCCACTTCTAACATGTGGTTAAACTTTTGTTTGGTGGGCGGTCGCACCGTGAAAATTAAGTCCAGTCCACCATTTAAAAACTGAGAATCTAGATCTTTGAAATCCAATACATCCAAATATATTTTTTTGATTTTTAACTGATCAAAACAATTTTTGGCAAATTGGCTAGCAATCATTGAAATACCTTCCAAAGTTCCAATATGGAGCTCTGTGATTTCCATCTCTTGAGCAATAGCCACAATTTCAGATTCAAGACGCCCCATCCCCTTCATGAACGCCGCAGATAAATCATGAGCCACCTGCGTCCATCCAGATTTCCTTCGTGCGGAACGATCCAACAAAACAATTTGAAGAGCGTGTTCGACTTTGGAAATGACCCGACTCAGTTGTGGTTGACTGAGTCCCACATGAGCCGACGCCGCGGATAGGTTTTTATGTTGTACGGCTTTAGCAAGAACGCCCATTTCATAGGTTAAATTTTGCAACATGAGAGTCCTTTATTTTTTAATATAATTAAAGAACGCAATCACACCTAATCCGACCGCAAGAAAATAGCCAAAAAAACTAAAAGCCGGCATCCCTGCCAGCAAATTGTCGCTCGGATGGACCAATATAAAAGAAGCACTTCCTACCAAAGCAGCAATAATAATTCCTAAAAAAAGAAGATTAAAGGAAACTTCAATCGATTTTTTAAGCTCATCGATATTTTTAATATTAATTTTTGCGGCGTAATCTGGACTGTTTAGACGCCGAAACATAAAATGCAACTGCCGGGGTAAACTGCTTACAAGAGCTTTTGATTCTCTCGCAACTTGAGAAAAATCGTTCAAAATTTTCTGTGGATCATATTGGGCCTTGATCATCTCTGCCGCAAATTCGATGGCATAGTTGAGAAAATCAAAATCAGGTTGAATTCGTTTACCAAGACCTTCAATCGCCACTAAGGATTTGAAAAAAAGCATCAGTTCTGTGGGAACAATAAGTCCGTGGCGCGCAGCCACTCCAGCCGAAGAAAGAAGAATCCCCCCTAGGTTGACATTTTTTAACGTGAGCCCAAAAAACGGCGCAATCAAATCGCGCAAATCTTTGGCAAAAAGATCAACATCCACCTTCTCACTGAAAGGAGCCAAATCGACAAACTCATAGGCCAAACGATCATAGTCCTCTTTTGAAAGAGCCATAAACATCGAAGAAACTGCGGCCTTCGCTCGTTGATTCAGACGCCCGACCACTCCAAAATCCACCAGACCGATCTGATTATTTGGTAAAATAAAGAAATTTCCTGCATGCAAATCGCCGTGAAAAAATCCATCTTGAAAAACCATTTTCAGATAAGCGCGAAGCCCTCGACGAATCACTTCCGTGTTATCAAGTCCCTCTTTTGCGCCATTCCCACTCTGACTGAGCGGAACTCCACTGAGAGCCTCCATAGTCAAGACCCGCTCCGTAGTTAAGTTCAAATACACCGTGGGAATTTTGATCGACGGATCATTAGCAAAATTTTGTTTAAACCGGCGCAAGTTATTCGCCTCGACGACAAAATTAGTTTCTAAATCCAGAGTTTTAAAATATTCATCGACGATTCCTGTCGGATTAAAAGGACGAGACTCAGGAATATAGGTATGAATCATGTCCGCCAAAAAATAGAGAACATTGAGATCATCATTGATCTTCTCAATGATGCCGGGACGCTGGACCTTGATAACCACTTGCTCACCGGTTGAAAGTATCGCGCGATGCACTTGTGCTATACTGGCGGAGCCAAGAGGTTCAGGCTCAATAGATAAAAAAACTTTATAAAGAGAATCGCCAAATTCGTTCTTTAAAACTCCTTCAATCAAATCAAAAGTGATGGGCTGCACTTGATCGTGAAGTTTAGAAAACTCAGTGACAAAGTCTTCCGGAACCAAGTCGGGACGAGACGCCAATAACTGTCCCAATTTCACAAAAGTAGGGCCGAGCTCTTCAAAGCTCATTCGAATGCGTTCCGCCATGGAGTAGCGATCAATGTCCTGAGCCGCATTCAAGCGCGCCAAAATAAAGCGTCCTAATTTTAAGCGTTCAGCAATGTTATGAAAACCATGTTTAGCAAAAACGCCAACAATCGTCCTCAAACGTGAGGCGTTTTTTATCGTTTGTCCAATTTGCTTTGAGGTTCGTAAAAATTGCATCTAAGAAAATTATCGGCGTCGATTTTTCTTCTGTCTACGGCTTTTACTGTCAAACTCAGTCTTATTTTTCTTCTGATTGTTCAATTGAGTTTTAATGCCGCCCGGTGAAGTATCAACATCCTCTTCCTCACGCGTTATTTTTTTTCTACTTTCAAATCGTTGAAGATGTTTGGGTGTTTCCTTCTTAGCGTCCAGTTTGTTTTCCACCGTTTTGGACTTAGGATTTTTATTTTCTTGCCGTCGTTTTTTAAGGTGTTCGAGCAAAGACATCCGCTTGCCGGGCTTGGCCTCTGCAGAGGGTTGAGAATCGGGTCGCACTGCCGCAGGTCGCCGCCTGTCAGAAGAGCCCTTTACAGGAGTCTCCTTCGTGCGACCCCGGCTGGAACTTTTGAAAGATTTTGTAAACGGAGCGCGATTGAGCGGTTTTCGCGCTTTAGCGCTATCGCTTTCTGTCAGCTCAAAATTGATCTGACCAGCTTCAATATCAACGCTTTCGACTTTAACTTTGACCACGTCACCAATATTGAACGAGTGACCTGTGCGCTTGTTATATAAACGAATACGTTCATCGTCGTATTCATAGCCATAACCCAATTTTTCCATGCGAATAAGTCCATCGACTTCATATTCACGAAGTAAAACAAAAACTCCAAATTTAACAACGGAACTCACCATGCCATCGAGCTCTTTCCCGATGTGCTTCTCCATAAATCTAGCTTTTTTAATGGAGATCAACTGCCGCTCTGATTTAACCGCACGTTGTTCACAGGCAGAAAGCATAACTCCTGCTGAAGCCAAATCATCTTCGCTCATCAATCGGTATTTCGAATTAGGCATGATTTGATTCTTAATCAACCGATGAACAATCAAATCGGGATAACGACGAATCGGCGAAGTGAAATGAGTGTAAAAATCAAAACCCAGTCCAAAGTGTCCTACATTTTTATTGGAGTATTTCGCCTGCGCCATTGAGCGAAGAGTCAAAATATGTAGGATTAAGGCCTCAGGCTTTCCTTCAAACTCCTGCAAAGCACGAGTCAAAAGTTTCTGTAATTTGCCACCCTTCAATTTGAATTTTCCACCGAAAGTTTGCAGGTAGCGCTCTAAAATTGCGATCGCGTCTGTGTTCGGATTTTCATGAATACGATAAAAAGCGGGAATCTCTCTCCCGGCTAAAAATTTTGCCACGGCGACGTTGGCGGCCAACATCATCTCTTCAATCACTCGGTGAGCAAAAAGTCTTTCTGAACGAATAATGTCTATTGGAACACCACTGGCATCTATCACCATTTGAGTTTCAGGAATTTCTAAATCCAAAGACCCTTCGCGAAAACGCTTGGCCATCAAGACTTTGGCTAAATCTGCGGCACGACGAATTTCATCTTCGACATGAGCGAGCTTTTCAATTTTATTTCCCTCAATAAGCTCTTGAGCTTCGCCATAAGTGACTCGGGCCTTACTTTCGATGACGGCTTCATAAAAATCAGATTTTTGCGCCACTCCATTGAAATCAAGTTGCATTTCTGCAACCAAGGCCAAGCGAGGCAAATGCGGATTTAAAGAGCAAAGCCCGTTGGACAAAACCTCTGGCAACATCGGCGTCACAAAATTGGGATAATAAACAGAAGTTCCACGCTCATAAGCATCTTTGTCAATGGCCGAGCCCACCTGCACATAATGAGAAACATCCGCAATAGCCACATAAAGCAAAAAGCCCAAACTGTTCGTTTCAACATAGACGGCATCATCAAAATCTTTTGCGGTGGCACCATCAATAGTCACGAATTTCAGTGAACGTAAATCACGACGCCCCTTCATGTCTGATTCAGACACAAGTTCGGTAAAACGTTTAGCTTCTTGTAAGCAAGCTTGGCTGAACTCATGAGGAATATTATTTACGAGTAGCACTCGTTTGATATCATTCATTGGATCTTCGGCACTTCCCAGAATTTCCGTGACTTGTCCAAAAAAACCTTTTGCATCGTCTGGGTAAGTCAAAATATTTGCCGCGACCAATTGACCGTTTGAGGCATTCATCGAGTCTTCGACTTTGATTTTTAAATCTCCGCCCCAACCCTTGCCTTCATCTTTGATAATTCCAATATTTCCAGTGGATTTAAAAAATTGTCCGACAACTTTTTTAAATCCTCGCTCGGTAACTTTTATGATTTCTCCGCGAAAGCGCTCGCCGCCCTTTTCTTCTTCAACCTGAACCATTACCTTGTCAGAGGTCATGATTCCTTCCATTGAGTGTCGTGGAATATAGACATCCGGATGTTCAGGATCGTCAGGGATTAGAAATCCAAAGCCATCGGGATTGCGTTTTATTTTGCCAGAGATGATTTTACGTCGT
Source organism: uncultured Bdellovibrionales bacterium (assembly GCA_903926205.1). Lineage (GTDB taxonomy): Bacteria > Bdellovibrionota > Bdellovibrionia > Bdellovibrionales > Bdellovibrionaceae > CAIYID01. The sequence goes on from CAIYID010000060.1 coordinate 43,222, forward strand.
TGCATGTGCAATAAGATTAACACCTCAATCTAGAAAGAAAACCAACATCGCGATAAAACGCATTGCTCCATCGACCAGATGAAAACTAGCGAATCACCAGCCTGTTTGCAGCTCGGATTTCGACCGTCGTCAGCACTCTCCTTTGAGCTGAGCCTGGTATTTGTCATGCTAAGTCCATTTTTCTGGAGGTTTTATGAAACGAAATTTTTTAGTTTTAATCCTTAGTTTGTTAAACATTCTTCTATTGGCGGCTTGCGATATTAAGACCGTCGAAGATGGGCCCGTGAAAAGCGCTGAGACAACAGCTGTAAATATGATTTCAGCCGAGATTTTAGAGGGAAAAACCATGAATGAGTTTAGTGTTCAACTCAATTTACCTGTAGGTCAGAATTTTCTCTTAACAAGGGAACTGAATAATAAGCAGGAACTTTTAACTGCCGTGAATTCTACTTTTTTAGATCAAGAGGTTCGCCCTGGAAATACTTATAAATATGCTATCGGAACAATGGAGAACAAAGGCTTTATCAAAATTCAAGAAATCAGTGTGAGTGTTCCAATGGACATGGTTATTAAAGACGAGGTTGAAGTCACACCAGAAAATTTAACAAATTGGAGCCATCTTCGAAATTTAACCTTTTTGCCAAATTCGACTCTATTTACAAATGGACTCACTTTAATAATCAAGGCGAAATATATTTCAGCACAAGATGGCGTAATTCAAAGCTACCGTCTGAACTCGACGGCACCCAGAGGAGTTTCTGGCCGCTCGGCAGGAGAAATTAGCATTAAAGCTGAGGATGGCACCGGCTCATTAACCGTCAATATGCGAGGGGAAAAGGGAGGGCAAGGTTCACCCGGAAGCCCAGGCTCCATCCAAAAACCAGGAGACTCAGGTGGATCAGGAATGAACGGAGGCGATACTGGGATCGCGCATTTAAGAGTGCCCGCGGCACTGACTGTCAGCGTTTACCACTCGGTTGGCCTTGGTGGTGATGGTGGAGAAAAAGGTCCGGGCTTTCCTGGTTTTCACTGCCAACCCCATATCCACTGTCATACCCAATTACCAATGCCCTCAGGCCCCCAAGGCCCCCAAGGCAAAGATGGTGCTTTAGGACAAACCTGTACCTCAAGCTCGAGCGAACCAGAAGAGTGCTCTATCGGTGTTGTATTGAATTAATTTACAATTTAATTTTACAGTTCTGTAACTTGTCTTTAACGAAATTATTTTTTAGCACTCTCGTCTTTTTTAATTTCGTAATAATCAGGATAAACAAATTCTGGAACCAAAGGATATTTGAAACTCTTGTATGTTGAAAGTTTGGGAGAGCCCGCTTCACGGTAGGCCTCATCCCAAAGCAACGAAAGTAAGGCGACTCCACGAGCTAAATGTTTCACTAACAAAGGTTCAAACTTCGCTTTGGTTTTTTCGATAGGCTCGCGTTCGGCGGGCTTTCGAATTTTCATACCGCGCTCTTCCGCTTGCTCAGAAGGTTTTTTCAAAAGATCTGCCTTTAAAATCAAATCAATATCAGCATTTGACGCGACAGAAAGCGCCCTCATTTTTTCCAAAAGAGTTTTTTCGACAAGAAATTTTTCTTTGCGCTCAGCGGAACGCATTTTGCGGGCTTCCTTCATAACTTTGAATTGAAGATCCCCATCCATTGCCGACAACATCACGTCTTCGTAATATCCGTGAATTCCGCCGTGGCCTTTTCCATATCCATCGTAGTCAGAAGTTGTATGCAGAGGCTGAGCATTATCACCCACGAAGTGACCCATGATTCCCAAATTCACATAAAATTCATAGACCGCTTTATTAAAAGCACTGTCATCGCTTTCTTCTTTTTTCTTTTCAGCTTTTTCTTTTTCGGATTTTTCTTTCTTATCTGCCTTTTCGGTAGCAGCAACAGTCGCTCCCAACGCAGAGGCGGCTAAGGTCTCTTTTCCTACAAGCGCGCGTCGATAAAACTGGTCAGCTCTCCACCAAAGGGAGCCAAATTCATGAGGTATGCTACGAATCAGACCTTCTTCGTTTGCTTTCTTTTTACCTTCAAAATCAGCGATGATTTTTTTGTAATCCAAAGGAAAATCTTTGACGGTTCCACCAATTATTTCCCAGTCAAAAAAGTGACCTGGGTTTCCTTCTTTGGTCATTTCACCAGGAAGTGAGCGCCAAGCAATGTCTGGAATATTGCACAGGTGCCCCATGGTGTGAGGACGCGAAGTTAAAAACTGTCGCAATTCTTTTTCTTGAACAACAAATGTAGCTGCATCACAAAGAGTGTGATGACCACGCCCACCCCAAGCGACAGCTTCTTGCCAACTTAAGAGTAACGCGAAAAAAGAAATGACGACGATAAAGATTTTCATTCTTAACCTCTGTTTAAAGTTTGTCCCAGTGCTTTTGGCGCCCGACTTTGCCCGAAAAAACCAGCCAGAGCAATCACTGTGAATAAATATGGCAGAATCTGAACAAATTGGACTGGAATCAGAGAGTTGACTCCTTGAAGACGAATTTGCAGAGCATCAGTAAAGCCGAAAAAGAAGCAGGCCAGTAAGGTTGGCAATGGTTTCCAGCGTCCAAAAATCAGCGCCGCTAATGCAATAAAGCCACGTCCGCCCGTCATATTTGGTGAATAGGCTGAGGATAAGTAGGTGGATAATGTAGCTCCGCCAATTCCTGCCAATGCCCCACAGGCCAAAAGTGATTTCCAACGAGTTTTCAAAACTGAGGTGCCAGCAACCTCTAAGGCTTGAGGCGCCTCACCCGCAAATTGCACCACCAAACCGGAGCGAGTTTGATAAAACCAATAACTCATCAACACCGAAAGTGCGGCGGCTAAAAACATCGGTGCAACCGTGAAACGAGACTCAATCGGTAAAGCTGGTGAAGAGCCCGTCGAATCAAAAAGCACTTTCGTGACAAAAGGGGCCGTTCCGAAGGCTAATAAATTAATCGCAGTGCCTGCAATGATTTGATCAACTTTTAGCGCCAACACAAAAAAGCCCATGACGCCCGCCAGAAAAATTCCAGCACAAGCTCCCGCCAGAACTCCCAACCATGGGGAACCAGTATAATGAGCCAAAATCGCGGCGGTGAGGGCGCCAATCAACAAAAATCCTTCGAGTGCAATTTGAATCACTCCAGAGCGTTCACTGATTAAACCACCATAGGCCGCAAAAAGAAGCGGCACGGCCACGCGCAAACTGCTCATCAGTAGCGAGAAAAGATTTAAGCTTTCTTGAGCCATTTTTTTATCCTTGTCAGTATTGACACTTTAAGCACGGATGAATTTTCACTAGAAGAATCTAGAAATTTCGCGGCATAAAAACCGGCCACCGACAAGATGATGATTGCTTGAAGAATTTTTGCAAAATCTCGAGTGATCGTCGCTGTTTCCAAATCAAGATCGGTCGCTCCTTTTTGGAGGGCTCCAAATAAAAAAGCAGAAAAAATAATTCCGAGCGGATTATTTCGCGCGAGCAAGGCTACGGCTATTCCCATAAAGCCATAGTCAGGTGAAAAACCGAGACGAAATTTTCCAGCAGAACCCAAAATTTCATTCAAACCAACCAAACCAGCAAAGCCACCGGCTAAAATCATGGATAAAATTCGATATTTTTTTGCATTAATTCCCGCCGTGCTCGCCGCTTCGGGACTCAATCCAACGGCTTTAAGTTCGTAACCCCAAACGGTTTTATTTAAAAGCAACCAGGTGATAAAACTCATCAAAATCGCGATAAGAAAAGCTGAATTAAAAGGTGAATCTGGGCTAAGACCATGAATGGGATCAATATTTTTCAATAAATAACCGGCACCTATTGATGCCGTTTCTGGATTTTGTGAATCAGTGGATTTCAACGCTCCGACAATAAAATAGCTCGAAGCTCCGGCGGCAATAAAGTTGAACATCATGGTCACAATGACTTCGTGGCTCCCACGGCTGGCGCGCAGCCAGCCCGGAATAAAGCCCCAAAGTCCTGCTACAAAAACTCCAGCAAGAACAGCCAGTAAAGGAGCCCAGGGAAAGGCAAGTGCAGGCCATAGAATTCCGACGGCAGCCATCGTTAACGCCCCCATCGTCAGTTGTCCTTCGGCTCCAATATTAAAAAGCCCCGCTTGAAAAGGAAGGCACACCGCTAGGCCGGTAAAAACAAGAGAGGTCGTGTAAAATAAAACTAAGCCAAAATCATAGGAAGAGCCAAAAGAGGATCGCATCAGCACGACTAGCACATGCAAGGGATTTTCCCCGGCTAAGGCCGTTAGAGTCAGGGCCAAACTTAAGCCAACGACAAAGCCGAAAAAACTTTTTAGGATTGAGCACCACGCTGATGAATTTTTCACTTAAGCGCCTCCCATAAAGGCGCCGATTTTCTTTTCGTCGTATTCGGAAGCCTGAAGTTCGGCCACAATTCTTCCTCGGAAAATCACATAAATTCGGTCAGACAAACGAATAATTTCCTCTAAGTCGGAAGAAATCAAAAATACCGAACCACCGGCCTCTTTTTGTTTGAGAATCTCACCATGAATACTTTCAATGGCACCGATATCAACTCCGCGTGTGGGTTGTGCGGCAATCAATAATTTCGGTATTTGAGAAAGCTCTCTGCCAACTACAAATTTTTGTTGATTGCCCCCGGAAAAACGCCCGAGAGCTAGATGCAGATCTAAGGGGCGAACATCGTTTTTGTTCATCATTTGACCGGCCTCGTTTTGCAGGTTTTTCCAGCGAAGCCAACCGAATCGAGAAAATTTTTTTCTCCATTGCTGGCCAAGTAAAAAGTTTTCTTTGGCGTCGCCTTCAAGAAGCAGAGCTTGTTTGAGACGATCCTCGGGAAAATAATTCACCCCCAAAGCGCGAATTTGAGTGTTGGAAAAAACCAGAGTTTCCTTATTCAAAATCTGAATTTGACCAGATTTTTTTCCAGACAATTCCCGCGGTCGAAAGAGTAAATCAAGTAACTGAGACTGCCCATTGGACTCAACACCAGCCAGTCCAACGATCTCACCCGCCCCGATTTGCAGGGAAACACCATCAAGCCATATTCTACCGCGCTCTTGATACGAAAGTTGATTAATTTTCAGAACCGCAGAATTATTCACAACCTGAGGGACTGAATTGGTCTCCGTCTTTTTCACGGAAGTAAAATTTTTATTAAAGACTTTTGGCTGACGCCCAATCATCAATTCGCCGAGGCTCGCTAAAGTTTGTCCTTGAAGAGAGCTCGAGTGCACCAGTTGACCCTGTCTTAAAACACTAAAGTCATCAGCCAAAGCCTGCACTTCTTTTAATTTATGAGTGATAATGATGATCGTTTTACCTGCGGCTTTAAGCGCTCGAAGCTGCGTAAAAAAACCTTCAATTTCTTGCGGAGTCAAAACTGCGGTAGGCTCATCAAGAATAAGAATTTCTGCCTCATTGAATAATAATTTAAGAATCTCGAGTCGTTGCTGAATGCCCACAGGCAGATTTTCAACTTTTTCTTCCCAGGGCACTGGCATATTAAATTGCTGAGCGACGCTCTCTATTTTTTTTAAAATTTTTTTTCGCGGGAGCACAGACAACCAATGCCGCAAGCCACGAGCACTCTCTGTATTCGCTTTTTGATCTAAAATGATATGATCCAAAGCAGAAATTGGACCGGCCAACATAAAGTGCTGATGAACCATCCCAAGACCTGAGGCCTTGGCCTCAATGGAACTTTTAAAATTAACGGGCTTTCCCTTGAGTAAAATTTCGCCACTATCGGCTTTGTAAAGTCCAAAAAGAATTTTCATCAAAGTGGACTTACCGGCACCATTCTCACCAATCAGCGCATGAATTGTTCCGGCGCGAATGGAGAATGACACCCTGTCATTGGCCGGAACTCCGTCAAAAGATTTGCAAATTGAGCGGAATTCCAGAAAGTGATTATCCATGGAAATTTATTTTTTTCCTTTTTTGTAATAATCAGGCACTTGAATTTTTCCGCTAATAATTTGAGATTTTAAGTCGTCCAACTTTTTTCTGGTCGCTAGATCTAGAATTTTATCATTGTATTTATCCACGGCATAGTCGACGCCTTTGTCTTTGAAGCCATAACGAACAGTACCACTAGCGAAATGTCCTTCTTTGGCTTCTTTGATTGTACTGTAAACGGCCACGTCCACGCGCTTGAGCATGCTTGTCAGAATAAAACCAGGTTTGATCCAATTTTGATTTGAATCGACTCCAATGGCGAATTTTTTTGTTTCTTCGGCCGCATCAAACACGCCCGCATTTGAGGCGCCTGCTGCAACGAAAATCACATCAACGCCAGAGCCGTACTGAGATAAAGCCAACTCCTTCGCCTTTGCTGTATTATTCCATGCATCTCCTGTGATGCCGATAAAATTTGAAACCAAGCTCATTTGTGGTTTTTCTTTTTTAATGCCTGCTTCAAAACCCATTTGGAATCGACGAATGAGAGGAATATCCATTCCTCCAATAAAGCCCACTTTGGACTTGGACTTCTCTGCCGCAACCACTCCCATCAAGTAAGAACCTTCGTGCTCTTCAAATAAAAGAGAGCGAACATTAGGTGCCACCACCTCGCCATCAACCAAGGCAAATTTTCGATCAGGAAATTGAGACGCAATTTTTTTCACCGCATCCGCTTGCGCAAATCCAATTCCGATAATGAGATCAAAACCTTTAGAAGCAAAAGAGCGATGGAGGGTTTCCAAGGCATTGCTGTCGGTGGCTTCGACATATTTCAGCTCAATTCCAAGCTCTTTTTGCGCCTTGGTTGCCCCTTCGTATGCACTTGAATTAAACGACTTATCGTCCTTTCCACCTTTGTCTAACACTAGACCGACTTTGAAAGCTTGGGCCGGAAGGCTGAAAAAAGGAACCATCATCAAAGCGAAAAAAAATAGACGAAGATCGCGCATCGTGTTTTCCTTTGGTTTTCAATTAGAATGGCCGGACTTTAGGCTTCGAGACCTGCTGAGTCAATTACATTAATTCAGGGGTTTCAATATGTTGCATGTCAAATTAAGACTTTATTTTTTGCTGATTTTTAAAATTCAAAAAATAGAAAAACCTCAATTATTTCAAATGATATTGCCTGAATTTATGAATTCGACTAGATTTAAGTTAATCAAAAGCTAGTCAAACTGAAGGTGGGACTATGGATAATTTAAAATTGCATAATGAAAATGATCGAATGACATCCTTACAATCCGGCCAGCAACTTAACACAGTTATAGCAACTAAAATGAGGGAAATTCCTGTTTCAAATTTAGGGGCTCCTGAGCAAGTATTGAAAGCTCGCGAGGGTGACCTTATCTTTAGCGCCGGCGAAATGCCCAAGGGTTTATATTATCTTAAATCTGGAGCGGTCAAACTGGTCACAGAAAGACCTTTGACTCGGGGACGAATGGCAAGCCCTGAGTTCATCAATAAAATTGTTTCTCCGGGAGAATTTTTCGGCTTTAAATCTTTAATCCGTGGAACTGCTTATCCATTTTACGCTCGCGCATTACGTGAAACGGAAGTCCAAATATTTCCCTCCTCAACGATCACTCAAATCATGTCTGGCACCGATTCCTTAATTAAAGCTGTTTTGGAACAGATGGCTGAAGATTTGGAAGTTCACGAGCAGACAGCACAACTTCATTACCTCGCCAGTGTCCAAGAAAGAATTGCTTATCAGTTGGCGATCTTAGCTGAAAGATTTGGCGTGCCCGTGGTGGATGGACTTTCTTTGAATCTACGCTTGAACCGAAATGAATTAGCGCAGCTTGCAGGCACTATCAACGAGTCTTTCTCTCGTCATTTGACGGAGCTTAAAAATGAAGGCGTGATTGATGTTCGAGGTAAAGAAATTATCGTGAAAAACTTGATGGCTTTGAAGGAAAAATCCGGAAACTACGAAATACTTAAATAGAGGTCCGCCGCTTCTTTCGAGTGATCATTGACAAGCCTGTGTTGAAAGTCTATCGCTGCTCTCATGGAAAAAAGTTATGAAGTGACTCCCATTGGGATTGTTGAGTCCTGTTATCCCGATAAATTTGGAACTCCCCGCCAGCCAGGACTTGTCTTAGAAGCCTTGGCAAAAATAAAAATTTTTCCCACTTATCAGCCAGAATCGTCCCTTCAAGGTTTAGAAAAATTTAGCCATTTATGGGTGATTTTTTATTTTCACCAAAACAAAGATGTTCGCTTTCATGCGAAGGTTCACCCACCTCGCCTGGATGGCGGTACCATGGGGGTTTTTGCGACACGCTCCCCTCATCGACCAAACCCTTTGGGTTTATCGCTGATGGAAATAGTAAAAGTAGAGCCCGATGGTGTTGTTGTACGTGGGACCGATATTATTTCCGGCACTCCCGTCTTAGACATTAAACCTTATTTGCCAGAAGTAGAGGCCGTACCAACAGCCCACTCCGGATGGACACAAAATGTGGAAAAAAAAATTTTGCTGATTTCTTGGGAAACCGAGGCCCTCACGCAGCTTGAGAGCTGGTCTAAAAAATCAGCGTGCCAGGAATTAAAAAATCTTATCGAAAACACGATTCGACTAGATCCAAGACCCACAGTTTATAAAGGATTCGAAGAAGGAAGCTCTCCCTATCGAAACTCTCACGCTGTGCGATTTTACGAAGGGGATGTGCACTTCACTTTCGTGAGCGCTCAGCAGGTCAAAATCACGAAGATTATTATATCGGCGCCATAAGCTCATTAAATTGATTCGAACAGTTCTCTGTTACCTTTTTACCTGTCTAACATTCTGACATCTTATGCAATTTGTAGAGATAGATTATATTTCGTTTAGATCTCCAATCAAAGGACTTAGCATGTTTTCGTGTTTTAGCAAAACGACGTTAATTTTTTTACTGCTCGTTTCGACAACACATGCTTTTGCCAACAATGAATGCAAAATTGTTCTTAGTTCTGGAACTCAGCAATCAGCAGCTGTACGTAATTTGGTTCAAAAAGATGCGTACAAGCAATGGCTTCTGTGGGAACAAAAAGCTAATTTGCATAATTATGAAAAACCGACCACCACCATCAATATTTCTTTAGTCAAGGTCAGCGAAGAGGATCTTCACGTTATTAAGACTGAAGATGCGCCAGAAAATCTGGTCAATCTTTTTAAAGCAAATGGTGGAGACATTCTTTGGGCGAAACATCCCTACAACACAAATCCCAGAGTTCCTTTCAAAGATTTCCCAGAGGAAACTTCCCTTCCGGTTTATATGACTTCATCTCGATCACTGGCTCTTGATGGAACGCTTCGCGGATTTACGATTAAATTAGCAACGGATTATCCTCATGGTCCCAATGGGGAATACCAACCTTCGAAAGTTGATACCAATGATGATGTTGACTCAGCCCTCATTCATTCGACTCACGTAAAGACCGTTGACGGTGCTTTTGGGTCAGATCCGAAGTTGATCATCCTGGGCGAAGTGATGACAATTTCTTCAAGAGTCTCCGGCATCGGAATGGTTGTTCGTGATGTCCGAGCCACCGATGACGGAAATTATTATTTACCTGCATTTTCGATTCCCTATGTAGGGAGGGAAATCGCAAAGATCAGCCGCGTGCCTTTCGAGGAGTTCTTTGGAGAACATTACGCCACTCTTCTTGGTGAGGCCAAGGCTCGGCTATTGCTTAGATATGGATTGCAAATGTTTTCTCCAAATCCTCAGAATATGCTGATTCAGTTGAATCGGAATTTGAAACCGACTGGAAAACTTGTTTTTCGTGATATCAGTGATGCTTATTTGGTGGACGTTGTCGCGAAGGGACTTGGCTATAACAAACAAATTGAGCGTGACGTCGCTATTAAATACCCGCCTCAAAAAGTGATCAGACCGGATTGGTCAAACTCCTCCTGGCGTTTCGATGAGGCTGGAGACAAATCGGTTGATTCAGCAACAATCCAACAATGGGGACAGCTCCATGACCAGGCTTACGTAAATTATATTAATAAAAACCTTGGCCTGAATATATCAGTGGATACCCGCGGCGCTCCTCAGGATTTTCTGAACACGGTCTATCAGGCGTTAGCCTCTGATATTGGTCAAGTAAAGCTAGCCCAATTTCGCCAACGTTTAGAGACTCGAGAGCTTGAACGCCAGCAGACCACTCCAAGCAATTCTGCTGCCAGTTTTTGAGACGAAAAAAGAGGCCGACTAGTACTGGTCTGAAGCCGCGAAATTTTCAAATTATTTTATACACATCGACTGTTGTCTTGAACTCACGGCTCAGTTATTCTTAGCATCAAATACTCTCGACCATTTCAGGGTGAAATAATGATGATCAAACAAAATCGCGCAATTATTTTTCTATTTCTTTTTTCAGCGATGATCGTGGGATTTATTTTATTTCGCTCAGGAGAATTATTCGAAATTAGCGATTCCGTGAAAATAGAAACAGAAAAAATTGGGTCCTCCTTTTCTCAAGAATCAATGGGAGATCCTGTTAACGTCCCAGAAAAAAATCTGATAACAGCGACCACGGAAGATAAAAAAAATTTCACGGAAATTATTCGCATGATGGAAGATTGTTTCCAACTCAAAACCTCCCTGTCAGAAAATATTTATTCTGGATCAGAGGTTTTTCTTTCAATTCTTCAAAAAGAGTGGGGAACGTTCGAAACTAGGGATGATTGGATCGATTGGCATTTCCATAACAGAGAGGGACTTGAACGAAGACTGCGTTTAGAGGTGACCGACAGTGAAGGCGTGACTAACTCAGGAGTTCACGGACGCGATTTACATTTATTTGCAGTTGATAAAGAAGGCTCTCCTGTTCCATTGGAAATAGAAAACATGACCACTCATAATCCCTCAGATGAGGTGATCAATGGAATTTTAAAAGAAGGCGAAATCTTTTTTAAAGAAAAAGCCTCTTCTGCCATTTTTGCACAGGGTGAACGTCTGCAATTCATAGAAAAAAATGGAGTAGTGGACTCCATTGAAATTCATCAAAAAGAAAAGTTCTTCCACTGTTCAACTTTTAAAAACATCAAAGAGAACTGCGTCTGTAAACTTCCACAATTATGATTGCAAGCGAATCAGCGCTTCACGCAATGATTCCACCTGAATCTTTGATTGAGCTAACGACTGCCGATCCGCTTCGACCACGTCTTCGGCTGCGTTTTTAACAAAATTCTCATTATTTAAACGGCCCGAAAGTCCCGTGATATCTTTGATTAATTTTTCGATCGTCTTTTCAATCCGCTTAACCTCTTCATCAATATCGACAAGTCCCGACAAAGGAATAATCACTTTCACCTGTGAGGTATCAACAATCACTGGCGTGACTGCACACTTGGCCTCAGAACCCTCGTCGCTAATGTCCAAATTTTCAATTCGGCCCATGTTCATGATCGAGTTTCGATTATTTCCAAGAATCTTTTGCATTTCTCCATCGTTAGGACTGAGTCGAACATTGATCTTCAGCGCCGGAGAAATTCGATTTTCGCCTCGAATATTTCTAATCGCAGAAATCACTTCTTTCACAACATCCACTTCGAAAGCCGCCGCTTCTGTAGCTAAGCCCAAAAATTCACGATCTATTCGAGGATTTGGATATTGGTCAACGATGCAAGCTTCGCCTTTTATCGGCAACTTTTGGTATAGCTCTTCAGAAATGAACGGAGCAAAAGGATGTAATAATCTCATCACGCGATTAAGCACTTGAGCCATTACTAACTGCGTGGCTTGCCTTTCCTCAGCATTCGTTCCACTTAAGACCGGCTTACTAAACTCAATGTACCAGTCGCAAAATTCATACCAGACAAAAGAGTAAAGAGCGCTGGCTGCATCAGAGAATCGATTTTGCTCCAAGGACTCTTCAATGACAGCCTCCGCACGGGCCAGCTTACGAATAATCCATTGATCATATATAGACATATGCGCTTTATTCGGCAAAGCCTTGGTGCCATTTTTAGGGGTAGTAAAATCAGAAAGATTTCCCATGGCAAAGCGTGTGGCATTCCAAATTTTATTCATAAAATTACGATAGCCTTCAGTTCTTTGCTCACTGAATTTAAAATCTTTACCCGAATGAATATGAGCTAAGAAACTAAATCTCAAAGCGTCAGCTCCATATTTTTCGATCAATTCCACCGGATCAACAGAATTGCCTAGGGATTTAGACATTTTACGGCCTTGTGCATCTCTGACAATTCCATGCAGATAAACTTTTCGAAAGGGGATGTCTCGCATGAACTCTAGTCCCATCATCATCATTCGCGCCACCCAGAAAAACAAAATATCATGTCCTGTAACAAGCATGCTCGTCGGATAAAAAGTTTTGAGACTTTCCGTTTCTGTTGGCCAACCCATCGTAGAAAAAGGCCACAAAGCCGAGCTGAACCAGGTGTCCAGAACATCCTCTTCTTGTTTAAGACTTTTCGACTGGCAAGACTCACATTCGGTGGGATCAGTTTCCGCGACTGTAATATGACCACAATCTTGGCAATACCAAGCCGGAATTCGATGGCCCCACCAAAGTTGCCGAGAAATACACCAATCTTCAATGATATTCATCCAATGCAAATAAACTTTAGTCCAAGACTCAGGCTCAAATTTCGTCGTCCCGCTTTCGACCACACGTTTTGCCGGAACACTGAGCTGTTCAGTTCGAACAAACCATTGTTCAGAAAGAAAAGGCTCCACCACCGCTCCGGAGCGCGAACAATGTCCTACACTCAATGAGTGAGGCTCTTCTTTTTCAAGCAAACCTTGAGTTTTTAAATCTTCCAGCACTCGCTTGCGCGCTTCCTGCACACTTAACCCCTGATAAGGTCCCGTATTTTCATTCATACGACATTGACGAGTGAGAATATTGATAAATTCTAATTTGTGTGTTTTACCAACTTTGTAATCGTTGAAATCATGAGCCGGCGTAATTTTCACAACGCCGGAACCAAACTCTTTATCAACATAAACATCAGCGATGATCGGAATTTTTTTATTGAGCAAGGGTAAAATTACCGATTTCCCTACAAGCTGTTTGTATCGCTCATCTTCCGGGTGAACACAAACCGCCGCATCTCCCAAAAGAGTTTCAGGACGCGTGGTCGCAACGACTAAATATCCAGAGCCATCTTCGAGGGGATATTTAATGTGCCACAAAGAACCCTTCACTGATCGATGTTCAACTTCCAAATCAGAGATCGCAGTTTCCAATGGGCCCGACCAGTTGACTAATCGCTGTCCTCGGTAAATTAAATTTTTTTTATGGAGAGAAACAAAAACTTTACGAACTGCTTTAGAAACGCCCTCATCCAAAGTGAAGCAAGAGCGATCCCAGTCACAGGAGTCCCCCAACCGGCGCATTTGTTTATAAATACGATCTCCGTATTGGTTTTTCCATTCCCAAACTTTTTCCAAAAATTTTTCCCGTCCTAATTCTTGACGAGTTAAATTTTCTTTTTTCAGCTCTTTTTCTACTACACTCTGAGTTGCGATTCCCGCATGATCTGTCCCCGGCAACCACAAAGCATTAAAGCCATTCATGCGTTTCCAGCGAATCAAACAGTCTTGAATCGTGTGATCAAGTGCGTGTCCTATATGTAAAAACCCTGTGACATTTGGTGGGGGCAAGATAATGCAAAAAGGAGGTTTCGTGGATCGATCTTGAGCTTTAAAATGCCCGCTTTCTTCCCACCAGGAATAGATTCTTCCTTCAACTTCTTGTGAATTATAACGATCTGAAATCTGTGACATTATTGATCTTCCGTTGGATTAGATTCTTGACCCGGACTGGGCTTATGATTTTTATTAAACGATTTCATCTCAATTTGTACTTCAGTTTTGTCTAATTCTTTCTGAATATTCTGTGAATTCCCGTTACGGTTTATTTTGGGTTTGGGCTTGCTAACGGCATCATTGCCGGGCGTCGTATCAAAAAGGGTCTGATCCACTCCGTCCGAAGTCTCTTCATTGAATTTTTCAATATCCGTTTTTGGTCGAATGCGATGCGAATCATTCGAAGGTAAACGATAAGCAATGCCTACCTGCACGTCCCAATAATTGGCAGCATTTGTTCCGTTGATTGTCGCTCCTCCACCAATATAAGTGGCAAAGCTTTTCGAAAGATTGAACTTAACCCAGAAGTTAGTCTCCAGGAGTTGTGGATTGAGCGCATCAAAAATCTGACTGTTACCGTTCACGGCGTACATCCAAGCGAGCTGTTGCCCGGAATTATTCGTGTTACCATCAGAGCTCGCACTTGAATAGCCCTGAACATTAGCCCCTAAAGACCAAGTTTTGAAGCGGGTTTCAGCGATGAGGCCATAGGGCACCAAAGCCGAACGACTTTGATCTCGCCAAACATATCCCGTAAAACCTTCGAGCCAAAAACGACTGAAGCGAAATTGCAAGTAAACCTTTCCTGATAGAGTCATCACGCCTTCACTGATAGCTGGAAGCGACGTATTGGAAAAATTATTTGTCGTGATAGGGTAAAGAAAAGAAAATTCGGGAATAATATTAAAAGCATCCTGAAAGAGAATAAAATCTGTTCCAAGGCGCACGTGAGTTAATCCGGTAGCTGATAGGGATTGACTCGTATTTTTGCTTTGTGACGAGCTCACTTGCGAATCCCCCCAAAGCGACCAGTTACTTCCAGGCACCGAGGTCCGTGTTGCAAAATTAAAATCCTCTAGGGTGTAGGAACAGCCGGTTGGCAAATTACTGTAAGCCCCCCCCGCTGAGGAATAATTCGAATTCGTCGACAAGTATCGACTTGTCAATTCAAAATCCCATACATTTTGGGGATAAAGTTTAATTTCATCGAATCCGGCATTGGCACAGAACGACAATAACAAGGCTTCAATTAATACTGCGAGAAAAATACATTTTTGCACTGACTTTCTCCTGGCCATTTATTATCTCTTAACGAATATGAACGATCAAAAAAAATCCCAGTTAACCGTCATATTTTTTACCGTTTTTATCTATTTAGTTGGCTTTGGTGTCATAATTCCAATCACGCCCCTGTTAGGCAAGGAATTTGGAGCTTCGTCCAGTCAAGTCGGCCTGTTGATGTCAGTCTATTCACTGATGCAATTTCTCTTTTCGCCTTTTTGGGGAAAAATCAGTGACAGGGTTGGTCGAAGACCCGTTCTTTTATTCTGCCTTCTGGGCGAAGGCGCTTCTTATCTTCTTTTTGCAGCTTCTCGCAGTCTTGAAGTGCTTTTTGTGGCTCGAGCTTTAGCAGGATTTTTCGGAGCCAGTCTTTCGACGGCATCGGCCTATATTTCTGATGTGACTCCGCCAAACGAAAGGTCCAAAGGAATGGCGCTCATCGGAGCCGCCTTTGGTCTAGGTTTTATCGTCGGACCAGCCCTTGGTGGAGGACTCACCATGTGGGGTGAGCATATCTCGCCTGAACCACATTTTGGAACCAGTTTTGCTTTAGTGATGGTGGCAGGAATTTGTTTTGCGAATTTTTTGTTCGGCGTAAAATTTCTGAAAGAATCTTTAGATAAAACTCACCAAATCAAACCCAAAGATCTCAGTCGTATTGAGCAAATATTGCACTATTTTAAAAAACCGCTGGTGGGCTCGCTCATGTGGGTTTTCTTTATTAATTCCGTGGCCTTTTCAACGATGGAAGCGACTTTAGTTTTGCTGGTCGGTGACCGCTTCGGCTGGGGAATCAAGGAAGTGAGTTTTGGCTTTGCTTATATTGGCGTGGTATCGACGATCAGTCAGGGCTTGCTTGTTCGCCGACTACTTCCAAAATTGGGCGAACGAAAAATGCTAATTCTTGGCTTGAGTTGCTTAGCCATCAGCTTGGCTGGAATTTCTATGGCCAAGGAAATTTGGGAATTAGCTTTTGTCATGACCTTCCTTTGCCTTGGGTATTCCTTTACTAGTCCATCGACTTTAGGAAGCATCAGCCTGCTTTCACCGGCGACCGAACAAGGTGCTGTTCTGGGAACGACTCAGGGTCTTGCCTCTCTCGGTCGAATTTTAGGACCGGCCTTTGGTGGACTTATTTATGGCATACACCAAGCCGCACCTTTTTTGTCTGCGGCCGCTCTGGCTGGATTTGCATTTTTAATCGTGTTAATGACTTATGCTCAGCTGCCCGAATCGGCGAAGCAGACTGCAAAAAAAGCACACAATTAAATTCGAGAGGTTTTATGAAAAAAAAGGATTTTTCATTAGTTATTTTGTTTATAAATCTCTCGTTTTTGGTATTGGCGAGCTGTGCAACAACTACTTTTGCGCAAGACTTTAAACGCCTCAAAAAAGGAATGGAAAAAGGAGACGTTGCGGAAAGAATTGGAAGCCCAAAACGTAAAGATAATCACAATGAAAAAGAATGGTGGTATTACACCGTTTATGAAAACCGAGAAAAAATCGAACGCATGGTGGTCTTCAAAGAAAATAAAATGATTTACGCAGGAAAGATCGCAAAACCTCCTTATGTTAAAGACGCCGCGGAAGATGATAAAAAAACTCAAGCCCAAAATGAAGAACTTGATGCTGAAATGGAAAAAGCAAGAGTCGAAGAAACACCAATGACATCAGGACCCACCGGAATTAATGAAGACGACCTCGATAAAAAATAATTAACCGCACACTGGCTCGACTTTACTTTTATTTTGCGTACAAACAAAAAGTCTTTATTTTTATTGAAGATAACTTTGGTTAGTACGCTAACCAAAGTTGAAGTCACGGCAATACGTTTCAAATGAAATTTGAATGCCTTCGCGACTTATAAGGCCTGAGAAATATCAGCCGAAAGTTTAACGTGCTCCGAACATCCCACAATTTTAGCTACATTCGCTTTATCTAATGGATCAGGATGAACAAGATATTCTTTCTTATGAGCGAGGATTCTCTGATGAATTTGCCCAACAAGTTCCGTTGAAAGTTCTTTATTTTCCAATGCCGCAGTCAAGGCCTCCAATGCCGTCGGGGGAGACTGAGGCTCGTTGCAATAAAGCAAAAGGTCGGCTCCTGCTTGAAGGGCTCGCACTGGAATTTTCTTTACCTCATGATATTTCGCCAGCGCCTTCATACCAAGATCATCGGTGACAATCAGTCCTTTATAGCGAAGCTCTTCCCGCAAAATCTTTTTCAAAAATATTTCAGAAAGGGTGCAAGGCCATTTTGGATCTATATTATTAAACAAAATATGTGAAGTCATAATCATTTGGACTCGCGCTTTTACTGCACGCTTGAAAGGCACAAGCTCACGCTGCTCTAAAATCTCGCGAGTCACCTCTTCAATGGGAAGCTCTTCATGACTATCGATTAAAGTATTTCCATGGCCCGGAAAATGTTTGGCACAAGGGGTGATTTCAGACTTTAAGTATCCGCGAATCAGCGCTGAAGCGTGCTTACCCACAAGCTCACAATCACTTCCTAGGGAGCGATCTCCTATCACTTTATTCTCGGGATTAGTGAACACATCCAAGCAAGGAGCCCAATCCACATTAATGCCTACCGCTTTGAGCTCGGCTCCCATCGCCATGGCAAAATTAAAAGAAAGTGTTGGGGAATCTAAATCACCTAATTTTTTAAGAGGGGGCCATTGCGTAAAAGGAGGCTTTAACCTAGCAACACGGCCTCCTTCCATATCAATAGCGATATAAAGAGGAGTTTTGTCTGACATTTCATGGCGAAGACTTTGAAGCTCTAAGCAAAGCTCTCTCACCTGATCGGGCTCTTTTACATTGCGACCAAAAAGAGTCACACCGGAAATATTATTTTCAATAATAAATTTCTTTTCCTCAGAAGTGAGGCTTAAGCCCGAAACACCAATCATCAAAAGCTGGCCAAGTTTTTGGTTCATTATTTATTTTCAATGGGTTCAGGTTTGTTTGTTGATGCCGGAGCTTCCACTGGATCCATGGGCGCAACCTTCGGTTTTTCTGGCGCCTCAACTGATAGTGGCTGAGTAACTACGGGCTTTGATGGAGCCTCTATTTGGAGTGATTTCGTTGAAGAAACCGCTCCCTTATTAGCTAACTCATTTTTATTTCCAAGCGGAACCTCGCCAAAAAGACTTTTTAGCAAGGCTGTTGGCACTTGAAAATTTCCAGTGGCCGCAGAAGATTGTGCGACTAACTCAGTCGAGATCGATTGAACTGGAGATTTGGCCGAAAGCACCTCTCCTTTTTCAGAAACATAAGAAGTGAATTTCGTGTCTTTGAAGTCATTTAGAATTTTGTAAGCCTTGATTCCATTAAATTCTTCAACACCCTTAACAAAAGCCATACCTTTTACAATCGCACCGTCTTCCTCTGCAATGGCTTGATATTCGTACTTAGTGCCAGGAGTAATTCCTTTGGGATTTTTTAGCATTTCATAAACAAGAAAATAAGAGAGAAAAACTCCTTTTGGTAAAGCTTTGTTGATTTTAGAAATATTTGCGCCGTCTTTAACGGTGGCAATAAATTTTCCGCCTTCAAATTTTGCGTCGATGGTTTTTGTTTGGCCGCCAGCTAAAGAGGTGTAGGCATAAGCCACCGGAGAAAGATCAGCTTTTGAAACGGCTTTGATGCTTTCAAGCATATTTCCGGCGAGTTCATTGGTCTTCATTAAGTAGGTAAAAGAAAACTGCTTTTTCTTCGAGTCAAACTCATAACGACTCACAATAAAACCGACATGCACTCCGCCAGAGACAACTTTTGAATAACCTTCAAAAAGAATTTCTGCTTTTGCGCTGACAGTAACCAGGACTGTTATAGTCACCAAAACGGAAGTTGTGAAATAAAGGCTCAAGTGTTTTTTTATTAACGATATGACCATGGTCGAGACTCCTTCGATAAGATCAAGAAAATTCTCTGCCAAGGGACCTAATTCTGTCAAAGAATACAATAAAACTAAGAAAAACTAGTTGGTCGAGTTGTTCATCTTCAGAGAGTGAGTAAAAATATAAGCACCACTTATGAGTCAGTTGTTTTGGTTTCCAACAAAAAATATTCAAAAAGCCTCGCAAGAAAAACAGCGCGGGCAAGTCGCTATTTTTATCGCTTTGATCTTTCAAGTCTTGTTTGTTTTTTTTGCGATGCTCGTCAATGTCGGCCTCCTGGTTCATCATAAAATTAATCTGCAAAACTCGGTGGACATCGCCGCTTATTATGGCGCGATGAAACAGGCCGAAAAGCTAAATGTTATCGCCCACGCGAACTTTCAAATTCGACAAAGTTGGAAACTTTTAGTTTTTCGCTACCGACACCTGGGCGCCTATGGAGATGACACTTTTCCAGGAAAAACTGGAGGCATTAATTTAAATACAAAAGGAAGTATCTTCCCCTCATTTTGTATTGCTTATGATCCCTTTGATTTTATGAATACGAGTGAAAATTATTGTCGCAAATCTGGTCAAGGCTCTAGTTTTATCCTTCAAAAACCACCAGTTCCAACTTTTGTCGGAGCTGGTGCTGCTGCTATTTTAGGTTTGCAAGCCTTTGCTCAGTTAAATATTGCCGCCACCAATGCCGTACGCAATGCCATCACCCATTCTTGCAAAGAAAAAAATGCGCTTAATTATTATGAATTAACAAATTTTATTTATGCCTGGAAAAGGGATATCGCTAATCGCAAGCGCTTAATCTATACGCTGGCGAATGAAATGAGTTCTAGTAATGATGACTTTAAAGATCTAGATGGAAAGTCCGTGATTGATGGCGTGGAAAAAACTTTTCAAAAAAATCTCACCTATCAAAACCTTCAAGGGGTTCAAAATATTGGAACCAGATCCCTCAAATTTTTTAATTCTCTGGGGGGCACTGCGACGGGTGACCCACTGACTCCTCCGGCCTGGCTGTCGGACATTCGAATCTTTCCCATCTTTTGGGCTTTTATTAGTACAGATTGCACCAAGGACGCCATTAATTATGCTCCCTTTCCAGTGAACTTTGGCCTACCAATTCCTCCCACAATCGCAACCGATCCAAATGTGGGCAGTGTTATCAGTCAAATCAACGACTATGTTGGAGAACCTGCCACCGGGGCATCGTCTCAAGCTCTTCTTTATGGTGCTTCGTTGGGCGTCGAGAAAAATCCTTGGTATGTACCTTATGTTGGTGTGCATGCTGAAACAAAACCACAAATTCCTTTTTCGCCTTTTGGCTCGGTCACGTTGAAGGCGACAGCCTATGCCAAAGTTTTTGGCGGCACCGTGGGCCCTTGGTACGGCAAGAAATGGAATTTTGGAAGTCAACAATCTGATAGTGCCACTCCGAATGACACCAAAGTGATGCCTCCGCGCTCAACAGGAGCCTTACTCACACCTTTACAAGTGGTCGACCCACAATTTGTTCCAGACGATGTTCGGTATGTGGGTGACACCATCGGCACGCAGTCAAATCTCAATATGTACACCTATGCACAAGTTATGAAACAATTTCCCACGCATTCGTTAAGCCTGTTGTATTGGGCGCATCTCGTAAATCCAATTGATGATCTGGAGCAAATTGGAACAAACGGAGATCTGCTCGCCTGGCATAATCCAGGCATCACAAACCTGACTATGGCTGACAAAATGAGAAATCTGGAAAATGCGGTGATTGCCCCAGATCAGTGGGATCTTTCTTATTACTCCGTTGAGCCTGATTATTATCGAAATTATTATTTGCGATTAAAAAAACGCGAAGCTGAATTTAAATTTCCAGTGCGTGGAGATCTTGGTCAACGTGCTAATGATAGCATCCTCAATAACTACAGTATCAAAGAGCAAATTAAAAACGCGCAAACTTTTTCTCTGAGCGGTGGACTTGATATTAAAAATGCGCTCAATTATTATGCGCAATCTCCGGCAGAATTGCTTACGAGCTTCAAAGGCATGGCTCCGGACAATCCGGTGATGGACACGATCAATAACTTTGGAAAATGCACAAAATCAGTTTTAGACGGTGAAATTCCGGAGAAATCCACCGCCGGCAACTGTATCTCTGGAGGGCGCGTCGGCTATTCCGTCAAATTGGTCGATGGAGATTTTCTTTCAAGCTCTGACTTACCAATGGGCGGCCCGATGACCTCGGGCCCTCTTAAAAATCCACCAGCTGGGTTTTAATACTAAGTCAACGAATTCGCGAGCAGCATTTCACGGTACTTCGGAAGTGGCCACAAATCATTCGCAACCAAGGTCTCTGCATAATCACAAGCTTTGCGCAATTTTTCTGCCGCCGGCTGAAGCACGGTCACGATTTCTTTCATGCGCTCTTCTTCGTTGTGCTTTTGGCGAGCAAGGTTCACTTTTTCGCTGAACTCCTCCAACGAGGTTAGCACTTCAACAAAAGTTTTTTCAAACTCGGATTTGCGACGACCATTCGCTTTTTTAAGGGCTTCGTTTTCAATAGCCTTCTGAGTGTGCTCAAAAGTTAAAAGCTGTTTTTCCAGAGCTGGAATCACGAAACTTTGAACCATTTCAATCATCGTGTCGTGCTCAAGATCAAGAGTCTTAATGTAGCGTTCGACATTGATATGATACCGACTGGCAAGTTCTTCCGCAGAAAAAACTTTCGTTTCAACTAAGAAAGCCGTTGCTTTCTTATCAGCCATTACAGCCAAAGCATCAACAGTAGTATTTAAAATTGGCAGGCCCCGTTTTTTAGCTTCTACTTTCCATTCTTCAGAATAGCCATTCCCATCGAAACGAATATTTTTTGACTCTTTGACGGATTGACGAATGAATTCAAGAACCGCTTCATCGCGATTTGCCTTAGTTTTCATAATGTCTTTTAACGTCACTGCGGCTTGTTTAAAAGAATAAGCCACGGCTGCATTCAAAATTGTCATCGGCACTGCCACATTAGCAGAAGAGCCCACCGCACGAAATTCAAATTTATTTCCAGTGAAGGCAAAAGGACTGGTACGATTACGATCGGTGTAATCTTTCGAAATATTTGGAATTTTACTGACACCCAAATCAATGAGCTGCTGCTCACTGGCTTTTAGGACTTTACCCGCCTCTATGGAATTTAAAATTTCTTCAAGCATGCTTCCTAAAAATGCAGAAATAATCGCTGGAGGCGCTTCGTTAGCGCCTAGGCGATGATCATTGCCGGGGGCCGCGATGGAGGCTCGCAACATATCTGAGTGATCGTGAACCGCTTTTAAAACCACGGCCAAAACTGCTAAGAAACGCAAGTTTTGATGAGGAGTGTGACCAGGCTCCAAAAGATTTTCACCTTTGTCGTTGGCGATACTCCAGTTATTATGTTTTCCGCTGCCATTAATTCCTGAGAATGGTTTTTCGTGAAGCAAACAAACAAAGCCATGCTTTAAAGCAACTCGCTTTAATACTTCCATAGTCAGAGTATTATGATCAGCCGCAATATTCACATCTTCAAAAATAGGAGCGAGTTCAAACTGGCTGGGCGCCACTTCGTTATGACGGGTTTTCACCGGAATGCCCAGCTTGAAAAGTTCGCCTTCACTGTCTTGCATGAAGTTTTTCACTCGCGATGGTATCGAACCAAAATAATGATCTTCTAATTGCTGCCCACGCGCCGAAGTCGCGCCCAAAAGAGTACGGCCTGTCATATATATATCTGGACGTTGTGCGACGAAAGCGCGATCAATCAAAAAGTACTCTTGCTCAGCACCTAAAGTGCAAGAAATTTTCTTTACATCAATATCACCAATCAGTTTCAAAAACTCACAACCAGCATCAGAGATACTTTCCACCGAGCGAAGCAGCGGTGTCTTGTTGTCCAAAGCTTGTCCGTGATAACCGAAAAAAACCGTTGGAATACAGAGAGTTTTTTCTTGCTCATCTTCCACAATAAAAATTGGAGATGAAGGATCCCAAGCGGTGTAACCACGAGCTTCGAAGGTTGATCTCATTCCACCACTTGGAAAACTGGAAGCATCGGGCTCCCCCTGAATCAATTGGCTGCCTGTGAATCTTTCGATCACACTCAGTTCAGAATGATAGGCATGTTGAATTGAAATAAAAGCATCATGCTTTTCAGCTGTTGAACCGGTCATTGGCTGAAACCAGTGACAGAAGTGAGTCACTCCTTTTGATACAGCCCATTCTTTAATTGCAAGGGCGGCGGCCTCTGAGGTTTCTTTATTAAGTTTTTTTCCGTTTTCCAAAGTTTTCAACAAAGAGGTGTAGGCTTCCTTTGGAAGTTTTTCGCGCATTTGACTCAAGCCAAAGGTCATACAACCAAAATACTCAGAGATTGGCTTTTCACGACCATGCTCGTCTTTTAATTGAATGATTTTTTTTGCGGGAGTGGTGACTGCGGTTTTAAAAGCACTGGTACGATCGTGTATTGACATAGAGTCATTCCTTTCCTGTTGAAACTTAATTGCTTCAAGAAGATTCTGCTCAGTCCAATTTTTTTAGGCTTTTGAAAAATGTATTTCGCAACCTATTTTACGTTTTACTCATCCTCGTCTTTTTCTTCGTCCTCGTCCTCTTCATCGTCATCATCAAGATCTTCGTCCTCGTCGATATCGTCCATATCGTCTTCGGATTCGATTTTAAGGAGCCACGCATCGTATGGATCTTCCATAATAATAGAGGCATCTTCCATCACTGCGGCATTGATTTCGATAATTTTTCCAGAAACTGGAGTGTAAATATCCAAAGGTCCGTCGCTTGTTTCGATGGCACCAATCACAACATCCGCTTCAACTTCTTCTTGTTCTTGAGGAAGCTCGAGGGTTTCAATTTCAGTGATTTCTTCTAAGCCTTCTTCATTAACACCAATGGTGTAGATATTGCCTTCACGAAGAACCCAAAGGTAACCCATAAAATTGCGATATTCGTCTGACATTTTGACCTCCACCGAAGATTCGTAAAAAAGATTTCCACGAATTTAGGCAGTAGGCAATTAGAGTTCGTCGATTTCGCAATCTTCTTGCGACAAACGGCAAGAATCTGAAGTCTCAGAAAAGAAACTGCATTTTTCAAAGGCAGTTTTTAAGGCAGATTCTTTGTTCTTTTCAAAACCAGGGAAATTACGGGCAGCTGAGTCCGTTGCGTAACAGGTCCAAAAATTATCGTTACTATTGCTAGAGCTATTATTACCTTGATCGAGAAGAAAGTCAGGCTTTGGCGCTTGAGTTGCAGAAAATGAAGTGACAGAAATAAGCAAGAAAAACGCAAAAATTGCTAAAAAATTTATTTTGATCATCGATTCCCCCAGTAAATTCCAGAGCTTTGAGCTCTATGTTGCTACCAGGACGAAACGAGAGCAAGAACAATGCCATTACGTCCTGGATCAAAATGCACACAAAATAATATACTGCACTGAATTTTCTGAAGTTTTAACTCTATATTTGTTTGCCGGCACTGTGTGTTTTTGGTAACAGGATGTCCACATTGTTTTGTAAGGTTACCTAGACCAAGAGTTGTAATTTAAGTCAGGAATTTTCAGAGGGGGGAATTCGATGATGGAGATGAAAATCTTTACCTATGGTTCAATGAGCGAAGGCTTTGTTCATTTTGATAAGATCAAAGATTTTATACTGAGAAACGCTGCGGCGCGATCCATGGGTCGAGTTTATCGATTAAAAGTGGGGTTCCCGGTTTTTGTCGAAAACGGTGGAGATTTAGTTCCTGGTTCCCTTTTGACTCTAAAAAATAATGAATTATTGCTCAATATTTTAGACGAGTTTCACGGAGTGAACCGGGATGATCGAGAGAAATCTCTTTATTTTAGAAATAAAGTGGATGTTGAAACGGAACATGGACCAGACAAAGCTTGGGTTTATTCGTTCAATCCAGCTAAATTGCCAAAGACGGCGGTTTTGATAGTAGGCGGCGATTGGATGTCTTCCCTACATCAAGAGCCCGCGTTGACGGCGAAACTGACCGACCGCCAAAAAAATTATATCTGCCGACTGGCGAATATTTCAGGACGAGAAATTGTGCCGATTAATGATCTTTCACTCTATCGAGAGTTAATGAATCTTGAATTAATCGTCGACAAAGGCCGACGGCTTGCGCTATCCAAGCTCGGTTATGAAGTTCACAGATACCTCGAATAATAAACCGACGTGGGAAAAAGCAGAATCTTGGAGCAATAAAATCCTGGTTCAAGGGCGGCCTCATTTAACGAAGCCGCACCTTTTCCATGTTGCCCTTATTGAACCCGAGATTCCCCAGAATACTGGAAATATTGGGCGCACCTGCGTGGCCGCTCACAGCGATCTACACTTAGTCGGAAATCTAGGCTTCAACATCACTGATACCAATCTTAAAAGAGCCGGTCTTGATTATTGGGAACATCTCACGTGGACTCATCACGCCAATATTTCAGAATGGGAAACTCAATTATCGAATCCTAAGCGAGCTTTCTATCTTTCTGCCAAGGCCGACCTTCACTATACAGAAGTTCAATTTCAAAAAGACGATTGGCTAGTCTTCGGTAAGGAAACAAAGGGACTTCCAGACGATCTAATGCTTCGCAACAAGGAACAGCTCCTCTTGATTCCATTACTTGGTCCGGCTCGTGGGCTCAATGTTGCAACGGCTGTGGCGGTGGTTCTTTATGAAGGCATACGACAATTACAATCTAGAGGCGAGCTCGACTCAACTTATCTTGATGTTCAATGGGGTAAGCTCTAGACTAAATTGCCTATGATAAATTCAGTACTTAAAGCAATATTCGGAACAAAACATGAACGTGAAATGAAGGCTCTCCAGCCGATCATTGATCAAATCAACTCCTTTGAGCCACAGATGAAGGCTTTGAGCGATTCCGCTCTGCAAGCCAAAACTCCCGAGTTTCGAGAGCGTATAGGCAAAGGCGAGACCCTGGATCAACTTTTGCCAGAGGCCTTTGCCGTTTGTCGAGAAGCCTCGTTGCGAGTTTTAGGGATGCGACACTATGATGTGCAGCTCATCGGCGGAATCACACTCCATCAAGGAAAAATCTCGGAGATGCGCACGGGTGAAGGAAAAACTCTCGTAGCCACTCTTCCCGTTTACTTGAATGCATTGACCAGCAAAGGCGTGCACGTTGTAACGGTGAACGATTACTTGGCGAAGCGGGACTCCGAATGGATGGGACGGCTCTATAAATGGTTGGGGCTTTCCATTGGAATTATCGTTCATGATCTTTCAGATGAAGAACGACAAACGTCATATCGGTCAGATATCTGTTACTGTACTAACAACGAATTGGGCTTCGATTATCTTCGCGACAACATGAAGTTTGATCGTGAGGAAATGGTTCAACGTCCGCACAACTACGCCATCGTGGATGAGTGTGACTCCATCTTGATTGATGAAGCGCGAACTCCGCTGATTATTTCAGGACCTGCTGAAGCCTCAACAGATAAATATTACGAAGTGAATAAAATTATCCCTCATCTCCAACGTGATAAACACTTCACGATGGAAGAAAAATCTCGCACCGCTTCTTTGACCGATGAAGGTAATAGCAAAGTTGAATCCTTAATGGGGATTGATAATCTTTACGATCCTGAACACATTGAACTTTTACATCATATTTACCAAGGCTTGAAAGCTCACTATCTTTATAAATTAGATGTGGATTACATGATCAAAGATGGCGAAGTAGTCATCGTTGATGAATTCACGGGTCGCCTGATGCCAGGTCGTCGCTGGAGCGATGGCCTCCATCAAGCGATTGAAGCCAAAGAGGATGTGAAAGTTCGAAACGAAAATCAGACTCTCGCAACGATCACCTTCCAAAATTATTTCCGCATGTATAAAAAACTCGCGGGAATGACTGGAACTGCGGATACTGAAGCCGTTGAGTTCAAGAAAATTTACAATCTAGAAGTCACAGTGATTCCTACTAATCGCCCCATTCGACGGGATGATGCCGACGATGTTGTTTACAAAACTGAAAAAGCAAAATTTAAAGCCATCGCTGAAGACATCAAGGTTCATCATGAAAAAGGTCAGCCAATTTTGGTGGGAACTGTTTCTATTGAAAAATCAGAATCCCTCAGTCGGTATTTGAAAGCTGAAGGCGTTCGTCATGATGTTTTGAATGCCAAACATCATGAACGCGAGGCTGAAATCATTGCCCAAGCCGGCCGTAAAGGTGCCGTGACAATTGCCACCAATATGGCAGGTCGGGGAACTGATATTATCTTAGGAGGAAATCCTGAGATGATGGCAAAATCTGTGACCAATGCGGTTGAAGGACCTGAATACGAAGAGTCTTTGAAAAAATTCAAAGTCAGTTGTGAAGAAGAGAAAAAAGCCGTTTTAGCGGCAGGCGGATTGTACATCGTTGGAACTGAACGGCATGATTCCCGTCGTATTGATAATCAGCTTCGAGGTCGCGCTGGTCGTCAAGGTGACCCAGGCGAATCGAAATTTTATCTCTCATTAGAAGATAATTTGATGCGAATTTTCAACGGTGAAATGATTCAAAATATCATGAATCGATTGAAAGTTCCTGACGATGAGCCCATCACCGCAAAAATGGTGAGTCGCTCTATCGAAGGCGCCCAACGCAAAGTGGAAGGCCATAACTTCGATATTCGTAAACATTTACTCGACTATGACAATGTGATGAACCAACAACGCTCGATTATCTATGGAATGCGTAAAAAAATCATGGAAGGCGAAGGCGTAGAGCGAACTTTCCTGGATATGTTGGGAGATGTGGTTTCTTCTCTTTTGGAAACTCATGCACCAGAAGATCAGAAAAAAGAATTGTGGAATCTGGAAGGCCTCAACACAGCTTTGCAGCAGCAATTTGGCTTACGCATTGATTTTCAAAGTTTTCCTGCGATCACGTCCGAATTGATCAGCGATTCAGTCGGCAAAATCGTTAAACAGGCTTTTGATCGTCAAAAAGCCAACCTGGGAACTTTTTATGATCAAATTCAAAAAATGATTTTGCTCCAAGCGATCGATCACCATTGGAAAGAGCATTTAGGAAGAATTGATCGGCTGAAAGAGGGTATTAATTTGCGCGGCTATGCTCAAAAAGATCCATTGATCGAATATAAAAAAGAAGCCTTTGTAACTTTTGAACAATTGAATTTTGTAATCAAGACTGACGCCTTGGAGAAATTTTTGAAAGTGCAGATTGTTTCTTCGGAGCAAGCACAAAAAATGGAAGAGTTATTACAAGCTCCTGATTTAGATCAATTGAATTACCATGGTGCAAATGAGGCTGCGGCCGGAGGCGCTGTTACAGCTCCAACGACGGCTCTTGCTTCGCGCTCAGCGGCGGGAAATGAAGAAGAGGCTCCACAAAGAATGCGAATGCGCGCAGGCCCCCCTTCGAATGAGCCCTCTAAGCCCATGAATCGTGAAGATCGTCGACGCATGGATAAATCAAAAAGGCGGTAGAGCTTGGGGACGACTTGTCCAAAATGTGGCGCCGGCATTGACCAAGATTTTGGCTTGGTCAACTGTCCCGGATGCGGCACCGTTTTGGCCGTAGACGTAGAGGGCAATGTTCAACTGACGGAATCAAGCCCCTCTGAAAATTTCTCAGAAAGCGCCCAGAGCAGCGAAGCTTATTC
Source organism: uncultured Bdellovibrionales bacterium (assembly GCA_903926205.1). GTDB lineage: Bacteria > Bdellovibrionota > Bdellovibrionia > Bdellovibrionales > Bdellovibrionaceae > CAIYID01. The sequence continues at coordinate 71,654 of CAIYID010000060.1, forward strand.
CAACGAACCCGTCGAAGCTGAATTTCAAGACTTGCATGAAATGATGGAAGGCTCTTTAGCAGAGACTTCCACAAATGCTCCGACTTTAGACGCCTCTGCTATGGAAGAATTACCTTCCGTCGAAGAAGCCCGTTCTTCTCCTCCAAAAAATCAAGAAAATGAAAATCAATTCCTGCCAACTCAGGAGATTAAAGAACAAAGTTTAAAAGAAGCTCTGGGTGAAATTAGAAATTACGGAAACAAAGATTCCTCTACAGGACCATTTAATTACAACATCATCATTGACGGTATCGATTTAGCGACGACTCGCGGTCAGCTGCAGGAGATTTTTTCCAAACCCCAATTTGGATGGGATGCCAAAGAAATGATGAAAAGAATAAAAGGTGGAACCCTTTCGCTTGAGGGCTTATCTTCCGCACAAACAGTGATGCTCCTACGCTTGCTTCGCGGAACAAAGGTTCAAACTTCATGGAGCCAACATGTTTATTCATAAAAGTTTATTTTTATTTTCAGTGATCTTCTTAACAATTTATTTTCAACCACGAAACGTATGGGCAGGAAAAGAAAAACCAGCTGAAGAGTCCAAAGGTGGAGAAAAAAATGTCGAAAAAAAAGATTTGCCTGAGTGGGTTGCTATTCAAACGCAAGTGAGTGCTTTAAATGCAAGGATTGAGCAAAAAAGAGAAGCCATTGCTCGGCTGATCGCTGAGAAACACGACTTGCCAGCGAGCTCTCCTGAAATCAAATCTGTGATTGATCAAATGGTTTCCGAGCACAAAGAAATGTTGAAGCTAACAGAAGAATTCCAAAAAAAATTGACGATTTTCAAATTTCGATACCCAGAAAAAGGCACCAAAGAAAGCCGTAAATATGGTTCTGTCGAAGTTAAATCTCTAGATCAAATGGAGCAAGAATTAGGAATTGATGGAAGACTGAATCGAAATTCAAAAAAAATTCGATCTCAATACGGAGCGGCTCCTACTGAAGACTCCAGCTCCCTCGAAAAAACAGGAAAAAACTTCAAGTTAAAAAATGAAGCCAATGAGCCTCCTTCGCCTCAAAAATCCATCGACGAAACGGGTTCCATCATTTTAAAAAAGTGAGATCAAGCGGCTGACGGAGCTCGAGTTTTTTGTCGTTTCGGAAGATCAATCACAAAACAAGTGTGCTTTTGTTCCTCTTGATAGCGAAGTTGCCCTTGATGATTTTTCATAATTCCCATTGAAATACTTAGCCCAAGACCTGTGCCTTTTCCAATTTCTTTGGTGGTGAAAAAGGGATTCATCATCTTATCAATGATTGCCGATGGAATTCCATCACCACAGTCGATGACGAAAATATTCACCTTAGAATTAAGATCTTTGACTTTTATTTCTATCCATTTGTCTTTGTTATCCTGAATGGCATCGAAAGAATTATTAAGTAAATTTAAAAGCACCTGTGAAATCTCAGTCGACCGACATTCGACGTCAAAATCCTTCAACAGTTCAAATTTCAGAGTAACGCCACCGTTTTTAAGTCGTTCACCACAAAGATCCAAGGTTTCTTCGATGATTTGCTTCAAACTCACAATAAGCATCGGATCATTATCGCTCACTCTCCCAATTGACCGAAGACCTTTAATGATTTTAGAAATCCTATCAATGGTACTGATCGCTTTTTCCAAGTTGAGCTTTACTTTATTTACATCAAAGGAGCCTCTATTGATTATCTGCAAACTTTGAGAAATCTTCCCGTGTATAATCGCTAGTGGGTTATTGATCTCGTGGGCAACTCCAGCTGCCATTTCACCAATTGTTGCCAATCTTGAACTCTGAGCCATTTTCATTTGTTGATCCAGCACCATTGAATTCAACTTTATCTGCTCCGTGAAATCTTGAGCTGTCCCTGTAAAACGAATAACATTTTTTTCTGAGTCGAGACTCGGTTCTCCTCTGACTGAAATATACTTGGTTTCGCCCGTTTTCGAAATAATTCTGATTTCAAATTCAAATCGTTGTTTTAATTCTAGTGCCGTTTTAAAAATTCGCGCCGGCATCGCGGCATCTTCGGGGTGAAATTTACTTTGAACTAAGTGTAAGAAATTTTCAGTATTAAGCTCCTCTACTTCAAATATTTTTAATTGTTCTTTTGAACAGTAAAAATGATGAGTTTTCAAGTCGAGGTCCCAGTTTCCGATTTTTGACAATCGTTGAGCATTTTCTAAAAGGGCTTCCATTTGCTTTGATTTTTGAAGCTCTTGGCCCATAGTGTTTTTTAATTTTAAGGCATGCAGTCCAAAGTTCACCGAGAAAAAGGCGGTGATAGAGAACGCGCCTATAAAATTTACTGATTTAAACATGCTCTCGGGGAAATTGTCAGCATACCAAATATTTGACAGCTCTGGCGAAGGGCAGAATCGAATAAAAATCCATGATAAAAATATCGTTGATAAGCCAATAATGATTTCATCCTTTTCTCGCGAGTCGAATAAAATGAGACACATGACCGTAAGTGGAATGCAGTAGAACTCAATGGTCACATCTTGTTTAACTCCGATATGAGTGGAACAAATATAGGAGAGACCAGAAAAAATAAATAACCACCGTGCCGCGAAATGGTATCTCTTTTTTTCAAAATACAAAATAAGTGGAGTTTGCAAAATTGGTGCAAGAAAAATAAATACAAACATAAAATAAGCACCGATATACAAATAAAAAAGTGAGTACAACTCCACAAGAAAAAATACCGCAAAGATATAGGTCTGCAGAAGAATTCTACCTTCATCTGATTGATTAGGACCCTTTAGAAATTGATCAAGCCTCTTCCAAAGCATTCGCGCTCCCGGAAAAATTTCCTAATTTCCTATCGGATTTCAGCAAGCTTTCTAAATCTTTTTGTAAAATAACAGCATGTTCGATTAATTTATTTAAATTGCGACAAACTCTTTTACAGGCACATGGTCTAGACGAATCAAAATGAACCATCTTGGCAGGTCCAATTTAAATTTTTTTAAAGATGCCCCAAAGCACTCCAAAAAAATAGGCGGCAGACGCCCAGGCAGGAAGAAATAATTTTGCTCCAAAAAAAGTTCTTCCTGGATTCTTTTTCAAATAAATCAGAATTGGAATAGAGGCTGCCGATAATAAAATATTTATGAACAGCCAAAATATTAATCCAATAAATGAACCTAAAATAAAAAACCCTGGATGAATTTTTAGGAAATAGCCGCGACCTAAACCATATTTAAAAATTTGATTAAGAAAAACAAGCAGATCCTGTCGCCGAAAATGATACACAATTAATTTAGAAGAATAAAACGCACGACCTTGCGCCTGTTGCAACCGCCAAACTAATTCATTTTCTTCACCAAAGGGTAACTCCTTTGAGAACTTCAGTTCAGTAGATTTCTTTATCGCTAAATTACATAAAATCAACTCTGCCTCGTTAACATCTTGAAACTCCCCTTGCCCCTGATACCTCCGTCGGAACGGCCCACAAAACCAGGATTTTAAAAACCAGTCAGAAAGTGTTTCTACATCCCCGCTTCCTGGGGGCAGCAGATTGGGTCCACCGATAATGCTAAACTCTGGATATTTTTTTATAATATTAGAAAATTCTTGAAAATATTTTGTTTCATAGTAGGCGTCATCATCAATAAATAAATACCAAGTAAAGTTCGGAAATTTTTCCATCAGCTGATTTCTTGCTGAAGGAGCATCAATCGCCTCTTCGTTGCCATAGAGATGAATCTTTAAATTCGGTGTTTGCTTTTGAAAATTTTCAATAAATCCAGAATTATTTCCATCGATCGGATTTAAATTTAATAAGACTTCCACTGCGATTTCTTGTGAAAAATGATTAGCGTCAACAATAGACTGAAGGCATCTTTGAAGAAGAGGCAACCGTTGATGACTTACAATGACGATAGCAAGATTGATTTTCGGCAGAGATCACCCTTTGATTATTCAACAGATCTATGAAAATATCGAAATTGATTGTTTCGTATTTTCCACAATGAGTTGCAACTTTTCAACCTTTATTAGCAAACAGGGAATTTAGATTGGTCAAAAAAATTGTTATTATAGGAAATGCAGCAGGAGGGAAATCAAAACTCAGCAGAAAATTAGGAAAACTTCACCAGCTTCCAGTCACTCACGTTGATAGTTTACAATTCTTACCTGGCCTCGCGCTCCGTCCTCACCAAGATACATTAAAACTACTAAATGAGGTTTTATTACAAGAAAACTGGATCCTTGATGGCTACGGCCCTTTGGATAATCTGGAAAATCGATTTCAGCTCGCAGACCGAATCATTTTTATTGATCTACCGTTGTGGCAACATTATTGGTGGCTCACAAAACGTCAAATTTTAAATCTCTGGAGTCGTCGTTCTGAGCTTCCAGAAAACTGCAATGAACTCACATGGTCTCATTCGAAAAAAATGATTCTTACAATTTGGAAAACTCATCGGCTCATGAGACCAGAGCTATTAAGAATATTGAGTAGAGACTCTTTGAAAAACAAGGTTATCGTTATTCATAATTTAAGAGAGTGGAATTCGCTTTACCAACAAGGTTTCTAATTCAAAGAGGAATTTCAAGGCCCACTTCATTCAGTAGAAAATTTGCCATGACTTTAAAATTCACTTGAACTTCTCGCGATCGAAACAAATTGTAAGAATAGTGAAAAAATGGAAGAGGAATAATATCGACGGACTCACCATTAATGTAGGTGACTGTTTTAAAGGTAAAGCCATCGATCGCATAGCAACCGCTGAAGTTATTGGTGCCTGGGGCGCACACCAAGGGCGTCTCCCGAGCATAAACACCCAAGGTAAAGCCCCAATTGGAATCACGATTGATTCTGGAGTTGACACCGATTTGAATCGTTCCGGCTAAGTTATTAAAACAATCCTTGATCACGGCCCCCATCAACAAAAGGCCGTCGGGTATCTTGTATTCAAGACCAATTCCAGGAGTCAAAACCTCGTCGCCAGAGCTATTCATTTTTCGAGGCATCGCCGCCGCTACGTCTGGCTCAGGCTGAAAACCATGAACAACAAAAGAGGGAATAACTAACTGAAGTCTGGACTGGGAGGCCGGATAATACTCAGAATCACTGACTTGAGTTGTCGAACGACTGACGGAAACTGAATCACGCAAGTCTTCTGCTAAATAGCGGCTGCTTTGTGCCGAGTGAACATTGATTGAAAAAAAAATTCCAACAAACAAAATCGCATATTTTTGGAAAACCATCCTAGTCCCCCGCTTCCATTACATGACACCAAAGTACTGCTCTTCGGTTCACCATAATTTGCGCTGGACTGGATGTTGTTCGGACCTGGACCTAGACTAAAGAACTGAAAAAATCATCGAAACGCTAAGTGTGGTTAAATCCGGGCTTAGCTTAGTCGGATAAGTTTGAAGTCCTGGACTGATATATATATCGCGGTTATAGGCCCAGCCTAAGCCAAGTGATGCTGTCGGAGAATTTGGTAAAAGCACTGAAATATCCTCTGACGCCATGGGATTGTAAAATGGAATACTCAAAAAAGTAGAAATATCCAAGCGATCTGTCACATGATATTTCATACCAGGGCCAGCCTCTATAGAATACTGCTGAGAATTTCCGTCTCCCCCGTTAGCTGGGCGACGAGAGCCGCCACCTTGGTGTTTTGCAGTACCTGGTGAATTGGAGCTCGCTTTTCCCCCATCATACCCACGATTATAAAACACTAATGTTCCGCGAGTCTCCATGGAAAAAGCAAAACGACTGGCTCCTAAATCTTTGACAAAATTAGCCATGATAGTAGCACCCGCTACCTGGCCAACAGCTTGATTTTCAGGGGAAGTCGTTACACTTAAGCTCGGCGACAGCAGCATTTGTACATCTCGAACACGATTTGCAATATTGTAAGCAACAAAAGGCCTACTGATATCAGTTCGATCAACTCCTTGAAGTGGATGATTGAAAGACAAACCTGTACCAAAACCCAAAGAGTGATCTGAATCCAAGCGATACCGAGCACTCACATTACCAGACAAAGTTTGCGCTTCATTTTGTATTTTTTTATCTGGATTTGGAACACTTGAAGAGGAGGGCTCTCCAATTGTCGGTCCTTTTAAATTCATACTGGAACTCATGCTGTAACGAGAAAGAGACCCGCCTTGAGCGCGTAATCTCAGATCAGTTAATTTATTATCGTCTTTAAATTCTCTGTTATGTAAAATTTTATCGAGCTTTTCGTAATGCTTATTATATTCAAGAGAAGAATCGACCGTTGTCGTAGCAGAAATTTGAAGAGTGGTCGCCGAGGCTTGGCCTAACGCCGAAGAAGCGAAAGCAACACCAGCAAGCAAACAGCAGACGGCGAAAAACATATTCATGAGCCCCCCAACAAAACGCACCGAACAAATTTGATATTGCCTCTCTGTATGATTCGCCAATCATTGAGTCAATTTTAATTTCTCTTTTTGCTCACCTGAGAGCTCAAACTTGTGAAAATAAGTCTTATCAACCCGTTATTGCTGATATAATTTCAAACCATAATTTCTGATAAAAAATCATTGATTATGAAAACGGCTCAAATCTTGCCGTAAAATGTTTAAGAATGGCGGGTTCATAACTGAATTTTAAACCCTTCAAAGAGTTTTTTCGTTCCGCTAACTCTCCCATTCCTTCTAAAATATAATCGACATGACTTTGTGTGTACACGCGACGAGGAAAAGCCAATCGCACAAGCTCCATTTTTGAGGGAATAAATTTATTGTTTTCTTTTTTACCAAACATCACTGAGCCAATTTCACAAGCACGAACTCCCTCCGATAAATACAGTTCACAAACAAGAGCTTGTCCCGGAAATTGTTCTTGCGGAATATGCGGCAAAAAAGCTTTTGCATCAATATAAACAGCGTGCCCTCCGGCCGGCTGGAGAGTCGGGATTCCGGCTTTGTTCAAACCAGCTGCCATGTAACGGCTTACGGCCACTCGATAGGATAAGTAATCCTCATCCATGCCTTCCTCTAAACCCACCGCCATTGCTTCCAAATCTCGCGCAGCCAGGCCTCCATAAGTAGGAAAACCTTCTGTCAAAATCAAAAGACTGCGGAGTTTCTCTACCCACTCATCATTTTTCAGAGCAATAAATCCGCCGATATTTACCATTGCATCTTTTTTGGCACTCATCATACAACCGTCTGCTAAATCGAAGGTCATTTTAACAATCTCGCGAATAGATTTATCCGCCATTCCTTTTTCACGCTCTTTGATAAAGTAGCTATTTTCTGCAAATCGACAAACATCAAGAATGAATGGAATTTTATAACGTTTGTAAATCTCTGAAGCCCCACGAAGATTTTCCATAGACACGGGCTGCCCGCCGCCGGTGTTATTTGTGATAGTGATCATGCCGCAAGGAATGTGAGAAGCGTATTGCTTACAAAAATCTTCCAATTTTTGTAAGTTGATATTTCCTTTGAAAGGATAATTAAGCTGAGGGTCTTTACCTTCTTCAATCACAAGATCAACCGCTTCCGCTCCTTGATATTCAATATTGGCACGAGTCGTATCAAAGTGATTATTGGAAGGGACGAGGTCGCCTTTTTTCAGAAGGGAAGTGAATAATAATTTCTCTGCCGCGCGCCCTTGATGCGTTGGAAGAACAAATTTATAACCCATGATTTCTTGAATCTTTTTTTCAAATCTTTCGAAACTAGTGGAACCCGCGTAAACTTCATCGGCCACCATCATAGCGCCCCATTGTGCGGCACTCATGGCGGTGGTTCCAGAGTCAGTTAAAAAATCGAAGGTCACATTCTTCGCTTTGACTAAAAAAAGATTATAGCCAGCTTCCTTCAGCAAAGTCTCCCGCTGAGTTCTTGTTGTTTGAGGAAGCGGCTCTACAACTTTAATTCGAAATGGTTCGATAATTGTTTTTCTATTTGTTTTCATGGCCAAAGCCTAACAAGTTTTGACCGACTTGACAAAAGACTTTACAAATCAACAGACTCACTTAGAATTAAAACTTGAGGGCTTCACTTGTGTCAGAAAAACAAGAAACCATTTTTATTAAAATTAAGGATTTCGAGGAAAAAAGGAAACTTCTTGATGGCCTTCTTTTGGAGCGAAAAGATCTCCTGATCAAATCAGCCTCCCCTTGTGATGACGTATTTTCTGTTGTGCCGATCAGCCTTGTGCGCAACCAGCTTAAATGCGAATTTGGAACCGCCACGACCAAAAAAACAAATTTTAATCAGGTTATTTTGCAATTTGGTGTCGGTGCCGAAAAATATCTGACTCTGTGTGATTGTACTTTTTCTGAAAAAACAATCACACTAAGTCTAGATTCAGAAATTTTTAGAATACAAAGAAGAGAAGATTTTAGGCTCAAATTGCCCACAAGCTATGATGCTCATTTTCAAGTTCTTTTTCACAACGAAAAAGAGTTAAAAAAACCGGTAAAAATTCCACTGATTGATTTGAGCGCTGGGGGCTGTCGCTTAAGTTTCAAAAAAAATGATTTTGAAATAAAAAAGAATGACCGATTGAGCGGGAAAATTCAGCTTGCAGGGCGAAAAGAAATTCTTGTTGACTCCACCGTCAAGCACATTGAAGAAAATCCTACTAATGATAAAATCCTCATGCTTGGAGCTCAATTCACTAAACTTTCAAATGCCTCAAAAACTCTTTTAACAGGAGTTGTAATGGATGTTTACAAAAGACTTTTTTCAAGAATAGCGTGACTGACAAGCCACCAGCTAAGACCACTGATGACAACTAAGGCCCAACTTGGAATATTTCGACGAAAACTCAATCCCAATAAAAGAAATGGAATAATGAGTTGAGGTCCACGGATCGTCTCTAGCAAGGATAGTAAAACAATGACGATGCCTGCTGCTATCGCGGCCGTCGCTCCCACTGAAAAAGACTTCACCCACACCTGTCTTGAAAACCAATTGTAGGCACGAGGGAACCAAGTGGTCATATTGAAAAACCCTGGAAGGAAAATTCCAACCGTCGCCACCAACGCCCCCAACCATCCGGCTAGCCGATAGCCCACAAAAGTTACGGTCACTGAAATTGGACCCGGAGTTAATTGTCCAAAGGACAAGGCGTCCATAAACTGATCTTTTGTTACCCAGTGTTGTACTTCTACAAAATCTTTTTGCAAGAGAGGCAAGATGGCAAAACCAGTACCAAAAGCCAAACCCCCAGCTTTCAGACAAATTAAAAAAAGATCTAAGCTGATATAAGAACTCAATTTTAATGGTCGCGGCTTAAAGTTCAAAAATAGAGAAAAGACACCTGCACCAATGATCACAAAGGGTTCAAATATTTTCAGTGGACCTAAAACTAAAAGTGAAATAACAAATAAAACCCAAAATCGATTTTGAGTAAAATTTCCTTTTGTTAGAGAGTACAAGGCCATCACTATTAAAACAAAAGCACCAGCCTGCATCCCCTCCAGCAGATTCAAAATTTCGGCGTTAGCGCGAAACTTATCGTAATAAATTGCCAAACCCACCATCATTAAAGCAGACGGTAAGATAAAAAATGACAGAGAGAAAAACGCAGTCCAAAAACCACCTAATCGGTAAGCAATGAAAGTTAAGACCTGAGCCGCCGTTGGACCAGGCAAAGTTTTTATCAGTGCCAAGGACTTTTTAAACTCTTCCTCGGTAATGAGCTTTTGTTTATCAACTAAATCTCTTTGAATTTGCGCAATAATGGCCAAGGGGCCACCAAAAGCCGTGAATCCCATTCGTAAAAAATAGAAAATAATTTTGTAGTTAATCAATCACCGCTTTCAAGCTGAGTTCCTGGAACCGCTGGAATCTCCATAAATTCTTGTAAGAAAGATTTCACCTCTGGGGTCGTTTGCGGATCAGCCTTTAATTGGCCTGCTGGGGCGATCGATGGGCTTTTACTTGCTTCCGCTGCTATTTTTTTTTGTTTTTCCTTCTCTTTTTCGTAATCTTCATGCCGACGTTGAAAAGCTCGATACTCTTGTTGAAATTCCGAGGATTTACTTCGGGCATAATCTTCAAAATCTTTTCTGCGCTCTAAGACGTCTGCTTCAAAATCATTTCTGCGCTCGCGTTGATTTTCAAAATACTCTTTGCGCAGCTCTTCCTGATGATTGAAAAAATCATCCCGCTCCTCTTTTGTGTGTTTGGAACGCAAAAAATCTTTTCGATGATCTTCCATTTGTTTTAAAAAGACTTCACGATCCTTACGTTCCTTTTTCGTAAAATCTTCACGTTCTTTTTGAATGTCTTTTGAAAATCGTTCTCTTTTTTTACCCAGCGTGGAGTCGAACTTTTCGCGAATATTCGAAGGCGTTTTGCTCGGATCGTTCATGAGTTGCATGATAAAGGCCACTTCGTCATTTTCAGTTTTCTTTTCAGACGGAACTTGAGCTCGTATTTCATCAAATTTTTCTCGATCTGCCTTTAGTCGATATTTATCATCGACTAAAGGTCGAGTTTCCGACGATGAACCCTCCTTGGAATGATAAGTATTCGAAGAGTTAGAACTCGCACATCCGAACTGTAATCCTATACTCAAAACAAAAAGGAACATAGGACTCAACTTTATAAACATTTATTCCTCCAAGACCTTCGACCACCCTAACGAGAGCGGCGATGACCTTAATACTGACTTATTCTTAGTCATTTTTCACTTAAAATCCCTTTCGAAAATCAATCGAGCAACCGATAAAGATTCATGCTAAACACGAGCCATTTGCTACAAAGAAGACCAGAACTCGTTTTTCGGAATCGACCGGTGGGAAAAAGTGCATGGAAAGCCTCTCACAGATCATTTCAGTGGAAATACACAGGCTTTCTCGTTGCGGCTGTTTTTGGCACGGTGGCGCTGTTTCTTGGTGTTGCTTTTTATCAAGTGCAACAAAACTATGAAATTTTTAAACAATTGGCATTTGCTACAAACCCCGAATTGGTGATGCATTTGGATCGCGAGATCGTAGGATTTGGACTTTTTGCGCTGGCAACCCTTGGCGCGGTATTTGTTTTTTGTTTGGTCCTTGGCTTACGTTTTACTGCCAATGTGATTAAGCCGGTCATTCATCTTGAGCGTCATATGAAAAAAGTCACTCAAGGAGACTGGTCTCACCCTGATTTTCGTTTTCGCTCCAATGATGATCTTTCAGATCTCTTGGATACCTATTCTTATATGTACCGGTCCCTGCGCGCCCACACAGAACATGAAATCAAGCTATTAGAAAAAATTGCTATTGATCCCAACAATCGCGAATCCCTGGTTATTTGGAAAACTTTGGTTCAACAAAAGCGAGCTCAATTAAAATTACCAAACCGGCCGCCGTCTACCGGCGCGACCGTTGCAAAGATTTCGCGGTCTCCCGCTGCTCGTCGCGTTTCTTAATGGCTTCACGCTTATCGTGGGTTTTACGACCTTTAACAAGAGCGATCTCAATTTTGGCACGACCTTTTTTAAAGTAAACCTTCAGCGGAACGCATGAGAGTCCCTTTTCTCTTAAGGCGGCATAAATTTTATCAAGCTCATGGCGATGCATAATCAATTTTCGAAGTCTTTCTGGCACATGATTATTGTAAGAACTAGATTTGTATTCAGCAATGTGGGCATTTTGCAAGAAAGCTTCATTTCCTTTAAAAATCACATAGGAATCTTTCAATTGCATTTGTTTATCCCGCATAGACTTCACTTCACTACCAAGAAGTGCCATTCCAGCTTCATAAGTCTCGATGATATCATAGTCGTATCGAGCTTTACGATTTTCACAAATGATTTGAATACTCATATGCTACTTATATCCCAACACTTGATAAAGAGCGATGAATTGTTTCACGGAAACTTCCTGAGCTCGGATCTTTTCTTTGAGTTTCAACCTATCGAAACCAGCAATGATTTCCTCTCGAGGTTGACCAGTCCCCTGCATTATATTCGAAACCATCAGTTTTCTGGGCTGAATAAAACAAGCTTTAATGTATTTCAAAAATTGACTTCGATCATTCACTAAAGATTCTTTTTTCTGAAAAACCAAAACCCGGCTCGCCACCTTCGGCGGTGGCATAAAATCTCCGCTACTCGCTTCAAGCAAGTTTTCCAAGTCCCAAAAAACCTGAGCAAAAACCGAAAGCATTCCATAATTTTCTGCAGTGACTTGCGCTTTCAAACGCTGAGCCACTTCTTTTTGAAACATCAAAACCATGGCGTCTACCGACTGATCCAAAGTGCGATCAATCACTAAACTCGATGATATTTGATAGGGTAAATTGCTCACTAAAACCCTTTTTCGAGGCGAAGAAAGATTTCCCCAATCCCATTGCAAAGCATCTTGTTCAAACACAGGCAACGCCTGATCTCTCCAATACTGAGCAAATTTGGAATCGAGCTCGATCAAATCAAAGGGAACCTGCATTTCACGAAGCCCGAAGGTTAGTGCCCCTAAACCCGGCCCGACTTCAACTAGTGATTGCGGCTGTAATCCGACCACTCGATCAAGAATTTTTTTAATCACATGATCGCTGATTAAAAAATTCTGCCCTAAACTTTTTTTGGGTTCGATCTGGAGCTCTCTCATAAGAGTAAGAATACGTTCTCTCGCCGTCATGAAAAATCCTGCGGCCAGGAAGAGGGCGATGGCCCTAAAGTTAAATGGGAGGCTTCTCCCTTATTCAAACGACGAATACCAACCAAGCCAATCATCGCCGCATTGTCTGTGCAATAGCGAAGCGGCGGGATTTGTAAAATAAGTTTTTTGTGTTTTGCCCATTCAGTGGCACGCTCACGCAGTCGTGAGTTCGCACTCACACCTCCCGTGATAACAACGTTTTTTATTTTTGTCTGGGTAACGGCTCGGTCCAGCTTGGATAAAAGAGCATCAACCACAGCTTCGCGAAAGGAAGCACAAAGATCCGGTAAATGCTTGGGAAGTTCTTCCGGATGGATTTTTTCAACCACTCTTTGTGCCGCGGACTTCAAACCAGAAAAACTCATTTGTAAGTTTTCCTCGTGAATTAATCCGCGCGGAAAAATATAAGCGTCTGATTTACCCAAAGCTGCCAACTGATCAACTTTCACTCCACCCGGAAAGCCCAGCCCCAACATCTTTCCAAATTTATCAAAGGCCTCGCCAGCCGCGTCGTCTTTTGTCACGCCTAAAATTTCATATTCAGAAAAATCATTCGCTCGATAAATACTGGTGTGCCCGCCGCTGACGGCTAAAACAATCATCGGAAAAGAAAAATTTTCAGCTGGAGCATATTCTGAGTCTTTCAAAAAAGGAGCCATTATATGACCCTCTAAATGATTCACTCCAATCAATGGAATGTTTTTTGTCTGTGCCACTGTTTTAGCCACAACCAAACCAACAATCAAAGAGCCAACAAGACCCGGACGATTCGTGACGGCCACACCGTCGATTTGTGACCAATTCAATCCCGATTTTTTAAAAGTTTCTTCAATCAATGGAAGTATTTGAAGAGTGTGATTGCGGCTAGCAATTTCAGGAACAACTCCGCCAAAGGGCGCATGTTGTAAATCTTGGTTTGCAGAAACCACAGCCTCCACCCAAGCATCATGGCGGACGATGGCCACCGAGGTATCATCGCAACTTGTTTCAATGGCCAAAACTCGTTTAAATAAACTCAATCACTCTCTCTTTTTCTTTAGTTGATCCTTTGCCTGTTTCGCCAAAGCTGTATCACGATAGTTTGAAATCACTTCTTCAAAGAAAGTTTTTGCTTCATCTTTCATTCCCAATTCTTTAAAACAAAGCCCTATTCGGTAGGTCGCAACGGCAACATGTCTTCCTTTTGGATAAAATTTTCGATAGTTTTCATATTGAAGGATCGCATTTCGCCAATCTTTTTTATTGAATGCGTCTTCTCCTAATTTGAAAGTATCAGCTTTTTTCTCTCCTGCCTTGGGCTTATCGCCAGTGGAAACTGGTGCGGAGGCCGCGGTCGCCTGAACTTGTGACACTTTAATCAATTCTTGACTCAGAAAGCTCACTTGGTTTTCAAGTTTTTGGATTTCCTCATGAAGGAGAAGAACTTTTTTATTGGTCTCCGCTAACTGCTGATCATTCAAATTTTGGGTTTTTTCACGATCTCGTGCGACCGTTGTTTGACGATTTTCTAGAGACTCGATTTTACCATGAAGATCTCGAAGCTCTTCGTTCAACTCAGTGTAATGCGATTGCGCATCAGCATGACTTTTCTGCAAATTAGATACTTGTTGTTGAACAGCTTTCTTTTGCTCTTCGCCGGCAATTTCTTCTCTGGTCATCAAGCATCCAGACAAAGACAATGACAGAGACACTGAACCAAGAATAGCTAGGCCCAATATTTTCAATTTCATAAAACCTCTCCGTTTTTAAATCGAGTCAAGCGCGCTGAATTTTCTGCTTTTTCTGCATATTCTCTGGCCGAACGAAATTCTTCAGAGGCCGTTTCATAATCACGATCTTCATAGGCTGTTTGTGCTGTTCGATAAGCTAATTCTGCCTTGTGAAAATATCCAGGAGAGTATCTCGCGGCATCGACCGCTTTTGCGGCATCAATCGCCGCTCGAGCTAAAGTGTATTGCTCTATAGGTGGTGGCGGAAGTGTCACGCAGGCATTCACTCCGCCAAAAAATAAGGTCAAAAAAAGATAGAGCGCGGCCAACTTCGATGATTTTTTTTCTACTGTCGGCCGAACCATAAAATTTTCCTAATATCTTATTGTGCTAAAGGCACAAAATTTGCGCGACGGTTTTTTGAGTAAGCTGATTCGCTGTCTCCTGAAGAGATTGGCTTTTCTTTGCCATAGCTAATAATACTCAAACGAGAAGCCTCTATGCCCAAAGAAGTCATGTACTCACGAGCCGCTTTTGCACGTCGTTCACCGAGAGCTAAGTTATACTCGATAGAACCTTTTGCGTCACAATGTCCTTCAATTTGAACATTGATTTTTGCATGAGACTTCATCCAAGCCGCATTACCTTCAATTTTCTTTTTTTCTTCGCCTTTTAAAGCCGCTTTATCATATTCAAAGTGGACAGTTTCCAATCCATCGATTTTTCCACTATCACTGCCCGCAGAATCAAAGTTCATCGGAGTGCTATCAATTTGTGGGGAAGCTGCAGGTGCAGAGCCCTCGGCATTAGTATCAGTTGAAACTTTTTTACTAGGGCAGCCCGCTAGAACTAAAACCATCAGACCCATCGAAGAAAATTTCACAAGCGTTTTGAAAATCGTCACTTTAAGAACCTCCTGTTTGTAACCCTGCCATTCTTGAATAGGGGAAGTTCTGTTGTCAAATTGCTTTCCTCATGATGCAATCGGCGTCATGTCGAAAAAAATAATATCTCTGTACTTTGGCCTTTTCATCTCATTATTGTCGTTCTCACTCTCGACAAAAGCGCAGGTTGATCCCAGCATTGAGTGGAAAACCCTGCACCTTCCTCACTTTGAGTTAGTATATGATGCGCGTCATCAGGAATTGGCGAATATCTACGCAGCAAGGCTGGAGGCGGCTTACGCAAATGTAGCGCCTTTATTTCCAGCAGGTCCAATAAAAACCACCGTGGTCCTTGATGATCATACCGATTTAACCAACGGCGCGGCCACCGTTTTTCCCTATCCGCTGATCATGGTTTATCCCGTGCTACCAGCTCCGCAAGAAAGCATCGGTGAGTACAACGATTGGGCTTCCGAACTTGTCACTCACGAATTCACACACATTCTTGCGATGAGCCCTCAGCGGGACACCGTGTTGGGCTTAAGTTATTTTTTCGGATCGCTGATGTCGCCAAATATTTTACTTCCGCGCTGGTGGCATGAGGGTTTGGCGGTGGAAATGGAAACTCGCTTTTCAACGGCGGGAAGATTGAGATCTCCACAGCAGGACGCTTGGTTACGAAGTTATGTTCTGGATAATCACTGGAACGAAATGAAAATTTCTGAAGCCAATGAAGTGAACATTCCGACTTGGCCTTACGGCGCACGACCTTACTTAATTGGTGCTGCGATGTGGTCCGAACTTATTGAAATGAAGACCCCAAAGATCGCCCATGATCTTTCTTGGGCTCACGGTGGACGGCTTCCTTATTTGATCAATCAACCGGCTGAGAATTTGATCGGAATGACTTACTACGATCTGTTTGATCTTATGCACACAAAACTGGAAGTCCGTTTAAAGAATCAAATTTCTCAAATCAAGACTGTGCCTCCAACAAATTCAGAGAGTTTAAATTTCAAAGAGGTCGAGTCCTTCACTCCGAGCCTCAGCCCCGATGGACTTAAAATGGCCTTTATCGGCAAAGATGAAACCACAAAAAGATCTTTGCGCGTTTTGATTCGACCGGCTCTCGATATCGCCTTCAATCCTTCGCAAATGAAAGACGAATTGGAAACTCGAACGGGAGAAACCTCCAGCGAGCTTCATTCTCCTCTGCCGCGTGTCCACCTTCATGGCATTGAAGAGTCCTCTGACGAAGATGGTCCCCCGGGAGGTTCCATCAGTCGTCTTTCATGGTTTGCAGATTCCCAACGCATTGTTTTCGATAAAGTGGATGACCTCAATTGGTATCAAAACCTCTCAGATCTGTATATTTACAACATCAAAACCGACAAAGTGGAACGTTTGAGCTCTGGCTTGCGCGCCCGAGAGCCCGTGGTCTCTCCCGATGGGAAATTTATTACCTTTGTGAAAGTGCTCCCAGGGAAAACTGAAATTGCTAATTTTGATCTCGAAAAAAAAATCGAAGTTGGAACTTTGATTTCGGCACCACTGCAAGCTCGTTGCAGTCACCCCACTTACTTAGATGCCCAACACTTAATTTTTTCTTATCGAGAGCATGGACAAGAATTTTTGCAGATTTTGGATCTTCAAACACATCAAGTAAAAGTGATTTTACCAAAATTCACTAATTCTAATTTTCCAAGCATTGTGAATGGGAAACTTTTCTTCACGAGCTCAGTGAATGGCATTCATAATCTCTATGTGGCTAACGACACTTTGACTTCAGCAAAACCTGTCACACACTCATTGAGTGCCATTTTCGAAAGCACTTGGGATTGGTCACGTGATGAGTATTATCTCAGCGAGCAAACCTCCCAAGGTCTGAAAATGAATCGCTTGAATGCAAGAGCTTCAGCAGAACTACCTATTGAGCTCCCAATGGTCGGCCCGCTCTTTGTGGATCGCTATCCTGCCAATCGCACTGATTTAAAAACTGTGGATGAGTCAGAAGTCGTCCATAAAGCTGAGAGTAAAGCCGAAATCGAAGACTATTCTTCTGCACAATATTTGTTGCCAAAATATTGGTTGCCCTGGTTTTCATGGGATTCTTTTTCCAGCTACCTGTCGGCCTCAACCTCCAGTCAAGACCCTCTGAACAAACATGCGTGGTCTGCGAATGGTCTTTACGACATTGGCTTCAATCACTTGAGTTATTCCCTCAGTTATTTAAATATGCAAACTTCTGCCAAAGTACTCACCACCTTGAGCGACCTGACGGTGACCTTGCCTGGAAACGTTCCTGAACGAAATGTTTTTGATAATATTCAAATCAATTGGGAATTCACTACGATGAGTCCTTATCTTCAAGGCGGCATTGGCTGGACAAAAATGAATCGTATTATTTCCCCTCTGACCACCAATCAAACTGGGCCAAGCTTACAAATGGCGTACTCAAATTTTGCAATGTCGGGTGCTCAAATTTCCCCGGAATCTGGTTTTGGCGGGGGGCTTATGCTCACCAGTTTTTTGCCAGGCGGTGGGCAGTTGGATTACAATCAAGCTGAATTGTCTCTCGTAAAATATTGGTCTTCTTTTTTGCCTAAACGACATGCTTTGATGGCAAAATTCCAAAGTTTTATGATGGATAAATCGATCTCTGCTAACTATGCCTACACTTTTTCACAACAAACTTTTGTCAATACTGCCATGCCGCAATACCTCATGCGAGCCTATCCGAGTGCGACCTTCCAAGGACGAGTTTTGAACAATTTGACTTTGGAATACCGCTTTCCAATCAAGAGACTTTATCACGGCTGGAAAACCACGCCGATTTTCTTTAAACAAGTTCATGCTGCTGTTATTGCTGACGGAGTTAATCTTGATGGCTTTGCCTATAATTCCAATTCCCAAAATTATCAGAGAGTGCGGCTTTCAGAAAGTTTTTGGTCTGTGGGCGGCGAGGGAAGAGTTGATACCACTTTGGGTTATCAATTTCCGCTCACTTTTTATGCGGGAGTTTACATTCCTTCCGACTTCTCGCTCACTTCAGGGCCAAATTTGGGCCTTGGAATTTACTTTTAACGAGCGAGTGGCGCGACAACTTGCATTATGCTTGACATTATGATTCACAGTCAAAAATATGAGGCTAGGAGGATCTATGGAGAAGGCCGGAGAGCGACTCAATTGGATCAAAGATTTAGTTAAGTCAGAACAACGCATGGAAGAGACTGGTGTGGTCGATATGTCGATTGGTTTCGATAATGATCAAATCCTGGCTCACGAGACCCTTCATTTTCTTCAATTATTAAAAAACGAAATGATCGAGTCTTCTAATGCCTTCAATGAATTGAAGTCTTCTCCTCTCGGAAGAATCAAGATTTATGGAATTGCCAAAACTCAGGCGGATTTTATGTTATTCCGCAATGGCTATAAAATGATTTTCTCCATGAAATCCCCGGGTGTGATCAGCATTCGTTTTAATTTTTTAGGACCAAATCAATACATGCCCTCTACCGCCACCAACAGTGGCCAAGCTGCAACTCAACTAATGGAAGAACATTTGATTATTGCCAAACGAGGACCGTTCAAAGAATTACAATGGACTTTCCTTGATCAAAAAGTTGAATTCGATGCCATGGTTCGCTACCACATCTCACTTTTTGTTCGTGAGAGCGCGAAGTAGTCTTCTTTTATTCATTTTCAATCATGGCTTGAAACCTACACTGGAACCCCTAATGTGAAAGAGACGGCCAATGACCGTTGTGCCGCGACAAGGATATGGAGAAATTCCAGGTCTTTATCTCTTAAAAAAAGATCACTAGAAGGGAATAGATTTTTCAGGGCACTTCCTAACGGAAGTAGCTTACGCTTTTGAGATTCCTGCGTAGCTGGGAAGCGAGATAGCTATACTCATGTGCTAATTTTAATATTGACTGGTGACGTCTTTTTTAAAAAATAAGATTTCATAGTTTAATTCATCACGCATCAAGTGGGATGAAATTTATGTCCATAAAATATCCCAATCGCTTGTCGAAAGACCTCGCAATCGATTTTTTCGATATAATATTTTTCCTTGAGCTTCCTTTTCATTGAGTTTGATATAATCTCTAACAATCTCGTAGGCTCGATAACTTTTAACTACTCGTGAAAAAGGTCTGTACTTCCAAAGACTTTTCTTCTTGTTACATGCCTTTTGGGTACCGGTCGCCATTTGCAGTTGCTGTGCAATTTGCCCTGCAAATACACGGAAAAAATAGTGAAATTGACATCGTCTGGGCGCGCGGAGGAGCAAGTGGAAATGATCGTGCTGAATCGAAACCTGGTCCACCTTAATGTAAAAATGAATGGAATATTTTTTGAGAAGCCGTTGAATCAGTGCAAAGCATTTGGGCGAGCGAAGACTTTTGATTGAAGGATGATTTTTATTGATTTTGAAAACAACGTGAACCGGATCGCGAGTGGAAAGTGGCCGTTGTCCTTTCCCGAGTCTTTTGTTCCGCAAAACTCCTCCATAGGAATAGCGATGATGGGACTTGATTTTAAAAAAGTTTTCTTGGCGACCGATACCCATAATGAGTGTGGAAGTGCAAAAAATGCGGAGGAGTGACGTGAACTTATGTTTGATTTAGAGGGCGATTCGATTCGAAACTTGGACTGGCCATATTTAACAGTTGCGTAAAGATTTGTTCATCGTTTAAGGGCATGGGTCACGGCTTAGCCGTTCGCCGAAAGCTGTTAAATTACGAATGAGCTTTTTTATGGATTATAATTCGTGGGTCATGGCCTAAAGAAAACCTGGCAGCCGGCAAATTTAAAGTTCCGAAACCAATAACCTACTGAAATTAATAGCTTTAATGTCATAAAAATATTCCTAACGATTCCCTGACGTGACTCTCGACCTTGGTCGGTAGAAAATACGAAAACAACAAGAGGTAATATTATGTATAGCAAGTCTTTTCGAAGAATAAGTCAGTACGTTAATTTGAATTTAATTCTTACATCCTTGGTGGCACTTGTCGCCCTGATCATTTCGATGAGAGCCATGGCGGCTCCGCTTTTGATCAATGGCGCGGGCTCAACTTTTGTGGAGCCGATCTATACTAAGTGGTTCACTGAATATCAAAAAATTGACAGTGGAGTGACTGTTAATTATCAAGGCATCGGCAGCGGCGGAGGAATTCGCCAATTGATCGCAGGCACTGTTGATTTTGGTGCAAGTGATGCTCCCATGACTGCTGATGAAGAAAAATCCGCTCCAAAACCAGTGGTTCATATACCGATGGTCATGGGTGCTGTGGTTGTTAGTTACAACTTAAAATTAGATCGACAAGTTAAATTGAGCGGTACTGTCATTGCTGATATTTTCTCTGGAAAAATCACAAAATGGAATGATCCACAAATTGCAAAACTTAATGATGGTTTGAAATTGCCAGCGCTTGCGATTGTTGTTTCCACTCGCTCGGATGGTTCCGGAACAACGGCGGTATTTTCTGACTACTTGGCGAAAGTTTCTCCAGCATGGCAAGGAAAAGCCGGAAAAACGGTTGATTGGTTCAAAGGCTCTTTGGGAGCCAAAGGCAATGCGGGAGTCGCAGGTTTGATTAAACAAACTGAAGGCGCCATTGGTTATGTTGAGTTGGTTTATGCTCTTGAAAATAAATTGGCCTATGCCTTGATTCAAAACAAAAAAGGTGAATTTATTGATGCAAGCCCTCGCTCGGTTTCCGCCGCTGCTGGTGGAAAAGTCGTTGAGGAAATGGTAAAAAATAATTTCAAAGCTTCGATCACGGACTCAGATTCAAAAGGTGCTTATCCAATTTCTTCGTTCACTTGGATGTTGGTATACGACGGAATGTCTAAAGAAAAAGGCGATAAATTATTAAAATTGGTTAAATGGGTATTGACTGAAAAAGCGCAGGCGTTAGCATCAGACATTAATTATGCTCCGCTGCCGCTAGAATTGCGCAAAAAAGTACTGAGCCAAGTAGAAAAGGTAAAAACCAATTAAGCAGTTAAAACACTTCCTACAATCAAAAAAAAGACGTGAGGTCCGCTGGTCGGACCTTCTTTTTTTTAACGGCCTGAGAGGCCTAGCTCTTCTGATTATTTTTATTTTTCTAACGATTTTTATTTATCTTTATTCGAGCTCGGCAGAAACCTTTCAAGCTTTCGGTTGGCGATTTTTCTTCAGTCAAGAATGGAGTCCTAACCAAAATCATTTTGGAGCTTTGGCCTTTATTTATGGAACTCTGATATCATCCTTGATCGCGATTCTTATGGCGACTCCCGTGGCCGTGGGTTCAGCTCTGTTTTTAACAGAAATTGGTCCGCGATTCTTGCGTCGACCGGTGCAAATGTTGATTGAACTTTTAGCAGCAATTCCGAGTGTAGTTTATGGTTTATGGGCAATTTTTATTTTGGCTCCTTTTGTAAAAGATTATATTCAGCCCGCATTAAAATCTTTAACTCCCGGCTTGGAACTTTTTCAGGGACCACCCTTTGGACTTGGTCTTTTTACATCGGGCCTAGTTTTAGCAATCATGATCACACCAACAATCACAGCAATTTGTGTTGAAGTTTTTCGCTCTATTCCACTCATTTATCGAGAGGGAGCAAAAGCATTGGGCGCGACAACATGGGAAACAATTATTTTAGCGGTGCTCCGACCAGGTTTGGCAGGAATTTTCTCCGCCGTGATTTTAGGATTAGGTCGCGCAATGGGCGAAACAATGGCTGTTACCATGGTGATCGGAAACCGCGCCGATATTTCAGCTTCACTTTTTTCTCCGGCAGCGACTATGTCGAGTGTGATTGCCAACGAATACGCGGAAGCCAACGCCGGCTTGCACCTTTCAAGTTTATCAGCTATCGGATTAGGGCTACTCTTGGTTTCTATGGTGGTGAATGGATTTGCAAGACTCATCATTTGGCGCGTCACCAGGGGCTCACGATGAAACCCAGACACTCCTACTTGATGCTCGAATTATCGACCGAAAGAAAAATTCGAAATTGGGCCGCTCTCATCATTATTAGTGTGATGGCAATTTCAGCAATTGTGCCTTTATTTTTTGTTTTTGTACATGTGATTAAATCAGGCTTGCCCGCTTTGAATTGGGCGTTTTTTACTTCTCTTCCTACTCCTGTTGGTCAACCCGGTGGCGGCATGGCTAACTCACTGTGGGGCAGTTTGATTTTAGTTACCCTGGGCTCTATCATTGGAATTCCTATTGGAGTTTTTGGCGGAGTTTTTCTTTCAGAGTACGGCAAAGGGAAAATTGCTTTCATCATGAGATTTGTAGTCGATTTATTAACGAGCGTTCCCAGCATAGTGGTTGGACTCTATATTTATTCTGTGGTGGTGGTGCCCACAAAAACTTTTTCGGCTTATGCTGGCGGCTTAGCGCTTTCCATTTTGATGTTTCCTTTTGTCGTAAAAACCACAGAAGAAGTTTTACGCCTTATTCCTCAGCACATTCGAGAAGCCGGCTTGGCGCTTGGAATTCCTCGCTGGAGAGTCATTCTTTCAATTGTCTTAAAGGGTGCCCTGCCTTCTGTAACGACAGGAATCATGTTAGGAATTGCCCGCATCGCTGGAGAAACCGCACCTTTGCTCTTCACGGCTTTTGGCAACCGCTTTTGGCCTCACGGGCTGGGTGAACCCATGCCAAGCCTTCCGGTGCAAATTTATAGCTATGCCATCAGTCCTTTTGATGAGTGGCACAATCAAGCCTGGGCGGGAGCATTTTTGCTGATGACGATGGTCTTTTGCTTCAATCTAGTTGCGCGCTTACTCATTTTTCGAGATAAACCTAGCCAGACGCTATGATTAACAAAGACTTAGTCCTCTCTATTAAAGAACTGCGAGCAGGTTTCGGTAATGCCGAAATCGTCAAAGGTGTTTCGATGGATATCCATCGAAAAGATCTTGTGGCTTTGATTGGTCCGTCGGGTTGTGGAAAATCAACTTTCTTACGCTGCTTAAATCGCCTGCACGAGGAAACCGAAGGCGCTTGGGTTAAAGGAAAGGCTGAACTTTTTCAGCAAGATCTTTATGAGCGCGGCACCGACCCCGTGGAAATTCGCGCCAAGATTGGAATGGTTTTTCAAAAACCAAATCCTTTTCCTTCGATGTCAATTTTTGACAATGTTGCGGCAGGCCTCACCATTCGTGGAATTAAAAAAAGATCATATGTCGCAGACGTCGTGGAATATTGCTTGAAACAAGCGGCCCTCTGGGAAGAGGTCAAAGACAAGTTGAAAGCTCCTGGGACAAGTTTATCCGGTGGACAGCAACAACGCTTGTGCATCGCTCGCACTTTAGCCATCAGTCCGCCGGTGATTTTAATGGATGAACCCACCAGTGCGCTTGATCCAATTTCCACAGCTAAAATCGAAGAGCTCATCATGGAGCTTCGAAAACAAGTCACTATCATCATCGTGACTCACAATATGCAACAAGCCGCGCGGATATCTGATAAAACAGCTTTTTTCTTATTGGGTGAACTGATTGAATTCGGAGCTACCGCCGAGGTTTTCACCAAGCCTCAAGAGAAAAAAACTGAGAGCTATATCACGGGAAGATTTGGTTGAGAGATTGCTTGATCGGCGATTTGCCGTTGTCTAATTTTGAGAATTTTACTTAAATTTTTTTGTTTATAGTTGAAATTTTAGAAGCTGTTAAAAACCGTGCCATAATGGATCACTGAAATTTAACATAGTCCTTAATTTGCACGCTCAATTCTCCGTTAAGTATTCTGTGAAGCCATTAATTTCTTTCATTTTTTTTCTTCATTTTTTTCTTTCTTTTTTTTCCTCGGCGCAAATTATCCAAAAAAAAACAGACGCCCCAGATTTCACTTACCAAATTCAAACTTATGCACACATCGAAAAAGATATCTCCAACTTGCTCAAAACCTTAGATCAGTTCTTTGTTGAGCGAGAACTTAATCAAATCGTTCTTCCAGAGGGTTTTTCGAAAACTAAAACTTCACTTGCTTCCATCAACCGTATTTACAGTGGGGATCTTGGCAAGACGGTCGTCTTTGTTAAAGCCGGAGTCATTCCTAGTGTTGACCTTCTTATGAAAAAACCAATTCAAATCGAAAACGGATATCTTGATCATATTAAGATGTCCAGTGGGCTTGTTATTGCTGTTTTTGTTCAAACAATAAATTTTGAAAATGCCTCTGAAATTTTTTTAAACCTTCGGTCCAAAGCCATCAGTTTTAATCGCACATGGAAACGACTCCCAGGAAAAATAGAATTATTAACCCAGCGATTGTTAGAACCCGCACTCGCCCAAGAGGCTTACCACTGTAATTCGAATTTACTGGCTCTTAAAAATAATTTTGATCAACTCGCTACTGTTGCTGACTCTATCGCAGCTGATTCTTTGCTTGGATCGCCAATTCAATACCTTACCAGCTGCATGATGAATTTTCGTGACGGAGTATGGGATGGATCTGGTGGCGTCATAGTTGGTGGATTGCAGAATGTTGGAGAATTCCTCTGCGATCCTGTTGAATCAGGAAAAAAATTTTGGGAAAGCACCACGAAATTATGGGGTGTCACTCAGCACTTTTTCAATGATTTTGAAAATGAAGCCCGGAAACTTTATGCAAGTTTTGATTCCCTTCCTCCTTTAATTAAATACCAACTGGCCTGCCATACACTCGGAATCCTTGGCGGAAGTGCTTTACTGACTTATTTAACAGCTGGTGCGATGAGCGGCAGCGTCTCTGCACAGCTCTTACTTAAAATTCGAGTCGCGATTACTGATGCACTTAAATTAGCAAAATTTTCTCGAGCTGAAAAATTACTTAAAAGCTCGGCATCAGAAATCGTAAAAGCAAAAACACAGTTGAATATAAACCTATCAAAAATAAAAAAAGGATCTCCAACCTTTGCTCAGGAAAAAAATGCACAAGTGCTGAATGAACTCAATAGCCTTCGGGTTAATCCAATGCCAGGGCACCGGAAGGTCGGTTTAACTGATGACGAAATTCAGCAACTTTATCGTCAAGTTGCCGACCATCCCGTGGCTTCACTTGAAATAGTTAAGAAGTACGACAAAAAAGGTGAAATGGGTTTCTGCTTTGGACGAGCCACCACAGCTCATTACTCAGCACTGAGAAAGGGACTTGAAAAAAGTTCTATTCGTAAGGTTTGGGCAATTGGAGAACTCGGCTACGACGAACAAACAAAATGGAGCTACCACGTAACAACAATCGTCCGAGACACGAAAGGAAGTTGGTATGCTATTGATCCAGCCCTAGGAAGAGTTGAAACTGTAGAAAAATGGTACGATGAAGTTAAAAAAATGGACATGCAAGGAAATATGAGAATCTTTGATACGGAAGCTAAGCGCTTCCTACCTGTGAACGCTGACAAATATTCACCTAAAAATTTCGCAAAACCGGCTTACGAAAATTATTTCACTGATTTAATGAAGTCTTTTCGAGATGAAACGAATGAGCTTATGTCTACCAGAAACGTCGCTCCATGAAAATGAGAGAAAAATTACTCTCGACGTTTCGTCTTATCTCTTTGTACTGGATTCTGATAAGCAAGTGAACCAAAATATTTTTTCGCTGCTTTATTGTAAGCTGTGGCCGCATCGACTTCGCGAGCATAATCTCCAAGATTGATTGTGCGTCCTTCCACTTCTATTCCAGCTCGCCATTTTTTTATTCGTTGATTGAATGAAACTCCACGATAAATAGAAGAGGTCTCTGTTCTTTTTTTGGGCAAAAGTCTTTGCCGTTCTTTCAGAGTACAAACAATTAAATTACTTTTTCGATAATCCATTTCTTCATTGAAACGACGAGGATAAACTTGTTTTCCTATTGGAGGATTTAATAAAAATTTCCCGAGAGTGATCGAACGTACTTTTGCACCTTCACGCACAGAGGTCACAACTCGAGTTCTTCCCGACGAACCTTTTGTGACACGCCATGATCGCTCATTAATACGAGCGCGATCCTCTTGATCAATCCGAACTTTATAGCCAGGTGGCACCGTGATATAACAGGATTTTTTTTCTTTCGGCATCGGAAAACCTCAAAGCAGTTCGGTGAGGATCTCGAAAAACGAGATCCGTCACCAGGTCATGAGTTGAATCTTAAGACCCCCTGACTGACTAGGAGATCTTAAGCTTTATTTATCTATTAGCGTTTTAATTGAATGATCTCGTTTAAAAGTTCATCCGTTGTTGTGATCGTTTTCGAGTTGGCCTGGAAGTTACGTTGTCCTTGAATCAATTGCACGAACTCAGAAGCTAAATCCACTGTTGATCGCTCCAAAGATTTTGCAAAAAGCTTACCGCGTCCTGCTCGATTGGGCTGACCAACTGCGGGCGAACCGGCTTCACGTGATTCCTTGAATCGATTGTTACCAACTTTATAGAGCGCTTCTGCGTTCTCAAACTTCGCTAAAACAATTTGTGCCAGATCGGCCGCTTGTCCATTGGAATACAGAGCAGTCAAAACCCCTTCATCATTGAAAGACAAGTTAGTGATCGTTCCTGCGGAAGCACCATCTTGACCCCAAGTAATGATATCTGATTCGCGACCATACTGTTTAGTTCCTTCAAGTCCTTTACCACCGTCAGCAAGAGCATCACCAAAGTTGAATTTTACTTTTTGGCCTTGCAAAGCGCCACCGGCAAAATTCATATTCGTATCTGTGATTTCTTGTGAATTTAATTTTCCATCAACAGAAAAGGTCAGTTTACCCTTAACGATTTCAGTCATCTTACCTGGATCGCCATCTTTGACTTCTTTTCCGTCAACAACTCCACGCCATTCCCATTCACGATCTTTTGTTTTATTGAAAAACGCAGTCACTAAATGTTTATTTCCTTGAGAGTCAAAAACTTCGATACCAGTTGAAAAATGAGAAGTATAATAAGGGTCTTTCAGATTGAATTTTTTTGTAGGTTCAACTCGTGAATCCAAATTCAAATCCATTCTTACTTCTTGAGTCGCTTTCGCTGGAATCAAAGCGCGAGGGAATCGAATATCAGCTGTTTTGTTAATGATACGTCCGCTTTCATCGGCCATGTATCCTTGAATTTTTTGATTATCATTTGTAGTTAAAAATCCATCACGATCGAAGTGGAAAGAGCCATCACGAGTGAAAGATTGTCCGTCAGAGCCTTTCAGAAGAAAATAGCCATCACCGGAAATTGCAAGGTCAGTGACTTTCTCTGTTGAGTCCACGTTACCTTGATTGAGGATAGGATTGACCGCGCCAATTTTTACCCCGCGACCGATTTGATTACCACCCAGAATCCCTTTTAAGTTTTTCGCGATGATGTCTTGAAATTCAGCACGTGACGCTTTAAATCCAGTGGTGTTTGCATTGGCGATATTATCTGCCGTAACACCCAGCGCCTCTCCGTGAGCGGTCAAACCCGACACGCCCGTATATAACGATGATAAAATACCCATATGACCTCCATGTCATTTTGAAATTTTACTCGCCTCAGTCAGTCGGCAAGTCAAACTTCAGTTATTGTTTGGAGGGCCCCCTCTACGAGGACCGGCCCTTTTTTATTAAAATTTTCTAGCTCATCTGCTCAGTCCACGTTGGAGCTCCGCTCCTCTGCTTCCTTCGCATACTTTTTACATCACGATTGTTGAATCAATATTGGTGAACACATTCTCCTTTAACGCGTTCTTATCCATCACGGTCACAACCGTTTTGTTTTTAACACTCACGATCAGTGCCGAGTCATTCATCAAGATCAAAGAGTCTTTAGAACCTTTGGATGCGGCTCTTTGCACGGCCTCATTCAAACGATTCATATCGTCTTTGTTAAATTGAATGCCACGACTCATCATGCGTTCAATCGCATGATTCGAAAACTTCACAGGTTCAGCGTTCGATACCCCAGAAGAATTTAAGCCCTGCTGCAAACCTTGTAAGCCTTCTGCAGGAGAATTCTTCGGCGTTTGAATCTGCCCTAAAGTTTCCGCAAAACTAGGTCCACCAGGCGAGATACCTTGCGGGCGTCTCGATTCCGGAGTTACTATATTTTCTGTCTGCGAAACCTTTTTTATATCCATCTTTTTCCTACTTCCTTTAACTACATGTTAACGGAAGGTATTGGGGACTTCGTTCCCGGCATTTTTCCACCTGATGGTAAACCTTTGCTTGTCGACTCAGCTTTTGCTTCCGGTTTTGTTTCCGGAATAATTTTCGCTGTCGCCGCTGAGGCCGTTCTTGCCTCTGCTTCTGGTTTCATCAGCGCTTCTTCAGGAGACGTTTCTTTTTTGAAACGTTCCATCATTCCATTCGACATCCCCACACTTGTCATCAAGTTGGATGGCGAAGGAGCCGCTTCCTCTGCACCCTTATCCTCAGTGTCTAATGCAGCCTGTCCTTTTTTCAAGTCCTGTGAAGAAGATGTTAATGATTTCTGGTCACTTGTCTTAATACTTGGGTCGACAATCTTCTTCACATCCTTCAATTTAACAGTCTGAGTACCGACCATCAGCACCGGACCTTCCGCAGTATAAGAGACACCGCTAATTGTACCGCTAAAATCCGTTTTGACAAAAAGTTTTTTACCCGATGAATTTTTTGCTTCAATTCCGATCATGTACTCACCGACCGGCGCATTATTTCCGGCTTCATTTTTGCCATTCCAAACCCATTTATTCTCACCTTTTTTCAGATCATGCAAATTCACTGTACGAACAACTTCACCTTCTTGATTGCGAACTTTTAGCTCAGCATCTTTCGCATCATCATTCAGGGCAAAATTATATTCATGATTTTTATCGCCCTTCATGCGAATCACTTTTGCAGAATCGCCCTCGACGGCTTTTCCTATAAAGTTCAATGCTTGAAAACCCTCAGCCGGTTTTTGTCCTTTTTGCATATCTCCCAAAGTGGTATTGATATTTTGTAATTGCTCCACAGAAGAGAACTGCGCTAACTGCGCCGCCATTTCATGTGACTTCAATGGATTGGTCGGATCTTGATTTTTCATTTGGGCTAACATCAGTTTCATAAATGCGTCTTTGTCCATTTTGTCATTGCCCACAGCTCGAACCCTTTTCGAGGGATCCACATAATTGGGATCAGCCACTTTATTGAGGAGATCCCCAACATCCTGGCCGTTCAAACGACTAAGATCTTGCGCGCTGTTGGTATTTCGACCATCACTTTTTGTGATCTCATTTTGTTGAGCATCACTCCAAGTTTTTGTTCCGATCTTGGCTCCGACGACTGACATAAACACTCCGTTTCAAACGGGGACCTTAGGCCCCCGTCATCTTTAAGAGTTACACAATTATGCAACTAAGTTCAGACCAGTTCCTCTTCCCTCGCCCACATATCTGCGTGAAGACGCAGATTCAGGTGAAGGTTTTAAAGGTTCTGGACCTTTGTTGGGATTGTAAGCTTTCAAAGCTGTCGACTCGAAAAAGTTACTTCGATTCGACATATTGTCATCTTGAAAATTATTCAAGAATTGCCTTGCCTGCTCACGTCCTTGATCGAAATTGAAATTGCCTTGTTTATGAAGGTTTCCCTCGGTCGAAGACTGATTTCCCACGTCCACTTTAATCCGATCAATTTTCAAATTGTGCGCCCCCAAAGAAGATTGTAAATCTTTGATCGAACTTTCGATCAAATTTTTCGCTTCCTTGGTCTCTGCAGACATTTGCAAATTGACCTTGCCCTCGTTCACTGTCACGCGAAGGTGCACCTCACCCAGGCCTTCTGGATTAAGTTTCACGATGGCTTCACCACCACCCTTCTTAATGACGTACTGAGCTTGGTTCATTAGTTGCTGAATATTTTCTGTCGACTCTGCTTTGGTCATTCCAGCTTTTCCTGCGAGAGCTCCACCGGAGATCCCTGCGGCTGCAAATTCAGGCTTAACTAGTGTATCTTTTTGTACAAAAAATTCACCAGCACCCTTGCTAGAACTCAAATCAAGAGAATCTTTGCTCGAGCCATTTCCGCTTTCCGAGAAAGACGAAAACTCCTCACCTGCTTCTGCGCTCGCCGCATTGCCATTCACGGCGTTGGCTCCTGCCAACAAAGAAAAACCATTTGGTCCTCCAAAGCTAGAGGCTCCACCCGCCTGACCCTGCAGTGCTTGCTCCATCTTAAGGGCTGCGCGATTCGCTGGATCACCTTTAATGGACTGATTCAGGGCTCCCGCCGTCACACCGACGGCAGCTAATTTCGCCGCTAAATCTTGGTAGCCATCGTTTGACAACTTAATTTGATTATTCATTCCCGGCATCGGCCGAGTTTGAGTGAAATCAACCGGCATCTTTTCATCCAAGCCTTGATTCGCAAGCGCACTTTCATTCATGCGATCTTTCATCAAATCTGGATTCATCCCTAGAGAGGCGTCTAATTTCCCATGAGGTTGGTCAGTGGAATTACCCATGCCCGCTTCCGCGCGGAGGGACTCACTGCCGCTCAAGAAAAACTTGTCACTGAGCTTCGCTAAGGAATCATTTAAAAGCATTCGACGGTCTTTCACTGTCACCATGAGTTGTTCGCCATTTTCACCTTTTTTCAAAGCGGCAATAGCACCTAAACCCGCCAATCCACCAGCAGCTTGCATCATTGCCAACTGATCAGCAGTGGGCTCCAACATTTTTTCCGGACGACGATTTTCAATGTCAGTGAGCTTCGACAACATTTGTACGTATCGAGCTTCGACTTTGTCAGCCGATTCCGGTGGTAACTTTAAATCGCTAATAACCTGTGAGGCGGTTTCCTCAGGAGTCTTGAGAAGGGAGTTGTCACTCAGCTTGGCCATGGCCTCCACCAATTTCTCGGGAGGGATGCCGAATTCACTCTCTGCTGAGTCCATAAATTCTTGCATCACCTTTTGCCGCGGTGACAAATTCCGCTTCGACTTTGCAGTCGCTATCTTCTCTTCAGACTTTTCAGTTTTATGTTCTTTCGATCCACTCGGCTCATCCTTATCAAATGAGTTTTGATCGTCCGAAGTTTTTGCTGAAGAATCTGAGCCGGACGTTTTTTCGCCCGTTCCTGAATCTTTCCGTTTCACAGAGAGGTCTTTTTCAGTTCGAGATCCTGCCTCATTTTTCCCATTCATGGGTTTCTGAGGAGCCTTCGCCCGTTCCTCAACACTGGATGGTTTTTCTTTTCCCATCAGCGTCGCGAACGAATCCGGTCCCCGCTCTTGAACATTGGTTCGGCGATTGAGTGCGCCCACCATGTTCAAGTCCCCCGTGTGGGAGGGCCCCGAACTCAGCCTTTCTGTAAACAAACTCTTTTCCTCCTTCCTTGGAAAAAAATTATGGTCGTTTATATCCCGCAAATTTCTCTGAAAGAACTTGCGCTTTTTCTGCTTTCACTAAATTTAAAATCTCTGCCGCTGGTTTTTTCTTCATTCGGCCCAAAATCTCAATAGCTAAATCCTCATCCATCGTTTCAAAAACCTTAGCCGCTTGTTGTGGCTTCATATTGCTGTACATTTGCACTAAAGAGTCCACTTTTTTATCATCTCCGTGAACCTTCTCTTCCAAGACACTGGAAATTTGGCGACGAGTCCCCTCCAAGTCTTTAAGACGTTGTGCCATTTCCGCTTTTTGCTTAGTCAGCTCTTGTTCCAAACGATTTAATTCTTCTTCGCGAGCATCCAATTCACGCTTTCGCTCATTCAATTTAGCAAAGTGACTGATGTCTTCATCGGAAAATTCTTTTTTTACGACTTCGGAGGCCACTTCTTGTTTTTCATCTTTTCCAGTAACGGCTTTATCTTTTTTCTCGTCCGTCTTTTCGGTGATCTTTTCATTGGACTTCGCCTCTTTCACCACTGATTTCTCGTCAGCCCCAGCATAGCCCATGAGTGAAAATTCGACATGCTTTATATATTTTTCTACCAAATCAGCCTTGTAAAGACCACCCGCTGAAATTAATAATCCAATGAACGATGTCACTAGCACTCGAGCGGGAATTTTCTTTTTGGCTTTCACTGGCTTTTGTTTTAAGCGCGTGTGTAATTCGTTCATCATCGTTTGACGAGTCTCTGATCGAGTGTTGCCTTCAAATTTGAGTGTCGCATCTGATTTATTTTTTTTTCGTTGATTGAGCGACTGATTAACGGCGGCAGAGGACGCTTCTAAGTTGAATTGCCGTTTAGGCTTTCCTTTGCTCTTAAATTGAGTCGGCCCTTCTTGTTCAGCCATCTCTCGAGCTTTTTTGAAAAACTGCTGGTAACCGTTTGTCATTTCTTTCCTTCCGGACGAAAACGCATCATGTTCATATCATCGAGCTGTTTCTGTTCTAACTTCTTTTGCTCTAACTGAAACTGCTCATGCCGTCGATCCCGTAGTCCTTCTATAATCTTATAATCGATAGCTTTAGATCGCAAAATTTCCCGCAATTCCTCGACTCGCTTTTCACATTCCTGGATCTTAGCCTGTTGACGTACAATTCTTAGGGCCTGTCCTTTAATAAAGTCCTCGGCCTGACCAAGAGCTGGCGCGGATTTCCCGCCTTCAATTTCTTTTTTGAATCTTGATTCCCGCGCCTCTACAATTTCTTTTTGTAAATTGTGCAAAATCAGATTGAGTTGTGCCAATTCACCAACCGTCTCTTGAAAATCACGTTGCGCGATATTCTCGAGTGTCTTTCTATAGTGCATGACATTTTGAAATGGAAATTTGAACTTCATCGAATTTCCTTATCCTTCTACTCACTGTTAAAAAATAGGATCCGACCTCACCGCTTATGCGTTAATCAGCAGTCCTTGCATTTCACGAATACAACGATTGAATTCTGCGGGCTCGGTTACGCTCTGTCGTAAATAATCTGTAAGCCCATCAATGAGTTTCACAGCTTTATCAATTTTTGGATTACTTCCCACTTTATACGCGCCAATATTAATCAAATCTTCCGCTTCGCGATAAATCGCTAAATTCTCTCGAAATTTCTGCGCTAATTTTGCATGGTCAGGCGTGGTCACAGCGCGCGCCACCCGACTTGAACTTTGCAAAATATCAATGGCAGGAAAGTGTCCTTTTTGTGCCAGTTTTCTTGAAAGCACGATATGTCCATCGACGATAGATCGTACCGAATCCCCGATCGGGTCATCCATATCATCGCCCTCAACAAGCACAGTGTACAAGCCGGTAATACTTCCCTCATTTTCGAAAGAGCCGGCTCGTTCCAAAAGTTTTGGCAAAGTGGAAAATACAGAAGGAGTATAACCTTTCGAGGCGGGCGGTTCTCCGGTGCTAAGTCCAATTTCACGTTGAGCCATTGCAAAACGAGTCACAGAATCCATCATTAAAAGAACATTTTTTCCAATGGAAGAAAAATACTCGGCAATAGCTGTAGCAACAAAAGCTCCACGCATCCTCAGCAGAGGACTTTGATCACTGGTCACCACTACCACCACAGAGCGTTTCATGCCCTCAGGTCCTAAATCATTTTCAATAAACTCGCGAAGCTCCCGGCCTCGTTCACCGATCAGCGCAATCACGTTGACGTCGGCTTTTGTATTTCGCGCCATCATACCAAGCAACACCGATTTACCAACACCAGAGCCCGCCATGATACCCACACGTTGCCCCATACCGATGGTCAGAATCCCATTGATAGCACGAATACCAAGATCCATGGGCTCGCGAATAGGTTTTCGATGAAGAGGATTTCTGACATCAGAATACAAAGAGACTTCATGCAGACCATCAATCTCCGCTTTCTCATCGATTGGCTTACCTAATCCATTGACAACACGACCCAACATTTCAACACCAACCCGAATTGTCGCATTTTGTTTTGAAAGAATAATTTTTGCACCTAAACCAACACCTCGAGCTTCACCCAAAGGCATCATCAAAACGGACTTGTCTTTGAAACCTACGACCTCTGCTAAAAAACCTTTTTCAGAGGCAATGGGCCGAATTTCACAAACTGAGCCAATGCTAGCGCCTGGCAGATATCCTTTGATGATCATGCCTGTCACTTCAGTGACCTTGCCTGAATCACGGGTAAGATGAGTCGTATCAACCAAGGTTTTAAAGCGATCCAAATTCATTGTGTACTCGTTAATGACACGAACGTCGTTCACGCGACTCCTATCTTATCTTTCACTCGATAAAGATTTTCCGCCATCGATTCCCATAGCTTACTGATTCGCTCTTCAATACGAGCATCGATCACACCGTAGTTCGTTTCAATAATACAGCCGCCGTGGCCTATTGCTTCGATAGGAACTAATTTTACTTTTTTTAGAAATTCCAAGTTACGATCGGTTTCATTTTTTAAGCTTTCCAAAAATTCAAACTGAGTTGGTGAAACCTGTACCGTTACCTCTTCATCAATTTGAGCGGCTTCAATCGCGCGTCGCATGATATCTACAACACAATCGTTGTTGACCTGAATTTCATGATGAGCCAAGCGAGTACCGACATGCAATAAAAGCTTTACCAAATGAGATTCGTTTTGCTTCAATAACTCCGATTTAAGACTCTCAATATTTCCAACCAAAGTGGCGAGTTCAAGAAGACTGGTATCAATATCCTGAGCACTCTTAGCAAAGGCTTCTTTGCGTCCCTCTTCCAAACCCAGCTGATAAGCCTCTTGATAAGCGGCCTCTTGAATCTCTTTAAGTTTTTCAAGCGTGCGACGCTCAACAGCCTCTTCAGTTTCCTCTGCCTCTATTTTACTCAAACCGGTTTGAATTCGCAAAACATCAGACATGCGAAAACTATTTTCCCGCTCTTTTTGTATTTCCTGAAAATCTCTAGCTGGCGCAGGAACACCAATGTCGAATTTCCTCGGGGTGTAATCTAAAACTCTCTGTGCCGGATTGGCTTCGCGAACGACGGTCTTAGACAAGAGCGTCCTCCGATCCACCACGAGCAATGAGTAACTTACCTTCAGCCTCTAAACGTCGAGCTGCATTCACAATTTCCTGCTGAGCTCCCTCTACATCCGACAATCTGGATGGGCCCATATTGGTTAAATCCTCGCGCAACATATCCGCTGCCCGTTGAGAAATATTTTTGAATACTTTTGTTTTGATATCCTCTCCGGCTGTTTTGAGAGCCAAAAGAAGTTTATCATTTGGAATTTCTTTAAGAAGTGTTTGAATCCCACGATCATCAATTTTAGTAATATCATCAAAGACAAACATCAGTTTACGAATTTCTTCCGCCAACAACGGATCTCGTTCTTCTAAACGGGACATAATTGATGACTCAGTATTTTTATCCATAACGTTCAACATTTCGGCCACTGGTTGAATGCCGCCCAAAGCTGCTTGCTCAACCGTCGACATGCTCGAAAGTTCTCGTTTCAACACTTGATCAATTTCTGCAATCAACTCCGGGGCTACGTGATCTAAATTCGCCATCCGCAAAACCACCTCTGATTGCAAGGCATCCGGAAGTCGTTTCAGAACCTCACCTTTTTTCTCCGGCTCAAGATGCGCCAAAATAACCGACACGGTCTGAGGATGTTCGTTGATCAAGAATGTGGACAATGATTTTGCATCAACCATCTCCAAAGACTCCAGCGTCCGACTTCCTGAATTAACATTTACACCTCCAAGAATCGCGCGGGCGCGCTCTTCCCCTAAAGCCTCGACAATTGCATCCTTACTTCCGGCTTGATCAGAAAAAATATAATCTTGAGACTCACTGATAAGTTCGTAAAACTCTTCGAGGACTTTTTTTGTCACATGCACAGGAACGACACGATATCGTTGCATCACGTTCAAGGTTTTACGAATGTCCGCATCATCCAAATTTTTAAAAAGACCGCGAATTGAAGCTATTCCAAGATAATTAACTAGAATCGCAGCTTTTTCAAAACCTCGTAAATTTTCATATTCCAAATTTTCAATTTTTAATAATTTAACTGCCATGATTCTATTCCTTTCTTACCAACCACATGCTGAACGCATTGGCGACCTTGTCATCATCTTGTTCCATGATGGCCATAATGCGTTCTTTAAGAAGTTCACTCTCCGCTTTGTCTGGATCAATTGATTCTTCGAGCACCGGCATTGCCGCTGACATTCCAGGAAGAGAATTGTCCACTGATTGCAGATCTTCTAACTCTTCAATTGTTCGCGGCAACATGTCCTCCACCGAATCTTGGAAGCTATCTGTGATCCATTGCATGAATGGTCGAACCACGATGAAAAAGAATAAGGCCAAAGAAAATCCTAACAAAATCCATTTAAACAGTGAGTGCAAAAGTTTCTTGCGCTCAAGTGTTGTTAAAAGACGTTCCGCTTCATTGAAGTCCTCTGGCACAAAGCGAATATTTTCAATTTTAACAATATCTCCACGAGTCGTATTAAATCCAATGGCTGACTTCACTAAAGATTCATACTTCGCTAAATCTTCTGGAGTTCTTGCAACCCATTTTGTATCAGATGTTCCGTCTTCTTTGGTTGTCGTTTGCTCAATACCATCGACTAACACGGCAACACTGACGCGCTCAAGAGCTCCTGCAACCTCACGAATATTTTTTACCGTTTTTGGGACATCATAGTTAACGGTTTTAATTTCTTTTTTGACATCTTGCTTGAAACCCGTTTGACCGGCATCTTCCGCACCTGGAAGATTTGATCGAGACCCGGGAACACCCGCAGGATTCGTGCGTGCGCCATCTAAACTTTCTTCTTCGGATTGCTGACTTCGAATCGCCGTTTTTTCAGGATCTACGGACTCTTCCACCGCTTGCACCATTTTATTATTAAGAGTTGCCTCTACACGAGCAATCACTCGAGCTTGGCCAACCACCCGAGACAACATCACTTCGATGCGCTCTTGCAATTCACCCTCAACTTTTTTCTTTAAGTCCATGAGCTCTGAACTTCCAGCCGTAGTGCCATCAGTAGCTCTTGTGAGCATTTTACCACGATCATCCAAAACTGTTACTTTTTCTGGATCCATTCCTTCAATGGACGAAGATACCAAATATTGAATTCCTCTTACTTGATCAGGACCCAAAGTTTTACCAGGATAAAGCTCCAAAACAACAGAAGCCGACGGCTTTCCACCTTCTTCTAGAAAGGTTTTCTTAGCAGGTAAAGCCAAAATAACTTTTGATTGCTTAACTGCGCTCAGCGTATTTATTGCTCTCATGAGCTCGCCCTGAATGGCCCGTTGATAGTTAATTTTTTGAGAGTATGAATTCATACCAAAATCTTGTTTTTCAAAAATCTCAAGACCCACACTGCCAATTTTGCTTGAACCTATTTCTGCCATCAAAGACATCTGTGTCGAATGCAAAAGATCTTTCGGCACCGTGATGGTTTTTCCATCATCGCGTAATTGAAAGGGCACATTCTTTTGATTAAGCTTTTCAACTATCATAGAAAGTTGATCGCTCGGCACATTCGTCAAAAGCGGAGTGTAATCCTTACCGCTGACCATCACTACCATAATGATGAGAGCCATCACTGCAACCAAACTGGCTGCAATCACACTCATCCTCTTGGTTGGACCAAGATTTTTAAAGTAGTCACGAAACTGAACAATTAAACTTCCAAACACCTTGTTCAAAGAAATCCCCCTCTATCAAACTTGCATTTTCATGACTTCTTGATATGCATCAATAATTTTATTTCTTACCTGAACCATTAATTTCAATGCGATATCTGCTTTTTCCGTTGCGACCATCACATCTGCGACATTATCCGTGCGTCCAGTGGCTAATTCTTGGGCCGCTTTATCTGCAGATAATTGCATTGTATTAACTGAGCCGATTGCTTGTTTCAAAGTATCAGCAAAACTCAGTTGTGTGGTATTCTCGGAATTTTTTGCTCCACCAAGGGAAGGGATTCCGTCTGAATAGGACAAGGACTTCGTGTCACGAATTCCTCCTGCGTCCATCCATCTGTTTGCATTTGAAACCGTAAAACCGTCCATGGTTTCACCTGCCTCTCATTTAAAATTCTAAAACAAATTCAACCAAATATCTTCAAAATTTTAACAATTACCTACCAATTTCAAGCGAGCTCATTGCCATGTCCTTCGCGGATTGCATGGCCGAGACGTTAGCCTCGTAAGATCTTGTCGCTTGAATCATATTTGTCATTTCTTCCATCAAATTGATGTTTGGATAAGCAACGTAGCCCTCTTCATTTGCATCTGGATGATCCGGCTCATACTTAAGTAGAGGCGCTTTCCGGTCAGAAAGGATGTCAGTGACCTGGACCCTCTGCACGTCAGCTTTTGGAGAATTTACACCCAAAATTTCTCCGAAATTTTTAACCTCCGGCATGGACTCAAAAACGACATCCTTCCTTCGATAGGGACCACCCTCTGGCGTTCGAGTGGTATTGATATTTGCGATATTCGAAGAAATGGTATTCATGCGCATTCTCTGCGCCGTCATACCACTTGAACTCACTCGAAATCCTGTTAAGAAATCAGCCATAAGTTACCTCTTACCTGTTCTCTGTGATCGCATATCTCAATGCGGCTAATTTTTTATTTATCAACTGAAGCGCGGCTCGATACATGATCGTGTTTTCGGCTAACGAAGACATTTCGCGCTCTAGATCCACTGTGTTTCCATCATTATTAATTGCACCTTCTGGATTTTCATAAATATCGGGTGATACTTTGGTGCTTTTGCCACCCACCGCAAAATGATCACCATGAGAAGTACTCATTCCGCGCAACCCATCAATATCCAAGGCTCTGGAGAGAGCTTCTTCAAAATCTATTTTTTTTGCATGATAGTTAGGCGTTTCCGCATTGGCGATATTCGAAGAAATCACATTGTGTTTGAGCAATCGCATATTCAACGCCGTCGAAAGCGCCGACGTTGTCTTATCAAACATTTCACTCATAGGAAACCTCCTGCGAATATTCGCGATTCAATTCGCCACGGTACTGAGACAATTTATTTCGCAAAGTCCGAATGCTAATTCCAAGCAGTCGAGCCGCTTGGC
Source organism: uncultured Bdellovibrionales bacterium (assembly GCA_903926205.1). Lineage (GTDB taxonomy): Bacteria > Bdellovibrionota > Bdellovibrionia > Bdellovibrionales > Bdellovibrionaceae > CAIYID01. The sequence goes on from CAIYID010000060.1 coordinate 110,792, forward strand.
TTTTATTGTTTTGAGTTAGCTCCAAAGTTTGCATAATCAACTTTCTTTCCATCTCTGCTAAAGTAGAAATTTTTTGCGTTGATTTTTTTACTTCATGATTCAATTTTAAATGCTCAACTTCAATCAAAGAGCCCGTAGTCAAAAGAGCCGCAGATTCCAAGACCTGTTCTAATTCACGAATATTTTCCACGAAATGGTAGTGAGACAATAAGTTTTGTGCTTCCCGCGAAAGTCTCAGCACTCGCCCCATCACCCAAGAAAGTGTCATTAAAATATGATCCATCAAAAAGACTCGATCTGCCGCGCGCTCCGCAAGAGAAGGTATTCTTAATTCTTTTTGAAATTGAGCCAATAAATCTTTTCTAATCAAACCGCGTCTTACCAATTCATGAAGATCAGTTTGAGCTGTTGCAATCCATATGGTTTTTGAACCTGATGACAGCATCTGCTCAATAAGGACTTCTTGCTCGCGAAAATTTAAAAACTGTAGTTCGGATACGAGAACAACGCCTTCAGGAATTGGTTTAATCTCATTTTTTCGATAAATTTCAATTTTTAAACCTGCCGCAAAAGAATTTTCATGAATCAACTGAGCCATCAACCGACGCCCAGAACCAACTTCTCCCAAAATTAAAAAAGACATGTGATTCCGTGCCAAAGTATTTAAGTTTGCAATGATTTTTTGCAATCCGAAGTGCCCGGTTTGAATTTTTCCAAAATCAACAATTTTCATCAATGCCCCATCACCCTTATAATTCTCAGTACGCCTTAGTTTTTCTCACTCATTGCAGGAATTCTTTTTATGTATTTCTTATACTCATTATTCCAATCAGAATTTTTTAACTGTTCTTGCGCCAAGTTGTACCAAACTTCGCTCTTTTCATTTTTCAAACCATTCCAAGTGTCTGCGGCTTTTTGCAAATCCCCTTTTTTAAAATAAATATTTCCGACTTTATATCGAATGGAGGCTAACGGCTTGGCATTTTCATAAAGCTTCAATAATTTTTCATAAGTTTCTAAAGCTTTGACCGTCTGATTCTGTTCAAAGTAGATATTTCCCAATTGTTCGAGCGCACGAAAATGAACATATGATGTAACTTTATTTTGTGAATCGATCATCAGTTGATCGATTTTTAATAAAGACTGAACCGCATCATCTTTTTTCCCTAATTTGAATTCTAATTCTGCCAGTTGCAAATAAGGATCTGCCACCAAAGAAGGGATTCCTTTCCAAGTTTTTATCAACTCCACCAAATAACGAGTTGCGGAATTTGAATCTCCTTTTTTCTCTAAAAGACGAGCCCCCAATTGCACTCTTTCTATTTGTTGAATTTCCGTTAATACCTCAGGATTTTTAATTGCCTTCATATGTTCGTAAGCCTGAACATTATTTCCGAGTTGCATTTCGGTGGTCGCTAATCTTAATTCCACCTCATCAATTGAAGGTAAGCGCTCAAAAATATTTCTTTGTTTTTCATCCTTAGTGCCTTTAATTGCCATCATCTTGTTGAGTGAATCGCGATAAAGCTTTTCCGCTTCACCATAAACACCCGCCAATTCAAACGCTATTGCCACATTGTACTTCGTATCAATTCGATCTGAGCCCTTCAAACGATTCTCGGCGTATTTATTATGAATTCGGAGCGCTTGAATAAAATCACCAGAGTCTACCAGCGCTTTAATCTCTAAATTAATATTTTTAACGATACGATTATTAAGCAATTGGGTGTCTGCCGTTGTTGGATGGGCCTGATAAAATTTAACCAATAAACTAATCGCATTTTCATATTCAGCACGACTAGCATATCCATCAGAAATCAAAACATTTGAAAACTGATCCATGTTTGGCAAGTTTGATTTTTTTGTTAGCTCTGTAATATCTTCGATGGCACGCTCAACTTCTTTTGGCTTCATTGTACGCATTCGACTAGACAACAAACGCAACCGTGCAACGACACTACTCGTGTTTTCACCATAACGAAATTGAGTTTCAAGAAAAGCGCCAACAGATCGCGACTTATCTGCACCCATCATATCTAAAAGTTCACCTACACGAGTCATCGCATAACCTGCAAAATCGTGATTTGGAAATCTTTTTAAAAACTCTAAATAAACTTTTATTGCTTCACGCGGCTTTTCCAATTTGAAATAGGCTTCGGCCTGATTATAAAAAGCATTGGGAAAGTCACTTGCCCCTTCAGGATACTTAGCAATAGCAGCTTTGTAATTATCTATGGATTTTTGCAAAGACTCCGATTTGCTTTTTCCTATTGAAGCTTCTCCATTTTGAAAAGCCACATCTCCAAGAATGTATGAAGAAATAACCTGATATTTACTTGCGCCGTCTTTAGCAATCTCTTGATACATTGCTTCGGCATCATTGAATTGTGTTAACTTAAGATACGCGTTAGCAATAGCCAATCGAGCAATGTCTTTATTTGGGGACTGAGGTAAATCCTGGATATGTTTTTGAAATAATCGTAAAGTTCCCAAAAAATCTCCGCGATCGAGGCTCGCAAATCCCATCAACATGCGGGTTCTTTCCATTAAAGGACTTTTCGGAAATTTTTCCAAAGCTTGGCGATATCTGGTCATTGCAAAATCAAAATCTCTAGCATCGCGTTTTTGCATCCACATCGCAAAATGTGTATCCGCCCACATAAAACGAATAATTTCGTCATACTGAGAATTCGGATATTTCTCATAAAACCACTCTACGGCTTTGAGAAATACATTGTATCTTTTGTTTTCATAAAGAGTGAGTAATAGTCGAGCTTGTTTGTTTTCATTATTATCTTGCGGAATTATTTCATAAATTGGCTGAGCTGAATTTAGCTTTGTTAGCTCATCACTCTCTGAGCGTAGCATCGGAAAGTCAGTGTAATAGTTTTCCCGCGAGGCAATGATTGAGTCTTCTTTGATTTCATAATCTTTGATGTCGAATCGATCAAAATTAGGATCACCAGCATCAAAAATTCCGCTCATTTTTTCGTCTTTATTCTTGTCCCCATTCTTTTCTTCCTTGTTGCCAAAAGTCGCTGGCCGAGCTGTATTTTCACCATTATTATTAATCGTTAGAACGTCAGTGCTGGATGGCTTACGACCTCTTTTTTTCGGCAAAACGGTATTCGCATTTTTGGTGTCTTTTTCTTGAAACGTAGGAACTGATTTTTCTTCATCTTTGGCAACGTCATTCGGCTTTACTTTAGAACTAGGAGCGACCGCGGACTTTGTTTTTTTTGCTTCATCCGTAGATTGATAAATATCAATGATTAATCGTGAAGGTTGGTCAGTTAAATAATCAAAAGCTTCAAGATTTTTGCTTTTTACTTTTAGTATAATAAGATCTTTGCCATCAGCGCCCTCGTGACGAACGGTCATACTTTCCACCAAAGGATTTTGCCATTTTTTTAAGGCCATAATTCCAGGTTCACTCAAATGCGGAATTTCAATATTAAAAGTCGTGGAATTTTTTTCTGCTTTTTTATCTATATTGTAGTCCCACTGACTTTGACCTTTAAATTCAATGTGTAGAGACTCACCGACCTGAGAAATTTCAGCCGTCACGCCTGCTGCGTAAACACTTCGACCAATGACTAGTGCCAACAAACCGATGATGATAGATCTCAATCACTACTCCTATGCGTTTCCCGGCCATTCTAGCCGTCCAGTAATATCAAAAGCAGGAATGATGCCAACTCTGTTCTGGTCTGTCGGCAAAATATATCCATCTGGGAAAAATTTATCCGCGAAAAATTGTCAGTCCAGACGGAGCTTTGACACCGACATCTGACTGAAATTTTTTTAAATATTTTTTTAAACCCCGACCAATTGATAGATCTACTCTGAACTTCTTACCCTCACTCGGATTGGACTTCAGAAGATCTCTAAAAATTCCGAGAACTTCCACGGAGTTACACAGCAAGGATTTCATCATGATGGGCCACCTTTTCAAATTGGGAATCGTTCTTGTTACCGCAGGATATTTATTCGCGGCGGGGTGCGTTTCAATCGACAACCCCTTAGCAGCGCCAATTCCTAAAAAGGCCACTGACCTGTTTTTTACAGCGCCTGCACACGAATTTAAAGAAATCAAAAACAACACTGTCGATCGCGCCTGGCAAGACACTAAAAATGGAAATACAATTGCTTATCTTTCAGAATGCAATGCCAAAACAGAATCTTCCTTAAAGGGAATGGAAGCAGAAAATCTTGCTGCCTTAACGAATGTGGAAATCACGGATAGCAAGGAATACATCTTCAATGAGCGCGAAGCTTTAATGACCACCGTCAATGGTCAAGTCGACGGAGTCGATATCAAGCTTCGATTAGTTATTTTCAAGAAAAACGGCTGCAATTTTACTTTAAGTTTTGTTGGTCGCAAAAAGTTTTTTGGACAAGGTGAAAAAATCTTCAAAAGCTTTGTTGAGGATTTTAAAGCCCCATGACAACACCTGCTTTTCTCAGTCTATTTTATGCTGCACTAGAAATCTTAGGAGGAGTTGGCTTCCTCGTGAAGGATTTTTTTCATGAGGGGCTTAGAGGAAAAATTGAAACACATCTTTTAATTGAACAAATTTACCAAATTGGCTCTCGTTCTTTTCCCCTCATCGCACTCACCGCCGTCTGCGAAGGCATGGTGATGACCTTACAATTTGGGTTCAGTCTTTCAAAATTTGGTGGTCAGCCATATATTCCAAAAATTGTATCCCTTTCCATTTTGCGTGAAATGGGTCCAGTTTTTACGAGCTTAATGATTGCCGCTCGCGTGGGCGCTGGAATCGCCTCAGAAGTCGGCTCCATGGTTGTGACTCAACAAGTGGATGCGATGAGAGCCCTTGGAACCTCACCGATCAAAAAAATTGTCGTGCCACGCGTTTTAGCGACGACTATTACTTTGCCCATTCTCGCTAGTCTAGCCAACGTTATCGGAATCCTAGGTGCAATTGTGATTGGCAAATCTGAGCTTCGTCTTGATAGCGGATTTTTTATTCAAAAGGTTTTATCAACTATCGTCTTGTCGGATTTCTATTCAGGCATTGGAAAAACGGTGGTTTTTGGAATCCTCATTTCTTTTGTTGCCTGTTATTACGGCTTAAATGTCAAAGAAGGTGCGAAAGAGGTTGGGATTTCTACAACAAAGGCTGTGGTAACGACCTCGATTTTGATTTTGATCGGTGATTTTTTTCTTACAAAATTATTTTGGATTATCGAACATGCATTTTAGTAAAAACTTTTTATGAACTATAAAAGAGCGAATTATGAATTTAATTGAAGTAAAAAATTTCTACAAAAGCTTCGGCAAAAAAATAGTTCATCAAGGCGTCGATTTCGCAGTAAAAAAAGGTGAGTGTTTAGGGCTTATCGGTGGTTCGGGAACAGGAAAATCTGTGCTTTTGCGAAGTTTAATTGGTTTAGAACACCCTGACCAAGGTCAAGTTCTCTTTGAAGGTCAAGACATCACCAAACTCAGCGAAAATCAACTCATTGATATTCGTAAAAAGATTGCTTACGTTTTTCAAGGTGGCGCACTGTTTGACTCAATGACTGTGTATGAAAACCTGGCTTATCCACTGCGGGCTCATACCAAATTGCCTGAATCAGAGATTCAAGAAAAAATCACTTTTCAACTTTCTGAATTTGGGCTTCAAGGCACAGAAAGTGTTTATCCCGCAAATCTTTCAGGTGGTATGCAAAAACGTGTAGGCCTTGCGCGCTCGATCATTTTGCATCCTGATATAATTCTTTATGATGAGCCCACAGCAGGATTGGATCCTTTTAATACCAAACGAATTCAAGAAATGATTTTGCAAATGAAAAGCAAGGGCCATACTTCGATACTTGTGACTCATGATATGCCGGTTGCTTTTGCCGTTTGCGATCGTATTGCTATGTTGATGAATGGACGCATTGAAGCCATCGGTAGCGTTGATGAAATTGAAGAGAAATCAAATCACCTGATTTTGCAATTTGTACAGGGGGAGATTCGCTAATGGAAAACTCAAAGAACAAAACTTTTCGGGTTGGCATATTTTTAGCCATTGGCGTCTTTGTGATTATGCTCTCCATCGTTTTACTTGGAGGTGACAAGGCCTTCTTCAGAACAAATGTGTTAATGTATGCAACTTTGGATCAGGTCCAAGGCTTAGACCGCGGAAGCACCGTGAGCCTCTCAGGAATCGTGATCGGCAATGTGAAACAAATTAAATTTTCAAGTGAGAAAAAAAACCTCGTTGTTGAGATGAAAATTCAAGAAGATTTTTTGCCGATGTTAACTCAAGGCTCGCGCGCCGATGTGCGCACCCAAGGCGCCCTTGGTGATAAATACATCTATATTACTCCTGGGGAGATCACCGCCCCACCTTTAAAAGCAGGTGACACCATTGAGACCAGCAAATCCGCAGATTTCATGGGAATCATTTCCGAAAAAGGCGGTGAAGCCGTGAAAATATTCGATATTATCAATGAAGTTTATAAACTCACGAAAATTATTAATGCTGACGGAAGATCCGAAAGGCTCATTACAAATTTTGTCGAAGCTAGTCAGAACATGAAAAGCATTTCAGAGGATGCAAAAAAGTTGATGTCAGAAATGCGCGGTCAGAACTCAGGAAAGCTAAAAGAATCCCTTGAACACTTAAATTCTGTTTTAACAAAAATTGATCGCGGAGATGGTTCCTTGGGTGCTTTAATTAACGACCCAACCTTACATGAGCGATTGAAAGCCATGCTGGGTGCCGACACTCACAAACAATCCATTCAATCGCTCATTCGCACATCAATTCAAAAAAGCGGGAATTAGAAACGCTATTCTCCGCGTGGTCATTTTCCGCAACTGAGAGGAAAAAAGTCCCTATCACTTCTAAATATTATGAATCTCAAATTCAATCCCATTTTAGTAAACATCGATCACTGGTTTTTTCATGGCACGAAGAGTGCAAAAAAGAACCCAATCGAACCCGGAGGCTCACTTGAAAATCTTATTATTAACTATACCTTTATTTGTTTACGCAACCCAGGTTTCCGCTGGCTGTATAAATGAGGAAACAACAATTCATGCAAATGGTGGCGGTGTCATTTCATTAAATTCCCACGTTGATATAAAAGCTTTTGTCTCAGTCGATTCAAGTGTCTGTGGACAATCAACTATCGGTCCAGACGCTCGAATCGAAAACAGAAGTTTTGCTTCTGGTTCTTCAAGTGTATTAGGCAATTCAAAAATTGTGAGCACTTCTCTTAATAGTCACGCTCTTGTAAAAAACTCAATTGTACAAGATTCGGTAATGAACGGAAGCTCCTCAATTACCAACTCTTCAGCTAGCAACTCAATATTAAACGGTAACGCAACCGTAAGTCGAAATTCTAAAATAATTGATTCCATCATGAATGGGAACTCACGAGCAGAAAATTCAACGATGAAGCGTTCAATCCTCAACGGCAATGCAGAATTAGTAAATAAAACAATTGAAGATCAGGTTTTAAATTAATTTTTGAGTGGTGACATCAGAATGAAAAACATATTACTAGGTCTTGGAATTTTTCTTTCAATCAATGGATGGTCGCAAGAACAGGAATCATTAGCGATGCTTGAAAATGAAGTGAAAGAAGCCGTGAATTGTTCCTTTGTTGTCATAAATGATAGCGTGTCAGAGCAAGAGGCCAAGTTCGTTCTTAATTCTATTCTTCAAATCAGAAATACTTTCGACTTCAAGATTCCTTACTTGAGAAGACTCGATATTTTAAACATCAATAGCGGAGAGACTGAAATCAATTCAGGACACTTTGTCGGTATAGAACTGCCAAATACACGTGATCTACGTTTTCTCAGTTATGTCCTCAGACATGAAATTGGGCATGTTATTGACTACACCTATGATGCCCGAGGCTCAAAAGAATGGAATTCGGTAAAGCCACCCTGTCAAATCATTAGCAACTACGCCTGTACGAATGACCAGGAGCTTTTCGCTGAAGCGATCGCATATAAGACCGATCCAGAATATGGAAAATCTCTTTTAATCTTGCCTGCAAATCTAGAAAAATTTCTTAATAAATACTTGTATGACATGAAAGAGTTGGAGCCTTAAATAATGACTCTTCTCAGCTTTCATCCCCTTCTTTCATCAAACTTTCGACCGCCTGACGAAGTTCTTGCTTTTGGTGTTCATCAGAAGGAACCGCTTTACGGTCTAACGTAAGATGAATCCCCTTCACATAATTGATTCCTAATTTTTTATTGATGGAGGTTTTTAGCGGCTCCAACATAAAAATCAGTTGTTGCATCCAAGAAGCATTCTTGACCCAAACATAAAGTATTCCTCGGCGATAACCGACAGGCTCGCTGATTTCTCCGATGGAGGGGCCTGTGAATTCTCCCCATTTACGCCATAACTTCCAGCGAATGAATTGCTCTGAGAGGGACGACTTGCCATTTTCGAAAAGTCCCTGTAGGACCTCCGAACTGTTGGACAGTTTGGCCTTCGCATTCTTCTTTGATTGTGAGTCAGACATATTTCGATAATACACGCAGACGAGGTTTACAGTCATGGGGATTTCCTTTCAAGAAAAACCAAAAATTTCAGTGGTCGGAGCTGGACTTGCGGGCTCGGAATGCGCTCTGCAATTGGCAAACCTTGGATATCAGGTCGATTTGTACGAAATGCGCGATCAGACGATGACGCCAGCGCACAGAACTGGAAAATTCGCAGAAATTGTGTGTTCCAATTCTTTTGGCAGTCAAAGCGATGGTTCCGCCCCCCACCAACTCAAATGGGAGGCCGAGCGCCTCGGCAGTTTTATTTTAAAAGCCGCCCACCAATCCGCCGTACCAGCGGGTCAGGCGTTAGGAGTGGATCGCGAAGTTTTTTCTGAAACTGTCACCCATTGGATTCGCGAAAATTCCAATATTACCGTGCACTCAAAATTAATTGAGAGCTTAGATCAAGTGCCTCGCCCAACGGTGATCGCCACGGGACCACTCACTCATGAAAAATTATCGGAATCTTTGCAAGCACATTTTGGCGGACAGTTTTTATACTTCTTCGATGCCATCGCACCCATCATTGATGTGGATTCCATCAACATGGAGATCGCTTGGAAACAAGATCGCTATGACAAGGGCACTGCTGATTATATCAACTGCCCGTTCAACAAAGATCAATATTTTGCTTTTATCAATGAAGTCACAGCCGCTCGAAAAATTGAACCCAAGCACTTCGAAACCACGCAATTTTTCGAAGGCTGCATGCCTATCGAGGTCATGGTGGAGCGAGGTCCTCACACCTTGCGCTTTGGTCCGATGAAGCCCGTGGGCCTCAAGCACCCAAAAGCTGAGCGTGAGCCCTATGCGGTCGTGCAACTTCGCCAAGATAACAAAGAAGGTACGGCTTACAATATGGTCGGCTTTCAAACTCGAATGGCCTATGGCGAGCAAACCCGCGTGTTTCAAATGATTCCCGGCCTTGAGAAAGCGGAATTTTTAAAGCTCGGAAGTATTCACCGAAATTTATTTATCAATTCACCCAAGCTATTGAATAAGGATTTCTCAAGCAAAAAAGATCCCTGGCTTTTCTTTGCCGGACAAATGACCGGAGTGGAAGGTTACTTCGAATCCACTTGCACCGGAATTTTAGTCGCACGCTTTCTTCACTCACGCTTGCAAACAAAATCTGAAATCTTACCGGACGAAGCCTTGCCACCACGTGTGTCTGCCTTAGGTTCCCTCACCAATGCACTTTCCGATACTTCTCGCGGTGATCACTTTCAGCCAACGAACATTAATTTCGGACTATTTTTACCTTTAGCAGAGGTAATAAAAGACAAAAAACTGAAAAAACAGAAACAGATCGATCTAGCCAGAAATGCGATTAATTCTTGGCTGGGAATTACAAACTAGTATTGATCAAACAAAACTAGTTATTGTCGGCCGCCGTTTTCACTAGCACCAACGCCGGTTGATCTTGTCGCTGACTTTTTTAAATAATTCTCTTTGAACTTAAGAACTTTTTCTTCGCAAGATTTTTCATGACAACACAAAAAGGCCTGACTCACCGGGGTTGAAAGTCCAATTTTAGTTAAGCCTTCGGGACCCGAAAAACCACATCTTTCAATTGTCGAAGCGGGTTGAATTTTAACGTCATGAGTTTTTTTATTATAGATAAAATAGCATGTTCCTTTTTTAAACCCATTGGATTCTTCATAATTTTCGACTTTTATTTTTACTTCATCTGATCCTGACAAATAGAAGAATTCATACAGTGGTAATTTTTTTTCACCTTTTTCAGTTTCTAAGGCTTGAATTTTTTTTAGTTTTCCATTTTCACATTGGAATTCTTTTAATCCAAGATAATCATCTCCACTGAGCCGCTCTATAATTACGTCGGATTGAGAGAAAAATGGACAATCATTTATACCCTCCTTGCAGCGAATATATGTTTGCAGCGAATATAAAAATACAATTCCAGCTGCATCGCTGGCCTTAGCCCACGCGTTTGCGGCAAGCTTCTTCGTTTGTGTTACAATGTTTTGATCTGAGGTATTGAGTGGATACAACTTGCTGTTCTCTGCCTGTTGTGTCGGTGAAAGGTCCTCCGCATAGGATGTCTCCAGAAAAAAACGCCAAGACAGGTTCGGATGATATGCCTTGTTGAACTCCTCCATCCAATCCTTGTTTGTCTTTAAATCAAGAGTTTTCCCATTCACAATGACGATCAAATTTTGAAGTTGGGCAAAATCAATAATTAACTTGGGCTTCAAGTTAATTTCTAATTGAGAACCAATAACTTTTGCCGTGGGCACCGCCTGATCGGCAAGATGCTTTTCGCGAAGGTCTTTTACAAACTTTGACTTTTCTTCAAGGGTGCCTGGGATCTGAGTAACCAATTCACCTAGAGTTTTAGAATTATTAAGCTTAACCTTTAGGTGAAATAAATAGTCATTTAAATTGCACGACTCTGCTTTTGCGGAAAGCTCCAAAAGTATAAAAATTAGAAATACGATTTTTTTCATGAAGCCTCTTGTTTTAAGGCTAACATAATGGAAAAAAAATAGCTACCTCACCCAACCGCAGCTTTTGAATCGAAAGCATCACGAATGGCTAGACCAATGTTGATAAGTGCAATCATCGTTAAAAGCAACGCCGCTGATGGAAACCACACCAGCCATTCTGAGGTCGTGAAGTACTGCTGCGCCTGGGACATGAGCTCACCCCAGCTTGGCGTTGGTGCCTCGATTCCTAAACCCAGATAATCCAAAAGTGCCAAGCCAGAAATATTTGCCGCAATCGCAAATGGCGAGAACGTCACCAGCGGAGTGAGGGCATTCGGCAAAATATGTTTTAATACAATTCTTCCGTGACTTGCGCCAATCGCACGAGCGGCCTCGACATAATCTCGTTTTCTGAGCTGCAAGAACTGGCTTCGCATTTGATGATAAATATCCGTCCAACCAAAGACCACCGTAAAACTGATCAGCAAAGTCATGCTTGCGCCAAAAATGGAGATCATTGTGATCAGCAATAATAACCAAGGCATCATATCAATGATCTCTACCGCACGAGAGCCAAGGAGATCGACTTTTCCACCAATATAACCATTCATTGCGCCGATCAAAGTTCCCAAAAGGTAAGACAAAAACCAAACACTAAAGGCATAACCAATGGAGTAACGATAACCATAAAGTAAGCGAGCAAAAACATCGCGACCTCGGTCATCGGTTCCCATAAAGTTGTCTCTGGTTGGTGGGGAGGGATAATTAGCCACCGTTTTGTTGGATTCATAGGGATCCCAATGAATGATTGGCCAAAGCGCCCAATCATCATTTTCAAATTTCAATGATCGATAATCCATAACTTGAATATCTTCGCGACCAAATAAAGTGGGATGATAATTTTTCACAAAAGGAACAAAGGTCTCCCCGTGCCACTTCATGATGAGCGGCTTTGAGTCAGCCCAAAGTCCCGCTGTAAAACTGAAAGTCGAAAAAGTGATCAGAACCCAACACCAAACCATGGCCGTTCGATTGCGCTTAAATCGGCGCCATCTTTTGAGAGTCAAATCATTGCGAATAAAATATTTCTCAATCATTTGAAATCAATCCTCGGGTCAATGGTGACATAAATAATATCAGAGACCAGACGTCCCACCATCAACGCAACAGCCGACAAAAAGATAATCCCCATGATGACATTATAGTCTCTGACCAAGGCAGACTTGTAACTGAGAAGTCCAATTCCATCCAAATTAAATACGGCTTCAACAATAATTGAGCCCGCTAAAAACACGCGAAAAAAACCACCCAAACCTGTTGCGACCGGAATCAAAGCATTGCGAAGTGCATGCTTGTAAAGGACCACGCTCTCCTCAAGACCTTTTGCTCGTGCCGTGCGAACATAGTCTTGTTTGATCACATCCAACATGGAGTTTCTTGTGAGCATGGTGAGCTCCGTGAATCCACCAATCATGTAGGTGGTCAGTGGCAGCACAAAGTGATGAATACGATCTCCAACTTTCCCCATAAAAGTGAGCATGTCGTAATCATCTGATTTAACAAGCCCAATGGGAAACCAATTGAAGTAACTTCCGCCAGCAAAAAAAGTGATCAGAAAAATTCCAAGAACGAGGGGCGGAACGGCATAAGCGGCGTAAAGAATCAGACCAGAAATAGCGTCAAATTTAGTTCCAGCTCGAACCGCCTTAGCGACACCCAAAGGAATACAAACAATGTAACTTAAAATCAGTGAAGCAATACCAAATTGTAAGGAGACTGGAAACTTACTCGCAATGACGTCAATGACGGGCTCCCCGTAGGTGAAACTTTCTCCGAATTCTAAATGCGCCACATTTTTGAGCCAAATCCAGTAGCGCACATGCACGGGTTTATCGAAGCCGTATTGTTTCTTCAAGGCCTCCAAAACTTCGTCGCTAATAACACTGGTGCCATTTCCACCTCGAGAGGAACCTCCGCCACCGCCGCCCTGGTTGCCCATCTTGAGCTGTTGAATCTTCTGTTCAATGGGCCCGCCAGGAGCCGCATTAATAACAAGAAAAGAAATCAGGGTAATCCCAATGAAGGTTGGTATAAGCAATAATATTCGACGTAAAATGTATATGAGCAAGTAAGACTCCCGCCAAGTTTAAGGCTTAGCAGCCGACCACCAGATATCATTACCGACATCGTATTTCATCGTGGCCCCTGGCTTCACGACTTTGTTGGAGTTCGCATACAAATAGTACTTGTCATTAAACATGAAAATGTAAGGGACATCGTTGGCAATCATCTCATAAACTTTTCTCAACATCTGCATGCGTTTTGGTCGATCAATCTCAACCCGCGCTTTGTCGATCAATTTATCCACTTCTATATTTTTGTAAGCGATGAAATTAGACCCACCAGGAATTGCATTTGATGAATGCCAAATTTGCTTTGGATCCCAATCAATCGTTCCTGACCAGCCCATCGCCATGGCGTCGAAGTTCCCCTCGTCAGTCAATTTCAAGAAGGAGTTCCACTCCAAAAGACGAATCTCCATATCGATACCAACTTTTTTCAAGTCCTCACGATACATAGTCCAATATTTTTCTCGATCTTTGGAAGCATGAATCAAGGTGAAGCGGAATTCCACTGGTTTTCCGTTGATGACTTTTTGTAAAACACCTTTTTTCTCTGTGTCTTTCCAGCCAGCCTTATTCAAAAGTTCAACGGCTTTTGCTGGGTCAAAAGGAATTGGCTTCACACTTTTCGAAGCATAATCGCTCTGCAAATACTCAGGACCTGTCGCAAGATGCGACATTTCGTAGCGGAATTTCTTATTCATTTCTTCGCGATTCATCAAGTGAGCCATCGCCAAACGAACATTTTTATCTTTAAAAAGATCTTTCCGGAAATTAAAACCCATGTAGAAGTAGCCTTTAGCTGCCGAGTTTTCTACTTGGTTTTTAAATACGGTCTGCCCCCAAGGAGCCCCTTGGGTTTTTTGCATATAAACTTCTGGTTGTAAAAACTCCATGAAATCGAAATCGCCTTTTTTCACCATCTCAAGAGCAACGTTTTCTTCTTTCACGAAGCGATAAACCATTTGATCAAAATTGTAATAACCTCTCCAGTGATCATCAGTGAAACCGTACCATTTATCGAAACGCTTCAAGACGAGCTTTTGACCTTTTTCAAATTTATCCAATGAGAAAGGACCTGAGCCAACCAATTGACGGGTCATCTTTTGTGATTTCTCAACATCACTATAGATGTGTTTTGGTAAAATCGACATTTGAGCAATTGAAATGAAGTTTTGAAAATAAGTGTCTTTTGTCGTGACCTTCACGGTGTAAGGATCAATCACTTCCACTTTATCAATGCCTTCGTAATAAGGACGTTTCTGAGCTGCTTTGTATTTAGGTTCAAAAATCGCATCAAAACTGAATTTTACGTCTTCTGCGGTGACAGGATGGCCATCATGAAAAAGAGAATTCTTGCGCAAATGAAAAGTAAAAACTTTTTTGTCTTTAGAAATTTCCCATTTTTCTGCCAATCGCGGCGCCCAATCCCAAGTATTCAGATCGTTAATTAACAGGGTGTCCATGACATAACCTTGAACTAAGGCTGAATAATAGTCCGACGACATGATCGGATGAAGTGTTGGCGGCTCTTCTTGAAGATTCAAAGTGATTGTTCCACCTTTTGGCGCCGACACATTTGGCTGCGCAAACTGCGAAGATTCAGATTTTTTATCCGCCTTTTCTACTTTCTCTTTTTCAGCTGCATTCAAAGCGCTGGCCACAAGAATTGAGGCCAGACTTAAGCCAATCAAAGCCAGACGAAAATAGCCTGCGCTGCCTTTTGATCGTTTTAGTTTAGCGATAAATTGAGATTGTCCCCGTGCATTCATTCAGCTTCTCCTGATTCTTATTTAAAAAAATCCTAGCAAGTTTGCTTCAATTGCAACAATCTCCGAAAAGAGTCCGCAATAATCAAGGGTTTGAACCCCTGTCACTCTGCGCAAATTTGAAATTGAGTGGCCTAAAACCCAACTTTCATTTTAGATCGATGTCATGAATCAACCAGAGAACTCAAACGACAAAATTGGAATTTTTGGGCTGCCCACAAATGAGGCTAAATCACAGATTATTCTGCTTCCAGTGCCCTGGGAGGTCACTACCAGCTATGGCCGTGGTGCTAGCCAAGGACCTCGAATCATTCTCCAAGCCAGCGAACAGGTTGATCTTTTTGATCTAGAAACTGGCAACGCTTACCATGCCGGATATTTCTTACGAGATCTTCCTGAAGATCTTTGGCAGTTGAATGTCGTCAGCAAAGCCAAAGCTCAAGAAGTTATTCGCTCCATTAACTACGGTGACCACGGTCCTCGGGTCCAAAGGCTACAGGAGCAAGTGAACCTCGCCTGTGAAGAAATGAGCCAATGGGTCTATCAACAATCAAAAAAAATCCTCGATCAAGGAAAGCTCTTAGGAATTATCGGCGGAGATCACTCCACCCCCTTGGGAGCCCTTCGTGCCCTCAGTGAAAAACACCAGGGCAATTACGGTGTGCTGCATTTCGATGCTCATGCCGATTTACGTTGTGCCTATCAGGGCTTTCGACAATCTCATGCGAGCATCATGCACAATTTAATGACCTCGGGATTCAAACCCAAAACACTCGTACAAGTTGGAATTCGTGATTTTTGCGAGGAAGAGTTTGATTTTATCAAACACCATCCCAAACAGATCAAAACCTTCTTTGATCTTGAGAATAAAAAAAGGCTCTTCAAAGGTACAACTTGGGCACAAATCGCTGAAGAGATTGTTCATTCTCTGCCAGAAAATGTTTATGTTTCTTTTGATATTGATGGACTGGATCCTGCGCTTTGTCCGAACACGGGAACTCCCGTGGCTGGTGGCTTAAGCTTAGACCAAGCCTTCTTTGTTCTTGCAACACTGGTAGAGCAAAAAAAGAAAATCATCGGCTTTGATTTGAATGAAGTTTCTTGCGGGGAACTTGAGAACGCAGAATGGGACGGCAACGTGGGGGCTCGTCTTTTATATAAACTTTGTGGTTGGTGCGCTCTGACAAATAAAAAGCCATAACTGACGGGCAACTTAGCCCTGAGTCTGAAATTTCCCACGGGCCTGCTTGCGCGCGCCCATGGAAAAAAATCTAAAATATTATCTAGCGAAACGTTTTTTCATGGACTCGCGAATCTCAGCACCTTCAATACTCAGGCGTGTCCAAGGGATGGCGCGAAGTCTTTCGGACTCGATGGCTTCTTCCGTTTCTTCACACACACCATAAGTGCCATTTTGAATACGACCCAAGGCACTTTCGATTTCTAGCAACTGAGTTCTGAGGCGCTCATTTTGCGAAAGCATTTCCGCCTCGGCAAGAACACGAACTGTTTGGTCGGCCTCATCGCCACCTTTATCATCGTTCGTAAACTCACTTCGAGCTTCCTTCACGCGATTCAAGATGTCGGCTTTCGCCTGAAGAAGCTTTGATTTACACTCTTTGAGTAGCACTTCAGAAACTTGTGCCATAAATCTCCTCCTTAAAAATTCCAAATTAGAGCATTTATTCGGTGGCTCCATTTTGGAACTGACCTATTAAATGGACTCTCAACTTAAATTGCAACAGAAATCTTAAACTAACTTAAACCGCGTCAAATCATTGATTCAGTTTAATTTCTTAAAAATAGCTGAGTGATTCTTGAATCATGTTTGCAAAAAAGCACGTCAGATTAAGGACAGGATTCAACAGCTTTTGTATTAGTCTATCATTCTCTTAAATATTTATACTGAGCGTTATTCATCATACTAGACCATTTTTCGACCAAAGTATTAATTATGTTTCATTTTCCTTCAAAACTGATTCGCATTTTATTTTTAGCTTTCCAGGTGTGATCTAAATCAACCCAGTATTTTGCCCCCGCACGATCTCTCACTTGAGTCCAACCATCCTCACCGCCCAAATCAATAAAAGCCTGTCTCTTTTGTGCAACTCGTAATTTCGCTAAAGAATATCTATTACCAGGCCCAGTCCTTAGTGGGGTGCGATCAACTGTCACCACTAAGCAGCTCAATTTGGTCGTTAAATTCGATTTCTGAGTCCAATACTTTTGCGATTCTGCATCTAAAACCTCAGCCCACATTTCGCCGTGAATTTCTTTGTGATTTCCCGTGCCCATGAGTGACATGTAAAGGGGTGCCCTCATCAACAATTTCGATGCTTCATCGGCCCCCGCAAAAAGCTTGGAGCTTTCTATTCTCACGCAATAAGACTGAGCTAGAGACTCCGACGAATAAACCGACGAAAAAAACAAGCCCACAAAGATAAAAAAACCGATCATGATAGGATTTATCGGAAAAAAGCCCACAAAGTTGAGCTTTTGAGACAAATCTGTAAACCGAACGCGAGGCTTACTTTAAGGATAAAAATCTAAAAATGAGACAGGATAAATAGCCAGCTTAACAATTAATAAAATACAGAAAAATTCACAGGCATAATTTCAAGTTGAGCATCTAAATCTCCCAGCTTTTGAATGCTGGCATTTGGAGCGTAATAAAAATGATCCCACAATGGAAATCTTTTCCCCGCACCTGCCTTAAAACCAATTTTAGTTTGTGAATTTCCGCTGACTCCGCCCGAAACTAAACCTAAACCACCGCGAATAAAAATTGCGTTCGAAAAATCTTCATCCAAATTATATGTTCCAAGAGCAAAAATAGTTGTTGTTGTGTAAGAAGTTCCGCTCGCACTCACTGTCTGAATGGTCGCTTGTCCCCCTACTTGAATTTTTTCTTTTAATAACCAGTGATAATCAGCTCCGATATCAAATTGAGTTCCACCACTTGACGTCGTGATTATTCCTTTTGAGAGAGAGACGCTTCCCTCGTGCTGAAAGCTTGTGCTTTTTGAATTGGAAAAAACATCCGAAGTCTTGGTTGTCACAGTCGTCGTCGCCGAAAGTTCCGTTTTTTTCTTCGATTTCCCGTGTTGAGCCATTGCAGATAAAGATATCGCAGAAATAATAAACACAGAAATCAACAAAACACTTAAGTTCGCACTTTTTTTCACCTAAACCACCTTCGTTAATTAAAACCAACTTAGCCTAACTGAAAAAGTGCTAAAATCAAAACATAATTTTCAAGGTGTTTGATGCAAAAAGATTAAATGAAGAAGAAAGCAAGATTGAGTTAAACCGTCGGATTCAGATTTTTTACATCGTCATTGGCGCTTCACATTGAATGAAGTTATCCCTACTCGTTCCGACCCTATTACAGTGAGCCGCAGAACGTCCTGATTTGCAGTGGGAATCAACATTTTGAGACATACTATTATAATCAACTCGCGGAACAGTTCCTTGGCAACTGATGTAACTATAAACAACCCCAGCTTCAAAAGAAAATGCACTGAACGGTGAGTCCACCTGACCAGCAATCCCTTTCATCGTCGGACTCGCGTAAAAACAAACACCCCAGCTATTCGGATTTGCAGAGGGACAATTTGAACCGGGTAATCCACAAGACTGTCCACAACCTCCCCCAAGCGTACAAGCTTTTGGAGAATATCCGAAACTATTTTTAACATCAGCATCGCAAGCGGCTTGTCCTCCGACAGTCACAAAATCTTGCAAAACTAAACCACTGATCAATTGGTAAGAATTCGCTGGATTGGCAGGATCTACAGGTCTTGGGCTCACCTGCACGGGCCCCATCGTTACAGTATCAGCATTATTTTGTATGTAGTACACGGGATCACTTGTCGCAGCCGCAGTTATTCCTGTTTTAGCGCAGTTTTGAAATCCAACAATAAGTGATAAAGAGACCAAGGCCATCGCACTAACAAAAAAAGCTCTTTTTCGCTTTGACGATTTCATAGGATTCCCCCAAGAATATCTACTGCAATCAGAATGCCACAACCTACCTATAGGACTCAATTGCGGAGCACAAAAAATCTCTATTCCAGACGTCAAGAAACTGAACGCAAAAAATATTTTTACTAAGTTAACTCTTTAGTTAATAAGGACTATATTGATATTGAGTATCTGATGAGCATCGGAAAAAATATGAACAGTGTTTCGTCTCAAATTGAAGCGTGGGGGCGCAGGCCCCCAAAAATGGTCTTGTAATCTTTATTTCTGAATTTTCAGTGTCTTAATCACGATGTCTTCAAGGGGACGATTGTCAGGAGTCGCTTTCGCGACCGCAATTTTATCCACCACATCCATACCTTCAATGACTTCCCCGAAAATAGCATGCTTGCCATCCAGCCAAGGAGTCGCCGCAACAGTCACAAAAAACTGACTCCCGTTAGTGTTCGGTCCCGCATTCGCCATTGATAACATTCCAGGCTTGGTGTGTTTTAGTCCCTCACCGAATTCATCGGCAAACTGATAACCAGGTCCGCCCGTTCCATTTCCACGTGGGTCTCCACCTTGAATCATAAAATTTGGAATCACTCGGTGAAATTTTAATCCATCATAAAAAGGTTTTTTTACTTTTTTGCCAGTCGAAGGATCGGTCCACTCTTTTGTGCCTTCAGCAAGACCCACAAAGTTTTCGACAGTTTTTGGAGCTTTGTCTGAGAATAATTTTACTTTGAATGTTCCTTGGTTGGTTTCAAATACTGCGATCATGTCTTTTTTTCCTTTTTTATTTTTTTCTTGTGATTGTGCTTCTGCCGCTTGTCCGCGAAAACTAAATAATGTCATCATCATTAACGCAGCCAAGTAAACCCATAGTATTTTAAATAAGTTACGACGATCAATTTTACTCATTGATTTGACTCCTATACTTTTTAAAAGTGCAATATTAGCAGGAATAGTCGTAGGACCAAATCAGGTCAAGAAATTGTGAAGAGCGACGCGGCAACCGCTGTTATTCTATATTAACTGACCATTTTGGTTTGAAATAGTTAGAAGAATCATTGGTGATCCGATGCTCTTCAGAACCATCCAAATTCGATATATAAATCTGGTTAGAGCCCGAACGATTGCTTGTATACATCAATAATCGTCCATCGGGTGAGAACACCGGATCTTCATTCATCGCAGGACGCCCGTTGGGTTTTTTTGCTGAAGTGATGCGAACGATTTCCGTGCCATCCGTGTTCATCACAAAAACATCAAAATGATCTGCTTCCCATCCAGCAAAGGTGATTTTTTTCCCATCAGGTGAAAAGGCTGGTGTCGCATTGTAATGTCCTGCAAAGGTTAGACGCTTGATGTTTCCGCCATCGGCATCCATGGTGTAAATCATGGGTTGTCCGCTGCGGTCGGAAGAGAACGCAATTTTTTTCCCATCAGGAGAATAAACGGGCTCAATATTCATGGCGTTGCGGGGGCCACTAGTTAGACGAGAAATCATCGCGCCATCCGTATCAATTTTGTAAATATCCGGATTTCCATTCTGCGAAAGCGTGAGCAAAAGGGCTTGGTCGTTTGGCGCAAAGGCAGAGCCCGAATTCAAGCCCTGTCGATAGGACACGAGCCAGCGCTTCCCAGACAAATACTCATAAATAAATAAGTCGGCGTTTCTCGTTTTCGTGCGAGTCCTTTGAACAAAGGCCGTATAGGAAATTTTTGTTCCATCATGCGACCACGCTGGAGACAGTGCCACAGACTTGTGATTGGTGATTTTTTGGATTTCGTTTCCATCCCAATCCATCACGTAAATTTCGCGATAATTATTTCCCGAGCGATCACTGGCCGCAGCGACTTTAGAAAGAAAAAATCCCTTTTTCCCAGTTAGTGCTTCAAGTAAATCATTACAAAAAGTATGTCCAATTCGACGCAAATTTCCCGAAGTCCCTTTGTACTTCTTAGCCAAAATGACCGTTGCTCGAGGGACGTGATAAGTAATAATCTCTAAAGAAATATCACTCCCGGAGATTGAAAAGTTACCGCGGACCAGGAACTCCGTGCCAATTTGCTTCCAACTTTCGAATTTGAAGCCATTCGGATCGTCTGGAAACGGACGAATGCTTTTTTTAGATACGTCCTCAAGAAAAGCGGTCTGACTAATAAACTGAAAATAGGAGGACATCATCAAATCATTTTGAATCACCCGATAGAGGTCCCCACCGAGCGCTTGAAAATTGGGGGTGGCAGAAGGATTTCCTCCAAATTGAAAAGGCGGCAGCGCAATCAAGCTTTTTTTTGTGTGGGCATCGCCCATTTTAATATAAATCTGCGAGGAACTACTAGACACGGCAGGGGCAGAGGTTTCTTGCGCCAAAGCATTAACAAATAAAAAGCAGATACCTATTAGAGAGATCAGATTTTTCACTAGGGTCCTCCTTCAACGATTTAAACAAGAACTATTCTGGGAATCCAATAAGAATTCCTTCTTGACCAATAATTTTAGTTAATTTTTCTGGTGGCACAGGCACGGGTGAAGATTTTTGCACAGCAGTCATTATAGCATCGTCGTAGCTGGGATTTCCGCTGGATTTTATTATTTGTTTATAAATTAAATTCCCTCGCTCATCAAACCTTGCCAAAACTTGAGCTTTCAAGTCTTTATGCGCCAACCATTCTGGTAAATCCCAGTTTTGGTAAATTGTTTTTTTTACGTTGGCGATATAATTATCATGATCTAGCTTACTGAGACCATGAAGCTCTGTCCCGTTTGATAGCTGATTTCCTTTAAAAATTTTAGCAGCAGCTTTGATTCTTTGATCCGCTTCCAACTGTTTGCGAATTTTTTCAAACGCATCCATTTGTTTTAGCTTTTTCATGGCTGTTTGCTCTTTTTTTTCCCGGACTTTTTCTAAATTGATAGCGTCTTCTTGTTTCGGCAGCTCTTTCGGCGGAGCTTTTTCTGCGCGCACGGGTGGCGAAGGTTTTACGTCCGGTGGAGGTGGATCGACCGGCTGAGGCCTTGCTTCCTCCGCTGGCGGCAATTTGTCTGGCAATGCCACAAGATCCACTCGAATGGCATTTTCATAAACCATGGGTTCGCCCTTAAAAAATACATTTTTCACTGAAACTGTCACAAATAATACGGCATGAACACAGATGGATATCCAAACTGCACGAGAAAAAGAATCCCTCGGAATAAATTCTAATTGAGAGGGAGCTGCTTCCAGCTCAGTCAAAGTTAAACTCACGGGCCCTTCGGTATTGTGATCAATCCGATATTGAAAATTCCCGCTGCGCGAACATCGGCCATGACTTCTGCAACGAACCCATATTCAACTTTTTTATCAGCTTGAATATAAATTTGTTTATTTTTACGAGTTTGAAAAATCGCTTTGAGCTTTTCTGCCAGCCCTTCTCGGACGAGATCCGTCGAACCAGATTTTAATTTTTGATCAGAAGTGATCATCAGAACAAAAGGCTCGTCATTCAGATTAACTCCAGAAGAAGAGGTCTTTGGCAAATCCACTTCCAACCCCTGTTGCATAAGAGGAGCCGTGACCATAAACATGATGAGTAGCACCAACATCACGTCCACTAAAGGCGTCACATTAATTTCGCTGACAATCATGCGACTTCCGCCGCTAGATCCACCCATTCCCATAAATCACGACTCTTTAAAGAAATTGCGTTTAGTAATATTTAGAAAATCGCTGGAAAAAGTATTCATTGCGACTTCTTCTTTGCGAATGTGGGCGACAAAATTATTGTAGAGCACCACCGCCGGAATCGCGGCCGCCAAACCAATCGCGGTGGCTATCAGAGCTTCAGAAATCCCAGGCGCCACCACCGCTAAACTCGCAGAGCCCATGGCTCCAATTTTGTGAAAGGATCCCATGATTCCCCAAACGGTTCCAAAGAGTCCAATAAATGGACCAGTACTTCCCGTGGTTGCAAGAAGAGTCAACCGGGACTCCATTGCGGCCATTTCGATATCAATGGCTTTACGCAAAGTTCGCTCAAGGTTATCAATCCCGCTCAATTGAACAATGGATTGTTCTTTGTTTTGTGAAGAATCAGCGAGTTTTTGCATTTCCAAATATCCCGCTTTGAAAACTCGAGCAATGCTGCTACTGCGATATTCATCCAAACTTTCAAAAAGTGAATCCAAAGAAGTGGCCTTCCAAAAACGACTGAGAAAGCGATTATTGGCTCCGTTGAGAGTGCGAAACTGTTTGAATTTTGCGATGCCAACAGCCCAGCAAAAAATCGAAAGCCCGACCAAAATCGCCAGAGTCACCTGGACGACAATGCTTGCGTGAGCAATGGCATCAAATGCGTTAGTGTTAACTCCGACGGAAGTATTGCTTGTGATATTTGATAAATTTGACATATTCGAAAAGGCTAGTCGGCTTTGAGCTAATGAGCAACCGTCAGAGAATGCAACGAGCCGAGAAGACTCATTTCTTTGGTAAAATATCCATCTGCACCAAGACTTTGGGCTTGCTGCAGCTCATCCTGATTGATGAGGGGCCCCAAAATCAAATATTTTTGCCGCCGATGAACCTCCTGAGCAACAACTTTATTGATCAGAGGAACGGCTCGCCATTTTAAAGGAGTGATAAACACATCACCCCGAAAAGGGGTGGCCGGAAGCAAACCGCCACTCCAAGGTGCCATTCCGGCGAAGGCATTCAAACGCAATCGGTCACTTTGACTCGAACCAAAAGGAAGATTGGCTAAACTTTCTTTCGTTGCACGCAAAACCACATCGAAATCGCTTTGCAACAAAATCGGTGTAGAATCCAAATACACTGGCAAAAATTCCGCCAACTGCCGATCAAGATCTTCCGTGTTGGAATCAATATTCAAAATGATTCGGCGGCCTTTAAGTGCGGTCAGAACCTCCGCAAGATTCATTTGGCTATCGACCTTATCAACGACCAAGGTTTTGTGACTGTCCTGGTACACTTCAACCCAAATAATATCCTCGGCATGAGTTGAAATTTCTTCAGTGAAAGAGCGTGGTACAACAATCCAAGGTGGAGACTGTTTAAAAAAGGCATGATCATATTTTGGGTGAACCTGACCCAAGCCCCAAAAATAAATAACAGCAAGAGCCATCAAAACAAATACGGTCGTACCTAATATAATACTGATAAGTCGCATAAAAACCTGCTCAATAAAGTTTCCCAATTCAACGAGAACTGGTATAGGACCAACTAGCAATTGACACAATCTCTATTTTTCTAATATATAAGCCAAAAAAAAACGTATTTAATGGACTTTTACGAAGCTTTCGTTTAAATCTTTTTAATACTCGCTAGAGAGACATATAGGGTCTACAATTATGCAAAAAGTAAATCGAAAACTTGAATATTCTTTGATGGCGCTCAAACATATGAGTCAAAAAATGCCTGGAAAGCTCACGACAGCCAAAGAAGTTTCCGAACTGTGTCACTCCCCTTTTGATGCCACCGCAAGAGTCATGCAGTTGATGGCACAGCGAGGATGGCTCAAATCTGAACAAGGCGCTTTTGGTGGATATCAAATCACGAAAGATCTTTCACGCGTGACCCTGCTCGACTTGCTCAACGTGATTCAGGGACCAACAAATATTGCCAAATGCATGCATAAAGATGAGCCTTGCGAGATTCAAAGTAGCTGCAATATTATTTCTCCAATTCAGATTTTAAACTCGCGCTTGAATGATTTCTATAAAAGCTTATCCCTCCGGGATTTGCTCTTTGGAGCGCCCCATGACTGACTCAAAAAACCTTGGCCAGGGTGATTATAAATACGGGTTTGTAACAGACATCGAAACAGAAGAAGTTCCCAAAGGGCTCAATGAAGGCATTATTCGCCTTATTTCCCAGAAAAAAAATGAACCCGAATGGATGTTGGATTATCGACTCAAGGCTTTTCGCCATTGGCAAACCATGACGGAGCCTCACTGGGCTCATGTCACTTACAATAAAATAGATTTCCAAGATTTGAAGTATTATTCCGCACCGAAGAATAAGTCTGAAAAAAAATCTTTGGAAGACTTGGACCCCGAACTATTAAAAACTTTTGAAAGACTGGGAATTCCTCTCACAGAACAGAAACGTATTTCTGGCGTCGCCGTGGATGTGGTTTTTGATTCTGTGTCGATTGGGCAAACTCACACAGAAGTTTTAGAAAAAGCGGGAGTGATATTTTGCTCCATTTCAGAGGCCATTCAAAAGCATCCTGATTTAGTCAAAAAATATTTAGGCTCAGTGGTACCGATTTCAGATAATTTTTATGCCGCTCTCAACGCGGCCGTCTTCACGGATGGCAGTTTTTGTTATATTCCGAAAGGGGTTCGCTGTCCCATTGATCTTTCCACTTATTTTCGAATCAACGCCTCTGAAACCGGCCAATTTGAGCGCACTTTATTGATTGCGGACGAGGGAAGCTTTGTTAATTACCTTGAAGGCTGTACAGCTCCTCAAAGGGATGAAAACCAACTTCATGCAGCCGTTGTGGAATTAATCGCGATGGATCATGCGGAAATTAAATATTCCACTGTGCAGAATTGGTACACCGGCGACAAACAAGGGCGTGGTGGCATTTTCAATTTTGTCACCAAACGGGGCAAATGTGCAGGCGCGCATTCAAAAATTTCTTGGACGCAAGTGGAAGCGGGCTCTGCGATCACTTGGAAATATCCTTCCGTGATTTTGCTCGGCGATGACTCTGAAGGCCTGTTTTACTCAGTGGCACTGACTCACGACTATATGCAGGCAGACACCGGCACAAAAATGCTTCATATCGGAAAACGCACAAAAAGCACCATTCTTTCAAAGGGAATTGCCACCGGAAATTCGAAAAGCTCCTATCGCGGCTTAGTAAAAATCATGCCTTCTGCAGAAAAAGCCCGAAATTATTCCCAATGTGATTCCATGCTGGTTGGACCGAATTGTCAGGCTAACACCTTTCCCTACATTGAAGTGAAAAACAAAACCGCCACTTTGGAACACGAAGCAACGACCTCGAGAATCAGTGAAGATCAATTATTTTATTTACAATCACGCGGTTTGAACAAAGAAGAATCCATTTCCTTATTGGTGAATGGCTTTTGCAAAGAAGTTTTTAAAGAATTACCCCTCGAATTTTCCGTTGAAGCGGTAAAACTGATTGAAATGAAATTAGAAAACTCCGTTGGTTAAAACACAATGATGAAAATAAAAATGAAAGATGACGATGCTTGAAATAAAAAACCTCCACGCAAAAATAGAAGAAAAAGAAGTTTTAAAAGGCCTGAACTTTAAAGTTAATGCTGGCGAAGTGCACGCCATCATGGGGCCTAATGGCTCTGGCAAAAGTTCATTTTCAAAAATTATCGCAGGACACCCCGCCTACACCGTGACCGCTGGGGAAGTTCTTTATGAAATCAATTTTAAAATGAAAAATCTCTTAGAGCTTTCTGTGGATGAACGTGCCAAAGAGGGTGTTTTTTTGGCGATGCAATATCCCATTGAAGTTCCGGGAGTGAGTAATTTTCATTTTCTGCAAATGTCCTACAATGCTGTTTTAAAACATCATGGCTCGGAAGAATTTTCCGAAAATGATTTCCGAATTTTTGTAAAAGAAAAAATGAAGCTTTTACAAATGAGAGAAGACTTTTTAGACCGCGACGTTAATGTGGGATTCTCAGGCGGAGAGAAAAAACGAAATGAAATTTTACAAATGGCTGTATTGTCCCCCCGACTTTGTATTTTAGATGAAACGGATTCTGGACTTGATATCGATTCTTTGAAAATCGTCGGTGAAGGGGTCAATAAATTACGTTCTAAAAACAATGCAATTATTCTGATCACGCATTACCAACGACTTTTGGATTTTATTAGACCTGATTTTGTACATATTTATGCTGATGGAAAAATTCAACAAACCGGAGGACCAGAACTCGCATTGAAACTCGAAAAACAGGGCTATGACTGGCTCAAGTGAGTGATTCATGAATTTAACAGATGATTTTCAAAATTTGAATTCTTTGCCAACGACCAAGTCTTTTCAAGCTTGGCGGAGCCTTGCTCAAAAGAAAGTGACCGAACTTCCGTTTCCAACACGCAAACAAGAAGAATGGAAGTACACAAATTTGGATGAGTTGAAAGCAACTTCGTGGCAATCGAACTTTGGCACAACGGCGATTGGACAAAAAGACAATCTTCAAGCCGAATATTCCAAATTTCTACTTTCACAGTTTGAAACTATTAGCTTCATCAACGGTAGTTATCAAAAGGCGACTCTTCAGAGCCTACCCGTGCGCTTCACTTCGGAGTTATCTGAAACAGAATTTCACACTTATTTCAGCAGCTTTTTGACTGAAGATTATTTTGAATTACTTAATCGCGCTTGGTCCCAGGAAGGCCTTATCATCGAAATCCCCGCTGGCAAATCTTATGATAAGCCGCTTTGTATCGATTTTTATTATTCTTCTTCTGATCTTAAAAAAGAACCTCTTGCCGCTCATCCAAGAATTTTTATTAATGTCGGTGCCTCAGCAAATTTAAAATTAATTTTTAGAACCTTTGGCAAAGAAAGCTATTTTAACAATCTTGTCGCCAGAGTGAATCTCGCCAAAGACAGCCACGTTGAGTTTGTCAATTTTCAAGCCAATTTCAATTCTAGTTATAGTTTCACAAATATTGATTTTTCCTTGGCAGAAAATTCAACATTAAAAAGCTTCAACATTTCTCTCAGTGGAAAACTCAATCGAGAAAGATTGAACATCCGTCACCAAGGCCATGGGGCCTCAAGTTTTTGCTACGGAGCCTACCTCACTCAAGAGCAGGCGCAATCAGACCATTACACGAACATTGAACATTTGGTTGGACAGGGAAAAAGTGTCCAATTGTACAAAGGGCTTTTATCTGATGAGTCTCGTGCTGTGTTTAATGGTCGCGTATTTATTGCACCAGGGGCCATAAAAACCGACTCAACACAACTCAACAATAATTTATTACTGAGCTCAAAAGCAGAAATCGATTCAAAGCCACAATTGGAAATCTTAGCCGACGACGTCAAGGCGACTCATGGGACAACGGTGGGCCAATTGGACGAAGAAGAGATTTTTTATTTGCAAAGTCGAGGAATTTCGAAAACCGCCGCCATTCAGCTCTTAGCCCGAGGGTTTGTCTTCGAAATTTTAAGTCATGTTGAAGATAAAATGTTGCAAACCTGGCTCAAGAGTCAACTCGCGGAAACATTGAATGACTTAAAAATTTCTGACGATCAGCAAAGTCATTCGCCGGTGCAGAAAAGTTTGGAGAAAAAATGAGTGAATTAAATTTTGCCAAAATTCGATCTGAGTTTCCTCTTCTCTCTAAAAAAATCCGAAGTAAAAATTTAGTTTATTTAGACAGTGCCGCCACCGCTTTGAAACCCTGGTCTGTGATTGAACGAATTTCACATTTTTACACCTATGAAACCGCCAATGTTCATCGCGGAGCTCATTTTTTGGCCGATCAAGCGACTGCTTTTTTTGAAAAATCTCGTGAAAGCGCACGACAATTTATTAATGCCGAATCCACCGAAGAAATCATTTTCACAAAAGGCGCAACCGAAGCCATCAATTTAGTGGCGCAAACCTGGGGCAAGTCCAATTTAAAAAAGGGCGATGAGATCTTGCTCACAGAGATGGAACATCATGCAAATATTGTCCCTTGGCAAATGATTGCAAACGAGGTCGGGGCGACGATAAAAGTGGCTCAAATCACTGATGAGGGTGAGCTTGACTATCAAGATGTTCAAAAAAAACTATCTTCAAAAACAAAAATTTTTTCTTTCACGGCTTGCTCAAATGCTCTCGGTACAGTCAATGATTGCGCCAAGTTAACAAAAATGGCTCATCAAGTGGGAGCCCTCACTTTGGTGGACGGCGCACAAATGGTGGCGAATCGTCCAGTTGATATAAAAGCCATGAACGCAGATTTTTTTGTTTTTTCAGGTCATAAGTTATTCGGCCCCTATGGTGTGGGCATTCTTTATGGTCAACGTGCCATTCTCGAAAAAATGCCTCCCTATCAAGGTGGTGGCAGCATGATCTCAGAAGTTACTTTTGAAAAAACCACTTATAACGCCGTACCCACTCGCTTCGAGGCTGGCACTCCTAATATTGAAGCTGTTATTGCAATGAGCTCAGCCATTGAATATGTGCAGAAATTGGGTTGGAAAAACATCATCGATCATGAATCTTTATTACTTCGTGCCGCTACCGAAAAATTATTAGAAATCCCAGAAATTCAAATCATTGGTCAAGCCAAAGACAAAGCTCCTGTTTTAAGTTTTACCTTGAAAGGTGCTCATCATGCAGATGTCGGGCAAATTTTGGATCAAGAAAATGTGGCTGTGCGAGTGGGGCATCATTGCGCTCAGCCTTTAATGAAAAGATTTGGCATCAGTGGAACCGTGCGCGCTTCTTTTTCTGTTTTTAATAATTTAGCGGATGTTGACTCCTTAGTGAACGGAGTTATTAAAGCAAAAGGATTATTACTATGAACGAAATGAAAATTCGAATTCAACCAACTCCAAATCCAAATGCTTGGAAATTTATTTTAGAGCAAGCCGTGTTGAATGAGGGCAAAGCAACTTTCAATCACCCTGACGAAGCACTCGGAAATATCTTAGCGAAGGATCTGCTAGAAATTCCAAGTGTAAAACAAGTTCACTTTTTCCAGAACGTGATCACGATCACTGGACGGCTCGATTGCGAGCCAGACGATCTGCAAAAACAGGTCATCTCTGTGATTCAAACTCGAATGCCCGTCAACAATCCAAACTGGACTCCGCAAGATGCTAAAAGCAAAAAACGAGAAAATTTAAGTCCCGAATTACAAAAAGTGGAAGAAATTCTGGATCGGACAATTCGCCCTGGCTTACAAGGTGATGGCGGTGATATTGAAATTGTTCAATTAGACGGAAAACAACTCTATATTCATTACGAAGGTGCCTGCGGAACTTGTCCAAGTGCAACTTCTGGAACACTGATGGCGATCGAAGGAATCCTACGAGAAGAATTTGATCCCGAAGTTGAAGTGATTCCGGTCTAACCTGCTCCTAAAACTGCACGCCCCGATGATGAATCGTTAGCTCTTCACCCTGACTTTGCAAAGAAGCCCTCGGTGAAGAAAATATATTCGCGTTCTCAGAAGCCTTTTCAGCCTGCGCCGAAAACACCGCCGAGTTTCCAATTTTCAAACCGCTTTTTTCATTTTCCACATGAAAAATGATGGCTTCATAGAACTTTTCAGGAGGAAATCCGGCGATTGTGATTTCCACGTCAACGGGCTGACCAACAGAAAGTTGAGACCAGGAATCTTGCAGGTGTCCACTCACTAACCGGGCCTCTGGTGGCAACATCCAACGATAGTCAATATTGCCTGGCACTTGCTGGCGCAAAGTGATGGTTCCTTTTAAGATTAATTCTTGTTCGCCAGTGGTTGGAAGATTTCCCATGGCCGTAATTTTAACATCAAAATATTTTTCTGGCTTCGCTAGCGCGGCTAACTTTAATGGTTTTGAGATTGAAGAAAGACTTCGTTTTTGCCCTCGATTCAAAGAGTGGGCTGTATAGAAAAGGCCAACAGCCATAATTAAAACACTCATCACTCCAATCACAAGAACTGAAATAAAGCGGTGGCGGAAAAAATATTTTTTTATGGACATAAAAACTCTCCACTATTCGTTTGAAGGTAAAAATTTGTGGTGCTCGCTGTAGCGCCGTTAATCGTGTAAGCCAAAACATCAATCATGTAGTGGCCGGCCGGACGGCCCGCAAGGCTCACAGTTTCATATCCGGACCAAGTTGATGAGCCTCCAGATTCGGGAAAATTGTATGTACTACTTTGTACGATACTTGAACTTTCCCCATAGGCGTAGTCTTCCTGATAAAGGTAAAGATCAAGGTCATAAGGCTTTCCAGAGCTGCTGGCATAATGCAAAGTGATCTGAGAATGTTGTGGATTTCCATCATAGTAAAATTGAAAATATTTATTTGATAACAGTCCGAAGGACACGGCTCCTTCCGGAACGGGAACTCCACTTTGAAAACTAAAATTTGTGGGTAGAGAGGCGTAACAACTATTTAGATTAGGACTTACTGGAAAAGCATAATTATTTTGATCCGTTCGCTGAGCCTCAGTCGTGATCGCGTTAGCGATTGTCCAAGAGGCATTTCCTCTCTGAGGATTAGTGATATTAAACAGAAGTTGTTGAAAAAAAAGTCCGGGATTTTTAAAGTGAAAATTGGAATTTCCTAAGCCGTAAGTTAAATCTGAAAAACTATTCCAAATATATGAAAACTGATAAGCCGTCGTCGCTTTAAACAAAGTGCGCGAGGTGGAAAATTCTCTAAACGCCCCTTCCCCAGGATTGAGCGGCACATCTTGATTAGGGGTTTGTGCAAATAAAATGAAATCTGGAAAGGCAAGAGTCGCATTACCGCACTCGCTATTACTGATCGTGTCTCGATAAAAATTTCGTCCGAGAACTTCTGCTTGAAAATAGTCCGCCCAACCTTCTGACCACGCAAGACGCGGATCAATCACGGCATTGCCATCGTGATATCCTCCCGGCGAATCAGACTTTGCGTACGAGTATTCCATAAAATGACCGTATTCATGAACAATGACGGAATTGTCGAAGTGATCCGTGTCTGTGCAAACAGAGCCACTGATGCCCCCTAAGACATACATTCCCACTGGAAAGCCAGGCTCAGAATTTCTATTAAAAAAACTCGTGGCTGTGGTGGACGACCCCACATAAGTTCCCGGACTAAGTCCCGGAGTCCAAAAAACGCTCACTTTCGGTGCCACAGAAAAATTGGTGCAAAAAGGACAAGACGTATTTCCACGCAAAAAATTGTTGGCATTTACTAATTGATCTAAAATATTAAAAGCACCCCCTTCAAGGCTGCCATGATGAGAAGCAATCGGCAAAACCACCGAGAGTGATGTTTCATTTCCTGTCAGTGTGAAACTTTTCGAAATCGAATAGAACTGATTATTGTTGGGATTGTTAACTACACTCGCTTTTACAAAAGCATTATTTCCTCTAGAATTAACGACCAGGCGATAAGTACCTGCTCTTTTTGGAAGCTGTATTCCATTGACCGAATGCGTTTGCGCTAACCAGTCGCTTGTCGCTCCAATCAAGCCGTTCATGTCGGTCTCCCCACACTGAACCAAAGTCCCAAGCTCATTAAAAATCTGCACTTCAGCAAAGCGAATATTGGCGATAGAGGTGGTCGTCAAACCCGTTCCGATATCATTAAAGCGACTCAATTGAGCACTGGCCGAAATGAGTGTTGAGCCTCCGGAAAAAACTTGAGAACCAGCGCAGTAAGCTGACTCTTCCGACACTAAAACATTGTTCGATCGATTATTATTAGCGTGATTGGGAAAAACATTTCCACAACCCACTTGAATCATACAACTAGCCAATAGGATAACTCGACCGAACCTTTGCATAGTTCATTCATCGGCACTAAAGGCTTAATTTTTTATAGAGTAGTCAGGCTTAAGGTTGGTTTTCTTTAAGCCTTTTCGTTAAGTGGATCAACAGGACTTGATCTTTGTCGAGGATTCAGAAAACTTTTACAGGACATGAGTCTGGTTTTTTCTTTGTAAGAACGCAGTCAAAAAATGATCAAAAAAAAAGCCCCAGAAAGGTGCGAAGTATAACCCCTGAGTGCAAGGTGGGTGGCCATGATAACAACTTTAGGCTTCCCAGTCTAGCTGGGCCTGCTCACCATCGTCAGGGACAGCCCCCGTAATAATGCTTGTAGGGTTATTCTTCTTACGCTTCCTGAGACCCAGCCTGAATATTACTCCCACTTTAATGTTTAGGCAAATTTCTAAGAGAAAATATTTTTAATTTTGCAATTTTTAAAAACTGGGCCTGAGCTTTAACTGCCTTTTTCCGATACATCTCGTATGTACTCGTCCCGTATGGATTATTTCTTTCCATTTATTGTATTTTTTTATGGAATCCTCACCGTTTTTGTGCTGGAAAATTCTTACTTTAGACGCATAGGTCTGAGTCGAATGCGAGACTTGTATCATCAACTCAGTGCGCATAAGCCACTTGCATGGACCTGTTTCTGGGTTGGCGGAATATGGTCTCTTCAAAATATTTTGTTTTCATAATTGTGATCATCTGACTATCCCGTTGACTCAAGGAAGCCCCTTCGATAGCCATGTAAAGGCATGACGAATGGAACAACAAATTCAGTCAATATTTCACCTAACGAAGAGCTCGATTCTAAAACAGAATCTCGAGTGCTTTCCGTTGAGCAACTGAACCGTCAAATTCGTCAACTGATCGAAGGAGAGCTTCCCTCAATTTGGGTACAAGGAGAGCTTTCAAACTTCAAAGCTCATTCCTCGGGTCATTTTTACTTCAGCTTGAAAGATGCTAAATCACAGATTCGTGCCGTGATGTTTCGCGGACACAATTCGCGTTTGAAATTTAAACCTCAGGATGGGCTCGAAGTGATCGTGCGTGGTCGCGTGACTGTCTACGAACCACGCGGAGATTATCAAATCACCTGCGAGATGATGGAGCCCGTCGGTGCCGGAGCTTTGCAAAAGGCCTTCGAGCAACTAAAAATGAAATTGAAAGCGGAAGGTCTTTTTGAAGCGACTCGCAAGCGCCCGATTCCGACACTACCTCGTCATGTCGCAATAGTTACTTCTCCAACTGGTGCTGCGATTCGCGATATACTCAATGTTTTAAATCGTCGAAATAAAACGGTCAGAGTCACTCTGATTCCCACGAATGTTCAAGGCGAATCAGCAGCGCCTCTGATTGTTCAGGCCATGAAAACAGCTTTTCAATTGTCTGACATTGACGTGATTATTCTTGGTCGTGGCGGTGGCTCCATCGAAGATATGTGGTGTTTTAATGATGAGAAATTAGCGCGAACAATTGCCGCAAGTCCGGTTCCGGTGATCTCAGCCGTTGGACATGAAATTGATTTTACCATTGCTGATTTTGTCGCTGATTTACGAGCACCAACGCCTTCTGCGGCGGCCGAATTAGTTGTTAAGAGCAGTGAAGATTTAATGCAAAAATTGCGCCTTTTAGAACGATTGCTTTTTGGAGCCATTCGCAAACAAGTGAGCACTGACCTTCATCGACTGAGAGCTTTGAACGGACGCCTGGTTGATCCCCAAAGGAAACTTCAAGATTTGATTCAAAAGGCGGATGATTTACAGTTACGATTGAATCACTCCGTGCTGCGCTATTTTGAAAAAAGAAGAATGGCTTTGAAGCTAGCAACTCAAAAAATGCCTCGCCCACTTCAATTGCTTGAGCGATGGAGATTTCGCGTTCAAAAGGCCATGTCTCTTTTGGATGGTCTTAGTCCTTTGCGTGTGGTTGAACGAGGCTACTCTTTAACCACCAAGGGTAAAACCATCATCAAAGATTCAACGCAAGTGATGATTAAAGATGAACTTACAATTTACTTAATGAAAGGCCAGATCACGGCCCAAGTCATTTCGACCAACGAAAAGGAGTCTCCATGGACTTTGAAAAAAAATTAGGCCGACTCGAACAAATCGTTCAAAAAATGGAAAAGGGTGAGTTGGAGCTTGAAGAATCCCTGAAGCTCTTTGAAGAAGGCGTAAAACTTTCTCGTGATTGCCACAGTCAATTGAACGAAGCCGAAGTGAAAGTAAAGAAATTAATTGGTTTCGATGCTGAGGGAAAACCTCAGACAGAAAATTTCGAAGTCGAAGACTAGGCTCTAATTAATGACTGCGACAAGGGAAAATAAAAAAACTTCATTCGAGCAAATAATGAGTGAGCGTGCTCTGTATATCGATCACCTTTTGCGTGATTATTTTGCCAGTCTTAGTTTTGCTGAAGGTGCGGGCTCCGCTCAATTAAAAAAATCTATGGAGTATTCCTTGTTCGGTCAAGGAAAGCGCTTTCGTCCGACTTTGTGTTTAATGATGGCAGAAGCTCTCGGTCATGACGTTGATACCATTTTGCCTTTTGCCTGTGCTGTAGAAATGATTCACACTTACTCCCTGATTCACGATGATCTTCCTTGCATGGATAATGATGATTATCGGCGAGGTGAACCCACCAATCACAAAGTCTTTGGGGACAGCACCGCTCTTCTTTCGGGCGACGCCCTACTCACAGAAGCTTTTTCGGTTTTAGCACGACCACATTCTTTACCTGCGACTCAAGCTTTGGCTCTGATTCAAGTTTTATCTCAAGCGGCAGGAGCCCTGGGAATGATTGGCGGCCAGGCTCTTGATATGAACGCAAAAAAAACTGCACAAGATGTCGATCAGCTCACAACGATGCAAGCGATGAAAACAGGAGCCCTGATTCGAGTGTGCTGCGAAGGTGTCACCATGGCTTTTCAAAGAAGTGAAAAAGAAATCGAGCTTGCGCGTCGTTTTGGCGAAGATTTGGGACTAGCCTTTCAATTGGCTGATGATCTCTTGGATTCCAAAGATGAAAAAATTGAAGCTGGAAGCTTCCCCGCTCTTATTGGTCTGGAGGCCACGAAAGAATTTTTGAAAAAGGTTTCTGCACGAGCTCAAACAAGCTTGTTTAGCTTAGGAATTAAAGTAGGCTCTCTTCACGATTTGGTTAATTACAACTTAAATAGGACAATTTAAAATGTCGAAATTAGTTTTTTTCAGTTTGATTGGAATTTTTTTAGTCGCCTGTGAAAGCATTAAAACTCAACGGCCTGAACTCGCTCCCTATGATCAAACAGGATCGAATCGTACGAGCGGAGCTAAAGAACGAGCTCCACAAGTTCCGCAGGCTCTTAAGCCAAACGAGGCTCCAGTCAACGCGGTTCAAAATGGAACAACGAATATTCCAGCTGCGGTCACTCCAATGCCCGAACAATCTAATTCATTAGCGTCGCCAGCAGCACCGGTTTCACCGCCGGTGATTGAACAAGGAGATCGGCCAAAAATTGGTCTATTACTTGGACCTGGTGGTTTGAGAGGCTATGCACATATTGGAGTATTGCAAGAGCTACTCAAAGCAAAATTGCCCATCGTTTCTGTGGTTGGATTTGAAACCGGCGCCTTGGTGGGTGGCATTTTTTCAGCCAAAGGCCAGACCTACGATGTTGAGTGGCAAATGATGAAACTCCATGAAGAAGATTTTTTAAAAAAATCGCTGATGACAAATGCTAAACCTCAAGATGTTCGGGTCTTGAGCGGCTTTTTACAAAATGCCTTGGGTTCAACAAAGGCGGAGGATGCAAAAATTAATTTTGCTTGCCCTTCCTATAATTTAGTTAAGCGCCAAGTTTTTATCATGAGCCGAGGGCCCATGACTGCGATGCTACCTTATTGCCTTCCTTTTGTGCCTTTTTTTAAACCTTATGAACAAAACATTGCTGCCCTGACCTCCCTCACCGTCGCAATCAAATTCCTAAAGTCGAAGGGCGTGAATTATATCATTTACGTCGATTTGTTAGGAGAAAAGACCGTGCCCTTTTTCGCCGAGACAGATTCGAGCGAAAACATGGAGTGGGCAACGGTGGCTGAAGCACTTGAATCACAGTTGATGGAAGTCAACAGAGTGATTGCCGTGCCTTTGAATGGGTTATACATCAACGATTTTTCCAAACGCCGAGAAATGTCTCAAAAAGGACAAGAGGCCGGTCGGGCCGCGAGCAGAGAAATCATTAACGATTTGAGGTTATGACATGAGATCACCAGCGGAAAATATGCGAATCTTTGCTGATCGAAGACAAAAGCTAGCAGGAATGATTCCTGGAAGTGCTTTGGTGATCACAGCACCGGCAGAGACCGTCCGAAATGGTTCAGTTCATCATAACTTTCGACAAGACTCTAGTTTGTATTATTTAACTGGTTATGAAGAGCCCGGAACTATTTTAGTTTATCGTCCAGGTATGACTCCTGAAACAGTCATGTTTGTGCGCAAGAAAGATCTTGAGCGCGAAACTTGGGATGGCTTTAGATTTGGGCCAGAGGAAGCACAAAAACAATTTCGAATGGACAAAGCACTTCCTGTCGAAGAATTTTCGAAGGAAATCATCAGCCTTTTGAAAGGTGTCGATAAACTTTATTATCGTTTTTATAAAAATCCTGAAATGGATACTCTCATGCAAGAGGCGCTTCTTTCTTTGAAAGCCTCTCAAGGACGCACAGGCTTTGGATTGTTGCCCGTGTATGATGCTGATGAGCTCATGGGTGAACTGCGCGTGATTAAGACAGAGGCCGAGATCTCCAATCTACGTCGAGCTTGTGATCTAACTGCCGATGCGCACATCGAAACCATGAAATATATAAAACCCGGAATGTCCGAACGGGAAATTCATGGATTTTTTATTTATCAAATCATGAAGCGTGGAGCTGCTCGTGAAGGTTACGGCGGTATTTTTGCTGGTGGTGCTAATGCCTGCACTCTTCATTATGTTTTTAATGATGAACCCTTGAAAGATAAAGAGCTTCTCTTGGTCGATGCGGCTGGAGAGTTTAACTATATCACATCAGATATCACTCGAACTTATCCGATCAATGGAAAATTCACCGATGCACAAGCGCAGGTTTATCAAGGTGTTTTAAAAATTCAAAAAACAATCATTGAATCAGTCAAACCCGGTCTTCCTTTTCAAGAGCTGCACGACATGGGTACCAATATGTTGACGGACTTAATGTTAGAACTAGGCCTTCTTTCGGGCCGAAAAGATGACATCTTGAAATCCAATCAGCATAAAAAATATTATCCACATGGTATCGGTCACTTCTTGGGAATGGATGTTCATGATTCTGGTCTCTACTTCAACAAAAAAACAGGAGAGTCTCGCAAGATTGAAGCAGGAATGGTTTTCACGATTGAACCTGGCTTGTATATTCCTGCCAACGACTCGTCGGCTGCAGCAGAATACCGTGGAGTCGGCGTACGAATTGAAGATAATATTTTCGTAACCACCAACGGATACGAAGTGTTGACAAGCAATTGTCTGAAAGAAATTCCAGATCTTGAACGCACTGTTGGATATAATTATAACAAACTGGCCCCCTAACATGGTGATGGCTTAGAGCTTGCTGATATTTTGGCATATGAAGCCAGAATGTTCGTGTTCATCAAACTCAAACCCACGTGCATCTGAAAATCGGACACTCGTTGTTGCTTGTGGGTTTTATTCTAGA
>CAIYID010000061.1 GCA_903926205.1 uncultured Bdellovibrionales bacterium
ACGAAGTGAGGCTAAGAAGCGATTGACAACTGAATCCAACGAAGGCGAAAACTAGAACCAAGCGTCCCTTCGGTCCGCCAACACCACATGGGGGTGGTCAAATTGGTGAAATCCGAGTGGTCAAACCGGTGAAATCGGGCATTGTAATAAGCCATTCATTCAGCTAAGGCCAATTTTAGAACTTCAAGGGCCTCGTTTGAAACGTGATTGAGGACTTCAGAATACTTGGTTGTGGACTCTGTCTTTGCTTTCAGGCGAGCCGCAGTCCAAATTTCTTCTCGTCTCTTTCGCCACTGACCAAGAACCGACCATCGCTCGATGGTTGAACGATGAAATCCTGTTAGCTCGGCAATCTCTCGAAGAGTTTTGCCTTCACAAAATAGGTGAAATGTTGAGTTCTGCCAATCTACACTCATGCTTCACCTAGTTTAGCAGGTGAGAAGCATGAACTAAAAGAATTTGAAGAAGGGGGCAAGACCCTAAAGCCCCGCCCCCAACCCAATGCTCTGTCTAGTCTTTAACTAGAAATCTGAAGCAAGTGCCTTTTGATGGATAAACTATTTTGCCGTTACGACGAATGTACCGTGCGTACACCCAGCGATAACCTGGCGGGCAATAGTCATCCTTTTGGACACGTTTCCCCATGGGAAACCTCCTTTAGAATGACAGTCTTGACCCTCAAGAAAATTCGGATTACTCTTCGAGTATGCATAAAGCCGAATTTTACGTCTGACAAGACTGCGGCGACCTTCGGGGAGGCGTTAGCGCGCCTCCTTGAGGGGACAATTTTAAGATTCTACTTTTTCTTTAAGTTTCCATTTTTCTCCAGTTTCATCTTTCTCAAAAATCTTTCCCTGATGCCTCTTCAGAGTGACGTACACATTTGAATGGGGATTTTGCCCGCCAACCTGAATACCTTTTTCTTTTAGAGCCTTGAGAATTTCAGGGGCAGATAGCGCCGATTTTTCAGCAAGAATACTTTGAATTTGTCCGTGTAGCCCGCCAGGGATTTTTGCGCGGATAACCCTAGCACCGACTGCATCAGAGCTATCATACCCATCAAAAGATGGTGCTGGCGTTCCCTTGCGATCCAGCAACACAAACAGTGCCTCTCTCATTTTAGCTAGTTTCGCGTACTCCTCCCTGAGTGAGTCCATACGCTTCTCAATTCGTTTAAGCTGAAGTTCATTCTGTTTATGATTAACAACACTATCCATAGTCTTTAGTCTGTGTATTGTTTTGAGATTTGTCAATTATAATTCCACATATTCTCACTTGCAATAGTAACTGTTATAACTGTGTATATTCAATAATTTAGAATCATATTGCTTATTCTTATTGCCGACATAACAAAGTTTTCTCATGGTCGGAAAAAATAGTTACAGAGATAACATTTCAAGTCTTCGCTTACGATCTTCCCAATCAGGGATATGACGGGTCAGCAATGACACAAACTTAGGGCCGTGGTTATGTTCAAACAAATGACAAAGCTCATGCACCACAACGTACTCGACACATTGACTGGGAGCTTTGATAAGGTCTTCATTGAAAATCAACTGACCCTTGGCTGTGCAGCTACCCCAGCGTTTTTCTAATTTGCGAATTGAAGTGCTGGGTATTTGTTCCGATCCGCCCATGCGTGGCCACCAGGTACTGATGATTACTTCGATTTTTTCTTTTGCGCGGTCTCGATACCATTCTGTCAGAACAGCTTTGGCTTGCTCAGGATCACGAGTGCCTGCGATCTTCAAATACCTATCTTCACGGGTAATTGACACCTTGTCTGACTCGATGAATTTCAGGCGATACTGCTTACCCAAATACCAGTGGGACTCACCAGATGTATAATTGTACCTGGCGACTGGCTTTTCCATTTCAACAAAATCGAGCTGTTGTTTGATGATCCAGTCGGCACGCTTCAAAACCTTTTCGCGGATCAACACCAATGAAGCATCGTAAGGGGCAACGACGCTGACGCTGGCATCTGGATTTACACTGATGCCCAACGAAGTGCGCTTTGATCGTTCGACCGAATAAGTGATCGTCTTTGATCCAAACTGCACTTGATCTTGATGAGTGGATTCAACTTCAGGCTTCATCGTGCATACCTGCGTTTCGCCACGTTTATACATTCATCAATGATCGAGTCGATCTGTTGAGTGGTTAGGTTGACGTTCTCGCTGGATTTTAGGTCAAAAAGAAAATCATCAATGTCATTTTTCATTTTGTTGGCAGCATCTCGGTCAGTTACCCAGTCACGACGCAAATGACTTTGGATCAGGTCATCAACAGTCAGGGCGATCTTTACAGATAGGTCTGTTGCCTTTGTTCCTTCACCAAGAACTTGCACTAACACCTTGCCCGCGATCCCGTAAAAGGCTTTTGCTACGTCTTTATTGACCAGGGCTTGTGGCAAGTCCTCTTTACGATTCAGAACCGAGTCCATGATGTCTTTTGTTTTCTTCAAGTATTCAGCGTCACCAATACGTTTATCTTTCCACGCCTTGATGGCCTCTTCGAGAAGCTGAGAGAACCTGGTGTAGAAAACAGGGTCGTCATCCATTCGCTCAGAGATTGTCTTCTTTGTGCGGTGGGCGATGGTGTCGGCCTTTGATGCGTCAGAGCCGAGCTTGCTGATTTCTTTACCAAAGGCATCTTTATCAAAGATGTTTACTGGCTCATTCAGTCTGATCGGTTCAGCGGCACCCACATAAGTGTCGATCAAGCGTTGAATCTTTGGCTCGTATTCTTTGTAGTCAATGGTCTCTGCATATCGGGACTTAACAGATGCCCGCAGCCTTTGGAAAAACGCCAGGTCTTTTCTAAAACGATCTTGATCGGCCTTGGGCGTCTTCTCGACAAATTCTACACTGGACATAGCAACGCCAAAGCAGCGGCTGTAATCGGATAGCTTTTTATAGAACTCAACCCGCACAGCTTCGTCGGCTAAGAACCGCTCGTACTCTTCAATATCCATTTTGTTTTGAATAGTCTTAAAAGTGTCCCACAGAACCGAGTGCTTTTGTGGAAGTCTTGCGGCCTCTTCGTTGACGTTAGTCAGCGTGTTGCCAATATCTTTCAGGTCAAATCCCGAAAGAGGTCCGTACTGTGTCAGAGCTTGATCCAGATCACCAAGGATTCCGAAGTAATCAATGATAAAACCATAGTCTTTGCCCTCGTAAAGTCGATTTACCCTGGCGATTGCTTGCAGAAGGGTATGCTCTTTCAAACTTCGGGCGATATAAAGCACCGTATTCTTGGGAGCATCAAATCCCGTTAAGAGCTTATCGACTACGATTATAATTTCTGGGTCCTCTTTTTCAAGAAAGTTTTCAACGATCGTTTTATTGTAATTATCGTCAGAGCCATATTGCTCCATCATCTTTTTCCAGAATCGTTGAACCTCGTCAGATGTTTCCTCAAGTGGGTCTTCGGTTCCTTCTCTTGTATCGGGTGCCGAGAACACAACGTCAGTGCTAACCAGCCCAAACTCATCCATGTATTTCTTAATCTTAATGGCTGTGAGCTTGTCAGGTGCAGTCAACTGACCCTTAAACGGAGTGCCTTTCCAGTTCTTTGCGAAATGGTCCGACACATCGTAAGCGACCTGTTTGATCTTCTCTTCAGCTTTGTTGAGTTGGTTGGCTGTTGCAAACTTGCGCTTGAGGTCTTTCTTTTGTTCTTCAGTAAGATCCCGCGAAACACGTTCAAACCACTGATCCAATGGCTTTTGATCGACATCTTGAAGTATGTGACGGCCCTCATACAAAAGTGGCACAACGGCCTTATCTTCAACCGCTTGGTCGATGGTGTAGGTATCAATGAATCCACCAAATTGGTTGGCGGTGTTCTTGTCCTTCTTCATCAGTGGCGTACCAGTGAAGCCAATGTAACAGCCCTTGGTGAACACTCGTCGCATATTAACGTTGAAGCTACCGTACTGGGTTCGATGACTTTCATCGACAAGAATGAAAATGTCTTTTGAATCCAAAACCACATCGTTGCGGTTGATGACAGCTTCAAACTTATTGATGACCGCAGTCACAACAAAACTTTTTGGTGATTGAAGTAATTCAGCCAGGTGGGCACCAGTCTTTGCCTGGACCGTTTCTTTACCCGTTCTGATAAAGGTCTTTTTGATTTGATCGTCCAGGTCTTTACGATCCGTCACGATCACAACTTTTGGTGTCGGAATATCAGGATGCTGGGACAGAGCTTTCGCCATCATCACCATTGTCAATGATTTACCCGAACCTTGTGTGTGCCAGATCACTCCGCCTTGTCGTCGGCCATCGTCAGTAAACTTGGTCACACGCTCTAGGGTGTTCTTCACCGCAAAATACTGCTGGTAACGGCAAACTTTTTTGTAGGGCTTTTCAAAAACCATGAATTGATAAGTAAGCTCAAGCAGACGATCTCGCTTTAAGAGAGCATAGATCGCAACGTCTTGCTCGGTCTCGGTTCGTTTCCCTTGGGCCTCAAAGGCATTGATAAGATCGACTTCCCATTTTTCACGATCAAGAAAAATGCGCTCTTTAGTTTCTTTCGTCAGTGGCTTGTTAATCAAGTGACCCAGCTCCGACATATAATCAGACTTCTCACGCCAGAACGCCCAAAACTTATCTTTAGTTCCAGTCGTTGCATACTTGGCATCATTCACGCTGACAGCCATCAAAATCTGAGCGAAATGAAACAGCTTTGGAATTTCTTGCTGATTGCGATTGTGCTGCTCGATGGCCTGGCTGATCGCCTTATCCATATCGCGGCGTTTGCACTCGATCACCACGAACGGAATACCGTTCACAAATAGAACAATATCAGGTCTGCGAGTTTCGTGATTG
The DNA here is from genome assembly GCA_903926205.1 of uncultured Bdellovibrionales bacterium. Taxonomy (GTDB): domain Bacteria; phylum Bdellovibrionota; class Bdellovibrionia; order Bdellovibrionales; family Bdellovibrionaceae; genus CAIYID01. The sequence goes on from CAIYID010000061.1 coordinate 4,842, forward strand.
GTCGCCTTTTCAACGACAAACTCCTCAGCTACATGAAACTTATTGTTAGTCAAAAAGGTCGCTGGATTCCAATCAACATATTGAAGGGTGTAAGACTTGGTATCGCCGTCAATTGTCTCTTCATAACTTTTACCCAGCGTAATCAGATCGTAAATTGCTTCATTCGTTGCGACCAAACCTTGATTGGGTTGATCCTTCAGCTCTTGAATGGCAGCGCGGATATTGTTGTCAGAAAATTTGTGTTCTTTGCCCTTGGTGATGATGCGGTTGATCTTTTTAAGCTGTGATTCAAGCACATCATCAAGAACGACGTTTGCTTGCTTGCCACCACGGGATTTGATAACTTCATCTTGAGTCAGGTATTCATATCCAAGATTTATCAGCAGCTTGATCGCTGGTATTTGTGAGTCGTGGTCTTCCCGAAACGAGGGGGTTTTGTGACTTGCCATATTTACCTTAGACTTTCACTCGGACTTTGCCAGTTAGGAGTTTTTGCATGAGTCCTTGTTTCTGGGATCTTAATTTCTCGATATATCTTTGGCGCAAAATGATCTCTCGATCGAGCGCAGTTAGAATATCAACCACCCTATTTTGATATACCATTTCAGGGACATGAATTTGCTCATTAAGAAAATCCTCAAGATTAAACGTCATCTTCTCAATATGAACACCATGCGAACAAATCAGAGCCTTTCGATACATTCTTTTTGCCTTCGACATATAGTCAAAGAACCGCAAATCAAGTCTGGCGTTTTGACTGGGCACTAACATGTCGTAAGACTCTGAAACAAACATTCCAACGTGCTCAACGGAAGCCAATGACCATGCGCCATGCACAACTTGCATACGGAAAATCAGAAAGCATGGTTTCAAAATTTCCTTTAGTTTTTTTGTTAAGATTTGGGATCCCAGCAAGGACTCTCGGTGAAAAATGCCTCCCGACCTTCTTCTAATACTTGCTAGCATGTACATCTTTTCGTCATTCCACGCCGTTTGCGAGCCAGTCTCTATCAATTGACTGCCTATTGAGACCGACTCCCATTTTTGATCTCTATTCTTAATTCCAGGAAAGCAAAGATCTTTAATTGTTTGAATCTGCAGTTTTTTAACTTTGATAAGTGAATCGTCAGCTACCCGTATCGCCTTGTCCCAGGTTGAAAGAATCTCCGCGATCTTTTTTTGCTCCTCTACGGGCGGCACAACAATACTAAGTTTTCCTATCTGATCCAGGCCAAGAAATGGCTGCGCTCCGCCAGATAAGAGCGTGCGAATTAGGTGCTTCTTGATGAAGAGTTGGTAACTTTCTAGGTATTTTCCATCTAGTTTATTCTTATCAGGTTTGAGAAGTGCGACATTCTTCATGCTGAATGGATAATCGGCATTTACAAATGCCACTGACCCAGTTCCTGCTCCGATATTCACCAGTAACACGTCGCCATACTCTGGGTTGCAGCGTCGATAAATTTCAGCGTGGTCTTTCTCACTAACAAATGATGACTGTTTGAAATCTATAAGTCCGTCTTTGACGTGAACACCTGTTATAAACGGCACACCCGACTCAAGTTTTTGAGGTGTATCGTGCGTTCCATCAGTTATTTTGGAGCAAACTTTCGATAGGGTTGTCTTCACCCATCCCGTGGGCAAGCTCATAACCCAAGCTCCCGCAGATACTTCTTCATTTCTTTGCGAAGATCAGCCAAATTCGACTCAATAGCATCAATCTCAGTCTCAAGTGCTTCAAGATTGATTTCTTCTTCCTCTTCAAATGTATCAACATAGCGAGGAATGTTCAGATTGAACTCATTCTCTTTGATCTCATCAAAAGTCGCTAAGTGCGCATACTTTTCAGCAGACTTACGAGACTTTGCAGTTGTAACGATTTTTTCAATATCACTATCTCGAAGTCGGCTTTGGTTTTTGCCCTCTTCAAACTCGCGACTGGCATCTATAAATAGAACGTCCCTCGATTTTTTTCCTTTATTGAAGACCAATATAGCTGCTGTTATGCCAGTGCCAAAAAATAGATTTGGCGGAAGGCCCACGACAGTCTCAAGCAAATTTTCTTCAATCAATGCCTGACGGATTTTTCCTTCACTGCCACCACGGAATAAAACCCCGTGCGGAACGATAACACCAACACGCCCAGTGCTTTCATAAGCACTCTCGATCATGTGAAGAATAAAGGCATAATCACCCTTGCTCTTGGGCGGAATACCACGAGTGAACCGCTTGTATGGGTCAGCCTCTGCTATTTCTGCGCCCCACTTGTCCAGCGAGAAGGGTGGATTTGCGACAACAACATTGAACTTGGTCAGAGCATCTTTCTCTTTGAAGAATGGCGAGTTGATCGTGTCACCACGTTCGATCTTAGAATTATCAATCCCATGCAAGAACATATTCATCTTCGCAAGTGCCCAAGTGCCGCCGTTGACTTCTTGTCCCCACAGAGAAAAGTCTTGCCCGCCGATTTCATTTGCGACTCGCAATAGTAGCGAACCTGAGCCGCAAGTGGGGTCATAGATACGATCACCTGATTTCGCGCCTACCAGTTTTGCCAGCAAGATTGCGACTTCGCGTGGGGTGTAAAACTCACCGCCCTTTTTGCCAGCATCAGAAGCAAATTGTGAAATCAAATAGATGTACGCATTACCAATCACATCCTCTTGGTGTTTTTCATCGCCAAAACGGCTGGGTCTGAAATCTAAAACCGAATCCGCAAAATCTTCGACTAGATTTTTAAGTCTCTTGTTGCGATCACGGGTTGAACCCAAGGCTTGATCGGAGTTGAAGTCGATTCCGCCAAAGACACCATCCAGCTTTTGCTTGTTGGCTTCTTCGATGTTTTCCATCGCATCATTGATGAGCTGACCCAGATTAGAATCATCACGGTGTTCATAAAGATAATCATAAGAACAGTTCTTTGGCAGAATGAAACGCTCGCGCTCCATACGGCGATTGATGCGTTCTTTGTCGCCTTTAAGCTCGGTGCTGTATTTTGCGTAGTGGTCTTTCCAAACATCGCTAAGGTATTTTAAGAATAGGAACGACAAGATGTAGTTCTTGTATGCACCTGAGTCGATGGTGCCGCGAAAGGTGTCGCACATCTGCCAGAGCTTGCGGTTGATTTGATTTTGGTCGATGACACCCGCTGGGGTTTGGACCAATTCTTTCTTAGTCTCAACAACGTCCTCGATTGATTTTTCAACTTTTGCTTTTTTGGCTGGGGCCTTGGTTGGCTTTTTTGCTTTGCTCATAGATCTAAATTCCTTTCGGCTTTCTTTAGTGATTTTTCTGAAACGAGGGAGATGAGCTTTGTCATCTTGTCTTGCAAAACTTCATGCTCACGACGGTATTCACGGGCTAGGCTATCAAGATAGGCGATCTTTTCTTGCAATGCCGGATGTGGGATTGGGATCGGCAAAGTCATCAAGTCGCGCTTGGTGACATTTAAGATTGTGCTACCCTGACCCACTGATCGAAAATAAGTCTGCGCTGGTTTTTGATTAAGGTACCACGCCAGATACGTTGCCAAAACTTCTTCACTTTTTTCGCGGATAATAAAGAAGTAACTGGATGCAATCAGGTTGGGCTGTGTTCGCTCAACAAAGATCGCCATTGGGTTCATTTTTGATAAAAAGAGAATGTCGTTTTCTTTTATATAGTGTTGAGGCTGTGGAGTAGCTTGGACCTGCACGCAGTACTCAGGCACACGGAATGTTCTGGTTTGGATGTCGATGTCCTTAGCTTGAATCGCACGATGCTTTGATTCTGCATCTGGAATGTAGCCCTCTCGAAACAGATAGCCTGAGTGGATTTCTGCCAGGTCTCCGAGGGTTTTATGGGTTGTTTTCATCGCGCTCAATCCTATCAGTAGGCAGTTGAAGTTTTGTCCTACTAACGATAATGTATCACAATATAACGTTCTAAGTCAAGACAAAATTTTGTAGTAGGCCTCTACTGTCAGCTCATTTGCCGTTATTTTGCCACTTATCTTCATGTTTTCAACGATTTGACCGATGTTTTATTTATTACACTCACTTGCTATATCTGAGTGTATTTGATAAACTGCTTATTAGGAGCTAGAAATGGATCAGGCCCACACTATTAATAATCGAAAACGCGACGCTCTTATGGCGAAGTCACTAATTACCGCCAAAGAGGCTCGCCTTGCAGGGGTGCCAAACTCGCTGCTGGATTATTATTGCAAGACAGGTTCGCTCTCAAAAGTTGGCAGAGGCATTTACATCAACACCAAGCACGCACCCCAAATTGATTTTGAGTGGGAAGACCTGGTGTACACCACACTCAGTATTTCAAACGGAGTCATCACTGGCATTTCAGCCCTTGCGATTTATGGGCTGACTGAAGAGGTCGCAAGATTTTATTGGATCGCTGTCCCCAACGCCACATCTAAAGGTGATCGCCCGAATCTAAAACTGGTTCGTGTTCGCAACATCGAGCTGGGTCGCACGACAATTAAAATGGGTGACGTGGATGTTCCGATATTTGATGTCGAGCGCACTCTGGTTGAAGCCTTTAGACTGACCAGTGTTGAAACTGCAATCAAAGCACTGAAAGCCGCGTTTGCTCCAGGTTCAAAACATAAACCCGATGCCAAGAAAATGCTGGAGTACGCCCGCAATCTCCATGTGAAAATAGATTCTTATCTAATGATGGTGACAACATGATTTCTGAAAATGCGATTAAGGACAGACTAAAAAACGTAGCCCGCGAACAAGGCACAACCGTTACCGATTTATTGAAGCGATTGTATCTTGAAAGATTTCTGGCGCGTCTTGCTAAATCATCGGATGCCGACAAGTTTATTTTCAAAGGCGGCAATCTGCTTTCTTATTTTATGGAGATCGGTCGAGAAACTAAAGACCTTGATTTCTTGGTACGCAAGTTGACCGCCGAAGTCGCACCACTGAAAGCTGCGTTTGATTCCATCGCTGCCGTAAAACTTGATGACGGTTTTGAATTGTCTCTAACAACGATTGATCCGTTAGAACAAAACCACATGAACTATCCAGGTTTTCGCGCCACGATTGCCATCAAGTTCGCTGGTGGATCATTGCGTGATAATTTGCAAATTGATCTGGGTATTGGTGATGAAGTAACGCCTGAGCGACAAGCCCTTGAGATGCTCGCCCACAAAGACACTCCATTTTTTGAAGAGAACATTTCACTGTTGGTTTACCCAGCCGAAACCATCTTTGCAGAGAAACTTGAAACAGTGATCGCCAAGGGCGGTATCAACTCACGGATGAAAGACTTCCACGATTTGATTTTGATGGGCCGAGAAAAAGACCTTCTGGATGTTGAGAAATTAAAAAGCGACATCCAAATCACGTTCAAACATCGTGGCACTGATTTGAGCCTACCGTTGCAATTCATTGATGCAGACTTTGGCTTGCTTGATACCCAGTGGTCGCGGCACCTGCGCGGTCTTGGTCCGCTGGCTGAAAGATTCAAGATGCCCACCAACATTCGAGATGTGGTGCTTGAAATTAACAACTATCTTCGTCAATCAAACGTACTTACATAATTTGTTGAGCAATCTGTGTGGATGAAGGTGCGCCACACAGCCCCCGCACACAAACGTACAGCACACCCAGTGATTTCGCATGATTAGCAGTGATGTTTTTGAGGAGTCGCTGGGGGCTTCAAATTGGATTTAACTTATTGTTTTTGTTCTTGAAATAACCCTGGGGACCATTCCCCAGAGTCATCGTTTTCTTAAATGGTGGAGGCTCCGTGCGGTGGGTCCCGAGATTTTCCTCCACCTACAGCGTAATATGCCTCCAGATTTCACCGTGATATTAGCAGCTTAGAATCAGCTATGGCAAGGCATCTTCAGTCAAGTGGATGCAATTTGATGCCTCTGGCAGCGTTCGTTGGTGGAGGAGAAAACTGAAGCCCTAAAACCAGTGGAGGAAACTTAGCTATATGCTTACTCAGCACTTAGTAGAATCGGCGGCAAAAGACAAATGGCGCACCCGCAGCGCAAGGGTGATTATGACTAACGAAGCACGGGCACTCCGTGAGCTACGCATCGCTCGTGGCCTGTCGATGCGTAAAGCTGGCGAACTGATTGGCGTCACCGATTCCTACATATCTCACATTGAAAACGGACGTGTTGATTTCCCGAAAGGTGAGCGGCTGGAAAAGATTCTGAGCGCCTATGGTGGAATGAAACTCAAAAGCTTTAATGAGAAGGCAAGAAACTGGCGTGAAAAAATGACCGTTAAAGACGAGCTTTTGGAGCTAGTTGAAAGAATGAACGATGACAAGATTTGCATTCTCTTGAGCCTGGCAAAGTCGATTTGATAAGTCGGCGATGGGCCAAATGACTTTTTCATCGACTTTTGAATTTGCTTTTAGTCCAGCAAATCAACCACCAGAACCAAATTACTAAATTCAATAATTTAAGACGAGGAGCTCTTTGATGTCTCGATTTTGTGAATTGAGATTTATTTCTCTGCGAGCATGGATGGTTTCAAGCCGATAGCCTTTGAATATCTCTCTAATAAAAGGAGTATCGCTATTGCTAACTGCCCACCTTACTCCTTTATCATCCAGCTCATTGCACAAGCTTGCCAGTCGCAAATGCTGCGGTTCCCGAAATTGCCCAGCAGTGTATCTGTTGAAATCTGAAAAACCGCCCACTTTGTAGTATGGGGGATCAAAATAAACGAAGTCATTTCGGGTAACATCGACTAAGCAGTCTTCAAAATCACCTGTCGAAAATTTTACCTGCTTCAGTGCCTTTGATACAGCAGCCAAATTTTCGATCGAATAGTACCGCCTCTGATATTCCCCATAAGGCACATTGAACTGGCCTTTTTTATTTACCCTGAAGAGGCCCCTAAAACATGTTTTGTTTAAAAAAATAAAGCTGGCGGCCCTTTTTTCTACTGAAAGCGAACTAGGATCAACCTCACGAACTCTAAGAAAATCCTCTTTTGTATTCGGCAACTTGTCGAGCTCTCGAGCGACAGCTTTAAAATTGTCTCGCAGCGCCTGGTATGTGTCGATAAGCCAACCATTTTCATCATTTACAAAAGCCCTTGAATGATTTAGAGCAAAAAAAACAGAACCACCACCAACGAAGGGCTCATAATAACATTCAAAATCAGAAGGAAAGAGTGGAAGGATTTGAGCAAGCAAGGCCTGCTTCCCCCCAGCCCATTTAATAAAAGGTTCGGCTCGACTGGGCCGAACTGAGTTTGAAGTAGTGAGGTTCAATAATTCCATCTAAATGATACTCATAGTCTGTAGACTTAAAAGTATCTTGGGGATATCAATTAAGTCAATGGTTAAAAAAAAATCAATCCTTTGTGCGAAATTCGGAAATCGCATCCGAGATCTACGCCAAAAAAATGGCTATTCCCAGGAAGGATTCGCCAACCACGTCGGAATGCATAGAACATACCTTGGCGGGTTAGAACGTGGCGAGCGAAATCCTACTCTTACCATATTGATGCGCCTTGCCTCCGGTCTTGAGATAACAATTTCGGAATTAACCGTGGGGATAATGTGAAATTCGATTTAAGGCAGTCGCTCCGGGCTAAATACGAAATTGAAAATCCATTTTGGGACCTGGTGAGGTTTTATGCTTCCCTTGGAAAGAAAAAAACGCGTCAAAAAGAGTTTCTAAGCGATTTGGCAAAAAAGGAAGCAAGAAGTGGTTCCTTACGTGAGCACTTATCTATTAGTAACCTTATCGCAGATGACCTTTTGGCATATATAAATTGGAGAACCGAATATACGAAAGAGGCATTGACTCTATTCCGCTCGGAAGAAGAGGCCCTTAATTTTTGCAAGGATGAGAATTTCTCGGTGGGCGTAACTCAAACAAAGAGCAAAGACCATCATCAATCGTCCAAATCTTTGATCTCGGCAGTTTCAAATATTGCAATGACGGTCTGCTCGACTACAGGTATTTCGCTTGAGACAAATCCACAAGAACGCTGTGTCTGGTTGATAAATAATCAGCTCCATGTTTCAGCAAGAAATCTAGATGGAGCAATTCCCGGAATCAAAGACCCTTTCATTGTTTGGGAAATCAAGGAATATTGGGGCAAAACCAGCGGCGGCAGTAAAATGTCTGATGCCGTATATGAGTGCCATTTGGTTGGCCGAGAAATTCGCGATTACGAAAAAAAGATCAATCAAAAAATACATCACATTGTTTTTCTTGACGGGAGAGATCAATGGCACGCGAGGGTGTCGGATGCCTCTCGATTCATAGACCTTGAGAGTCAAGGCTTAATAGATCACTTGGTAATTGGGAAAATGGTTGAGGACCAGTGGCAGCGCATTCTCAGTGAGATTTTGAATCAAGTTCCAAGGAATAGGACGCCAAAATGAGCATAGTTCATGTAAATCAAATAAAGGATAAATTAGGACGAGAGTTTAAGGGAAAAATTGATTTATCAGATTGCGGTGGCGCCGATTCCGAAAACTTCTTTCTATCTCGGAGTCTTGCTGCTTATGCATTGCAGACCATAGCAAATGTTTCAACTGAAGTCGCCTCAAAGGCAATTACCGACGGGTCAAATGACAACGGCTTAGATGCAATTCTGTTTTCCAAAAATAACAAGCAGTTGTTTTTGATACAGTCAAAATGGATTCACGACGGAAAAGGGGAGCCAGATAATGCCAGCGTAAAGAAGTTCATTGCGGGTATTAAGGACATTTTTAATCTTGAGTTCGATAGGTTTAACAATAAGGTTCAGGAAAAACGATCCGAAATAGATGAAGCTCTTCGAGATCCGGAAACTCGCTATTCAGCAGTTTTAGTTCATACTGGATCCAGTAATATGGCCGAGCCTTCTCGGCGTGATCTTGATGACCTTAAAGCCGAGATAAACGACATCAGTGACGTGTTTTCGGTTTCCGTGTGGAATCAGGCAACTTTATACAAATCACTTACCAACAGTATTTCGGGCGAGCCCGTCAATTTGGAAATCGCCCTTAAACATTTTGGGAAAATCGATAATCCCATTAAGGCATGGTACGGACACGTTAACGGACTAGAGGTGGCACAGTGGTGGAAGGACTACGAAAGTAGATTGTTCAATCAAAACCTAAGGAGCCATTTGGGCGAAACTGATATTAACAGTGAGATTGGCTCCACCATTGAAAGTGATCCTGAAAAATTTTGGTATTTCAACAATGGCATCACAATTATATGTAAAAAAATTCAAAAGACCATGGTTGGCGGATCTGACAGAGAAGTTGGTACCTTTCATTGTACCGATGTTAGTATTGTAAATGGTGCCCAGACCGTAAGTTCCATTGGTAGGTCCGAACAAAAAAATATAAGGAATCTAGAAAAAATATCAGTTCAGACGAGATTGATTGAAGTAAGTGAAGATGCTTTTTCGCAAAAAATAACTAGAACAAATAATAGGCAAAACGAAGTTAAGAATCGAGATTTTGTCCGACTTGATCCGCAACAGACAAGGATTCGAGATGAGCTAGCTATTTCTGGGGTTGAATATCGCCTTATGCGGTCGGACAATACAGCTGATTCGGAAACCTCATTCGACTTGGTTATGGTAACGACGGCACTTGCTTGCGCATCGAAGGATGTCAAAATTGTAGTTCAATTGAAAAGGGAGATTGGCAAACTTTGGGATGATTTGGACAAAGGTTTTTACAAAGCTCTATTTAATGCGAGCGTATCAGGCGCGTTTGTACTTAGAGCCGTTCAACTTCAACGCCAGATTGATTCCGCAATTAGTGAGCTTTCTCAATCACTGAGCCCGTCCGCTGGAAGGCCTTATGGCATTGCAGTTCACGGAAATAGAATTATTGCCGCCAAGGTTTTCAATACCTTGAATGAAACGTTTTTTGCAATTTCCCATCGTGGGGAAGCAGAAGTTGCTGAGGAAGGTTCTCAAATTAAGAAAATAGTTGAATCAACTTTTGGCGATCTAAAAATGAAAGTAAATGCCAAATACGCCACTGCGATGCTCCCTACCCTGTTTAAGAATGCTTCAAAATGTGCAGATTTTATTTGATTTCCAACCGCCCTTAGACGTTACGAATCATACCCACTGTGGCGCGCATGAATTGCCACATGCTCATCCATGATCCCATGAATCTTTCATTGCAAATTTCAAATTCAATTTTTGATTTTAGTTTTTTTCAACGATATAAATGAAGTTTGTAAAAAAATGGCGAACTTGCGTCAACAAATTCGCCAAATAAATCGGACTTTATGGTACCGGAAATGCAAAGTCAGTTTAGGAGGTCACTCCTTTTCTGTCAAGGAATCCATGAAGTCCTTATTTGAGGTCTGTAGACATCAACAAGGGGGTTTTCGTGGAGATCGTTTCGTATCTTCAAGGGATTGGTTTGTCAGTCGAGCTGGAAGGCAAAGGCTGGAAAGTTAAACAATGTATCTTCTGTGGTCACAATGACTGCTTCAAGGTTTCGCCCGAAGGATTTTTCAAGTGCTTTAGTTGCAATGCCGCTGGCGACACTTTCAAATTTGAGTCGCTACGCTCTGGTATATCGTACCAAGAGGCAAAATCAAAAATCGCGGGCGCAACAGTCATCTCGATGCCTGATCCCGAGCGCGACAGGATGGAGCGAAATCATAAGAGGTTGATTGAGACACCAGAATATCTGGCTTGGCTGACTGACCGACGCAAGATACCAGCAGTTGTAATTCAACGGTTTAGAATTGGCTGTTTCGTTGCCGACGATGGAAAGGTTCATTACTCGTTCCCATATTTTGATGGCCCAACGCTTGCGAACGTTAAATACAGAACAATAGACAAGCAGATTTACTTCAGAAAGGGCGGCACTGAGTTTCTATTCAATCGCAATGCTCTACAGAATACTGACCGGGTGCTGGTGGTAGAGGGCGAATTGGACTGTCTCGCCGCTTACGCATATAAATTGAAAGTCCCATGCCTTTCAGTGGGCCTTGGTGCCGGGAATATGAAACTCGGCTGGAAGAATGATTTTGGCGATGTTTCGCAGATTCTAATTTGTTTCGATAACGACGACGCTGGTCGCAGCGGTGCCATAAAATTGGGTGAAATGCTTGGCCGCGAGAAATGTCGAATTGTCCGACTGCCAGAATCGGTAAGTGATTTGAACGAGGCATTGATTCAAGGGCTTGCAAAAGAAGACATTGAAGAATGTCTCGCTAGAAGCCTTAGGCTCGATCAAGTCGAAATCTTTCGTGCCATCGAGGCCATACCACAAGACGAACCTGTCATAGGTGAAAAAATCAAAGAAGTGCTAAAAATGATCGCTGAACGGCCCAATGCTGAAGTTGAAGATTACATTCGCGCCGTTCGCCAAAGGTTCCCAGAGATTTCGTATCGGCAGGTTTTGGACTTTAGGAGTCAAGTAAAGACGATAAGACATTTTAAAAAGCTTGAGCAGCTCGAAGAAGAGAAGCCCGAAGAAGTTCTCGATATTCCGCAAGACATTAAAGACGACGCAATGGCGCTGCTTAAAAGTCCAAATCTATTTGACACCATTTCAGATACGATCACTAGCCAGGGCATTGTCGGCGAAGACTTAAATAAAGTTCCTCTCTGGCTTTTCATGCTTTCTAGGAAACTTGATAAACCGATCCATGCCGTGGTGTTTGGACAGAGTTCAAGCGGAAAAAGTGAGCTTGTTAAAACCATTCTAAAAACTGTGCCGGAGGAAGACATATTAGAGTTCACCAGCATGACTGCCAGGGCTTTAGACTATCGAGACGGAGACTTGATCGACAAAATAATTTTTATCGCCGAGTTCGACGGCGCAGACGAAATTACTTATTCAATTCGTGTCGCGCAGAGTGAAGGCAAACTCATTCGATCCTATGCAACCAAAGATGAAGAAACTGGTGAAATGCGAAATGTGGAAAAGACAGTTGAGGTCAAATCCATGTTCGTCCTCACAACTACTCGCTCGTCGATCCATAACGAGAACTACACCCGTTGCTTTGGCCTGTACTCCGATGAGTCCATGAAACAAACCCAGCGCGTGATTGAATTTATAAAAAGCACTCAAACGAGGGATTATCAAAGGCAAGAGGCAGATCGAAGGCGTAAGGCCGAGGTCTTGAAAGCGGCGCAAAGACTCTTATGCCCAATCGCGGTCAACGTGGGATATGCGCATTTGCTTGAGTTTCCTGACAGCACCACCCGCAACCGTCGCGATATGAGCAGATTCTTAAGTTTTTTAAAGGTGATTGCTTACTTGCGACAGTTCCAAAAGGAAATCGTGCGCGACGAAATTGGAGAATACATAGAGGCCGACTTGGAGGACTATTTTTTGGCCCACCATTATCTGCTGCCAATTATCAGAAACACTTTGGAAGACCTAACCCCGCGATCTATGCAGGTGCTAGAAGTTTGCTGCATGGTTCAGAACGAACTTCGCCAAAGCTCTCTGATTGAAGATCAGGATGGAACTTTTACTGTTAAACAGGTCCAAGAAAAAGCTGCGAAAATAGGTGTTGATTTTAAAAATGTCGTCAACCTGAGGCAAGAACTTCAGCATCTTTGTGAGCACGAATACCTTGATCTGGTTAATGGGAAATGGGGGCAAAAAGGAGGCCGCCACATCTTCAAAGTTATCGCCAATTTTAAGGTCGATGATGAAGGCCGCATTTCAAGTGTTGAGACGAAAGACCAGGCATTGCTTACGCCGACCGAACTGAGTGAACGACTCAATCAAAAGTAAAAAATAGTAATTACTTTTACTTTGCGTTGCGACGAAATTGCTCCACGTTTGTCGGTGAGGCAAGGGAGTATCAACAGGTAACGACTTCTGTCGTCAAAGTAAGTAAAACTACTTCTGACTACTTCAAGTTAATACGTGGTGGTCGATTTTTAATGGCCGTTTTTAAGACTGACTGTCGCGCACAAATTGAAGCGTGATGATTGGTCAGTGCGATGACTAACTTTCAAACATGGCCGTTGTACGTCGTTTAAACGGCCATCGAATTATGGTCAGTCAATGCGCGGCCAAACCGACTGCGATTCAATGCGTTATTTACGTTTCGCACATCAAAAAATGACAAATGTAACATATTGAATTTACTGTGTAATTTAATGATTTTCAATGCCATCAGGTTGACGTTAACGCACCGGGCAACTATAGTAAATATACAACGAAAAAGTCATTACAAGTAGTTGAAACAACGAACTTTTTCAGGAAAATCCTGGAGAGAAAGGCAGCATTATGGCGAATGAAGCAAAAGGTACCATCACGGATGAGCAGGCGCTCGTCGGGAAGACAGTCACACTGATCACCCTGGACCGAGACGCAACGGAGTGGGACTGGGTGAAGTTAGCGTCGCTAAATGACAAATCGGCGATAGTTGAGTGGGAATCGCGCGGCGTGATCCATCAATCTATGATACCGCGAACCAACATCCACTGCATCAGCGTTAAGTATAAAAACGGCGCTATTGTTGAAAAAGAAGACTCCGAATAATATTTCGCATTTGTTTGCCGTGAGTAAGTCCATCCGCACGGCAAACTTTTTTCTTGTTCTCTTTGAACCCCTTAAGTTGACCGAAATTTCATTTCGCAAAATATACCAAACTACGAAAAAAGGAGGCTCACGATGAGTGATTCAGCTTTTTCAGTTGATCAAAATCACGGGAATTTCGCGCGCACTTTTGACGACCCGAAATATGAAGCTAAAAAATTGGTCGCCCACATTATTCGTGAGGTGAATCGTCAAAAACTCACCTATAACCAACTTCGTGAAGTATTTCAAAAAGTTCGCCTTCGATGCGCTCTAAAAGGCAAGCGCACACCTCGAAAGCTCTACATACTGCCGACTCAAGCCGACATCGATGCCTTCTATTCGGCAATAGCATCGCCTGGCCATTTGCTCATATTTCAAACTCTTGAAGGGACTGGACTGAGAGACGCAGAGCTTTGTAATTTAGAAGTCTCGAAAATCAATTTTTCCGCCAACACAATTTTCGTTACTGGAAAAGGCAACAAAGACCGCATCGTGATCATTTCAAATAGATTGAAAGAAAAGCTGATGCTGTACCTTGAAGCTAGGAGCAATCGCCATCTTTTTGAAACCAATCGAAACACGAAATACACGACAAGGCGGATTCAGCAGCTTGCAAAAATGTATAAGGAAAAAGCAGGCATCGCTGACAAACAACTAACTCCTCACACATTCCGTCACAGGTTCATGACTCTTCTTGCTGAAAATGGAGTCACTAAAGAAAAGCGGGCGCTACTTGCAGGGCATGAAAATGACAAGACACAAGAAATATACACACATCTGTCGGCTGGCGGCATGAAGGACGAGGTTTTGACCGTTCTAGAGAAATTAAAATTATGAGTTTGATAATGAAAGAAATGAGAATTGCTTTCTTGAAATCGGTAGACTGTCTGAAATCACAAATCGTCGGCTAGGGCCATTCATGCCCTGTTTACATTTCATTGAAACAACTTAATCAAAATAGGAGGCCTTCATGAATACTGTGGAAATTGATGACAATAACCTGCTTTCTTTCGACTGGGGTATGATCGCTAGGCGCTTAATCCCTGACAGTTTGGGTTGCGTAACGAAGATAACAAAGGTGAAGGAAGATGGATTCTTTGTTGAAACCAAGTCCCATTTTTCATCGGGACGCTACATCTGCGCGAAGGCGGCGATGTCGCCTTTTGGAAAATTGGAATTGGGTGGCACATTCCAATACAAATGCAACTGTGGGCAAAAGGAAATCGAGGTCAAAGTAATTTTCAGTCGGAAGGCCGATAATGAGTTAGGCAGGTTCATTTGCGTCTGTTCGACTTGTCAGCAAGAGCACTTGATAAATATTGAAACTTCAAAGTAGAGAGACTTGGACGAGAAAATCGAAGTGGCTGAGGTAGAATCAGGAGAGGGTGATGAAGAACTTGAGATAGATGGCACCGAGCTAAAAACTGGAGACAAAATTTTAATTCAATCACCTGATGGCGAAAGACGACGCCACGAAGTTTTTGAAATCGAATACGACGGATCATTTAGCTGCCAGCCCTGTGAGCCTAGTGGCGAGGTAACTGAAAATGACGGAGTCGAAATTCAAAATTGCTGATTGATAGTTTTAGGTGCGATATGTAGAGCTTGAAACTAAGGGCCTATTTTCAGATCACCCTTTTTTTCTTGTTCTTCAATTATCTGAGTGGCCGGTTCTCGACCTGGTTCACTTAGATTTCCGACAGGCTTGGGGGAGCAATTGATTCCCACGTTGTCCTTGTCCTTTCTGATCATTTTGCCAAGAGCAATCCACGCTTCAGTCCAATCCTTGGCATGACAGGCGCGCCCGTCAAATGAAATATCTATACCATCTGGGGCTTCAATTACTTTGGCGGCGATTTGTAATTGAGGAGGAATCTGCGCAAGGTGAGAGCATCGGACTGACAAAACACCAAGAGAAACCGCAGTCCAAAACCCATACTTCACTTTCCAACCATCTTTTTACAGACGTCAAGCAAACCGGTTGCTGGTTGTCGTCCTGAGGCACAAGCGGAATTCTGCATCACTTTGCCGTTATGAAGGTCAAGATCAACACATACGCACGCTTGGCTTTTCAGCATTGCACCGAATGTGTTCTGGGCTTCATAGTCCACAGTCACCACCCCGGTTTGACCATCTCGGAGTACAAGATCGGAGGAGGCAAACTTTGCGGTGGATGGGCTCTTTAACGTTTCCTTGATAACCACTACAGCAGTGCCTGTCATTCTAGTCTCTGAACAACCCACCGTAGCCACCAAAGAAAGAAGAAGAAGATTTTGTATCATGACTTTCATGGCCATATTTTTCCCTTCCTAATATCCCATAGATTTCTTTTTAGCTTCAGCATCTGCGGCGGCCTTCTGTTCGGATTCGTACTTGGCGGCAAATGCAGCGTGCTCTTTGTCTTCAGTTATTTTTACGATTCGACGAAATTCAAATAGCTTCTTTTTGCAGTCATCTGCAGCCCAATTCTTCTTTTGGCAATATTTTTTGCCTCTTTCAAACCACACATCTTCTGTGATGACCCCTAAGGTGCGATGTCGTCCGTCTCCGGCTTGTGCCGTTAGATCATCATCCATTTCCATTGCGATTGCTGCGACCGCATCAAAATCCGAATTTGAGAGGTTCCCCTTTGAGCCTGCTTCGACTGCCATTTTCGCCGTACCTGTAAAAGCTGAGTTTTGGCTACTAGCTTCGACTGATCTGGATGTTCCACTGTCTGAGTGCTTGGTGCAGCCAACGGCAAGTGCAAAAACTGCTGCCAACATTAAACTTATTTTCATTAAGCTCCTCCTGAAGATTCTAAATAAGGTCTCATTTTCATTTGCTGCCACCTTCGGATCCACGTTGTCCAGAGCGTGGCGTAAGTTTATCGACACGAAGGCGAACGATACCATCAAACAGTTCCGTATCCTTAAAAAGCTCCGCGATGGTCACTTGCGGCTGTTTTTGATCGCGCTCGCCGGTTAGGAGCCAAGTGAAATCAATATTCAGACTGTCAGCCAATTTTTTTACAATTTTAAGGTCAGCAGGACTTGAACCTTTTTTTGACCAGGCATCAATCAAGCTTGGCGCAACCCCAAGCAGCTTCGCGGTCGCCCTATTGCTTAGATTCTTTTCCTTGAGCACAGAGGCCAAACGGTGACCCCAATGTTCGCCTTGTTCCTCTTTCGATTTTCGTCCGTGACCTTTCTTCTTCTGCATGATCGCATTATCGTCACGAATTGATTTATTGTTAACGTCCTGCACTTTGTTCAGGGCGGCGCACAATTCTCGTTTGCTGGCTATAGGAGTCTGCAGATCTGTAGGAAGCGCCAACCGAAATCAAAAATAAATTTTCAACGATGGTCGATGCCCATTTATCTGTGCAGTACCCTTATAATGAGGCGTGAAATAACGTTCACATCTATTGCCGAAATTAAAGTTAATCATTCAGTTGACGTTTGCGCGATTTCAAACTTGAGCGGTCAGTATCACGAAACAAAAAAGTATATGCAATGGTGACGACAATAGTGCGATTGATTGATCGTTAATTGAGTGACCTGTGACAATCAAGCTCAACGTCGGCAATCAAATTCTCCCGCTGCCATGCCAAAAATTTAAGCGCAAAAGTCGACTATGCTGAAAACTGCGCTCTGATCGACCTTATGTACAGCGGAGGTTGATTTGCGCGAATAAAGGGTCAAAAATTTTCTTAAAATAGTCTTAAACCAAGCCAAATTAGGTAGATTTTCAGAATCTTTTAGCGATACTTTGGCCTATTTTGAAATCCGACAACCAAATCGCTCAGTGTGACTGACTTTCGGTAAATTCCAAACGCCGATTGATCGAGGTCGGCCGTTCTCGCTCTAGTAGGAATGGCAACTGCGGGCACAACCTTTACGGTCTATTTTGGCGGGAAAATCATTGGCATATAATATCCTATGGACTTCTTCTTTTGACGTTCCCGGTCCAATCCACAATCTTGGTATTGAGATAGATCAGCCTCGGCCAACTCGATAAGAGCTTGCTTGAATGTCATGCCCTTGATTTTCAGCTCTGTAAGCAACTTGTCAAAGGGCGGATATTTATTCTTCACCGAATAAGCTTTGCGACGAGCAAACTGGATACCTTTTTCTCCCCACATGGGTATCACTGATTGATATTCGGTATCACGCAGTCGATTCACACGCGAAGGATCAACAAAGTAGACTTTTGCCAGTGAGCTCCCAATATCAATTTTAAACACGTCATTGACAGTTTTGACATTTTTGACAATCTCGTTGTCTCGGTGAAGTCGAAACTCAAGATTGTAGACTCCTTGCATGGTCATCGACTCATGAAGCTGATTTGTTTTGCCCTTTGAAGATTTGGCATCGCAGTCGTAAACTTGAGCTGAAAGTGGTTTCTTGCCGACGATATAAGACTCAAATTCTGCCTTAGCTAAATATGCGTGAACCGGGTCTGAATATGGAACAGCTTTCACACTTGTGAGCCATGCGCCGTCAACGAACATACACCACCGAAAGAAATCGCAAGAAACCAAATGTCGATAAATCTGAAATGAAAGATCAATCCGAGTAACTTTAGCAGCACCTATATCAAAGAGATCTCCCACAAAAGTGACGAAAGCCGGAATTGGTTTATCGAAGCTGAGAAAGTGCCGTGGATTAACCAGTAAGGTTCTGTGAGGGCTTCTCCTACCGATGTAGATTTGAAACCATATCTCCTGGCCACGTCCACTGAAAGTAAATTGGCGGCGGTAGTGATAAGTCCAACCATCCTTTTCCTTCTCGAAATATTCGGGCTTACCAAAGTGTTCTCGACGTTCTTTAATCTTCAGACCGACCTTATCAACGCTTGCTATACCAAGTTGCTCTGGACGGTTGACTCTGCGAAGGCGGCCAGCCGTTTGAGTGCAAGGAAAGACGGATGGAAGAATGACAGAGCTTCGCTTCCGTCTTCGTAAGTTAGTTAATGTCATCGGTCCTCCTCCGTATGGCGCATGAACTTTTAAGCTCAATTTGCGTTGTCAGTTTTGTCATTCTTGTCAATTTTGACACTTTTGACATTTTTATCGATGGACCGAAGCCGCCATCTCCCTTTGCCCATTGGCGTAGCTATCAGTCTTAGATCCCGACGCACTGTTTGCTCGTCCACGGGCGAATCCTGGTGTATCGAATTATATGCCTTCGTTACTTCTTCAATGCGAAAAGACTCTGTTCCCATGAATCGGCCTATCCAATCTCTCCTTAACTCGGCGGCGCTGATAAAGGAGGCCCTTAGTGCCTTTGTGGTGATCGAAGGCTCCAAACGTCTCAAAACGTTGAATTTCAATCTTATCAACTTCATTGCGAACTCTACGTCGTCCGAGTTAGCGACAGCTCTAAGGTGAAGGCGGGCATGGGCAATGATAATTTTTGTAATTGCTTTTGGCAGCCTGTTAAAGCTCGAATCAAATTCGATGCTTGCCCGCGTATCGACTTCATTAGACTCATAAAAATCGCTTATCCTGGAACTAACCATTGAAGTGACAGCACTTGTATCAACAGTTTTAATTCTGTCATGAATAATTGCGATGACCGTCTTAAACATTAGATCGTCATCTTCTTTAGAATAAGCCGCGTCGCCGTTCAAATGAGCTCCTGCTAACGCTTCAATGGCTTTCGTATCTTTGGTCAATGTTTCGATGACGGCGATGACATCAAAGCGTGACAGCATTTGATTTTCCCATCGAATATCATCGTAGGCCGAATATGTTTTCTTTTTGTCCACCTTGCTCTTGAAATTCATGTCAACCACAACCGAAGTGGCTGCAAGATGAGAAGTATTTGCAGAAGTGCTTATTACAACTTTTCCAAATTCCATCTGATCGGACAAAGTATGAGAAATTTCGGCAAACGGCTTGTTTTTTATGCTGTGTACGTCCTGAAGGTAAACTGCTCCTTCGTGCGCGAGAGCCAATGCGCCTTTTTTCGTCGTTACAGCCCCAGACTCAGCATTTAGTATTGTCCTTGCCGTGAATCCCGGTCCCGAAATTGTCCCTCCTTGTACTTCCCGAAAATGAACCAGAAGGAGCTTTAACATTTCCAGCAAAAAGCCTTTGCCACCTCCCGGGTCGCCAAGTATGAGCGCATGAATCTTACCACACTTGATGCCGAGGTATGGCTGTGACGCTGCAATCAAAAGCGCTAGCTGTGGCAGAAAAGTAGCCGTTATACGAGAGCTGTCATCTTCAACAATTTTGAATCGTCGAATGAGCCTGCGGATCAACTCGTCAAAGAGTCCCTCCTTATATTTGTCGATGAATTTATTCGCTTTGTCTACCATCTCCGCTTTAGGGTGAAAGAAATCGACCAGAGACGTTGATTCGGAAATTTGATCTACGAAAATCATCGCCCGTGTCCGGCGGCTCGAAATTGGGACACGAATAATTGTTCCCGTAACTATCACCCGTTTTTGTCTATGCTTGGCGATCCGTTCGCCCAATGATTTGTTTAAAACTGGAACACACTCAACTAAATTGGTCCCAATTTGAATTTTCATTCGACTGTACGAAATTGCCCGGTTATGCACCTTTCCTTCTTTGGCGACAGGTACATAGCAGGTCTCCGTTTCAAAATATGCAATGTCTCCGTGCAGGCGAACACGTTTGCCATTTAAAGATTCCAGCGACTCAGGATTGTGAACTGTCTTGAATCTCTTAGAAGATAGATTTGTTAAAATTTCATCAGCCAAAGCTTCTATATTTTTTTGAAAGACCGACCCAGCAATCCCGTTTATTAGCTTATCGGTATCAGTGCTAAAGATGGCCGCCTTCAGGCTATTACTCACCTCGTCTCTTTTCATTTCAAAGTCCTTCTTCGTCGTTTTAGTTCAATTTACAGTTGTCTAACCCCCAGAGCCCGAGCGAACGGAATACGGCTCACCGAAAGTGATCACGCCACGCAGCCTTAAGTCCTTCGCTCCAATGTATTTTTCCGACAGGCTCGTTAGCCTTTGCATTAAGTTTGTTTTGTTACGCATTTTTTCTGCTTTTCTCTCGCAGTCAGTCGGGAGTTCGTCGATTTGCTTTTCTTTATTTCCCGTCTCATTTTTAGCCATGTTCTGCCCATAATTGTCTCCGGTGTCCTTATGTGTTTCTAAATCCAATTTATCTGAAAATCAGGCGAAGCGATATTTTTGGAAGGCCCTAATATCGCCACAGGCCCTTGCCACTAATTGAGGAGCCAATCAAAATGAGTTAGAATAGGATTCAATGAAAAACAAGAAACCGATTTTCATAAAATATGATTCAGTCACCATCAGACTTCCAATGGACGAAAGGGCTTTGAGAGTTTTAACGACAGCGTGTGCGCTGTTGGGAGTTAGCAGGAATAGATTTTTTGAACTGATGCTTGAGGATCACTTTCGGAAGCGCGAAGAGTCTGAGGCCATTAGCCGTCAAATAGCAGAGTTGCAATACCAAGAAGCTATTGAACAGCTAAAAGCCTTTGGAGACGATCAGGAATCAGTGAGAATTTCTATTTTGCAAGTTGGGAGATCAGAGTACAGCAGAAGGTCCGATCTTCTCCGGAGGTCGCTCAATGATCCCGACGCAAGGGAGCAGGTAATATATGAATTAGCAGAGAGGACTCGCGACGCCTTTACAACTAAAAGTTCGCCTATAATTCAATTCACCCCCAATGGGAAAAACGAATTTAACATCAATTTTTCATTGAGCCACCTTCCCAGAGAAAATGATCCGATCCAGGTTACATTCGATAGACTAGCGGGCTACTTAGGGCTTTCAAAATCTGCATTCCTGAGATGGCTTTACATGAGGTTTTTAAAATCAAATGTGGATTTGACTGAAGACGGAAATCTCGTAAAGGGATTCAACTACGGCGAGAAGCTTTCTCGAATTGAAAACTGGAATCCTTACGGCTGGAGATCACCACTTTTAGAAAATTTTAGGGCGGTGCAGGACGGTTCCTTACATTTTTGGTTTCTAAACGGCGAAAACTCGGGATTCAAAAATCATCGCATTGAGACGCTTGTACTTTTCGACAATAGAGATGATCCACTCGTAGAAACGATTCCATACGTTTGTGGTCGCCTTGGTCGCAATAGGTCTTCATTTTTTCAAATGCTATATATGTATTTCTTGAAGGAATATGATTTTTTAGACGACCGATTCCTGCTTCGTAAGGAATGGGCAAATTCAATTGATACATTGCAGATCTGACTTCCTTTTTAAATTTTCTGGTGGCTGTATTAGGTTCCACGAGATGGTGAACCGACCTTTGTTTTTGCTTAAAACAGGTCCGCATGGACAACAAGGACCAAAGGTTAAGTCTCGACAAAGAATCTCTCCCAACTAAAGTTTGCACTAAGTGCCTACTTGATCTGCCAATGTCAGAGTATTATTCCAAGGGAAAACGGCTTTCTAGCGCGTGCAAGTCGTGTGAAAAATCCGCTAAACACACTAAGTATGTATCGAGTACGACTGCTGCAGATAACAAAAGACTTTTCACACTTTTTAAGTTAATTCATACGCTCGAAATACGCGAGATGCGGCGACATATTGCGATGCTTAATGGGGAGATTACAAAATGTCAGGAAAAATCAAAGCGGTAAGATTTGATCGCGTATCGTCTGATGACCAACGAGACGGCTATTCGCTAGACGCTCAACGTGATAATGGAATTCCATACGCGAAAAATAACAACCTAAACGTCGTCAAATTTTGGTCGGTTAGTGAAAGCGCGAGCAAAGAGGCTGATCGGACTGAGTTCTTTGAAATGATTGAGTATGTGAAAGGAAATCAAATCAAAGCTGTGATCTTCGACAAAGTTGACCGTGCCTGCCGAGGGTTGAAATCGGCGGTTCTAATCGAAGAACTAATGGACGAGCACGGAGTTGCCTTTCATTTCACGAGAGAGCATCTGGTCATTGATAAAAATTCGCCGCCGCAGGAAAAACTTCGATTCTCTCTTGGTATCACATTGGCTAAGTATTACATCGACAATCTGAAGACCGAGATTCGCAAAGGTATCGACGCCAAGCTAGACAAGGGTGTGTGGAATGGCAAAGCCCCTTTCGGTTTTAAAAACACACGCGATGAACATTCCAATAAAGCTGTCGTCGAAGTCGATGAGATCACTGCACCCATTGTTCAGGAGATATTTGAACTGTATCCATCGGGAAATTATCCGCTAAGTGCCCTTGCGGATTTAGTCCGTGAGAAATTGCCAGGACGTATAGTGAGCAAACGACTCATTGAGACGGTTTTAGAGAACCCCTTTTATTATGGAATGATGAAGGTGCGTGGCAAACTAATTAAAGGCACTCACAAACCTATCGTCGCCAAAGAGTTGTTTGATAAGTGCCAGAAGGTGCGTGGTATTCGAGCGGCAAAGCACAACACTATGAGGCTGGAACAAATTCCAAAACCGTTCATGGATTTCTTAAAATGTGGTGCTTGCAACCATTCTGTTACTGGCGAATCCGTTAAAAAGAAAAGCGGTCTTAAGTATGTCTACTATCGCTGTGCAAACGCGAAGTGTGTTGAATACAAGAAGCGGGTTAGACAGGAAGATCTCTTTGAACAGCTTGCCACTGCCTTTGCACCGTTTGGCAAATGGACCCCGAAAGCGACCCAAGCCTTCATTCAAACGATGCACGGTCGTCTCCAGGACTTGGATCTCTACACCCAGAAGATGACAGGCGAGCTGGCCACGGCACGATTAGAGATTAAGAAGCGCATCGAGCAACTCGACAAATATCACGCCGATGGAATCCTAAGTGAAGCCGAACACGCGGCAGCGGTGGCGGTGCCGAAATCGGCTTTGGCCGCGAAGACAGCCGAGATTCAGGCTTATCAGTCAGCAGACCTTAAAACCTTCGAGGAAGGCAGTCGGATCATCCAACTCTTCCACAAGGCTCACAATTTCATGCAGTTAGATGCGAATGAATTAGAAAAAATCAGGTTGGCTAAGATGGTCTTATCCAACCCGACACTGCTTGACAGAACTATACGGTTTTCTTACCAAAAACCGTTGGATGATCTGTTCCAGTTGACAGATCTTCCCGTATGGTGGAGGCGGCGGGAATTGAACCCGCGTCCGCAAGTGATCCACAGTTGGGCGCTACATTCTTAGTCTATACTTTGAGTGAGATTTGCAAACTTCTATAGACCAAATTTTGCAAACCCTTCCCTCAGTTTATCTCGGTCAGTGGCCCTGAAGAAATCAACCATCAACCTTAGTTGCTAAGTGACGCTTGTTCCTGGTCCGCAACCACAACCAGGGCAAGCGTGCGGCTAATTAAGCTGCAAGTGCGTAATCGTTGCCAATTACAAGTGCACGTTTTTAACGGGGTCCTCATGCGTCCCCGGAATGCTCCCAATGCTTCAGCACCCACGTCGAAGCCGTATCGCCCCCAATTCGTAGGATCACTATCAATGTAGCTGATGTTATATAAGAGTCCAAAGAAGGATTTGTTTATTATTAGATCACTGCGCAATAAAAAATTTTGCTTGATGTCCTTATTTTTTGCCAAAAAAGAAGGCCGCCAGAGATTTTAATTTTTTGCTAACAAAGAACTGACTAATTTCTGGGCTTTATTGGGAAGTGTTGTTTTCATAGGAGTTATGCACTTCTTCCACCAAGTTATCCACATTTTGCTGCTTTTTTGACTTAAAAGTGACATAAAATTAAATAAAAAAGAGGCTTGTGGCCTCATTTTTAATTAAAATATTTCAGTCAACTTCTATTTTTTGACCTGATTAGTCACGGGGAATAGCTGTAAATTAAGCTGATAAACTCTTTCGCCAGGGCCGGTCATTCGCTTGATTGAATTGTCTTTATGTAGCTGTTTTCTCATTTGGCGAAGCTTAAAACGGAGTTCGTCAAATTCTGCTCTGGTTAGACTCATGGTCAAAGAGCCAAACTCCCGTTCTGAAGGTGAATCTTGAAACAAGCTTTCCAGTCCTAGGTACATCAACTGACTTTGCAGTTTTCTCACTAAGGCCACCGGAACTTCATCTGGCGAATCAATTAAGTTTCGCGATTTACGAAGCTTGCCGGTGAGTTCATCAGTAACGATTTCACCGGAGTTGACGAGGGCTTTAAGTGAATCCTCAATTTCAGACTCGCTCGCTTTACCACGAAGAAGATCCCTCAGTTTTTGTGCTTCAAATTCAACGCCCTCTTGATCGAACATGGCATAAAGAATCCAAGTGATCCAATTAGGAACTTTTTCCCAAATGCGTTTATCAATCTGGCCAGAGCGAAGCTGAGCCTGTACACGGAAATCAGAAAGTTCTTTAAGGAAAAAATTTCTTGCGGCGGGATCAGTTGCTTGGTCAAAAAGAACTAATAAGCGAAACTCATCATTTTGCTCACGATTAAAAGCCATGGCCTTGCCAAATTTAAGAATCATATCTTCAGAAAGATTACGGCGGCCTTCAATGATCATTTTTAAATAATTTGGTGATTTTATATCGGCAGCCGCAGAAAACATGGCATAGCTATAGGGGCGTAAGTCCCTTTTGCTCAGAAAACGACGATGAGCATACCAGTCATTCAAATATTTTCGGTAATCCATATAATCAGCTAGAACCGGAATCGAAATAATCTCCGGTAGCTTCGTTGTCGGTATTGTTATTTTCATCAGGTCAGTAGCTTCCACCGCTTGAGTTCCCGTATCCATCTGAGCCCCCTTATCCCGAAAAAACTTTTTACTGTTTGGTCGAGTTTGATTGCACTACACACACTTAGTATTAGTCCATCGCACGTAGCAGCAAAAGAGCTAATGGTGCCAATTTGCTCATACTAAGAGCAAATGAAATCCCCTCTGGGGTTAGAGCAATAATTGGACCATTAATTTATTGGAGCTTTTTGATACCAATCAGGGGGTCAATATCATTGAATTCATTGCTTTTTTAGGCCGGAACAGCTTTTTTCGAGTAAAACCCGATCTCCGGCAAATTTGTTTTTTACAGTGACCAATTTTTCCCTTTGGGCAAATTGAACCCCAGTTGGAGTGCCCTCTCGAATGTCGAAATGGATGAACAATTTCTCGTCTTTTTTAGATTTTCGAATTTTTTCTCCCCGAAGCATAAAACCGTCACCTTGCAGATCAACCATTTTTTGAAAGCGATATTCAGAAAATATTTTTGTACGACTCAGGTCGCGGCCTTCTTTACCCGTAGTGATTTCTACGGATTCCTCCTCGGTGTTTTGCTCTGGCTTTTGTAGACGGGCAGGGGCTTCCAATTTCATAGAAACAATTTCATTTGATTTTTCATCACGATCTAAAGTGAGAAGACAAGACCGGCCGGTCTCTTCATCCCCAATGTCACTCTGGCCTCGGTAGAGTTCAAGCGCAGCCTCGGAGGAAGAGCTGACGATCAGGGAAGTGATGAAAAAAAGGCCACCTAAAATAAACAAAAAGGATGATGATTTTTTCATCTTAATATTCCTCCAAACATGGAAAGACCTATTTATCCTCTCAAGCAAAGCTTGGGCCGAAAAAAAGAAAAGCCTTCTTCAACCAATTGAATTCGATGAAAAAAAGTGTCTAAAATTATAACAGGCAAGCGAAAATAGGCTTACTTGAGAGCCTCTAACATTGAGCCTCTATCATTTAAATCCGTTCTTAATTTTCCAATGGGTCAGCGTTCAAGCCTCTGAGATTCGAGCAACAAAAGAATACTGTCGCCCAGCCTGATCTTGGTCCCTCCGAAAAGAGTGAAACTCAGGATTTGTCAGAGTATCGACACTCGAAATATATTGAGCTGTTAATTGGAACTCTTCTAATTGTGTTTCCAATACTGCGGCCAAATTTACTTTGGATTTTTCTTTTGAAATATCTATGAAGTGTTTTTCTTCTGGCGTTGAAAGACTTGCAAGAATTTTTTGTTTTACATCCATATCAACATTGAAAGAGGAAAATTGCACATGGGGACCAATGGCAATGAGCAGATCTTTATTCTTTGCACCGAGTGACTGAAGCTTTTGGATCGTTTTTGGTAAAAGTCTTTGTGCAACGCCTTTCCAGCCAGCGTGGACTGCTGCGATGAATTTTGAACCGGAATCAAAAATAAGAATAGGTACACAATCAGCAGAAAGAGCAAGTAAGGCCTGATTTGTCTGATGAGTAAAATGGGAATCTCCTTCAATCAGAGTCTCAGAGGGAAGGGCTGCATCGACAAGAATATCGCTGTGAATTTGTTTTAGGCGAGAGAATTGCAAAGAAGGAAATTCTATTTTTAGTTTTTCAACTGATGAATTTCTGTTGCCGAAGAAAAAAATAAAGTTTTTATGCTTATAGAGCAGTCCTAAATCTATTTTTTGAAAATTCATAAAAGTCCTAAAGCTTGTAAACGCATTTTTATTTCCGGTGGCCAGTCTTGTTTGAACAGCAATGACTCTTTCGTTCGCGGGTGAAAAAAACCCAATTCAGCCGCGTGAAGTGCTAGACGTGGAAACGACTGTAAGTCCAATCTCAGGGACATGTTTTTTATTTGATTGATATGGCGGGAATGAGAATAAATTTCATCCCCTAAAATAGCGCAGCCAATTTCTGCTAAATGCACTCGAATTTGATGAGTTCTTCCTGTTTCCAATTTGAGTTGAAAATAACTAAAGCCAGCCTGATTTGATTTTAATAATTTGTAATGAGTAACGGCCCACTTTCCATATTCTGGAGTTATTTTAGGATCGCGAATAATTTTATGAGTTGTGTCTTGAGCGGAAGAGTATTTTTTCCGATCAGTGGGGTGGCGAGATAAAAAACTTTGTAAAGTACCAGAGTTTTGTTTAGGAATTCCAAGCCCTACGGCATAATAAACGCGATGGTTGGTTTTATTGCGAAACTGTTCCGCTAAACCTTCATGAGTAAAATCATTTTTTGCAATTACCAACAATCCACTGGTATCCCGATCTAAACGATGAACGATACCAGGGCGATTTTCGCCAAATTTCATTGAGAGATCATCGGTGTGATGAAGAAGAGCATTCACTAAAGTGTCTTGTTGATGTCCAGCAGCGGGATGCACGACCAGGCCGGAGGGTTTATTTAAGACGATTAAATCGGCATCTTCAAAAAGAATGTCTAGGGCGAGTGGCAGAGGTTTTAACTCGGTAGGCTCTGGCTCCGGAAAAAAAATGGAGATTTCATCGGACTCATTCACTTTGTGAGAAGCTTTTGCAGGCTTATGATTCACCTGAACAAGCCCTTGATGGATAAGATATTCTGCTCGTGAGCGACTCTGAATATCTGGAACAAAGCTCAAAGCCTTGTCGAGTCTCTGGCCGATCATGTTGCTGGTCGCTGTTATCAGCTGGTGGCGTTTATTTGTTTTCAATTGAGGACTTAAATAGTTTCATGTAGGAGTCACAGACTTTTTTCTCATCCAGACCAAAAACTTTAACCACCTGGGAAACGTAACCGCGGACATAGACCGATGCTGGTAAATTTTTTGGATCCATTTCTTCTAAGGCATGAAGATAATAAGAGCTGATTTTAGTAATTTCACTCAAAGCCTCGTGAGAAAGTTTTCGATACTCTCGCACTTTTTTCAACATTTCCCCATCCCACTGGGTTGTTTTTTTAAACTCATTTTCTAGTGCTTCATCAACAACAAAGTCTGCTCGGGCTGGTGAGGACTTCTTTGCGGAAGAAGTAAGAACAGTTTTGCTTTCAGTTTGAAGAGACTCAAAAGTAAGATCAGCAACGGGTCGCTTTTGTCCGATTTTTTCATCGTAAAGAGCCCGCAAAGTTTTATTGCCAAGAACAGAATAGGCTTCCTCGACCAATTTCAAAAGTTCGCGAGCCTCTTCTTCCTTAAACATGGTGTAGATCGCAGGATTTTCACCAGAGTAGGTCTGTTTCGCACGTTCATAGGCTGTTGTAACTTCATGCTGTGGGCAGTGAGCATTGATTTCTAGAATATCATAGTAATTATAACGAGCACTTAATTCCATCTGTGGAAACTATACCACGTCCTTATAGCCAATGGCATGGTTTTCAGATTGAATAAGGGATTTTGCTAAAGATAGAAACTGTGCGGATAATTTTGTGAAAGGTTTCGCAATAAGAAAAGGCTCTCTATTTATGATAGAGTGCCACACTGCATTGTCGTAATCCACATGGCCCAGATAATCGATTTGCAGATCAAAATACTTATTACAAACACTTTTTATTCCGAAACCTAGATCTTGGTCTTGGTGACTGCGGCAGCCGTTCACTATTAAATGCAGAGGTTGAGACAGTAACTCATCGAAGTGATCGAAGGAAATTCCCGCGTTGATATTCAAATATTTTCTGAAAGAAAAAAGACCCTTCTTTTTTTGCGCGCGAAATTCTTTGACTGTATTTTTTAGCTGCAGATAAGCTTCTGGCGTCGAATTTTCAGAGATTTTATTTAGAATCCAGGCCTCGAAGAAACGATAAGTTTTTTCTACGGAAGTGGGTTCAGCATTTGTAATCAGAATTTTTTCATCAGCTTGCGCGAAAATTTCTAAATTGAGAGGAGTTGCGCCGGGCCCCAAATCAATTATCACATATTCAAAGGGAAGTTTTCTAATTTCCTCAATCATGCGACGTCCTTGGTCGCTACTGCACTCAGAATGTTCCCATTCCTGCCAAACCCCTTGCACCATCGACAATCTTGGAAGGGAAGTTGTTTGAAGTAAATTAACCAAAGCGGCTTCGTTGTTTAAAAAAGATTGAATTGAAGAGTTGTGAGGTTCGATGCCCAAGTTTGTATGTACGTTTGCGCCAGCTAAATCAAAATCAATAATCAAAACGGAATGATTCATTTTTGCCAAAGTTAATGCAAGGCTCGACGAGATGAAGGTTTTTCCTACACCGCCCTTTCCCGCGCCTACTGCAAAAATTTTTTGACTCATTTGTTTTTCCCAAAAAGATTATTTAAACTTCAAATTCTCTTCGGCTGCAGACGCTCGAAGATAAAGGGGAATTATTGATTTCCAGTCTAAGGTCTGTGCATTTGGTGATTGTGATTGAAGAGCAAGAGCTCTGGCGGAGGGAAAATCTGACAATGAGGGATCTCTAACAAGAATATTTTTTAAAGAGTCAGAAAACTCATCAAAGTAGGCTTCATAGCCGTCACCCACGCAACGTATGGGTTCTTGAATTCCAATTTGCTGAAGATGAGCCTCTAGATCTTTGGCCGGAAAAACAATTGATTGAGTTGGTTTGGACTCATCAAATTGTACCGAAAAGAAAATCATATTTTTATAGGCGTTAATAATCGCAATGCAATTTTTTTGTGTTTGAGAAAGTAAAAGAGGGAGAGATTCTTGCCAAAAAATTGGTCGATTTTGCAGAAAAGCTAAAGTTCGAGCAATATTAACAGCAACGCGAATTCCTGTAAAACTTCCGGGTCCGATATCAACGGCAAAAACTTCAACGTCAGAAATTTTCAATCCGGCTTGAAAAAAAAGTTTATCAATCGCAGGATTGAGAAACTCGCTGTGGGATTTGGGGTCATCGTTAGTCAGTTCACCAAGAACTTCGGAGCCTTTCACCAGGGCAACGGAAGCGATGCGAGTGCTGGATTCTACAGCCAACACCAACATCTCTAAAATCCAAGCAATCGAGTCACATCATTAAACAGTGACAAGGCCATCAGGCTCATCAACATCACAAGACCCACCTGTTGAGCGATTTCCATTTTTCGCATGCTCAGGGGAGCTCCTCGTAAGCCTTCGATCACATAAAACAGCAAGTGTCCGCCATCTAAAACGGGGACTGGAAAAAGGTTAATCACAAAAAGATTTACGGAAATCACGGCCATCAACTGCAAAAAATGATTCCAACCAATTTTAAAGGTTTCACTGGCGGCTTGACCAATAGAAAGCACGCCGCCAATATTTTTTGGCGAAATGGATCCTTGTAACAATCGAACAAAGCTTAAAAGTGTCATGCCCGTGACATCAAAAGTTTTTCTCCAGCCACGTTGAAGGGCTTCGAAAATATTTGAGGACTGAACGATGGCCAAAGCAGGTGGCGCACTTTGGATCCAAGGCATAATGCCAACGGTGTAGCGTTTTTCTTCTTTCCCTTGGTAGCTCATGTGACTGACCAATTTAGGAACGATCTCAAAGGACTTGTCTTGACCGTCTCGGTTGATAGTTATCGCCACAGTACCGTTGCCAGAAAATCCTTTTACTGAGTTTAAAACATCTTCCCAATTTTTAGGTTCAGTGGAATTGATTTTTACGATTTTATCTCCCGATAAAATACCCGCAACTGCTGCCGGGCTATCTGGGACGACTTTGGCTAAATATAAATCAGGAGATTCGATTCCAAAGGAGGCCAAAGATGAAATTGGCTCTAGAGTACCGGAAATTTTAATATTTTTTGGTTCTTTGTCTAGTCCGCGCTCGACCTCAATTTCAATTGGCTTACCCTGTTCGACGATAAGAAGATTTTCCAATTCTCTAAAATAAGAGATCGGAAGTGAATTGATGCTAACGATTCGATCACCAGTCATCAGGCCGAGCTTCTGTGCTTGAGAGTTGTGTACAACGCCAATAAAGGTGGATTTTGAATTTTGAGAAAGTCCCGTTACATCTCCGATGAACTGACTAAAGCTCAATATGTTTTCATTGGCCTTTAAGGTTGGAGTGGCCTCGAGCTGAAGTGTTTGTTCGGTGCCTGTTCTTTTTACGGAAAAACTGGTTTTCATGTTTGCAGAGGCGTCGAGAAGATCTTGAAACTGGTCCCAGGTTTTAACTGGAATGGAATTCACAGTTCGAACTTCATCACCAGAACGAAATCCTGCAGTGTAGGCGAGCGTTCCTTCAGAGATGTCTCCTAAAATCGGACGACGGACTTCTTCGCCAATCAAACTCACGATAGCAAAAATGAGAATAGCAAAAAAGAAATTCATCGTGGGTCCAGCTAAAACGACAGAAAATCTTTGCCACAATTTTTTATGGGTAAAAGAAAAGGGGCGATCTAGCTCACTGATTTGAGAGCCAATTTCATCGCCAAACATTTTCACATAACCACCAAGTGGGATCATAGAAATACAGTAATTCGTATCTCCGCGTTTAAGTTGGAAAATTTTTTTTCCGAAGCCGAGCGAAAAAACTTCAACACGGACCCCACACCATTTTGCCACAAGGAAGTGCCCTAGCTCGTGGACAAAAATGAGAAATCCAAGAAGGATGATAAAGGGACCACCTGCCGAAACAATCGATTGTAGTTTGCTTAAAATAATATCCATATCGTGAGATTCTAATCAGCCCCCTCGTCTATGCCAAGATATAGTCGAAGGACCAGACTAAAGAAATGCTTGTAAACGGCGAATTTGTTCGTCGACAGGAGTCAAATCGCAAAATAATGCAGAGAATTACTCATGCAAAAGTTCGTTGTGATTATGAAAAAGGGACGAATGATTCAAAAAAAGAAGCTGTGAGGTAAACAAAAGGTGCGGCAAAAAGAACACCATCAAGTCGATCCAAAATGCCGCCATGTCCTGGCATGATCGAACCAGAATCCTTGATATCTGCGACTCGCTTTAAT
The DNA here is from genome assembly GCA_903926205.1 of uncultured Bdellovibrionales bacterium. Lineage (GTDB taxonomy): Bacteria > Bdellovibrionota > Bdellovibrionia > Bdellovibrionales > Bdellovibrionaceae > CAIYID01. Next base: position 36,867 of record CAIYID010000061.1, read on the forward strand.
AAAGACTCAAAAAAGTCGCCAAATTGGCCAATCATTCCGACAAACAAACCCATCACCGCTAAAACAACAAGGGGAACGTGGGGAAGGAAAGAAGAGGCCATTACCGCTGCAGAAATTGAGCCGATCAAGCCACCAAGGGCCCCTTCAGTCGATTTTTTTGGACTGATGGCTGGCATAATTTTATGTCGTCCCCAGGTGACTCCAAAAAGAAAAGCCAAGGAGTCGCCAATAAAAACGACGGCTAATAAAACACAAAACCAAATAACCCCATTCGAAAAAAATAAAAGTCGATCACCAAAAGCTGGCAAAAGACCAAGATAAAAAAAACCTAAAAGACTTTTCGCCTGTTGAATAAAAATAGGGCTCAAATTCATTTCCGTGCGACGGCGCCATAAATTGAGAGAAAAATAAAGAACAGATAGGCAAGTGAAATAAATGACAGCTTGATCAAAATAGCGAACCGAGAAAACATAAATTAAAACAAGAAAAACAAAAAATAGTCCTCGATCAAAAAATTTATCTGAAGCTAAAAAAAGGATTTTAACGAGCTCGCGCCCACCGAGGAGTACCACTAAAAAGACAAGGACGTGTAAGCCGAGGAGTTTGAAAAATAAATAAATTCCGCCAAGAATTAAGAGTGCGGCAACGGCCGAAGCGACTCTAATTGGTAAGCTGTTCATGTTGTTCTGTCACGCGGCCAAAACGTCGCTCGCGAAATGAAAAATCAGAGATAATTTGTTCAAACTCTTTCCGATCAAAATCAGGCCAAAGAGTCTTGGTAAAATGAAGTTCACTGTAAGCACTTTGCCAAAGTAAAAAATTGGAAAGTCGTTGTTCCCCGCTTGTTCTGATCATGAGATCTAAATCAGGAGCCGGATAAGTGGAAAGGTGTGAGGCAAAAAGATTTTCATCGATCGCAGAAACGTCAAGCTCACCGTTTTTTACTCTGGTCGCTACGTCCTTGACCGCTTCGACGATCTCTCTGCGGGACCCATAACTAAGAGCAAAAACCAGATGCATTCCCTGGCAGTTTTGAGTGGCTGTAATTGTCGATTGAACGGCTCTTATGAGGTGATTTGGTAATCGATCTAACTCACCGATCACAGAAAATCGAATGTTTTCTTTCACCAAGTTGGTGGTCTCTTTTTTTAAGTATCGTCCAAGAAGATTCATTAAAAAGGCAACTTCTTGTTCGGGCCTTAGCCAGTTTTCTGTGCTGAAGGCGTACAAAGTCAGAGTTTGAATTCCCAGTTCAGCCGCAGCTGTTACAATTTTTTTTGCGATACGTGCGCCTTTGATATGCCCAAAAGTACGAGGACGCCCGCGCAGCTTCGCCCAGCGACCGTTTCCGTCCATAATAATTCCAATGTGTTTTGGTTTTATCATCAAAGGCTCATTACCGAATTGATTAAATGGTGAGGATGCTTTTTTCTTTTTCGTCTGCGACTGCATCAACTTTTTTGATGTAATCATCAGTCATTTTTTGAATCTCGGTTTCATTTTTCTTTGCTTCGTCTTCACTGACAGTTTTGTCTTTTAGCGCTTTTTTTACTTCTTCATTGGCGTCTCGGCGAGCAAGTCGAGTGGCAACTCTGGCATCTTCCACAATCTTTTTTGTTTGCTTAACAAGGTCCTTCCGTCGATCTTCAGTGAGATCTGGGACTCTCAAACGAATCACTTTGCCGTCATTGATTGGCGCCATTCCTAACTCGCTTTTTACAATGGACTGCTCGATTTCTTTTAAAATCGATGGTTCCCAGGGGGCAATCAGAAAAGATTTAGCGTCTGGACAAGAAATTGCAGCCACTTGGCTTAAGGGACTTGGTTGTCCATAATAATTAACTTTAATTCCATCAAGCATTGATACTTGAGCACGTCCTGTGCGAATTTTTTTAAGCTCAACCTGGAGAGCCTGAAGAGTTTTTTCCATTCGGTCTTGTGTTTTCTTTTTTAGATCCGCAAGCATAATGACTCCTATTGATTTATTGTACGATAGTTCCGATCGTTTCACCACGAACGGCGCGAGCAATATTTCCCGGTGTATTCAAATCGAAATTCAAAATTGGCAGTTTATTATCCATACAAAGGCTAACGGCCGTCAAATCCATCACTTTCAAGTCCCTATTAAGCACTTCCATATAACTGATTTTATCAAATTTTATAGCATCCGAATGTTTCATAGGGTCTTTATCATAAATGCCATCCACTTTTGTGGCCTTCATCAGCACTTCTGCGTTGATTTCCATCGCACGCAAAGCCGCCGCTGTATCTGTCGTGAAAAATGGATTTCCTGTTCCGGCTCCAAAAATAACCACGCGACCTTTTTCAAGATGGCGGATGGCGCGACGACGAATGTAAGGCTCTGCAATTTGATGCATTTCAATGGCCGTTTGCACTCGAGTCGGCACTTTTGCATGTTCCAAGGCATCTTGAAGAGCTAATGAATTAATACAAGTTGCCAGCATTCCCATGTAGTCGGCGCTGGCTCGATCCATTCCTTCAGCAGAGGCGGCCACTCCGCGAAAGATATTTCCACCACCAATAACGATGCCTATTTGCACACCGGTTCGGTGAGCTTCAGCCACATCTTCTGCAAATTGTTTGATTGTGCTGGTACTGATTCCATGACCTTGCTTTCCGGCAAGAGCTTCTCCGCTGAGTTTTAGAAGTATTCGTTTATAGGCTGGAGATTTCAATGGATACCTTTCGTCTTACTTTCAACTATAAAACAAGGCCGGCTTGCGCCGGCCAGAATGAATCTTAGTGACCTTTTGTTTGAGCCGCAACTTCTTCAGCGAAGTTATTGGAGCGCTTTTGCAAGCCTTCTCCGAGCTCAAAACGGACATAACGTTTAATAGAATAGTTATCTCCGGACTTTTTTGCCATTTCGGCCATATAGTCTTTTACTTTAATATCAGGATTCTTAACAAAAGCTTGCTCTAAAAGAACACTTTCCGCTAAGAATTTGCGAATTTGGCCTTCAACGATTTTTTCAATCATTTCAGGTTTCTTTCCTTGCTCAAGATTTTTGGCTTTCAAGATTTCTTTTTCTTTAGCCACAACCTCTGCAGGAACGGCGTCCTGTGACAGTGCAATGGGACTCATTGCAGCCACATGCAAGCAAACATCATTAGCGAAGGTTTTTGCAAACTCATCAGCCTTTGTTGTTGTGAGCTCGACCAAAACGCCGATTTTTCCATCGCCGTGAATGTAGCTGTGGACATAGCCAGCAGCATCGTAGCGCACGAATCGACGAAGAACGATATTTTCACCGATTTTTGCAATCGCATTTTTCAAAGAAATATCAATTTTTTCGCCATTCAAAGTTTGATTTAATAAAGCATCAATGTCTGCTGGTGTTGGGCTTGTTGTACCGATGTGTTTTGCTAAGGCAGCGGAGAAAGATTTGAAAAAATCATTCTTAGCTACGAAATCTGTTTCAGAATTCACTTCAAGCAAAACGGCTGTCTTTCCACCATCGACGTAAGAAACAACCATGCCTTCAGAAGCTAAACGATCTGCTTTTTTTGCAGCGGAAGAAAGGCCCTTTTTACGGAGCCATTCAACAGCAGCTTCAAAATCGCCTTGGCTTTCTTCTAAAGCCTTTTTACAATCCAACATTCCGGCACTTGTTTTTTCGCGAAGGTCGCGAACCATAGAAGCTGTAACAGACATGCGATTACTCCTCTGTTCCTTCTTTGTTTCCTTCTTCAAGTTCTGCTTCGATCTCGATTTTTTCAGCCAATCCAGCCGCCACTAACTTGCGAGCTTTGCTTGCTTTAACAACAGATGGTCCCGCTGATTCTTTTTTCTCAGCCGCTGCAGGTTTTCCGCCAGCTTTTGGTCCGCGTCCGCGTTTTTCGGTTTCAGGAGCAATTTCTTTTTTCTCTTGCTCAACATCAGAAGCTTTGTCTGTTTGAGTGCGAAGTTTTGCTTGGTATTCTTTGGCGCCTTCGATGAAAGAATCTGCAACAAGGTTAGAAAATAATTTGATTGAGCGAATAGCATCGTCATTTCCTGGAATTGGATATTCGATGATTTCAGGATCTGAGTTGGTGTCCGCAATGGCAACAACAGGAATACCTAAGCGTTTTGCTTCAGCTACTGCGATGTGCTCTTTCGGAAGGTCGACAACGAACATCGCTGAAGGAGAATCCTTCATGTCGCGAATGCCGCTCAAATAATCTGACAAACGCAAATATTCTTTTTCAATTTTAGAACGCTCTTTTTTTGTGAAAAATTCGAGCTCGCCCTTTTCGCGCATTTGATCAATTCGGCGCAAACGGTCGATCGAAGCTTTGATGGTTTCAAAGTTCGTCAACATTCCACCCAACCAACGTTTTGTAACGTGGTATTGACCGCAGCGTTGAGCGGCTTCCAAGATAGGCTCAACGGCTTGTTTTTTTGTTCCAACAAAAATCAAACGACCGCCATTAGCAGCGACTGTTTTTACAAAGTCTGCGGCTTTATTTGCGAGTCCAACTGTTTTTTGCAGGTCGATGATGTGGATACCTCCGCGTGCAGCGTACACGTAAGGTTTCATCTTTGGGTTCCAGCGCTGTGTTTGATGTCCGAAGTGTACTCCAGCGTCGAGCATCTCCTTCATGGTAACTTGTGCCATGGGCATTTTTCCTTTCTGGTTAAGCCTCCCCCAGGACAGACTCGATATTTTGCAATTATCGAGTGCTTACCCCTCAGTAAAACGAAATGTTTTGACATTGGGGACCAGTGGTTTGTCCACGGGGTGCGTATTTAAGATTGTTGGAATTATCACGCGGACTCTCTGATGTCCAAGATTTTTTCATGATTAAGTAATTGGAAGAATTCAACTCATATTGGCCTAAGAAGTTAAAAATACTAAACAAATACAGCTAGTTAATTTCTTTTTAGCTTGAGAGCTGGACTTAGTGCTGGACCTTACTATTCCAGTTTTTCGATTTTCCAGGCCAAATGTTCAAGATAAAACTTCTTCTTCTCCATACTTAAAAAGCTGGCCGAAACAAGTTCAAAAAGTTCATTTTTCCTCTCTTTAATTTTAGAAAAAATGACGGCGGTGGCTGCTGGTGGCAATCCGATTTTTGCACCCAGCTCTTCAAAGTCCGGTCGTGTGTAAAAACCCGTATTTTTATGTGATACGGAAAAGTTATCATCTTTCAATAAATCAAGAGCCAATTCTTGCTCACCCGGAAAGTACATCCTGGTCATGATAGAATCATAGTTTGGCGAAAGAGAGTCATAAAATCCCTCTTTGGTGAGTTTTGCGGCAATGACTGAGATGTTTTTTAAATGATAGTCATTATTCTCGATAATAAAATTACAAATGAGCCTATTGAAAAAATCCAGAACGACCGTGAGCTTGCCACCGGTAATTTTTTTTAATTTTGTTCCTACGGCTTCATAACTTTGGCTGTATTTATAATTTTCGTCTCGATGAAGGTTAAAGATCGAAGCCATGTCTTCGACGTGCAATCTTTGGGTGTGCGGACCGTCAAAACGTTTAATGATGTAAACCAATTCTCCATCTGAAAATTTTAGGAGTCCAAGGGGAGGGGTTTCAATATCTAGCGCTTTTCCTATTAACATTGAAAGATGTTCATTTTCTGCTAGCTCGGGGAAATCCTCGACAGAAGGCTTTAGGATATAAGCGCCGTGTGTGTTTGTTAGTTCAAGCTGCTCAGCTCCTAGTTTGAGGGAAAGTTTTTTTTGGACACCAGAGATAGACATTCCCTTTGTATAATTCTTGGAAATCTCAGACTGGAAAACTGATCTGCTGAAGGGGAGAATTGGACTAATGGCGGCGGAGCTCAGCAATTGAGTAAGACACTTTTTGTGGTAGTCGGAGTGCGCGGCTTTCTCCATCACTTTTTTTAAACAAATTTTGCAAATTTTCATCTGACTCAAGCCTTTCTTATTTTTATGCCACCAATAAGTTCTTCGCCATTTTCTAAAAGCATTGAAAAGAAATCTCGTTCGTCAATTTTTGAATTTTGACTTTGAAGTTTTAAAAGCCAACCTTCTGAAGCCAAACTTTCAAAAAAAGCAAAAAGTTTTTTTGAGGAAAATTCTTTTGAAGTTAAAGGAAAATTATATCCAATTGGAAAGTTATCTTCGGCTTCCAAGAAAGCACGATCATATTTAAAAATAAACTGATTATCTCCTCGGGGATCCTCCTTGAATAGATGTCCAACAAGGCAATCGTTAAAAAAGACGAAGGCTATTTTACCCATAGTTCTTTTCCTAAGACCTGCAAAACCTTCTGCACGTTACAAAGACTTGGCGTTGTTTTGCCTGATTCAATTGCGATGATCGTTCCAAGGCTCACTCCTGATAACCTAGAAAGAGTATCTTGTGTGATCTTCTGTTTTTTTCTCTCTTGCTTGATAACTAAAGAGAGTTGATTAATATGCGAGAGCTGATCTTGAGAGGTCATCATTCTCTGGTGAAACTCTAAGGCTTCACTGGCTTTTTTTAAAATTGAGGCTAAATCTTCCATAAGCTACTAATTTAACAGGTTTTAATAGATAAGCATAATAAAATGTATATTTATGATTTATAAGCAAAATATGAGCAATTTAATGTATAATATATATGTTTAGTGCATTAAAATATATTTTTTCTTATTAAATCATAAATCTTACGCATTTTAATGTAAATTTGACGCCGCCACCGTCACTTTACATAAAAAATTGCCTCACTCTGAGACGTCGAACTTTTAACTATTTAGAAACCCAGACTTTGTGCCGATAGAGTTTTCACTTGGGGGTATTATGAAAACACACAAGTCTGAGAAGACTGCGCGTTCGATTTATTTTTATCAGCGAGTTCTTCTTATTTTTTCGTTTACTATTTTGACCATGGCGCCTGGATTGGCCAGGGGCGATTGCTACACAATGACAGGTACTGCTGTGCAAGTTGATAGCAATTTAAAACCAATAATTACACCAGGCTGTGCGCCAGGCGATCAAAATTATGTCGATCCCGTAGACCAGCAGACTTGGGAGGATGGCTTTGCAAGCAACGGTGTTAGCAGTAATAGTCCAATCGTAGAGCAAAGTCGACTTGCAGATACTTGTGAAGCGAAACTTCTAGCGGCAAAGACGTCGATTACACCTGCTACGGTTTCAGCAGAAAATGCAGTTCCTCCTGCGCCATTGAACCCTGCTTGTACTAAAGCCGCCAATGATGCGTTCACGAAACTTGAAGCTTGTTATAGTAAAGCGAAGACAGCAGCAATGGTGTGTTTGGTCGACAAAAGTACGATCATGAGATCGGCTATGCCGATCATTGGAGGTGGTTTAACCTTGATTGCTGGAATGAAATCCATGAGCAGTGCTTGCTCTAAACAAAGCGAATTAATGACCATTGCGAAAGATGCACTGATGGCCTACAACGTGGCTTGCGGAGCGGCAAAGATGATGTTTGACACTGCTTGCAACAATGCTGAGGCTTCAGTCGCAGAAGCGCAAAATGCTTGTCCTGCTTCGAAACCATCATATTTGGCTGCCGCACCAGGCTTTGGTGTTTGCAAAAAACTCTCTGGCGGTTATGCCGGAAATTTAATTGCTGGTGGAGCCGGTCTTATACAGACCATCCAATCTGCTCTTACTGGAAATGCGTGCACGCAAGCGACGACGACAGCAACAAACGTGGATTGTACTCAAGCTGCAAATGCCAATAATCTTAGTTGTGTTTGTATGAATAATCCGAATGCTTCTGGATGTGCATCAGCCAATGGTGGATTGGGTTCGACGGCAGTTACTGGTGTTACGTCTGCAAAAGACCTTACTCTTGCTGGCGCGGGCGGGCTTGGCGATCCTGTTGTGGCCTCTACTGGCAATCCTGGTGGACAGTCGCTTGGTAGCGGAGGTCCAACGGGAAGTGGAGGAGGTTCTGGCACACCGGGCTCTGGAGTGGGTGGTGGTGGTTCTGGTGCGGCACTGCCTTTAGCTGCGGCAAAAGAGGCTGGCTTTAATAATGGGGCTGGTGGAGCTGGTGGTGGTGGTGGCGGCTATGGCGGTGGAGCTGGCGGTGGCTGGGCAGATGGAACTAGTGCTAAAGGTGCACTCGCAGGAAAAATTAATTCTATTGCAAGAAATCCGGCCGCACAAATTTCTGGAAAAGCTGGGAAGTCAAATTGGGATAAAGTTAATAACGTTTATCTTCAAATGTCGACAAATCTAATGAAGTGAGTTTTTTGAAATTAATCGTTGTTCAGGGGGATACGAATGAAAAAAATAAGAATAATTCTAGCACTTGGATTTTTTCTGTCTCTAGCCGAATCAGCAAATGGCCAGATGCCCGCTTCTACTCCCGCGGCAACGAGCTCATCAACATCACCCGCGCCCGCAACGCCAAATTTGCCGACAACAGCCTCTTCCGGTACGAGTATCCAAGCCCAGGCTCAGCAAGCTCAAAGTGCTAATAACTCTTCAAGCACGTTGGGAATGATCGGAATGGGAATTTCAGCAGGAGTAGCAGTAATGCACTATAAGCCTTGTTTTTGCGATCCGCTTTTTTGGGCTGGAGTGGCTGGAGTAGGAATCTCCGCGATGATTATGAGCAACGCTAACACCGCAGCGAGTGGAGCTGCGGATACGGCAGCACAAGTGACAAATCCGACGCCTCAACAACCAAATGCGCCGCCGACAAATACAACAACACCAACAACTACGATGTCTCCTTCTGGAGTACAGGCAATGAATTCTTTGGCTGCACAGGGGGTGAAAATTAATTCTGACAATGGAAATGTTTCTTTACCTAATGGACAAACTGTGAGCGGAAGTCAGTTGGCAGCCGGTGACTTTAGCGGCACTGGAATGTCAGCGGCAGATCAGGCGTCGGCGAAGTCTGCTTTGGCGGGAATTATAAAGGAGGCGAAAGTGGCAGCCTCTGAACAAGCGGCGGATGGAGCTTTGCTTTCTGCAGGTTCTGATGGTCTTGGGGGGACCGGTGGGTCACCTCTCAATTTGGGGTCAGAGCGTTCTCCGGCCTCGACGCTATCAAAAAGTGGTGTAAAGCGTGATGCGGCCTCAGCGGTCGCAGGAATGAAAAAAGTGGTTGATGGCGGACGTGATGCTATTGGAGTTTCTTCAGATAATTTATTTACGATGGTGGGCAATCGCTACAAAGTTCAAGGGAATTCCGGCGGATTTGTCGCGAAGTAATTAAAGTTTTCCAGCGAAGAGTTTTGCTAAGCGATCAATCAGTTTTTCTTTAAGAGCGGGTTGATCGTTTTCTATTTGGTACTCTCGAACGCTGCAGCGGCAGATGAGCTGGCGTAAATATTCTGCCCAAGCGCTGGGTGGTTGAGCTTCGATGGCTTGCAAACACTCTTGACTGGCTTTTAAAAAATCTTGTGGATTTCCGGTTTCAAACCACTGCGCTTGAATTTCCATCGCATGAACTTCTTCGCCTTCGACCATCGCCTTGGTTAAAGTGTCATAAAGGAGGTTTTCCTCTTTCGAGTCGTCTGAAAAAAAGTAATTTCGAATGGAGTCATTTAAAAGCAAAACGCCGATAAAGTGCAGGCCTCGGTGGCCGGCCACGGGTTTTTTAGAAAAACAACTCACCAAAGTATTTTGGTCCAATTTTTCGTTTAGCCAAACCCCCCCAAATTTTTCTCCGACTTCGGGATGGCGAATACAAAGAAGCGTCGCTATTCCATTATGGTGCTGATGAAAAGCAAGAGCGTCTTTCATGACCATATAATCTAAAGGCAAAATCACTTCATCGGCATTGGCGACAAAAAAAACTTCGCGACCAATGAGGTATTTCATTGCATGCCGAACGCCGCCGCCGCTGCCAAGAATATTTTCGGGCTCGGCAGAAAATATTAATCTTGCGGGACGTTCACTCATTGGCCAGCGAAGATGACGATAAAGCTTCTCAATTTTTTCTGGAAGATAATGAGTATTAATGACCAAATTATGAATTTTAATTTTTTCAAAAAGCGCTAGTGGATAACAAGCTAAAGGTACACTCATAAAAGGAATCGCCGGTTTTGGCGTGATATCTGTGTAGGGGCGAAGCCGGGTGCCCATTCCTGCAGAAAGGACAATGCCGTTCATAGGGTTTCGTACTTTCTTTCTAGCGCTCCAGAATCAATTAAAACTTGTGAAAAAACTTTGTACTCCGGAAAATTTGTCAAACTTTTCATGACCCGCATTAAGGTGTGCGAAATATATTTGAGGTAGCGAGTGTCTTCGCGTTGATTGTAGAAGCTAGAAAAACTTCCGCAAGCTTTGAAGCAACGTTGGATGGTCTGGACCTCGTAAATTTCATCAAAATGAGAGCGGGAAAAAGAAGAGGGGAGAAACTCCTTCGCGCGCACTAAATAATACTCCAACAATTCATTGGCATTGGCATCATCAAGATCGACATAAGAGTCTCGTAGCAGGCTCACTAAGTCGTATTGAATGGAGCCGAGGCGGGCGTCTTGAAAGTCGATGACACGAATTTCATCGAATTTAATCATCAAATTTCGAGAGTGATAATCGCGATGAGCAATGAATTTAGGTTCCTGATGAAGACGTTCGCAAATATGAGTAAAGGCATTGGCCATTTCCTTGCTTAGGCTTTCTGAAAAGTCAAATTTGCAAAGACCTTCAAGTAAATTTGTGCGGCCGTAGTTCATCTCCCACAATAGCTTTTCGGTATCAAATTGCATTTTAAAAGCCGTGCAATCGGTTTTATCACGAGTTGCATGAAAGTGAATTTTGATCAGCTCATCCATTGATTTTTTATAAAAATCCAGTGAATGCGAAGGATTCTGATTTTCCCAGAATTTTCTTTCGAGAGTCAGATCACCCAAATCTTCTAGTAAAACAAGACCCTCTTTTTCGGAGAGCGCAATGATTTCTGGAACGTGCACTCGATGTTTGGAAAAATGAGCGCAGACAGAGAGAAAGGGATAATTTTTTGAATCGAAAGGCTCCCAAGACATCAAAACCCAAGTCAGCTGATTGTGACTGACACGGTAATATCTGCGGTTAGAGGCGTCTCCTGCTAAAGAAAAAACCTTAAAATCTTCTGAGTTAAAATGTTTCTTTAAAAATGAATGATAGTGTTCCATGCCATTAAGCCTAGAACACAGAATAGCGTTCGATCAAGACAATGTGTGACGAATTAGCGCGTGTTTATCCAAAGCGATTTCAATGGTTTCTTGCAATTTAGAAAACTCTTTTGGCATTCGATCTAATTCCAGGCGGGAATAGAGCAGAATACGCGCCAAATCTGCCGAGAGAACTTCGCGTTGATTCAGATCATCTAAGGAGCTCGTGCTTCCGATGAGGATCAAAGGTTCGGTCTTAGGATCCGCTGTTTGTGCAAATTCCACCAATTGCAATTGCGCTTCCGGTGAAAGCTGCAGGAGGTCCTCCACCAATAAAGTCATAGGACCCATTTCACGAATATCCTGAACCGAGTTCAAAGAATGACGAATTTCGCTGTAGCGGATTAAAGCCCAACGTTTACCCGTTTCGTGAATATGAATCGCCACTCTAGAAATTGTGTGCGGGTTAAAACTTTCTAAAAGAATAAGCGAGGAGCTAAACTCCGGCTGCTCATTGCTCCATCCAGAATTTGATCCTAACGAAGGAAGAGAATAGACATTCTCTAAGTCTTCGAATTTTTTTAGATCCTGGATTCTAACATTCAATTCTTGTCGCTCTAAATATAAAGAAAAAAGAGCAGGCTCGAGGACAAGCCGAACCATTTCAGAGACCGCAGAAAGGTCTCCCTTGGACAGCGAATCTGCTCTGGATAAAATCGCCGTCGCCAAATACTTTCCTCGAGCACAGATCGGCACTGACAGCGAACTACCCCTTAGTTCGCCGCCAAGGTGCCCCACATCCATATTGGCCACATTGACCATGGATGTAATTTGTAAGCCCAACCCATAGCGGTCGTTCAACAACCCTTTAAGCTTTTGTACTGAGTTTTTCTGCATAATCCCAGTCATCATAACCAACCCCACTTGCATTCTATGTTTAGTATTTGCACACACAGTGCCAAAGATTGTCACCGGTTCCGTTGTGGTTATTTTTGATTAGAGGGGCTGATAAGAGGCTTTTTTACTTTTTTACTGATGTTAGAATTATGTCGGTTTGGAAAGTATTACTGGATGCTTGGCTAATCAGTCTGAGTCTGAGTGTTAGTCTGAGTGTTGAGTCTGCGTGAGAACGATAAAAAAAAAGCCGGGATCTTTCCCGGCTTTTGAATAAAGATTTTTGAATATTTTTTATGTACCGGTTTGCGAGCCCGTTCCAGGAGGACGAGTGATTTTACGCTTATCAAGTCCGTATTTTTCTACTTTCATGATAAGTCCTGCGCGACTGATTCCGAGCTCTTTCGCCAATTTGGATTTATTCCATCCCGTTCGACGTAAACCTTCGCGAATCATATCACGCTCGAGTTCTTCCAAGGCGTCTTTCAATTTTCCATGAAGACGAGCGCCTTGAACTTTTGCTTTTTCTCCCGCCTCCAACATTTTTGGTGACAGCATTTCTGGAAGAATTTTTGTTTCATCCCCTGCCAAGACAACCACGCGCTCCATTTCATTTTGGAGTTCTCGCACGTTACCCGGGAAAGCATAATCATAAAGTTTTTCAAGAGCCCGTTTCGTCAAAGTCACTCGTGTGCGATTTTGTACCTCGCAGGCCTTTTGCAAGAAAAACTCTGCTAACAAAGGAATATCTTCTTTGCGCTCACGCAAGGGTGGCACGCGAATATTAATAACATTCAAGCGATAGTACAAGTCTTCGCGGAAGGTGCCTTGCTCAACCATTTCTTTCAAATTTTTGTTAGTCGCCGCCACGATGCGTACGTCCACTTTTCTCATCTCTGTGGAACCCACTGGAGTGAAAGTTCCTTCTTGCAAGACGCGAAGTAGCTTCACTTGCATTTGAGGAGAGGTATCACCGATCTCATCAAGAAAGAAAGTTCCTTTGTCTGCAATTTCAAAAAGACCTTTTTTGTCTTTTACGGCACCAGTGAAAGATCCTTTCATATGTCCAAACAGTTCGGACTCCAATAAATTATCATTGAAGGCGGAACAGTTCTGAATGACAAAAGCTTTATCCTTACGAACAGAGTTGTAGTGAATTGCCTTAGCGATTAGTTCTTTTCCAGTCCCATTATCACCATTGATCAATACAGTAGAATCTGCTGTTTTGATTTTATCCAAAAGAGCATACAAAGATTGCATGGGTTTCGATTTACCGATCATGTTGTCGTATTTGTAGCGACTTCCGAGCTCTTTGTTGAGTTCACGGATACGATCTTCACGGCGAGTGATTTCTAGATGAAGAGTCACAACTTCCTCTGCCACTAAGCTCACAATTTCGCAGAAATGAGTGCGATCGGACTCGTCCAAATATTTTGTTTTACCCAGAGCTTTGTCAATTGTCTCTGCGGTTGCGCCAAAAGCGGCAAGGCGATCGCGCACTTCAGCTAGACGAACCGGAGAGTTCGAGTCACGGAAAAAAGGTACTGCGACGACGGTGCCCATGAAATCATTTTCAATCATAATTGGAAAGACGCCAATGTCCCAGCCAGTCATGTCCCATTTTTTTATGGCAAATTTATTGTCTGACATACGGAGATCATCGATTGTTTTCATCACGAACTCGGCCAAGTTTTGCTGAGCGGCTTCCTTGCCAAAGACGAAGCCTACGCCGGGATTTGTGTAGGTCGCTTTGCTGCCATCAAACCCCTTTAATTGGCCACGTTCATCGGTGAAAACAACATCGACACTCCACCAAGAAGAAAGAATGTGGCGTAATCGTTTAATCACGTGAATATGTTCAAATTCGTCCCAATTAATCATCGACATAGAATACTCCTCAAGATTGGTTTCTAAGTTTTGTCATATTTTTAATCGTCAAAACCTTAAACAAACTTGAGTTGAATATTTTATTTTTCGGAAATTAGGATTTCGATACAGACTTCAATCCAGTTTTTAAATTGGATTTGGAAGTTGTGCTAGACTTTGGATGAGTCCCGTCTAGGTAGCGTTTAAGGTATTCACCCGTGAGGGATTTTTTATTGGCCATAATCTCCTCGGGAGAACCTTCGGCGATTATTTTTCCGCCCTTAGCTCCGGCCTCTGGACCAAGGTCGATGACATAATCTGCTCCACGAATAACATCTTGATTGTGTTCGATCACGATCACGCTACCGCCCGCTTCAATCAATTTATTGAGAACCTTCATTAAAAGATCAATTTCACGAAAGTGAAGGCCTGTCGTTGGCTCATCCAGTATATAGAGAGTGCTTTTTTGCGAAGTCTGACTCAACTCCTTGGCAATTTTTAGTCGTTGAGATTCTCCACCTGATAGTGTGCCAGCAGGTTGACCCAATTGTAGATAGTCTAGACCCACCTCGCGAAGAACGCTTAAAGGTTTTCGAATATTAGGATAGGCAACAAAAAAGTTCATTGCCTCCGCCACCGTCATTTTTAGTATTTCGTGAATATTTTTATTCTTGTATAAGATTTCCAAAATTTCTGGACGAAATTTTTTTCCGTCGCAAACATCACAAGGAAGAATCACATTATCCATAAACATCATATCGATTTCTTCGTAACCTGTGCCTTTGCAGGCTGGACAGCGACCGCCGTCGACATTCAAGCTGAAAGTTCCAGGTGTGTAGCCGCGCACTTTCGCTTCAGGTAAAGAAGACATAATTGTTCTGATGAGATCAAAGGCTTTTAAGTAAGTGATCGGTGAGCTGCGGGCCGACTTACCAATAGGAGATTGATCAATAAGTAAAACATTTTTAATGTGCTCTGCGCCAGACATCGAATTAAATTCAGCTCCCTTGAGAAATTCAATTCCAAATTCTCTTGCTAGGGCAGGGTACAAGGTTTTAGAAACCAAAGTTGATTTGCCAGAGCCGCTCACTCCAGTGACGCACACCAATCGATTAAGAGGAAAAATGACATCAATATCTTTGAGATTATTTCCTCGACAACCCTTAAGCTCAATTTTGTATTTATAACGATTGATTTCTACGGGTCGAATAGTTCTTATAATTTCGTTATTTTCATTTGGCTTTAGGTAAGGTGCGGTGATGGATTTAGCGCAATTATAAAAATCCTTGGTTGGCCCAGAGTAAACAACTTCTCCGCCCAAATATCCGCTGCCGGGACCCATCTCAATAATATTCTGAGCACTTTTAATGACATCATGATCATGCTCCACGATGACGAGTGTATTTCCTAAATCTTTCAAATCTTTTAAAATAGAAATGAGACGATCATTGTCACGAGGGTGCAGTCCAACCGTGGGCTCATCCAAAACATAAAGAGCTTGAGAAAGGCCCATGCCCAGTTGGTTAGCCAACATAATACGTTGATATTCGCCACCTGAAAGAGTGCGAGTTTCACGAGCCAGAGTTAAATAGTGGACTCCGACGCGCATTAAAAATTCCAACCGACTTAAAATTTGCTTAAAGACTTCACCCGCAATTTCTTGCTGATGACTTGAAAGCTCCAGCTTACGAAAGAAACTTTGGAGATGTTCTATCGTGAGGCTCGTTAGTTGTTCGATGGATTTTTCGCCAACGAAAACGTTGAGGGATTCCTTTCGGAGACGTGCGCCTTTGCATTCAGTACACAAAAAAGGTGAACGGTATCGCGAAATAAATACGCGCACATGCATTTTGTATTTGATCTGTTCCAAGTGTTCAAAGAGGCCTTTGACCCCAAAAAAATCTTTATTCCCATTCCAAATTAAATCTCGCTGAGTCTTATTTAAATCTTTCCAGGAAATATTGGTATTTATTTTTTGTTTACGACAGAACTGAAGCAAAGCCTTTTTATCTTGCTCGGCACTTGGCATAGTAAAGGGATGGAGCGCGCCTTGAGCAATTGATAAAACAGGATTCGGGACAATCTTATGTTCATCCAAATCTAGAATATTTCCAAAACCTTTGCAGGTACCACAGGCTCCAATCGGAGAGTTAAAACTAAAGAGCCGCGAAGACATGGGCGGGCTCAAATAACCACAAACCGGGCAGGAATTATCTTCACTGAGTTGCAGTTTTTTAAATTCGGTGGAAACAACCGAGGCCTGTCTTGTTACTAAATTCGAATTATACTTAATGCTCGCTTCATAGGCTTGTGTGAGGGAGTCCGCCAGGCGACCGCGCTCTTCATTTGAAAAAGACATTCGATCAATAACTAAGAAAAATTTTTCCTTAGGTAATCCTTTTTTTAAGACTGCAGGCTGACTGATTTCGATGATTTCACCTAAAGGCTCTTCAGTGAGAGGAGAGAAGCCAGCTTTTTCATTTTTTAAGATTTTTGCTGGTTTTTTTTCTTTTTGCGACAAGCAAATACGCAAATAACCATCTTGCAAGAGCAAGGAATGCAATTTTTTTCCTTGGGCTACTCGATGCTCATCAGAAATTTCTACTAAGATATAGCCCCGTTGTCCGGAAAAATATTTTAGAACTTGTTCCGTGGCTTCAGTGACACTTTGTTTTTGAGTTGGAATATGATGTGTTGGACAAAACGAAATGCCGATTTTTTCATAAAGTAAGCGCAGATAATCGATCAACTCAGTTGTCGTTCCAACAGTGGAGCGGGAACTTTTTACAGAATTTTTTTGCTCAATCGAAATGGCGGGAGGAATATTGTTTACGCCTTCAATGTCTGGCTTTGGGGCCTTATTTAGAAACTGCCTCGCATAATTCGACATGCTTTCAATGAATCGTCTTTGGCCTTCAGCAAATAAAGTTTCAAAAGCCAAAGAAGATTTTCCAGACCCCGACGGACCACAGATGACGGTGAGCTCACCCAGTGGGACTCGAATGTCCACGTTCTTCAAATTATTTTGTTTCACACCCCAAAGGTGGATTTCTTTTTGAGCCATAGTTGAATGTCAAAAGAATACCTATGGCCTTATGAATCAGACAAGATTATTCAGAGAGATCTTGTTTATAAAAATCGGTGTCCTCTTCTTTTTTGCTTTTACTCGCAGCTGTTGGCTCAGTGCCTTCCAAAAAGGCCTGTCGCACTATGTGTTTTGAGCCCGCGGCAGGAAGGTGACCTGAATCAGGATCTATGTTGGCAAACACAATTCCGGGAGGAACGGGGAAAGTGAGCGGTGGCAAATCTTCATGAGCGGTTTTCATATAATCCAACCAAATTGGTAATGCTGCTCGTCCACCAACCTCACCTTTACCCAGTGTGCGTTCTTGATCAAACCCCACCCAGACGCCAGTGGCGATCTGCGCGGTATAACCTAAAAACCAAGCATCGAAGTAGCCATTGGTTGTTCCTGTTTTTCCAGCGACTTCACGTCCCAGGGCTTTTGCGCGCGCTCCAGTTCCAGAAGGATCTTCGACGACACTTTTTAACAGAGAGGTGATCAAGTAGGCTGTTGTGGGTTTAATTAGCTGATCTGGATCTTCAAAAAAGATATGAGAATCTATTTTTGGTTTTTTTTCAGCGGCCGCTGCGGCGATGGCTTCGGGAGTTTTAATTAATTCTAGGTAAGCTTTACGGCGCTCTTCAAATTGACTTTCTTGTTCAGACAATTCCTTGGCAAAACGCTCGTCGAGTGAAATTTTATCTAAAAGTTTTTTTCCAGTTGGACTTTCAACTTTTTTAATAATCATAGGATGAGTGCGTTTTCCCTGCCGGCCAAATTCCGAAAAGACGCGGGTCATTTCATAAAGCGTCACGGAGCTTGAGCCCAATGCCAAAGTGAAATCCATATTAAGAGGGGAAAAAATTCCCAGGCGTTTTGCATACTCAGCCGCCCAAGGAACACCGATGTCTTCAATCACTTTCACGGTCGGTACGTTGAGAGATTTCACCAAGGCATTTCTAAAAGTAATATCTCCTGCAAAAGTTTTGGAATGATTTGCGGGCTTCCAAGTTTTTGCGTCGCCTTGGCCTTCATCGTCTTCACTGCCTTTTTGCTCTTCATAAACAATCGGCGCATCCATGAGTAAACTTGAAGCCGTGTACCCGTGATCCAAAGCTGATGCATACACAATGGATTTAAAAGAGGAGCCTGTTTGTCGCGCGGCTTGCAACGCACGATTGTATTCTGATTTCTCAAAATTTGTTCCGCCGATCATTGCTAAAATATCTTGAGTCTCTTGATCGACTGAAAGTAGGGCCGCTTCTGAAATAGGATCTTGATCAAGCTCAAGACTGACATATTTTGAAAGATCGATGGTTTTTTTTGTTTTTACTAAAACTTTCTGTAAGCGAGTTGATCCGAATCTTTCACCCATGAGTTTCACTAAAACGACATCTCCCATTTTTAAAGCTTGCGAGGGTCTTTGAATTCGATCGAGATCAAAGCGTTTATCGGCATCTGGTTTACGAGCCCATTGCATAGTTTCAATATCAATCAAACCTTCTAGCTCTGCAAATTTGACAAAGACTAAGCCTAATTCATCGTCGACTTTGGAGACGATTCCGTCCGTGGTTTTTCCAGGCTTAATGTAAAAAGGGAGCCCTTTATTTTTTATGTCATAACTGACATCGAGTGGGCCATATTCCTGAAATTTTCCATCGATCTGAATCAAACGCTCAGGCTTTTCTTCTAAGATCAATTTATTGCGCGTTTTTAGTAAAAGGGCACCGACCTCTTTCGGGTCTGTTGTATTACTTAAAGGTCCTCGGTATCCTTGGCGCTTATCTAATTCTTTAAGACCCGTGACCACGGACTCTTGAGCCGAAGTTTGTTTGTCCAAATCCAAACTGGTATAAATTTTTAAACCTTGGTCAAGAACGGCTTCTTCTCCTAATTTGCTCACTAAAATTTGTCGAACGGTTTCTAAAAAGTAAGGCGCCACATCTTTGTAATTTTCACGCAGAAAAACACGCACAGGCTCCAAAGCGGCCTTCGCAGCGTCCTCTTTTGTAATAAAACCAACTTCCGCCATCCGATTTAACACATAAACTTGTCGTTCTTTTGCGCGCACCGAATTATGAGTCGGCGAATATTCACTTGGCGCCTTTGGTAAGCCAGCAAGTATGGCCATTTCAGCGAGAGTCAATCTTTCCAGCGGTTTTCGAAAATAAGTTTCGGCAGCTAGCTCTACACCGTAAGCACCTTGACCAAAATAAATCTGATTTAAATACAAATAAAGAATTTCATCCTTCGTTAAATTTTCTTCCATTTTTTGGGCCAAGATGGCCTCTTTAATTTTTCGAATGAGTTTTTTTTCTGAACTTAAAAATAAAGTCTTAGCCACTTGCTGCGTGATCGTTGAGGCTCCTTGCACATTTTTTCCCGCTCGCAAATTGGCTACGGTAGCGCGCAGAATTGCCGTATAATTAAGTCCGCCATGTTTATAAAATTGATCATCTTCAGCAGCTAAAAAGGCATTAACTAAATTTCTTGGAATTTTCTCAAAGGGCACGAGCACGCGTCGCTCGCGAAAAAACTCGCCGATCTGTTTTCCATTCCGATCATAAACTTTCGAAACCAAAAGGGGCTGATAGTCGGCAATCGAGATTAATTTGGGTAATGATTTTTCAACATAGTGATAACCAGTCCACAAGCTTCCACCGATTGCAAGAATAAGCACCAAAAAGGCAGCACCAAAAACATAGAACTTTTTTTTCACAACGAAGCTCCTTCAGCGGCTGAAAAGAATCTGAAATATCTCACAAGATTCCGAGCAATAATCATAACAAAAAACCCGAGGCGTTGACTAACCTCGGGTTCATTTTATGATTTATTATCGTGGTCCTGTGTCAGGATTTAAGGCTAGGGGGCTTACTGGAAGCCACCACTATTACCCATTACTCTTTGCATGAGGGCTGGAGCCATGCCCTGCATCGCTTGCGACATTGGACTGATTTGGTCGGCGGTTGCGGTGCTTGGTAGATCTCCGCACAGGCCTTCTCCACTTTGGCTGTCATCTTCTTCACTGGTTGGGCCACTTCCTAGGGCCGGAAGTCGTTTACCTTCTTTGCAACAACTTGATTGGTAGGCCGACAAATCAGAGTCCAACTGTCTATTCACGCCGCCCATCGGTTTTGCGCTGGTCATATTTTTTTTCATCAATTGTTGGTTCAGAGAATTAATTTTTTGTTGAGCATTCTGCTGCGTGGTCATTAAATTTTGCTGCAGATTCATTTTCTGTTGGTAATAATTTGAAGCGGAACTTGTTGAAGCAGTTTGCTGAAATTGTTGTTGCTGGGAACTCACGGATTGCATTTGAGCCAATTGGTTTTTGGCTGCAGCAAGTTCGGAATTAAGATTATTTAAGGCTTCCTGAGCTTGCATAATACTAGAATTAGCATTTGCAATGGTCGCAGCGGCATTCGCTTGCTCGGTTGAGACGCAAGAATTCCACTGGTCATTCATTAATTGTTGCTGGCTTCCCGCATTGCCAGAGCCTCCCTTGATTGTGGCGCCAACACCGTTCTCTCTCATCCATTTTCGAATGATTGACATGCATTTCATTCGCACCATTGCAATGCTGTTCGCATTAACTACCGCAGTGTAGGAATTATTTGCTGCAGTTATTGTATTTTGAACCAGCGGCAGTCGATTGGTCATTTTTGTGATCTCTGACTGTTGCTTTGTGGTTTGATTGGCTAAATCCATCGAATCTTTTTGGTTATTTTTCTGAGTCTCGAGCTGTTTTTCTTGATATTTAGCATCCAGTGTTTGCCCATCCTCTTTCAATTTTTGAATTTTATCTGTGGCATCTTGCTGAGCAGTCTGGATTTTTTCTTGTAAAGTCGCCGCTGAATCCTGAGCATCTTTTTGCTTTTGATCTAGCTTGTCTTGAGCAGAAGCTGCATCAGTGCCATATCGCTGTTCGAGGCTAGCACAGTTGGATTGGATGTCTTTTTTGGATGTATTACATCTACCCTGATTTCCTCCACCAAACTGTGTTGGCGGATTTCCTGGAGAAAAATCGTCAGGACATTTTGCTTTCTCCTTCGCCTCCGCATCATTCCATTCTTGACGCTGTTTCATTAAGTCGGCGCTGGACAGAACAGGAACAACGCTTGGTGGAGTTTCCCCCCAGCTGTTCATTCCAAAACCGACAACTGTCAAAAACATTACGGCTAAAATTGCTTTCATTCATTCCCCCTGGTCATGTCATATTATACAGCAAATCGAGTGCCAAAAAGTGGCTCAGATTGCATTTTTTCTGCCGAATTTTTTTCTCATTTTGAGACTTAAAACTCCTTGGCGTTGCAGTGTTCGCGCTAAGCATACATAATATGATATTCAATCAGCTCTATTTTGCGTTGGATATTTTTGAATGTCCACTCGACTGGACTTAAGGGCGTTTAAGCCCCTTTAATAAAAATCCGACATAATTAATGAGATTCTTTTAAGGGGTGTTAATAGTGAAAAGTCTGATTTTGCTTCCTTTTCTTTGGGCGACAATAGGATGTTCGACTTATTCAACTCGGAATATTGCAAGTCAGCAGTCAACTTGTGAAGATCGATTAAAAAATAACTTAGAGTCAAAGCTCTCTGATGAAGCCATTCAATTGTGCTTTGAAAGTGCGATAACCAAATGGGGCTCAATCGGTTTTTCAAATTCTTCTGGCCAACCTTCGAATTCAGATAAGGCGATCGTCTCGGACTATGTAGATGTATGGGCATACTTGATCAATAAAGCCCTTCGCACAGGTGATTCGGCCTACATTAGAGACAATACACCAAAATTAAACAGACTAGAACAAAGCTTATTAAAATTTCCAATTTATCGCGGAGTCGTTTTTCGTGGATCTGAATTTCCACCTGTTAAAAACTTTGAGAAGGGAACGATTTTTAAAGACCCAGCGTTTATTTCTACGAGTATGGATATTTCCATTGCTGAACATTACGCTGGGGTCAATGGATATATAACGGTTATTCTAAGTAGGTCGGGAAGAATTCTTTCATATGATAAAGCGACTGAAGAACTCTCTGGTGAAATGGAAGTGCTATTTCCAAGAGATAAAGTTTTTAAAATATTTGCGATTCAAAAATACAAATCCACTCCAGTTACTCTCGTGTTCCTTGTCGAAGAATAACTTGTAGAACTTAAAGTGCTAACCTCTACTTGTAGTTCTGAAATAAAGAAACTCGCCACTGAGGTCTTACTATTACTCACAATTCTAACGAATTGTGAGTTTTTAGTTTTTTATGGCTACCGCCTCCACAATTTTAAATCCCTAACCTTGGGCCTTCGGCCCAATTTTTATAAACAATTGAAAGACCTGCGCTTTTGCTTACTTTCCTCATAATTCTAAATACCTATCTACTTTATAATTGTCCATCTTGTTATTCCTTATTTCGGCTCTTTTCAGGTTGGTATTGTAACCATCCGTAATAACCCTTTATTGAAAAAGGACTTGTCCCGATTGCCGTTAGAGTTCGGCCGGGCTCAATTGTTGTTTAGGCCGCCTTTTGTTCAGAGTCAAATCCGTTCAATGTATTGATAAATATTTTCATCTGCTCCTTTCCGCCACGAAGTCGTCGCAGTTTACT
>CAIYID010000062.1 GCA_903926205.1 uncultured Bdellovibrionales bacterium
AGTAAACTGCGACGACTTCGTGGCGGAAAGGAGCAGATGAAAATATTTATCAATACATTGAACGGATTTGACTCTGAACAAAAGGCGGCCTAAACAACAATTGAGCCCGGCCGAACTCTAACGGCAATCGGGACAAGTCCCAAAATTGTTCGCAAAACGATAAGTACAGCCTTGCAAAACTAAGCACACAAAATGTTGATAATCCCATCATCGTCACACCGACACCGACTCCTAGCCCAACTCCGGCCCCGACACCAACACCAACTCCTGGGCCGTGCACTGTTTCCAATGTTTCAACGATGGCAAAAATTTTATTCGTTGTTGATACCTCTGGTTCTAATGCCTCAAGCGGAGCCACTATCATTATCAATGGCGTCGTCCAGGGCTCAGGGACTGATCCGAACAACATTTATCGATTAGGATCGATAAATACTTTTTTTAATCAATACAGCTCCAAGACCAATTTTTATTGGGGCTTAATTACATTTAATACCGCTATTGTTGACTATGTTAAACAAGTTGGAAGCGCCAGCTCGTTCACTGGTACAAAGAATGTCATGCAAAATGCCATCACAGCGTACTCCAACGGAGAGACGGCCAATAGTGGCACGATGTACACCTTTGCCCTGAACGCCGCAAAGCAGGCCATTATCAACGATCCTGACAATACAAGTGTGAACCGAGCTAAAGGATTAAAATACTATGTCATTCTCATGTCGGACGGAGCACCCTCCGACCTTGGAAATCCACCAGATCCCGCCAACGCAACTCCATATGTTAGCGCGCTTCTTGCTGCCGCTCCAAATGCAGTCACTCTCGATACCGTCTTATACGGAAACCAGAATGCGGACCCTGCTCCGGTGCAAATGCTTTCTGGCATAGCCACTGAAGGTAATGGGATCTTTACGAACTCGACCAATCTGAACACAATTAATATTAATAACCTGGTTCAACAGAACGTCTGCCCCTGAACCTTGATCTAGAAATGAATTTTACTCTACTGATTTAAAGGAAACGAACATTTTTTACTAGATTATTGCTGGGCTTATTACTGATAATGGAGCTCTATGAAAAAAAAATCTCTTCTTTTTTTGGCGTTAGTTATAGGTCTATTTTCATTCACGACGTTAGTGCTACCCGAGCCTGCTTATGGCAAGCACCATAAAAAAAATGTGCTCACCCCAGAGGAAGACGCAGCTGCGAAAGCGAAGCAAGATGAGGAAAAACACGCAGCTGAACAAGCCGCTATTATCAACCAGATAGTCAGACCAGGCCTTGATCCTGTCCCTTGTCTTTCTGGTTGCAGCACTCCGACAAGCCTTGATAAATACAATGACTGCAATGAAAAAAATGATTACTTCGAGGATGACATAAAAAAAATTACAAACTCTTTCGAATTTCAAAGTTTGAAAAGCTCAATTCCCGAAAACCTGCAACTAAAGACTTGCATTCGCGAAAGCCAATCAATTCATGCAGGGCCGTTCAAAGTTTGCGACGTTCAGAAAAAAAACCTCAGTCGAAACTTCAAATCTAATCGTGGTTCTAAACATAAAACACAAAGAGTACAAAAGGCTTGTCAGTCGGGGAACGAAGTCGAACTTCTAACAACGACTTATGCCGCCACGGTCGATTGCCTTTCTAGTTTTATGAATGAATCTGATGATGAAGTGCAGAAAAATATTTTAGAAAAAGATATGTTCTCAATGATCTCATTGGAATCTGGGTTTAATCTCAATGCCGTCAGCAGCACAGGGGTGACAGGCGTTGGACAGCTCTGTCAGGCCGCGGTTAAACACGTTAATAACACGAGCTGGAAAGACATGATCGCAAGCATCAATAGCTCCAGCAAAAGCTCCTGCAAAGCCATTGCTAAAATGGGTCCAAAACGCTTTGCAGGTGATGGGCGACATCGCTGTGAGATGATTTCACCTGAAGAAGGAAATCCTCTTAATAACCTGCTTTATACTTTTGGGTATCAGCAATATGTTCGCAAACAGGTTTCTTCGGCAATTAGTTCTTTAAATAAATCCAGCAAAGGAAAAGTTGCCTTTACTAATGCCAGCGAATCATTCAGAACTAAATTAATTTCTCAAGTGGCGGTTTGGGGGCATAACACCGGACCTGGAGGAATTCGTAGCCCTTTGAAATATCTAATGAGTAGCAGCCAAGGTCAAAAATTAATTAAAAAGGAAGACATGCCAGGCTTTCTTAAAGCCTTGCAAGGATATGTTGCAAGTTATCAAAGGCACTATCACGCAAGACAAAGAAGAGTCACAGAAGCTAGCAGTTATATGAAAAATATAAAAACGCGTTTGGCTCAAATCAACCAACACGCTGGTTCGACCAAAGGAGCACCAAAATGCGGATTTTAATTTTCGTAATGCTAATAGCCTTTGGATCAAGTTTTGCTCTTGCCCAAGACGGAGATGATTGTTTTGGAGATGACAAAAAAATATCGACAGACAAAGAACTCACCCAATACATGATAGCACTGAAAAATCAGTTCAAAAATCAAACTCCTGAAGCTCGAAAGACATCGGCGACAGAAGGGCAACGTAGAATGAATTGCCAGATGGAGTTGCATGCAGATGACTTTGAGGCCGGCAAAGAAATTGATTGGATACCGACACAATATCAAGATCTTTTAAGCACCGCGCTCAATACAAATTGCGACAAGGCAAAACAAGACTTTGCGATTAAATCAGCCGGAGCCAGGCAAGAGGACCTGTCCGACGAAGAAGCTCTTAAATCAGAAAAATTTCTTAATGCTTACTGTGCGAAATCTGAAAGCAAAGATACCACCGCTGCACAAGTAGACACAGTTGACCCCTCTAAAAATGCAAATAAAGAGACCGGTAAGTCACCTGCTAAGTAAACTTCCTTAGATCCCCGCCTTGTGTCTCTCTTCATCGTCCACAAAAGATTGAATGCCGCCCTTCAATTGAGGGCGATAGGCAAGGCGATCAATCCCGTAGATGAAATTATCCCCGCAAAGACCTGGCACTTGCCACTCTGGTCCCAATCGAATCGCATCCACAGGACAAGCTTCTTCACAAAAACCACAAAATACACAACGAAGCATATCAATCTCGTAACTGATCGGAAATTTTTCTACCGAGGGATCTTCGTGCTCAGAAGCAACGATCCTAATACATTCTGCGGGACAGTTGGTTGCACACAACATGCAAGCGGTACAACGAAGAGAGCCATCTTTTTTTACAGTCAAAACATGGTTCCCTTTGAAGCGTGGAGAATATTCATATTTCTCTTCGGGATAATTCAAAGTGATCATTTGTTTTCGGTTGAAGAGATTTTTGATCAAATGATGACCCGTAATCCACAATCCCCCTAAAACCCCTAACAAATACCACTTGCGGGTTTCCCCATCTCTTTGAACTACGCTCATACAGTGCCTCGCTTAAAGACAAATTCATTTTTCTTTCGATGTTCCGACATGACTTGATCCAACGGACGATCCGCATCAGTCAAAATATGGGTATCTGGCTTAATAGAGATCTGATGACCCGCCATTAATTCTGCCGCCTCCGCCAAAGTGAGCGCCTCTGAAACAATCGTTGTCACTTTGTTCATTTTTTGAGAGAGCCCCTTGTAATTCACAAAGCTTCCCTCTTTTTCAACGAAGGACTTCATTGGAATGATCCAAGAATTGATCGGCAATTTCTCCAAAGCTGGATGCTTCGCTGTTTGCAACCAAATCACTTTCTTAGCTTGGCTAAATAACTGCACTTTTGCGTCGAGGTCTTTGTAGAATTTCAGGTTTTCAGGTCCTGCCACCACTACAGTTTTTATCGCTCCGGCTTTAAGACTTGTTTCCAAATCTGCCCAGGTTTTTGAAATTTGATTTTTCTCAAAAACTTGAAGTAAGCCTTTGGTGTTAGGATTTTTATCTCCTCTAATTAGCAAATTGTCGAAAGCTTCGAAACTTTCTTTGTTGTTCACCCAGTGAAAAATATTTTTCGTTTTTAGATCTTTAGTAAAAATACCAATGATTTTTTCATACTCTTCGGTCGTGTATTGACCTGTCAGTACAAGAGCGAGCTCTTCGCCTCCGGCTTTAACATGAGTTGAAACTTCTTTCGCGGCAGCACCTGGAAGAATTTGACTCCAACCAGATTCTTGTCGATGACTGGCTTTCAGATAGCGATGATCACGATTAACGAATTTATATAAATCGCGACCGTCATCACACATCCAGTGACCATTTACCTCTTTGTTATAAACCGGCTTCACGCGAAAGAAGCCCTCTTTATTAAAGTAGGTTTTAATATTACAGCCAGTGCTGCAACCGTTGCAGATCGAATTTCCCTCTTTGAGATACCAGGCTCTTTGACGAAAACGGAAATCTTTTGAAGTCAAAGCGCCCACGGGACAAATATCCACTGTGTTGAGTGAATAATTGTTGTCGAGTTTCTGTCCGTCAAAAGTAGAAATTTCCGAGTGATCACCACGATTAAAAATTCCGAGCTCATTCGATTGAGAAACTTCTTTCGTAAATCGCACACAGCGAGAACATAAAATACATCGTTCAGAGTCCAAAACGACCGTTGGACCTAAATCCATCACCTTGTGTTTTTTGACCTTTTTTTCGGCCATTTCTGGATCATATTTTCCAAATTCCATGTATTGATCTTGAAGTCCGCACTCGCCGGCTTGATCGCAGATGGGGCAATCCAAAGGGTGATTGATCAAATGAAAGTCCAAGCCCCATTTTACCGCATCCTTCACTTTTTGAGAGGTGTTATTGATCTTCATTCCCTCTGTGACTGTGGTGTTGCAGGCAATCTGAACCCGAGGCATTCCCTCAATGTCCACCATGCAAAGACGACAAACTCCTGCCACAGACAATCCTGGATGCCAGCAATAGTGGGCAACATGAATGCCTTGATCGTGCATGGCCTCGATGACGGTGGAACCGTCCTTAACTTCGATTTCCTTGCCATTAATGGTGCATTTGGGCATGAGAAGCTCCCTTCACTTTCGAGCGACCTTCGCGCACATAAAATTCAAATTCATCGCGAAATTTTGTAACAAAACTGAGAACTGGCAATGCGGCAGCATCAGACAAGGCGCAAATTGTGCGACCTTTCATATTGTCAGCCACTTTAACCAACAAATCGATGTCTTGAAGGCGGCCACGACCTTCCAAAATCGAATGAACAATTTTGTTCAGCCAACCCGTGCCCTCACGACAAGGGGTGCATTGTCCGCAAGACTCATGAGAATAAAAGTGAGTGAGGACCGCCAACATATCCACCATGCATTGAGAATCATCAATCACAATGATTGCGCCGGAGCCCAACATCGTTCCCATGCCCGCCATGCATTCATAATCTAAAGTGGCAACCTCGGCTTCGGCTGCTGTCAACACGGGCGCCGAAGATCCTCCAGGAATCACGGCTTTCAATTTACGCCCAGGACGAAGACCACCACCTAATTTATAAATCATATCTTTTAAAGGATACGCGAGTGGAACTTCATAATTTCCGGGTTTAACAATATTTCCGCTCAATGAGAAAAACTTTGTTCCCGCTGATTTTTCGGTTCCATATTTTTTGTAAGCAGCCGCTCCATCCCGAAGTATTGGAACGACGGCTGCCAGTGTTTCCACATTGTTCACAATCGTTGGTTTACGCAAATAGCCTTGAACGGCAGGAAATGGAGGCTTCAGTTTCGGCTGACCTTTTTTTCCTTCCAAGGAAGAAATCAAGGCAGTTTCCTCTCCACAAATATAGGCGCCCGCACCAGAGTAAACATCCAAATCAAAATCAACACCAGTTCCAAGAATATTTTTGCCAAGAAAGCCTGCTTTATAAGCCTCTAGAATCGCCTGTTCTAAAATTGCAATGACATGAAAATATTCACCCCGAACATAGATATAACCTTTTTTAGAGCCCACCGCGAAGCCAGAAATAATCATGCCCTCAATCAACTGATGAGGAGCCTTTTCCATCATTACGCGATCTTTGCAGGTTCCGGGTTCACCTTCATCGGCATTGCAAAGAAGATATCGGGGTTCACCGTTTTTTGGTAAAAATCCCCATTTAACTCCTGTCGGAAAACCGGCCCCACCGCGACCGCGAAGCCCTGAAGCCTTCACTTCATCGATGATTTGCTGAGGTTGCATTGTTAGAGCCGTTTTCAAAACCTTATAGCCACCGAAGGCCTCATAACCCGCCAATTCGCAAAATTTTGGATTGCTGTAATGTTCTGATAATAATTTGATTTCCATTATTTCAAACCTCGTAAAATATTCATGGCTGATTCCGGAGTTAAATTTTCATGGTATTTATCATTCACCTGCATCATCGGCGCCGTGGAGCAAGAGCCAAGACACTCCACCTTAGAAACAGAAAATCGCTCATCATCAGTCACTTCGTTGAAGCCAATTTTTAGCTCTTTACAAATATGACCAGCGAGCTCTCTTCCGCCATTTAAAGCACAAGAAATATTGCAACACACTTGCACATGATGTTTACCCACAGGTGCTTGATTGAACATGGTGTAAAATTTAAATACTTCGTTGATTCGGACAGCGGGAATGTCCATTAACTGGGACAAATGGAGAACGACCTCATCGGAAACCCAGCCCCCATTTTCCTTTTGTGCGATATACAAAGCGGGAATAATCGCTGACTCTTTAGTCTCATAGCGCTTCATCTTGCTCAGCACCTTCGTTTTTCCCTCGTTCGATAGTTGAAACATATTTACCTCGATCAATTGACTTTTTTGCTCTTATTTTTCTTATCTGTCTAACTCACCAGCAATAACGTTCATCGAAGCCACTGTGGCGATGGCATCCGCAATGAATCCACCTTTAACTACATGAGGAAAAGATTGATAAATCGCAAAGCAAGGAGGTCGAACTTTGAGTCGATAAGGATTTCCGCTGCCATCACTGACGAGATAAAAACCCAGCTCTCCATTCGCCGCTTCCGTCGCATCATAAACTTCGCCCACTGGAGGCCGAAGGCCGCGAACCACTAAAACAAAATGATTCATCAAACCTTCAATATTTCCATAAACATCTTTTTTCTCTGGCAAAACAATGCCGCGATCACGGATGGAATAATCTCCGCCTGGCATATTTTTACAAACTTGCTCGATAATACGAACAGACTGCCGCATTTCTTCCACTCGCACTAAATAGCGATCATAGATGTCGCCGTTAGTACCAACGGGCACATCAAAATTCAAACCGTCATAACCATAGTAAGGTTGAGTTTTTCGTAAATCCAAACCCACACCGCAAGCTCGTAGCAATGGTCCGGTGTAACCCCAAGCAATAGCATCGGACGCTTTCACTGGCAAAACACCTTGAGTTCGTTTGATAAAAATTTTATTATCCAACATCAAACTGGAGATTTCATCGATCTCTTGACGCATTTCCTTACAGAAAGCCAAAACTTCTTCGAGCCAACCGTCCGGAATATCTTGTGCCATTCCTCCCACTCGAGTGAGTGAAACGGTTAAACGTGCACCACAAAATTTTTCGAAAAGATTATAAACTTTTTCCCGGTAGGTGAAGAGATGAAAGAAGGCTGTCAAGGCGCCCAAATCCACTCCACCCGTTCCAACGGAAACGGTGTGGTCAATAATTCGAGATAACTCACACAAAATCACTCGCAAAGCTTGAGCCCGAGGAGGAATTTCAACTCCCAACAGCCTTTCGACCGTTTTGCAATAGCCCACATTGTTCATCGGTGACGAGCAATAGTTCAAGCGGTCGGTGTACGGAATGACTTGGTTATAAGTGTGAGTTTCTGCCATCTTCTCAAAGCAGCGATGCAAATATCCAATTTCACAACCCGCACGAACAATGGATTCACCTTCCAGCTCCACCATGACCCGCAAAGTTCCATGCATGGCTGGATGCGAAGGCCCAATATTCAAAGGCACGCAATTCGGATTTAAAACATCACCGCGCTCTTCGCCCTCATTATCAAAAAAGATGGGCAGAGTTGAAGTGCAATGTTGCTGACGATCTGCCTCATAATCTTTTCGCAAGGGATGACCCACAAATTGATGATGAGTCAAAATTCGACGCAAATTGGGATGACCCGCAAAAATAATTCCGAACATGTCATAAGCTTCGCGTTCAAACCAATCGGCAGATTTCCAAACGGGCAACGCCGAATCAATCGTTTCGTTGTCACCAACGGCACATTTGATTCTCAAACGAGAGGCATTTTTTGAATTGAACAAGTGATAAACCACATCAAACCGTTTTTCGCGGTTTGGATAATCCACGCCACAAACGTCCATCAAAAAATCATATTTGTCTGTGTCCTTCAGATATCTGAGCAAAGAGAGAATATCCTCCTTCGGAACAACCATGACATTGTCACCGACGGCCTGGGTGAACTGATATTTTGAAATATCTCGGTTTTGTGCTAATTCAGTTTTGAGAGTTTCAAGATTAGACATAATCAGGAGCCTTCCAATTTTGTTTCCATGGACGAGGGTGACCATCCTCAATCATTTTTTGCAATAACATGATTCCATCAAGAGCCGCTTCTGGAGTCGGCGGACAGCCAGGAATATACACGTCCACGGGAATCACTTTATCTGCGCCTTGAAGCGTGTGATAAGCTCGATAAAAACCACCGGAACTTGCACAAACTCCCATGGAGATCACGTATTTGGGTTCAAGCAATTGTCGATAAATTCGCAGTAAGACCGGAGCCATTTTTTCAGTGATGGTTCCCGCGACCAAAAGCAAATCTGATTGTCGTGGCGAAAATCGTACGACCTCAGCACCAAATCTTGCCAAGTCATATTTAGGTCCCATCACGGACATCAATTCGATTCCGCAACAAGCCGTTCCGTAGGGAAGTGGCCATAGAGAATTTTTTCTTCCCCACGCAATCACATCATCCAATCTTGAAGTCGTCGCAAACGACTTTCCTAATTCTTCGGCTTCACGATCTTTCAGCTGATGAGCTAAATCCGTCGCCGACAAATTTGCGGGAGCATTAGTAGACAGCGCCATGCAATTACCTTTCACATTCGTATCTGATTGTTCTCATTTGTCGCAAAATTCCGAATTGAAGTAAACCACAAGTTTTCAATAAAGTTCTAGTCCTTTTAAGAACTTAAACAGGATGATGAGACTTGTGTCTTTTTGCTGAAGTTTTCAGCAAATTCTCCTCAAAGTCGATCTCTATGAACCTGGCTATTTTGTACACTGCGGCACAGGCCCTCGCTCAGCGTTTAGAAAAATACTTAAACAGGATTTTTTAGTTCGAACAAGAGGACCTTTTTACTTCTAATTTGAGGCATTCTTTGATTGAATCGCCGCAATGTCTGAAAATTCAGCCGCTCCCAGAGCCCTTTTAAAGAATCCACTGTTATTTTATATTCGACAAAACCAGCGGTCATTTGTTTTGGGGATGATTTTTCTCATCATCACAAACTCTTTGGATGCCGCCTATCCATTATTTATTAAAAAAGTATTAGATGAGGTAACAGCCCAAGGCTTACCAGCCATTTTGCCAAATGGATTTACGCCCTCATCAGAAGCGGCCAGGAATATCGGCCTGAATTGCGGACTCTTTTTTCTCACGATGTTAGGTTTGGCCATCACTCGTTATTGCTGGCGTCTTTTTTTTGGTCGCTACCACACAGAAGCGGCCGAGGATTTACGTAATCGAATCTTCAAACATCTCACCACCATGGGGCCCAGCTTCTTCATGAAAAATTCTGTTGGCGAGCTTCTGAGTGTGCTTGTGAGCGATGTACAGTCTTTTCGCAATGCTATCGGGGCCGGTGTCTTGATTTTTTTTGATGGCACCATCATCATCGCTATCGTGCTGCCATTGATGATCTGGCTTGAGCCTAGCTGGACTTGGAAAACTTTAATTTTTCTGCCTCTCATTCCCTTCATGATCAAACAGTTAACGAAAATAATTTTTGCAACTTTTAAAACTCAGCAGACACGTTTGGCGGAATTGTCCGGAGTTTCTCAAGAAATAGTTTCTGGAATTCGAGTCATTAAAAGTTTTGCTCAAGAAAGCAATCGTTTGAAATTTTACAATCGTTACAATGCCTCCTATGAAGAGGCCTGCCTGCAAACCGCACGTTGGGATGCTCTTTTTATGCCCGTGATGGAATTCGGCGTCGCTTCCGGCAGTGTCATTCTTCTTTTTGTCGCCGGTCCTGACGTTTTTTCAGGAGCCGCCACCATTGGTACTCTCGTGGCTTTTCAGCGCTATATTTCAAAGATGGTTTGGCCAATGACGGCCTTGGGCATGGGTTACTCACAATACCAAAAGGGAATGGCTTCTTTTTCCAGAATTCGGGAGATCTTCACCCAACAGACTGACATTCCTGACAATGGACATATTGAGTTGTCACAATTTAAAGATTTAGAAGTTAAAAACTTAAGCTTTCGTTTTCCCGACGGCACAGAAAACGTTTTAGAAAATATTAATTTTCAAATCAAAGCGGGAGAGCTCGTCGGTCTTGTCGGACCCGTTGGTTCCGGTAAAACGACTTTGCTCCATTTATTAACTCGTCTCTATCCCGCCCAACCAGGACAAGTCCTGGTGAATGGAATCAGTCTTGAGCAAATTCGTCAGGAAAACTTACATTCGTTGATTTCAATGGTACCCCAAGAGGCCTTCTTATTTTCAGAGACCATCGCCGAAAATATGGCATTTGGCTTAACGAAAACCCAGAGCGAAGGCGAAGCCACGACAGAGTTAACCAATCAAAAGATTCTTTCTCACTGGGCCACGGCGGTCGACATCGAAAATGAGATTTCTCATCTTCCGCAAGGTTTCAACTCCCAATTAGGAGAGCGCGGAGTGAATCTTTCTGGCGGTCAAAAACAGCGTCTAACCATTGCGAGGTCCTTAATCACTAACGCTCCTGTTGTCCTTCTGGATGATTCTTTGAGCGCGGTAGATGTTAATACAGAAAATAAAATCAAAGGTTCTTTAAAAAACCTGGAACACAATCAAAGCGAATCAAATGAGCCCGCCTTGCGAACGCGAATTATAGTGGCTCATCGAATTTCTTCGATTGAAAATTCTGACAAAATTATTGTGCTCAATGAAGGAAAAGTCGCGGCGATCGGAAAACATGCTGACCTACTCAAAAGCTGTGAGATTTATCAAAAAATGGCTTTGATTCAAGGATACGGCCTATGAGTCAATTCATGAATGAAGATCAGGTCAAATCAAGCATTACTATTTGGCAAATGCTCAAAGGTCTATGGCCCTTCGGGCGTCGACATCCTGCGCTTTTGTTTTTCAGTGTGATGTCAATTTTAGGAGTAGCTATTTCTTCCCGATTTATGCCGACATTGGTGGGATATGCCATTGATCACGGCATTAGAGAGAAAAACCTAGAAGCACTTCACCTTGCGGCCTGGGGTTTTTTGATCGCGGAAATTAGCCATGTGGTTTTTTTATTTCTCTATCAATACTTGTTTCAGAAATTTGGAAATCGCCTATTGTATTACGTGCGTGAAGAATTACTTTCTCACACCCAAAATTTACCTATGACCTATTTCAATAAAACTCCGGTTGGGCGAGTGGTCACAAGACTCACCAATGATACTTCGACGTTGGGGGAAGTTTTCACAGACGGAATCATCAATGTGTTCACGGAAACTATTGTTCTTCTTTCTATTGTGGTTTCAATGGTCTTGATTTCCTGGAAGTTGGCTCTTGCAACGATGATTCTGGCCCCCATCTTTATTTGGGGAGCTTATCAAATCACCGAAAAGATTCGTATAATTCTTCGGGATTCAAAAAAGAAACTTTCGACTTTGAACTCTTATGTTGCAGAAAATTTATCCGGAATTAAAGTGGTTCAACTCTTCAATCGAGTTCCTCGCAACCAAATAAAATTCGAGAAGCTTTCTTCTGACTATAAAAATGTCTTGTTAGAATCCATTCGCAGCTACGCGCTCTTGCAGCCAGTAATGAATTTATTTAACGCAGTCACTTTAACAGTCGCTCTTTACTATGGAGGGCTTCTTTCTAATGATGGATCAATAGCCATCGGCGCGCTCGTAGCCTTTTTGATGCACGTTCAAGATTTTATTCATCCCCTGAGGGAAATTCTTGAAAAATACCAACAGTTCCAGAACAGTTTGACGAGTGCCGAACGAGTGTTCCAATTACTTGAAGAGAAAACGGAACCCAATCCCGTAAATCGCCGACCGATCCTCAAAGATCTAGGACTTGTTGAATTTCGAAATTTAACTTTTAAATATGAAGAAACTCTTCCCGAGGTACTAAAAAATATTAATCTTAAAATAGAACCCGGCATGAGTGTCGCTCTTGTCGGGCGGACAGGAAGCGGAAAAACAACTTTGGTGTCCTTGCTACAAAGATTTTACATGCCTCCTGCGAATAAAATCTTCGTGGATGGAAATCCAATCGAATCTTTTCTAAAAGGGGAGCTTCGAAGAAAAATAGGAGTTGTCCAACAAGATAACTTTATTTTTCGAGG
This sequence comes from uncultured Bdellovibrionales bacterium, assembly GCA_903926205.1. Taxonomy (GTDB): domain Bacteria; phylum Bdellovibrionota; class Bdellovibrionia; order Bdellovibrionales; family Bdellovibrionaceae; genus CAIYID01. The sequence continues at coordinate 12,484 of CAIYID010000062.1, forward strand.
CACCATTCGAAGTAACGTAAACCTCGGGGATCAGAGTATTTCGGATGAAAAAATAGTGCGGGCACTGGAGCAAGTCGGCTTTAATCGATTACTCATCCGCTCCGGCCGAAATTTAGATTCAACTGTCGAGGAAAAAGGAACAAATTTATCCTCAGGAGAACGGCAATTAATTTCCTTCGCACGTATTCTTGCTTTTCAACCAGAAATTTTGATTTTAGATGAGGCCACGGCCAACATTGACTCTGAGACAGAACGTTTGATTCAGCAAGCAACAAAACTTATCACGCAAGATCGAACGAGTTTAATTATTGCGCATCGACTATCTACGATTCGTGAATGCGACAAAATTGTCGTTCTAAAAAATGGTGAAATCCACGAAAGTGGATCTCACCAAGAATTAATTGATCGCGGAGGTCTCTACGCTCAATTGGCAGAAGCCGGAGTGAACGAAACTTTGACCGAGCTATAAAGTGTAGGAATGGCTGAGCCATGGAATTCAATGTAGTATTGAGTTGCAGTACCTGTTCCCGAAGATTGCAATGTCCAACCATTAAGAGAATTATTGGTCACTGTTGAACCATTCACTGTTACAACAATCGTTGCAGGGTTTGGCTGCGAACTTAAATAGTAGTTGGTCATCAATTGACTAATCATCACTTGAACGTCACTCATAGTGACGGACCAATCCGTGTTACAAATCGACTCTACAATTCCTGAATTAGCTTGCGCCAACTGAACGTATCGTGACCCCACGTTCACAAAATTTGAACAGGTCGAGTGCAAAGTTAGACTTCCCACGTAGTTAGCGACCCAGCTCGGTGCTCCATTAGCGAAGGGCTTTTTAAGAGTATTAAAAAAACTCACAACACTAGCGACTGTCCCAGAACTATAGTCATCATCAGAAGACATAATTAAAACGGCCAACAAAGCATCACTTCTTAAGAATCCACCACCAGAGTTCTGTAAATTCGATGCTGACAGTGAAAGTTGAAGACTTGTCAGTCCCTGCTCAAGATCTGATCCAGGAACATTAAATGCCAAATTATTTGCCAAGGCTGTCGCCACATTTGGTGTTGCCTTTGTTAAATAGGTATTACCAATGAACGTACCACCCTTATAACCAGCACCAACGCTCGTGGTGGTCACCGCAATATGATAATCCATTCCCATTGCATTCAAGCGATTGATAATTGCTTGAGCCTGCGTACCCATTTGCTGGCGATAAGGCAACATCGCAGAAGAATCATCACTTAAAAACAACAAATCAACTTTGTTATTGTAAGTTGGTGTTTGCTGAAAAGAAGCCGACTGTCCAGGCAAATTGAAACTGTGCCCGCTGCAAGCCAACAAAAAAGGCAACATTAATAAAGGTAAAAATAGGTAGTTCTTCATAAACAAGCTCCTTTTGTTTTAAGCCTCATGATCGGTAAATGCTTTAATGGCATGCCGAACATCACGACTTATGTTTGTGAACTTAACACCGTATTTAACTTCTTTAGCATTTGAAGAAACGTACTGCTTGCTAACGACTGAACAAATTGCATTGAAAGGAGGGACTTTGTCGCCCACCTTAAAATGCAGGAATAGAGTCTGGCCAGGCTCAAAACTCTGATTTTCAATAATCAGACCCGCACCGCCAGAAGAAAGCTCAAGGCTTTTCCCTTTCCAAACAGTTTTACTATTATGAACTAGTACTGCAGCACCAAATTTCGCTCTGGCAAAACGGCGTTGTAAAAATATTTTTTCAACTTCAGGTAAATTTGAATTTTTCAATTCACGGATTTTTTCAGCTTTAAATTCATCACAATCAGGGAATCGCTTCCAGCTAGCCATCGCCGCGGTCCAAATGTAATCAGAGTCGCTAAGACTTTTTTCTTGAAGCATTTTCACCAATTCAAAATATGAAAATGGCCCGTACTTATTTTCACTCTTTAGAATAAACCATTTTTTATCGTTTCCAGGGTGAAGAACGTGACTTTCAGGTTTTTCTTTCTTATTAAAATAAGCTTTCATGAGATCATGTTCCGCGAGCAAAACCCACCCACTTGATTTTTCATCATAAATATAATCTGTCCAATCAGCTTTTTTAGCTTCAAGCTGACTCACGATTTCTTGGTATGACCAAGGACCAACTTGCTGACCTTGATGAGATAAATAATACTTAACCATATCCGACCTTTCTTTAGAGCAAAATCCAATCGCTGTGACTCTGCCCAATATGTCTTTCGGCTAGTAAGTTTGATCTCTTTAATGAGTAAAAATATGTCAAAAAATTTTTCGGCAAGGTTTTATTTTTTGTCTATTTTTTTGACACTATTAATTTGATGATATCGTTGAAGTCTAGATAGGCATAGTGAGAAAATCACAAGCTGACGGCATATTTCCATTCGGGTGTTGGAGCAATGAGGCGCCGATTTTCCAAATCAAAAAGTCCGTAGGTAAAAATAGCCTCGCAAGCGATCTCTCCTTTGGAGCTCAGCATTTGTTGCTTTAATTTAAAAATTTTCGGATGTGGCTCCCCTTCTCCAAGAAGTTGCTCCACTGTCACCGTGATCTCTTCACGAGCCTGCAACTCTTTCAAAAATTTGATATTGCATTCAAGGATCACCGGCCCCGTTTTAGACTTTTTTATTTGCTCAAGATTAAAACCGCGCGAAACGATAAGATCCCACCGTGCTTCTTCAAAAATTTGTAAATAAGTCGCATTGTTCATATGACCAAAAACATCTAAATGTGTTTCTTTAATCACTACTTTTTGTTCAAACCGACTCATACCGTTGACCTCAAGAAAATTTTAATTGTGACAAATCACTGACATTGAAAACTTTAGCAAACTCGAATCTCACGGCCAACAAATCTCTTTGCCTTTTCTAGAGGACCGTGGCTGAATAGGCTTGTGACGCAACCCTCATCGCATCTAAAAAAAATTGTCGCTCAAGTTAAACGCAGTACAGAATCTAAAGAAGATTCGTTGGTTGTCTTTGATTTAGATTCCACCCTTTTCGATGTAAGTCCACGAATTCAACGAATCCTTCATGACTTCAGCCACGATAAAATAAATATAAAAAACTTTCCTGAAAGCTGCAAAATTATTCAGAAAATTGAAACTCAGCCTCACGATTGGGGTATTAAAGATGCCATTATTCGCGCCGGCTTAGAGGCTCACCATCCCGATTTCCATTCGGCCATTAAAGAATTTTGGAAAAAATCTTTTTTTAGTAACGAATACCTTATCTATGATCAACCCTATGATGGCGCTGCGGAATATGTACAAAAGCTTTACGATGCCGGTGCCACGATTGTTTATCTCACCGGAAGAGACATCGCCCGAATGGGAAGTGGTTCTCTGCAAGGTCTTCTTCAGTGGAAATTTCCCGTGAATCGACCAAGAACCGAATTAGTTTTGAAGCCAGATAAAGAACTGAATGATGCTCAATTTAAAAGTGATTTTTTCTTTCAACAATTGAATAAAACTTATTCCCAGATTTGGTTTTTTGAAAATGAACCTGTCAATATCGATCTCGTGCGCAAAGAGCACCCTAAGGTTGAAGTGGTTTTTTTCAAAAGCACTCATTCAGGTCTTTCGATACCCCCAAAGGATTTACCAACAATCATGCATTATTTATTGGATTAACCTATGTCACTTTATCTCGTCGCCACCCCCATCGGAAACGTCAATGACATCAGCCTTCGTGGTTTGGAAATTCTAAAAACTGCAGAGGTAATCATCGTTGAAGAGCGAAAAGAGGGCGCCGCCTTTTTGCGAGCGCATGGAATTACTGGAAAAACTTATGAGCAGCTCAATGAACATAGCACCAAAGAGGATTTGGTACGGCTTTTGGAAATTTGCAAAACCAAGGTGGTCGCACTGATCACGGACTGTGGCACGCCAGGTTTTGCAGACCCCGGCGGAAATCTAGTTCGAGTTTGTCGTGACAATAAAATTGAAATTCACTCCCTTCCTGGCCCTTCCAGCTTAATGACTTTGCTTTCCTTGTGTGGACAACGAATTGATTCTTTTCTTTACCGTGGTTTTTTATCTCCAGAGACCGAAACTCGACGAAAAGAATGGATGGAATTAGCAAAAAATCTGAATTGCATTATTTTAATGGATACCCCCTATCGCTTGCTAAAAACTATGAGTGACCTGTCCGAACATTTTTCGCAACGAAAAATTTTAGTAGGAATTGATCTCACGCAAGAGACAGAAAAAATTTTTGAAGGCACTGCCAAGTCCGTCGCCCAGCAAATAACCATAAAAAAGGCCGAATTCATTGTCCTCATTTATCCAACTTCCCATTGATGATTTTTTACCTGAAATTCTTCAGCAACTGACTCAATATCAAAATCTTGTGTTAAGCGCCGCGCCCGGTGCGGGTAAAACCACGAGACTCCCTCCCAGGTTGATCGAACTGACACAAAAAAAAGTTCTCGTGCTAGAGCCCCGTCGTGTTGCCGCACTTGCCGCAGCTCAAAGAGTGGCCGACGAAAATGAGTGGACCTTAGGCAAAGAGGTTGGATACCAAGTGCGCTTCGAAAATCGAAGCGAGAAGTCCACTCGACTTCTTTTTATTACTGAAGCGCTTTTGTCCCGGAAGCTCGTTCACGACCCTGAGTTAAAAGATGTAGGAATTATCGTTATTGATGAATTTCATGAACGATCACTTCACACAGATTTAGCCTTAGGGTTGATTTATGAATTGCAGCAACTCAGCCGCCCTGACCTGAAAATCATCGTTATGTCCGCCACCATTAAGGCTCAGGCTATTTCAAAATTTCTAAATATGGCTGTTGTTATCGAAATTCCCGGACAAAGCTTTCCGCTCTCAATAAATCGAAGCAATGATAGTCAGCTTTTAAATACCGGGCCTCAGTTTCTTCAGCGTGTAGCAGAAAAAGTAAAATCTGCCACTCATTCCGCAACAGGGGATGTCTTGGTATTTTTGCCCGGCGTAGGGGAAATAGAACGCCTCACTCGTGAACTGGAAGTGTGGAGTGAATACCAAAGATTTTCATTGCATCAACTTTTTGGAAACATGCCCCTCGCTGAGCAAAAACAAGTTCTGCAAAAAGGAAAAAATAAAAAAATTATTCTTGCGACGAATGTGGCAGAAAGCGCACTCACCATTGATGGAGTCACGTGTGTTATCGATACAGGGTTAGTTAAAACCGTTTCTTTAAGTCTGTCGACGGCTCTACCTAAAATTCAGATATCTCGAATTTCAAAAGCCTCTGCCACTCAGCGAGCCGGCCGCGCCGCTCGCCAAGGCCCCGGGGAAGTGCATCGCTTATGGAATAAATTAGACGAACTTTCGATGCCCGACTTTGAAGTGGCTGAAGTTTTCAAATCTGATCTTGCCGAAAGTCTTTTGCTGCTAGCAAGGCTCGGTATTCGCGATTTTACTCATTTTAGTTGGTTCGAAATTCCTCCTCTCCGACGTTTACAGATAGCCCAAGAGCAATTAATTTCCTGGGGAGCACTATCCCCGGATGGATTCCTGACCTCAGTAGGAAAACAAATGTCCGAGCTTCCGATACATCCAAGACTTGCTCGTCTTATGATCGAAGGAGAAAAGCTTTATCTTGTTCAATTGGCTTCCGAACTTTGTGCCATTCTTTCAGAAAAGGACTTTTTGCCTGCAAGAGAACAACTTCAGCCTTCCTCTTCTGATTTACTTTTAAGATGGGATATTTTTGATAAAAATAGACAGCAAAATCGCTTTCGCTCTCATTTGAAATTATCCCAAGCCATTGCACAAAATTTCAAATTGACGTCCTTTCAAAAAAATCAAGAAAATCAACTCGAAAAAAATTTGGCAAAGCTCCTTTTGCCCGCTTATTCCGACTTGCTTTGCCGACGTCGCAAATCAGGCGAGACCAAAGCCATAAAAATTGACGGAGTAGGCGTTAGACTTGCAGAGACTTCGTCTCTTAAAAATGGAGAATTTTTTGTGGCACTTCAGTTGATGGAAGGAGCAAAGGACACAGAGGCCATCGTCAACATGGCTAGCGAGATTCCCCTCGATTTGATTCGCCAGCAATTTTCTAATCAAATCAAAGAAGAGTTCGAAATCTACTATGACGAAAAAGCACAGCGCCTATTAAAAACAATTGTTCAAAAAATCCAAAAAATGCCTTTGGAGAATTCCCGAGCCGTTCCCCTCTCTGAAGCGGAGCTTGAAAAACACTTGCCTCAGGTCGCACTGGCTCAATGGGAGTGGCTCTTAAGGGAAAATGAGGAACTCAACCAGTGGCTCCAAAGACTTGATTGGCTGCAGCGCCAAAAGCTAGAGTTCGAGTTATTGCCATTCTCTACCGAAGACAAACTAATGTCCTTAACCGAAGCCGCCGACGGCTGTCGAAATCTACAGGAGCTCAAATCGAAAGATCTCATCTGTTTTTTTCAGAATCAACTCACAATCCAAGCTCAAACCTTTCTTAAAGAGCACTGCCCTGCCACTATTCTTGTACCAACTGGAAATCGTCTAAAATTAAAATACTTTCCCGACAAAAATCCAGTGCTCGAAGTGCGGCTTCAAGAAATTTTTGGTTGGAATGAAACTCCTAAAATTCTTAATGATAAGATCCCTGTTACATTGCATTTATTAGGCCCCAATTACAGACCGATGCAAGTCACTCAAGATTTAGCCAACTTTTGGAGAGGCGCTTATCAAGAGGTCAGAAAAGAATTACGAGCGCGATACCCTAAACACAGCTGGCCCGAAGATCCACTGACCGCAAAGCCTGTGGCCAAAGGGCGCAGCCAAAAAACTTAGCGCAAATGATAGCGCACACTCGTTACGACAATTCCTCTTTTTCTTCGAAGATAAGCGTAAAGAAAAAAGGCCGTTTGGTTATGAAGAAACTGATGGTACCAACGACGAGTGATAAATTCCGGAATGATGATCGTGACGAATTGATCCGGTGTCGCCTGCTTCACCTCATCAATGTACCCCACCAAAGGCACAAAGACGGAGCGAAATGGTGAGTTTAAAACCACGAGCTCCACTCCAGGAATTTTTTGATTCCAGACTTCTCGCAAGTTTTTAGTCAATGCAGGATCAAGATCAACGGTGCAAGCGATCACTTCAGTAGCAATAGATCTTGCATACTTAACAGCTTTAATCACGCCCGCATGAACTCCTGAAATTGGAATTATTGCGATATGTTTTTCTGGAATTTTCCAATCAATGTGCCGTTCATTGGCGTAAGTCAATTGTCGCGCGGCGATCAAGTAATGTTTATGAATTTGTCGGAAAAAGAAAACAAATAAAGGAATAGCAAGAATAATCATCCACGCGCCGTGAATGAATTTTGTGCTCGCGATCACGACTAAAACTGTTAAGGTCGTTAGCGCTCCAATTGCATTAATCACCATTCCCCGACGCCAATTATGCTCGCGAATTTTCCAGTGATGGCGAACCATTCCGGCCTGAGACAAAGTGAAAGAAAGAAAAACGCCGACAGCATAAAGTGGAATCAAGTGATGCGTTTCTCCACCAAACAGAACAATGAGCATAATCGCATTAAGACTGAGCCCCAAAATTCCGTTCGAGAAAACTAATTTATCTCCTAGGCTCGCTAACTGCCGCGGCAAGAAACGATCCCTCGCCATGAGCGAAGCCAACCGTGGGAAATCGGCATAGCTCGTGTTAGCCGCGAGAAGTAGAATCAAAGCGGTGGCAACTTGCACCGTATAATACATCGCCGACTCGCCAAAAATTCGGTGCGAAAGCATAGATACGACTGTTTCACTTCCATTGGGAACGATCGCAAATAGATGAGCCAGCACCGTCATTCCGATAAAAAAACTTCCCAAAATCACTGACATCCAAATCATGGTGATCTTTGCATTTCGCTGAGAAGGGTCACGAAAAAGTGGAATGCCATTGGAAATCGCTTCGATCCCCGTCAACGCAGAACAACCTGAAGCAAAGGCTCTGAGTAAAAGGAAAAAGGGAACTGCTGGCATCGTCTCGGCCATCACATGAGGAGCCACAGGGATCTCGCCAGTCATGGCGCGAAATCCACCAACCACAAACATAATTATGAAAGAAAAAATGAAAAAATATGTTGGTAAAGCAAAAAAACTTGCTGATTCTTTGACACCACGAAGATTAAACAAAGTTATAAAAACAATAACAACCACGTCGATGAAAATTTTATGCCCTGACAAATCAGGAAAAGCTGAAATAATATTTTCCACGCCTGATGCCACTGACACCGAAACAGTCAGCACATAATCAATCAGCAAACTAGATCCTGCAACCAGACCCGCCGTCGGACCTAAATTTTCTTTGGCCACCGTGTAAGCACCGCCACCCAGTGGATAAGCAGAAATTGTCTGTTGATAAGAAACTGTAATGATAACTAAGAGCGCAACAATCGCAATACCTATGGGCAAAGACCAAAGAATGGCTCCTGCTCCAGCAGCACCAAGAGTTGCTCCAAATATTGTGAGAGGAATTAGAATCTCTTCCGTCGCGTAGGCCACGGAAGAAAGGGCATCGGAACTCAGCACGGCCAGAGCTTTCCACTTGGGAATTCGCTCATGCGCAATCATGTCACTCGATAAGGGGTCACCAATAAGCATGCGTTTTAATCGAGACCACAACATAAATTCTACTTGCCTCCAACACCTGTCCAAGTCATTCCTGCCGGAAGGTCCTTCATCACCACGGAATTCGCACCCACTCGACAGCCATCACCTAATTTGATCGGGCCTAAAATTTTTGCGCCGGCACCAATCAAAACATGATTACCGATCGTCGGATGTCTTTTGATTGGATCAAATTTCGTACCACCTAAAGTCACGCCATGAAAAACAATGCAATCATCGCCTATTTCGGAAGTTTCACCAATCACCACACCCATACCATGATCAATCACCAAACGAGCGCCAATTTTTGCTCCGGGATGTATTTCTATTCCTGTCAGCCAACGGCTCAATTCAGAAATAAATCTCGCTAAAAAAAATAAATTCATTTTGTAAAAAAGATGCGAAACACGATGAAAAAAAATGGCCTTGGGACCCGGATAAAGAAAAGCAATTTCGAGCAATGATTTTGCCGCCGGGTCATAACTTTTATAAGTGCGAAGAAAGGAAAAAAGCTTCTTCATTTGTCAGAAGACTCGCAAAACAAATCTGGCCTTTTTGAATCAACAAAGCTGACCTGTGAAACAAAAGTTTGCTTTTCTTTTTTATAGCTAAATAAAAAATGACCGCCCACCGCCGAATCGTGTCGATCTCTCGTCACGTTGACTACCAATCCATCTTTTTCATTCACTTTTTTCACAAAATCTTTCACATCGAAAAACTCTCGACAGCCAGAACCATAAATTTGATTGTCTATTTTTCGTTTTCGAGCTCTGGAGACATAATACACTTTCAAATTTTCCGCATCAGAAAAACCATCAAACTGAAATGAAATTTTAAAGGTGCCGCGATCGTTTTTAACGTATTTGGAGAAGTCCACTTCTCCACCAGCCTTAGGAAATTCCAACCTCACGACAGGTTCAGTCAAAACTCCAGACGCTTTTTCTTCCAGCGTCACTTTAATAGGAGCAAAAATAAAATTAGACGATTCTTGGACGGATTTTTCAAATGAAGCCCCGGTGACCAAGTCCCAAAGTTTTGTTGGAAGCTTAATTTCCTTGGACATTTCAGGCATCTGGATAACTCGTACTCCACTCTTCTCACCAGTGTCTGCTGAATTGGAAGAATGACAGCCACTATTTGCAGTTAAAACAAAGAACCCTATCAAAATAAAAACCAGCGAAGACAAGTGCCTATTTCTTAAGCAAAACCTATTCTTGGTAAAATTCTGATTACAGATCACCCATTTCCTCACGTATCTCTAGCAAGGGACGATAAGTTCTTGCGATCCCCAATCCCTTCTCCGCCATTTGTTCTGCAAGGTCCCGCTTGTCCTTGATCAAATTTAACTGCACCTGTTGAAAAATAGTTTCTGGATCCTCTTGGTCCTTTTCGACGAGTGCTTTGATCGCCTCATCAGCACAAGAAAGATCTTTTTCTTCAAAACAAGTCTGCGCGCGAATCAAAAGGCCAGGACGAGTACTGACCTTGCTCAGTATTTCTTTCGCCTCATGAGAGTGTCCCTGTATTTTCAAAATCGCAGCTTTTAGTCCAATTAAATATTGATCATCAGGAAATTTTAGTAGAGCTTTTTGAACATCGCTATTGGCTTGGATGAGATTTCCCTCTTCAATTTGACAATCAATACCAAGAGCTATTCCTCGCACATTATTCGAATATAGAGCCGACAGGTTCTCACAGGGTTGCTTCAAGTGCTTCCAAGAAATAACATCATTATCAAAATTTAATTCTCGAATAAATTCGTGTGTCACTCCTGCGGATTGCTCAATCAAACGATCAATATAAGGCATCGCTTGGTTGCGTCCTTCGATTCGCTCAATCAAAGCCGCACTTATCAAAAGTGATTCAAAGACTAAATCACGCCGGCTCTTCACCCAATTTGACAAATCCGCGAGCACTTCTCTAGCTTCTTTCTCCTCCACGCCCTTTATTTTTTTCGTGGGTTGTGCCAAAATAGAAAGCCCTTGTGCAATGGAGATCAGCGGATGCTTCACTCCTTGCGCTTTGAGCTCATGTCCCAACTGAATTGCTTTGTCCCATTGATTGGCAAAATAAAAATTAATCACGCGATTAATCTGAATTGTGTTTTTATTTGAGGCTTTTTCAATCGCGGAGCTCAGTTCTACTTCGGCAGCGGTAAATTGTCCCTGCTTCATCAACAGCAGTCCCTGCCAGTTGGCCAATTGACCGGACATTTCTTCAGTTAGATTTTTTTTCGCCAAAATTTCAGCGACCATTTTCTGAGCCTTTGAAGTTTTATTAGAATCTCTAATTAGCAAGGGCAGCATTTCTAATTTAATACTCAATTCAGATTGAGTTTCGCCAACAGCACGTTCAAACATCATTAAGGCTTTGTCATAAAAACCAGAAGCTTTTGTTTTCTTAGCGAGAATAAGCATTTCAGTATTAGCGTGTTCATTGGTATTGTTCTTAGTCGGCTTAGGCTCTGAAAGCCACCAAACGCCCACCATGATGACCAATCCCGCAACCAAACCCATCATCAGCCTTGGAGTAAAATCTTTGTTTTTATTCGAGTGAAAGGTCGATTGTTTTTCTAGTGAAGATTTCTCTGCGAAGGGTGCTCCTGAAATGTAAGCACCCCCTTTTGGCGCAGGAATAGAAGTCGGCACTGATGAACTTTGATCTAAAACAAGAGTGACTGAATTTGAGCGCGTGAACTCGGCAGGTTGATTAATAAGGGTCGGTGTTGTGTCAGCCACCTTTATGTTTCCAGAAACACTCTGAGTTAACTCAGGTTCGGCCTCATTTTCGTCCACCGTTGTCTTTCCAGTGAGTGAACTTTGTCGAGCTTCGGCCTCTCGAATGATTTTGACCAATTCAGATAATTGAGCATTCTCACGAACAAATCCCCAACGACTCGTCGGAGTGCGAATTTCATCCAACAAAGCAACTCTTCGTTCTTTCAAGGCTTGAGTTAATTCAATAAAAGAAAAAGGACCGAGCACTAAACCCGCACTCTTCACCAACCAAACTTGATCGTAGTCCGCATATTTGACCAAAGTTTTTCCTCCAATTGGCTTCTATCTTTTAGTGTTTAAAATGGCGAACACCTGTCACTATCATATTGACGCCTAATTTCTTCGCCATCGCAAACACTTCCTGGTCTTTCATCGAGCCCCCCGGTTGCAAAATCCACTTGATTCCTGATTTTGCTGCCTTTTCGATTGAATCGGGAAAGGGAAAGAAGGCATCACTTGCCAAAATGGCATCCTGAGTCTCCGGATGATAGGTTTTCATGCGATCAATCGCCTGCTGAACAGCATCGACTCGATTGACTTGGCCCATTCCAAGTCCCACAGTTTGGCCATTTTTAATTAAGGCAATAGCATTGGACTTCAAACTCGCACAAACTTTTTCGGCGAAAATTAAATCAGAAAGTATTTCAGCACTTGGCGTTTCACCTAAAAATTTCCATTCCTTGGTGGCACTTCCAAAAGATTGAACATCTTGCACTAAAAAACCACCTATCACCGAGCGAACTTCAAATTCTTTTTTTGCCTTCATCATTGCTGGCCACTTCAAAATTCTTAAGTTTTTTTTCTTTTCAAAAATACTTAGTGCCTCCGCAGAAAAATCAGGAGCAATCACACACTCTAGAAAAATTTCATTCATCCTCAACGCCGTTTCGCTATCCACCTTATCATTGCTGGCGATAATACCACCAAAAACACTCATTGGGTCGGCCTTGATCGCCACATCCACAGCTGTATAAACATTTTTTGCTAAAGCGACGCCACAGGGATTATTGTGTTTGACGGCCACCGCCGCAGGCTCTGCGAATTGCTTAACCAAGTTTGTCGCCGCGTCTAGATCCAAAATATTATTGTAGGACAGAGGCTTTCCTTGAATGATTTGGGCCGTATGCAGGCCATCTGTATTGGCTAAAGTTCTGTACCAAGCCGCGCGCTGCTCTGGATTTTCACCATAGCGCAAATCAATCACTGAATGACCCGCCAAAGATAATTCCACACCCCAGCCGGCACCGAGCTCTTGAGCAACCAAGGCGTCATAACTAGAACAGTGAGCAAAGACTTTAGCGGCCAATTTTCTTCGGTCCTGATGAGTCAGCTCGCCCTTTGATAAAATCAACTGATAATCATTTGGATCACAAACAACGGCCACGCTTTCATGATTTTTACTGGCTGCGCGCAACATTGAAGGGCCACCGATATCTATGTTTTCAATCATTTCTTCATCACTGCAACCCTTAGCAACGGTGGCCTCAAAGGGATATAAATTCACAACAACTAAATCAAAGGCTTCAATTCCATTTTCCTCTAACAGTTTCGCATCTCCGGCTTCACCCTGGCGAGCCAGCAAGGCCATGTGCACATTCGGATGAAGAGTTTTCACTCGACCGCCCATCACCTCAGGGAATCGAGTTTGCTCTGAAACATCCACCACCGTTATCCCGGCATCGCGCAAATGCTGAGCTGTCCCTCCAGTGGAGACAACTCTCATTCCTTTTGTTACGAGGGGCTTTATAAAATCGATGAGGCCTGTTTTATCAGAAACGCTGATGAGTGCATTTTTAAACATATATTTTCCAAACAAAATTGATTTTTAGAGCGGAGCCTTTGTCAGTATTAATTTTAAATCATCATTCGTTAAGAAAAGTCCAGCTCCCAAATAGGAGGAAAAGTTTTTCCCGGAATTTAACGCATCATACAAGCCGCCAAAAACGTAAACACCTTTCCAAACATCATATTTCACTGTTGGTTGTACATTCAGCTGACTGAAATTATTGAAATCAACACTGATTTTCGCCTTATTTTTATAGAAGGCATAGTCCATACCAAATCCACCATAATTTTCAATCAAGCCGGCGCGAATTGTGAAATTATAAAAAGTCTTCGCAAACTCAGCATTAATTTTATAACCGTTTTCATAAGTCTTGGTCTCTTTGTAATTATCAGTTCTTGTTCCCGTGTTGACGAAATTTGTCGTATTGACAACGCCCATAGGGTCGGAAACGACACCCAACAAGTAATAACGATCAATTCCTGGTTGCACCTGAATATTCAAGGTCGTCTTTGCACCACCCGCAGCACCTAAGTAACCTGATCTGATATCAAAGGCCGTTTGAATCTTGCTGGCAGAATCAAGCATTTCACTAATTCCATCAATCGCGTGACTGACATTTTCTGCGGTTTCTTCGTCGCTAATAAGCTTACCAACAGTGCCTTCACCGCGATTCACTTTTCCTGTGATTTCATCGATATTCTTCATCGTCGAGTCTAAGCGCACCAAGGTTCGTTTCCACGTGGCCTTAAAGCCTTCCTCTGATTCATCATTCAAGGCTTTATCCAGAGTGCCAGTGATACCATGAAGCTGATCAATGATCTCGCCGACCTTGCCTTTATTTTGAGTGGTGAGATCTGCAATATCGCTCGTGAGTTTTTCAATATTTTGTACAATACGACCAAGAATATGCTTACGAGTACCATCTTCACTCACTGACTCTTTGAGCGCCTTACTGACATCTTTTAAGTTGTTCGCGATCTCTCCGACTTGATTGATAACACTGTCTAAGCTGCCCTTATCCAACACCGTTACAATTTGTCCACCCTTGGGAAGCGGCGGATCTGTCGGAGAGCCTGGATTGAGTTCAATGTGCGAGTCACCTAAAATGCCTTGAGATTTGATCATTACTGTGGCGGAAACATACATTTTGACATCCGGACGCATCGAAATATCCACCCGTGCGCGTCCTTCTTGTAATTTAATATCTTTGATGACACCCATGGGAATGCCGGCCATTTTCACTGAAGAGTTCTTTACCAAACCACCCGCATTATCAAGCATAAACCAGGCATCATTTGAGTGACCCATAAACGAAGGATCCTCTGTCACTTGCAATGACATATACGCGATCAACGATGCGACCGATAAAACAAGAAGTCCGACTTTGAACTCTGCAGCCCGCAGTAAGTTCACGATGATATTCCTTTGGCTACAATTTTTACTCCAGAAATAGAGTATCAGTGCTCTCGGGAAAAAAGGGGTCCAGCCACATTGATTCTAGATACTTTATTGCATTTTCTAGGCGAAAGTCCTGAATAAAAAATCGATTATGTATCTCAATTCTAATATTCTTTTTTCAGCAGACTAGCTTTCGATGGCCGGTTGAGTTTGTTTTAAGTCGGCTGACTACGCTTCAAACCCTTCGCAACAAAAGTTTGAACCAACTCAATATTTGTTTTAAAAAAATCTTCTGGCGTACCAAAAAGTAGAACTTGCCCGGCATGCAACATGGCCACATAGTCGGCAATCCGAAAGGCCGCATCCAAGTCATGGGATACCATCACAGAAGTCTGACCGGCGCGAAGATGATGGGTTTCTAAAATTAAATCATCCACCATTTCGGTTAAAATAGGGTCCAAACCCGTCGTTGGCTCATCATAAAATAAAATTTCGGGATCCAAGGCTAGAGCCCGCGCCAAGCCTGTTCGTTTTTGCATGCCTCCAGAAATTTGATTTGGTAGCTTTTCAAAGTGCTTGGCCTCTAAACCAACTTGATTTAATTTTTCACCGGCGATTTTAATTACCTGCTCTTCCGACAAATCACGTCGATGTTCTATTAAAGGGAAACAAACATTTTCGAGTACTGTCATATCATCAAAAAGAGCGGCACTTTGAAAAAGAACTCCAAAGCGCTTTCGAAAATCCGTCAACTGATCAAAAGACAACAAACTCACATCTTGTCCAAGGACTTCCACTTTTCCTGAAGTCGGCTTATAAAGTCCTAAAATATGTTTTAGAATGACTGACTTCCCAGTGCCAGAAAATCCAATGATTGCCGTTAAACTTCCCTTTGGAATGGCTAAATTCATTCCTGTAATGACAAAATCTTTACCATCAAAAGTTTTTTTCAAATCCGTTAGTCGAATAGCGATCTCACCTTTATAATTGCTCATAAAGTCAGTTGGTGTTTTTATTTCATTTGAAGTTGATGCTATTTCTTCACTCATACTTGAAACCCCATCGCCGCTTCCACCATTCGCAAAAGGCTTGTTAAAAAATAATCTAAAACAATGATCATCACCATGGAATGCACGACACCGCGATTGGTCGCTTCTCCTACGCCTTTAGCTCCTCCGGAAGTATTAAATCCTCGGTAACAACAAATTGTCGCAAACACCAACCCAAAAACGGCTGCCTTAAAAAGTCCTTCATTGATATGGCGAATTTCAACGGTGTGAGTGACTTTATCCCAAAAAACGGCTTCATCCAGGTCCACCACCTTCACAGATAAAAACCAGGCGCCTCCAATAGCTACAAAATCAAAAATAGCGCAAAGGAGCGGCATGCAAATGATGCTGGCATATATTCGCGGAGCAATTAAATATTGCTTGGTATTGACCCCCATCACATCCAGAGCATCAATCTGTTCATTCACTTTCATCGTACCTAAACGTGCGGCCATCGCGCCACCGGCACGAGCAGCAACAATGAGCCCTGTCAAAACGGGGCCCAATTCACGAGAAATTCCGAGCGCGACGATGGGCCCAACCAAATTAGTAGCATTGACCATTTTGAAACCTAAATAAATTTGATAAGCCAAGGCCAAGCCAGTAAAGGTTCCGGTCAGCATAATAATAAAAACAGATTGATTACCAACAAACTCCATATGTCGAATGACTTCTAAATAACGATTAGGCCTTCGAAAGCTCGAACGAATCGAAGAACCCATAAAAAGAAGAACGGCGCCAGACTCTGCAATAAATCCAGTAAAGCCTGAGGTCAGATAGTCAGCGAATTTATCAATGTAACGAACCGACTTTTGAATCATTTTCTCACTTCTTTCTGAACTTTCACTGTATCACGAGCACGATCATCTAAAAATACTCGTGGTACTCGTTCTCCGACAGAGGTCAAAATCTCCCATGTGATAGATTGCGTTTTTTGTGCGACTTCGCTGGCAGGCAATAAATTTCCCAACCGATCATAACCAAACAAAGTTACCTCTGCGTCAGTTTTTTCTGACCACGATTGGAAATTTTGATTTTGAGACGAAAAAACATCGGTCACATCAATGATTAAATAATCCATGCAGATAGTCCCAATCACCGGAACACGTTGACCACCAAAGAGCACCACGGCGTTATTTGATAATATTCGATGAAATCCGTCGGCATACCCAATAGGAACAACACCAACGACCGAATTCTTCAAAGCCTTCCAAGTGTGACCATAGGAAACGGACTCGCCAATAGTTAGCTCCTGATATCGGGCAATGCGTGAACGTAAACTCATCACGGGCTTCAAATCAATGCCATTTACAGCCTGCCCCAAAGGAGAATAACCATAGATAGATAATCCCGGACGAGTCCCTTGATTAAGAGAAATTCCTGGCAAACCACCGACGCCACTTTTTCGCATTGAAATAAAATTGAGCAAGCCTGAGGAATTGAGTGTGTGTGAAATGGGCTTCATTGGAGCAAAAACATTTTCTACTTCAAGAAATCGCCGTAACTGCTCATGACTTTTTCCCTCTGGTTTGGCTGCGTCTTCACCCGAATGAAGATGAGTCAAAATTCCTTTCACTTTAAATATATTTTTTTTTGTTTGTAAATACTGAAATAATTTCCGAGCTTCCAGCCAGTCGAATCCCAACCGGTGCATTCCAGTATCAAATTTTATATGAATTCCCAGCTGATCTTTTTCAGAAATAAAAACTCTTTCCAAGAACTCTAATTGTTTCCAGGTACTAATCACAGGAGTCATTTTTTGACGAACAATCTCTGCGGCTCCCTGTAAATCAAAAATACCAAAAACGAGGAGTTCAACTGTCACTCCCATTTGTCGAAGCAAAAGACCTTCTTCGATGAGACCCACTCCCATTGTTTTCACGCCTTCACGCTGCAAGCGTAAAGCCACTTCCACATCACCATGGCCATAGGCGTTTGCCTTCACCATAGGGCAGAAAAACACTCCTTCACCAATCGCTTGACGAAGAACGCGCACATTGTGTGCCAAATTTTCTAAATTGACATGAGCCGAAGTGGGCCTAAAAAATTGTAAGTGAAAAGCCATCTATCACTCCAGCTTAAAGAGGGGGAACTTCGTAGTCTGGCTGAAAGGACTCAGCCGGTTGATACAAACAAACTTTATTTCCACCCTTAGCATTAATAAATTCAAGAGCTTCGATTGAGACTTTTTCCAGATCATCTGCTGATGAACAATGAGAAGGATATTCACCAATCCCACAACTCACAGTGAAGCCCGTGCCTGTCCATTTTGAAGAATAATTCTCAACCATTCGGCGCAATCGTTCAGCTCTAATCAAAGCTCCTTTGCGAGCGGCATGCGGCAGAATCAAAGAAAATTCATTCTCAGCCGTTCGACAGGAAATATCGTTTACACGACTTGTCTTTTGCACCATGGAGGCTATCGAACGTAATATCTGATCACGACCTCCTTTGCCCATGCTTTGACTTAAAGTGGACAAATGATCCACCGACATTTTAATTATGCTCACGGCTTTTTGCAGACGTCGCGCTCGAGCCACTTCTTCTGACAAATGTTTTAAATAATGTTGTCGACCATACAATTCGGTAACGTCATCAGACAAATCGAGAGCCGTTATTTTTTTCATCAAATGACTTCGTTCGTAGACCAAAGAAAAAAAGGTCAAATCATTATCCAACTGATCACTCGCAATATCTCCTTGAGTCGACCAAAAGGCAAAAACTCCATCCAATTGCTCTTGAATAAAAATTGATTTCAGAATCACCTCTGAAACCCCAAGAACTTCCTTCATCAGTACATTCAATTCTGAAGGCACTCCGCCTTGAGCCAAAAACAAAACTGGATCACTAAATTCCAGCTCGGTTAAGCGACACCCAACACCCTTCAAGGATTCAATCTCAATTCCCAACGACTGGAGGGCAACAAGCGACGAAACGCTTGGTAAATATTTAAAATAAATTGCGGTGATCTTTTTATTTCGTGCCAGATATTTTTGATTCAATTCACGCAAAAAAACACTTAAGACATCTTCTTTGGATTTACTATGTAGATATTTTGACAGTTCTTGCTGGATAGGAAAAATCTCCGAATTTTCCGCTCGGAGTTCAATCTCTTTCATCTCTGCTTGAGTCTTTTTTTCCTCTAACTTGGCCTTTTCATACAATGCATAAATTTGTTCATTCTGATAAGTTAGATAGCAAGCCAGGCAAATCTCATCGACACTCCAAGCGACGCGGGAATAAAGTCCATCACCGTCAAGAACCATACTTGCAAAATTATAGGGACGATATTTAAGCAAAGTGCCGATTTCTGAGGTTGGAAAAATCGGCAGAAAACGAATTTCAGAATTCATCTCCACAACGGCTTGAACAAACTCTTGCAAAGGGACGGATAAGGATCCGTGCGTCAACACCAAAACATGAGGAGCGGCCTCCCTCATTCGTCCATACAAAACTTCAGCATCAGTAAATAAAAAAGTTTCGAATCCTTCTTGTGCAATGGCGGTTTTAATTCCTGCTCCTTTTTCTACATCAGAGGAAATAACAAAAACCGTGAATTTGGATTTAATCTCTTTCGTCCACTTCACGAGATATCCCCTTCCGAACGAAAAACCGGCTGACCAGGACGACGCACTTCAAAATCAAGTTCATCCAATTTAGAAGTTTTACGTTGCAAATGAATAATTACATCCGGAGTACTTCCTGGCAATGGTGGCGGCTGTGCCACAACTGGAGTCTTTATCCGCGGTAGTGGTGGCGGTTGTGCCATAACTGGAACATTTATCGGTGGCAATGGCGGTGGCTG
>CAIYID010000063.1 GCA_903926205.1 uncultured Bdellovibrionales bacterium
AGACTATTTAAAACTTTCAACCAATACCTCTCAAGGAGCTCAGTACGGCTGGATGGCGGTACTTGAAAATACTCCGACAAAGGCTTTCGACGTGAACCAAACTTCACTACCAAATGCCGAGGTTCCACTACTCACGGAAAATCAGAAATTTCATCTTGATGATTACATGATTTCAATGGACATGATAAAAAATCGTTATCTCGAACGAGCGTCCAAAAATGAAACTCAAAATTTTTTACAAAACTATTGGCAGTCGGCGAGACAACTAATGAGTGTCTTCGGTCCCAATTATTCTTACATGATAGAAGTGATTGAATCCACTCAGCGAGGGGAGTTGTCTCCCACTCAACTGAGAGATATTATTTTAGATCTTGAAAACAGATTCAACTCCGATCATTTTTCCAAATTATTAAAAAAGAGAATTGACCAATCTCAGAAGCTCTTAAAAGACAAATCTCCTCATTAAAAAAACCAATATTTCTCGTCCGCGACTTTCAATGGCTGTTTCCGTTTTCTAGATTTATTCTTACAGACTGATTTACATCGGAACCGATTTCGTTGATAGCAAGTTTAATTTTCTCTATGAAGATACGACTGAAAACCTTATTATCAAAATCAACGAGGTCTTTTAACAGCTCCTCTTTGATCTGGCTCATCGATTTTCGCTCTTTGTCAAATTTAATCAAGCTGTATTTATCAATAATCCCAGACAATTGGATTATCATCGATTCCATGGGAATTCGTTCTGGGCGCGGCCTGTTCGGAAAACCTTTTCCATCCACCTGCTCATGAACAGAGAGCATGATGTTCCTCAATTTCTCAGGGATTTGCAATTTCCTTGATAAAATCTTATTAAGACTCATTATCGGATATTGAGCGTATGCTTTCATTTCTTCATCATCAAAAGCATTTCCATCTCTTAGTTTTTTTGTTATTTTTGGCGAAAGATCTAATAATCCTATTTCTGACATAAGAGCTGCTATCATAATTTCTGCCTGGGATCCAATGTTGCTATGTAAACTCAGTAGACCCGAATAGGCTGAAATGGCAGTCGCTCGCTCCAAAGAACCAAAGGTACCTATCGCTGAGTTATTGATAATATCCCAAGCGCTTGCGGCCCCTCCCATCATCAGTATTAACTCTTCACACAAATTAAAACATTTTTGATAAAGTTCAATTCCACTTGTGTAGGAGGCCTCTTCGCTTTGATCAGATAATAGAAAAATTAAATCAATATAAGCAGCGGACAGAGATAAAAATTGATTTCTACAACGAATTGACAATCCAAGAGCAGATGTGTCTTGGTTATCATTGGAATATTTTTTGTATTTCTCCCAATCTTCTCTTTTAACAAAAACCTCTCCAAATCTCTGCAACTTATCAAGCTTGTCTTGTTCAATAATCCCAGGAGTTATTACAGGGATAAATTTTTTATTTAATGGCAGAATGTGATAAATAGAAAGGCCAATGTTCGTGTTACTTTTTAGCTCATTCACTTTAATAGGAATAAATTCAGTCCCTATTTTTTGAGTGGAAATAAATTCCAATTTACTCGTCAGAGTGATTTCACTTTTCATAATAACAACACCAGCACCTGACTTTTTAATAAATTGCATTGTTTCAGCTGGAATTTTTGAATCCAAAACAATTGCAACAAAAGCATCAGGAATAAACATCTTCACCGACTGAACCATTCCGGCTATCTCATTAGCTCTATCTATGTGACTAGCGTCTAATAAGGTGAAAGGTTGTCCCTGAATCCCTATGTTGGTTAGATCATCTAAGTTTGAAATCAATAAGTTTGAAAAGTTAAAATCTTTACAAATTGACTCAGTTCGATCGATGATTTCTCGATCTTTAGTGATAGTTAAAAAATCAATTTTTTTTAAATTAGACAATTTTTTTATTCCTACTAATAATTTTTAGTTTAAAAACGGTTGAATTTTTTGCGTACTTTTCTATTAACTCTGAAAGCGCATTTTGAATCTCTTTTTCTTTCTCCCACAAGTTAAGTTCACTCCCGATCTCTCCGATCAATGAAACGAGCTCTAAAAGGTTTTGAATATCAAATGGTTTTTGAATGAATTCAACGGCTTTATATTTCCAGGCTCCCTCGACAATGCTATCTTCATTATGACCTGTGAGAAAAATGAAAGGTAAATTGAACCCATGATCTCTTGTCATTTTTATCAGATCGATGCCATTCATTAATGGCATTTGAAAATCAGATAAAACAATGTCGAACTTACTGTTTTTTATTAGCTCGAAAGCCACTTTGCCATTTTCAGCACCAACACATTCTATATTGAACTGACGGCGTTTGACCTCATCAATAATTATTTCCCTTATTTCTTCCTCGTCATCAACTACAAGTAATTTAACTTTTCTCATAAGCTGTAAACAAACCTCGTTCTTTTCAAATTATTCACGCCAGAATTACAATAACACTCTACTTTTTTACTCAGTTAAGCTTACCAAGCTCAATCAAAAAAACTAGTCGGAAGTATAACCAACAAGCATCCAGAGATCGCCCAGCAGGACGTAAGTCAATTCCAACTAACAACTTAAAACA
Organism: uncultured Bdellovibrionales bacterium; assembly: GCA_903926205.1. Classification (GTDB taxonomy): domain Bacteria; phylum Bdellovibrionota; class Bdellovibrionia; order Bdellovibrionales; family Bdellovibrionaceae; genus CAIYID01. The sequence continues at coordinate 2,573 of CAIYID010000063.1, forward strand.
TTTAATTTCTTTTTAAACAACTTCAACAACGAGACTAATTGCGAGAATATAAATACTGTAACAAAGAAAGCCCCCCTATGAATGAAAATTATTTAGAGAATTATTTATTAGACACACAGCTTATCAAAATCGTTAGAGCCGCCGGAGCTCTGGCTTTAAAGGAACAGCAGAATCTCAAAGTTATGCTCAAGGCCGATGGTTCAGATGTTACCAATGGTGATTTGGCCGTTTCTCATTATCTAACGGTGGAATTACTCAAATTATATCCGAATTACGAAATTTTCTCAGAAGAAGACTCGGAGAAAATACCAGTTGAAGATCAAGTTATCGTCATAGACCCTATCGATGGCACCAAAAGCTATAAAAACAAAGAGCATACCTGGTCGATCCTCATCGCTTTTATGAGTGGACATAGCCCTAAAGTAGGAGTTGTTTATCAGCCTACATTAAATCGCTTATATTGGGCAAAGCCTGGTCTTGGTGCTTATTTATTAGAAGGTGATAATGAACCTGTAAAATTATCCGCAAAGAAAAGCTTACCTAAAAAAGGAATTTACTCACTTACTAATTTTGGTGAATTAGAATTCCTTCAATCTCTTGGTATCTCTGCTGACAGAATGTACTCCGCCAGTCTTAAGATCATGGAAGTGGCTAGCGGCAGATATGATCTCTACCCTAACTTTCAAAAAGGTTGCTCTCTTTGGGATCTACTAGCTCCTGAATTAATTCTAACTGAAGCTGGGGGCTCAATGATTTATGAAAATAAATTTCTGTTTAATTATACAAGCCCACGAGTGTCGTTAAAATTTTTAGCCGCTGGACCAAACATCAACCCGAACGAAATCTCAAACTTGTTTGGCCCTATTTTTCCCTGAACGTTCAATTTCATTAGACGACTCTCTATCCATTCAACCTACCCATTCAACCATTTATCGACTCTGTGACGCATTTGACGCCGTCAGCGAAAAATCTCTGCTAAATTTTCTGACTTCATTCCAATCTGTGTATTCGAAATTCCGAGTGATGTCTGTATCTCCACTCGCCTTTCGCGAAATGCTCCGCATAATTCTTTTCATCAACCAACTGTAGCTTGTATAGGAAAGAGCTCCAGGGAAAATACTCCAAACTGCGGGGTGCCAGTGAGTCGCCTCAAAAAAATTCAACACAATATCACGTTCTTCTTTCTGAATTTCGTCATCTTTCTGAAGAATCCCGAGACAGACAGAGAAAAACGCCGTCGGCATTTTTTTCAATATTTTCGTATGATCTTGAACCCATTTTTTAAGAATTCTCGGAAATCCTTGCATAAGTACAGGACCACCCGCAATGACCGCTCTATATTTTTCTAAATTCAAATTTTTTGGAACTTCTTTGACATTAAAAACATCAACATCGTAACCGTTTTCTTTTAAATCGCTTTCAATAAAACGAACAATTTTTTCTGTTTGTCCCTTTTGTGTACTATAAACGATTAAGAACTCCGCCATAAGACCCTCCCCAATATAACCAGAATTCAAATTGCAATTAATGCGCCATTAATCAATGTGAACCGCAGACGAAATCAACAAAGTGAACAAATCATTGAAGGCTTATTTGCTATTAACAAGTCTTTGAGATATTGTTGTTCTAACCTAAAGAGAGGGGCCCAATTTATGTCGACACAAACCGACACTTCATCTTTCCATGTTCACGATATTATGGAAATGCTCGCCGAAAACAATCACACACTTGATCTTCAGCAAATGATCAACTTGATCGTGGAAAAATTTGGAAGTATGGCACGATTTTCCTCATGTTCTATGAAAGACATGAATGTTCATCAAACCGTGGATTTTTTAGTCTCACGACAAAAATTAATTGAAGTTTCACCCGGAAAATTCTCTTTCAACTCTCAAGCACGCTGCAAACATTAAATTTTAAAAACAGGCCCCCTAACATGGTGATGGCTTAGAGCTTGCTGATATTTTGGCATATGAAGCCAGAATGTTCGTGTTCATCAAACTCAAACCCACGTGCATCTGAAAATCGGACACTCGTTGTTGCTTGTGGGTTTTATTCTAGAAAAA
>CAIYID010000064.1 GCA_903926205.1 uncultured Bdellovibrionales bacterium
CACTCAGGAAAAAAAATACAGAAATATTTGGGTATTACCATGGCAAAAAGGGCTTAAAGTCATTGGACTGTAGCGGAGAATATGTGTGACTTCGGTAAACCGCCTCTTTGAACTGAACTGGAGACCTCTACAATTAAATGTCCTTCTTTTTTAAAGACAGCTTTTTCAAGTTTTTGTAGGCGTTCTTCTCATCCGATTTCACCAAGGACAGCATTTCTAAGTTTTTTATTCAGCCATGTTCACCAAGAGTCCTCTTCTCAACGAAATATCCAGCAATTCAATACTTGATTCGTTATAAAATAAATCATAAGTGTATTATATACCTATAATATCAGTAAGATATGAAATATATTGATATATATAGATAACCATACATACAATATACTGTAATATATATATTTCCATAATACATCTATTTGGTAATCTATAGAGAACGGAATGTGCATGAAAACAAACAAAAAAAATCTGCTTTCACAGCGACAAATCATTGAAAAAAAAATCAAACCCTGGCTCTCTTTGCGTGCCGAGGCGATACCCCCTGCTGGCTGGATGAAGGCCATTCGAGGTGCGCTTGGTATCAATACACGCCAACTAGCAGATCTCATTGGTGTGAGCCACTCCGCAATTACTCAGCTTGAGAAACGCGAACCCCAAAAAAAAGTCACCCTGGAAATGATCGAGAAGGTGGCCGAGTCCATGGAGTGCCGATTTATTTATGCCATCGTACCGAAGTCCCCACATAAAAATCTTGAAGAAATTATCGATCAGCGCGCCTTGCTACTCGCCTCCGATCTTTTTCGTGAAGTGGAGCATACGATGCGTCTTGAGGCTCAAGGTACTGCCAAGAATGATAGCAATAAAAGAATTGAGCAGTTTGCTTTTGAACTTAAAGCAAAGATGGACACACGAATTTGGAATAAAAAACAAAAATCAAAAAAGGCAGAGATTCAGTGAGCAAAATTGAATTCACTTATCCTCCAGGCGCAATCCCTCTTGATCCTAACAAAACACAAGGATTAATCCCAGATTATATTTCCAATCAAGGTGAGTTGAATCTTTTAGAGAAAGATAACATCTTAGATGCCGTTAGTTGGGCTAATGGATTGCTTCATGATACAAAATATTGGGTCGAACATAAAATTTATCCCTGGGACGAACTGGCCACGAGATTTCACCATCGACTTGTGGTCATTCATGCTTTTGCCAACGGAAATAAGAGACATGCAAGGCTGATGACAAATCAAATTTATAGCTCCCTGCTTGCGTTATTTTCTTTTACCCGAAGACTTTCCAGGCTCGCTCAATTATCCTGAGCACCGAAATGCAAAAAATAAAAAATTGGATTCGCGACATTAACCATCAAAGAATTGATTTCGGTAAAGAACTGATTCTCCGCTTGGTGACTTTTCTTTTTGACCGCCCGAGAGGGCAGAGTGACCTCAGCGCCACCGGAAGCCCCAGAATTTCGACAAAGCTCGACCCCTCCAAAGTAAAAAAAATCCTGATTTTTCACTTTGATGACAAAATTGGCGATATGGTGGTGAATACTATTTTATTTCGTGAGTTAAAGAATCTTTTTCCGCAAAGTGAAACCTTCATTGTCACAGGCAAAAATTCTGAAAATCTCATTCGCAACCATTCGCAAATTAACAAATGCTATGTCTTTACCAGAGGAGTTTTTCCTACGATTTTATTGGCACTTAAGCTTCGAAAAATTGAATTTGACCTCGTCATCGATATGAGAGCTTTCACCGACGCTCGCACAATATTTGTCGTCAATATGATTCACTCTGCCTACGTCATAGGTTTTAGCAAAAAAAATTATCGTGCTTACAATGAATCCTTCGAGGATTCTTTTGATACCGTTCACTCCCGAGAGCGGGCGCGCATTCTTCTTGAACATCTGGGAGCAAAAAATATTGATTTAAAATACAATCTAGAACTAGCGCCAGAGATTTTTCAAAAAGTAAGAACTCTGCTTGAGAACTCCACCGAAAGTCAGTCCCCCGCCAAACGTCAGTCCCACTCCGAAAGCCACCGCATCATTATCAACGCTTTTTCTGCGGCTCGGTTTAGATCACTCACAGATGAGACTCTGAAAAAAGTCATTGAACTGACCACGAAACAATTTCCGAATCATCGAATTCATCTTATCGCTCCGCCGGAGCAGCATCTTAGAATTCAAAAATTAGTAAAATCATTTTCCAGCTCACAGCGCCAATCATTTTCTGAATCATTGACCGGGTCATCGCCCCAGTTCTCAACGCAATCATTGCCAGGCGAGGGCCTCCAATTTCATGATCAAATTTCGACCATTTCAGAAATCTCCGCTTTGATTTCAATGAGCGAACTGGTTATTTCCGTGGACACTTCCATTCTTCATATCGCTTCTGCCTTTAATATTCCAGTGATTGGTCTTTATCGCGACGAGGGCGATCAACCTGAGAAAAACTCTATCAAATGGGCCCCGGTCTCAACTCAAAGCTTTGTGATTAAAGGCTATGGAAAAACCGATGGCTACCTTGATGTGAATACTTTTTCAATGGAAGAACTAACTTCAGCACTCAAGCAACTGAGGTTGGGGTAGGGTCCGCGCCGGAATTCTGAAGCTGATAAAAACGGAAATACTCTTTCTGAGCCTTGAGTAATTCCTGATGAGTGCCGACTTCAATAATACGACCACTCTTCATTACATAAATGCGACCGACCGCTTGAATGGTCGACAGTCGATGAGCCACCACAAAAGTTGTTCGACCTTTCATCAGCGCCTCTAAACCCCGCTGCACATCGGCCTCGCTCGAAGAATCCAAAGCGCTGGTTGCCTCATCCAAAATCAAAATCGGCGCATTCTTAAACAAAGCCCGCGCAATACTGATTCTTTGTTTTTCGCCACCGCTCAGTAAGCCGCCTCGGTCTCCAACCACTGTCTGAAAATCATTCGGCATTTTGGAAATAAAATCATAAGCATTGGCGGACTTGGCAATTTCTACGACCTCAGTATCTGAACGCTCTGAGCTTCCAGCTAAAATATTATTTTGAATGGTGTCGTTAAATAAAAAGACATCCTGGGAAACCAAGGCCATGTGATTGCGCAAACTTTTTAGCTCAAATTTTTCCAGAGAAACGTTATCCACCAAAATTTCCCCGCTGGTGGGCTCAAAAAATCTCAGCAGCAAATTTAAAATCGAAGATTTTCCGCTTCCGCTTTCACCCACCAAAGCCACAGTGTCTCCGCGATGGACTTCAAACGACACTTGTTCAAGAACATTGTTCCCGCCCAAAGTCAGCGACACGTTTTTGAAACTAATTTTCTCCCAATTTTCAGGAAAAAGACGACCCAGCTCACCCGTAGCGACCTCGTGCGGAGCTTCCACGATTTGGTAAATTCGTCCCGCCGCCACCAACACTTCTTGAATGCGCACATAAGTTTCTTGTGCTCGCTTCAATGATGGATTCAACATCAACAAAGAAGTCGTGTAAGCCATGAAAGAGCCCGTCGTGGCCTTTCCTAGCGCCACTTCCTTAGTAATATAAAAAAGCACAATCATAAAAATGGAAGTCGCAATCATCTCGGTCAGTGGACCAGCCAATTCTGTCCGCGAGTGAACCATTTTTCGAGTGTCCGTGTAGGACGTTCCCACATCACGAAATTTTTTCTCGATGATCGGTGCTAAATTAAAAGCCTGAATGATTCGCACTCCATCCAAAGTTTCTTTGATGATACCCGCCATTTTCTCTAAATATTGAAAACCCATGGGCGTGTATTTTCGAATACTTCTGGAGATGTTTTTTAAAAGAATCGCAATGAAGGGAAGCGAAGAAAACGCAAAAAGAGTGAGCTTCCAATCCAAGTAAATTAAATTTCCGAGCAACAAAACAAACAAAACTGGATGTAAAAAAATATCTGCCACCATCCGCAGTCCATCCTGAATGGTACGCACATCACTCAAAGTGCGACTGATCAAACCGCCAGGCCCCGTGGTATATGAATTGTGAAACGACAAACTTAGTTGGCTAAACTTATATTGAAGTTTATTTCTTAAACTTTGACCGACGAGCTCTGTGATATAATTCATCAAATAAAGGTGAAAATACTTGCACACATTTGAAACCAAAGCCAAAGCCAACGCGATCCCAATGGTTCCCTTGATTTTTTCTGTGTCCCCTTGACCTAAAAAATCCGTCAAATCTTTTAGCAGCAGAGCCAAGCGACTGTAAGCTCCTGCGTAGATCACCCCAGTAATGGCAACAATAGCGATCAGTCGACGGTGTCCCGTCACTTCGCCAATTAGTTTCTTTAACTCCGCATTTAATTTGAACCTTGCCATAAGGTCGGCATCTTTACGCATTTTGAGAGTTTTTTGCAAGCCTTTGGCAAGCCCAGAGCAAGCCTCTGGCTATCGAACTCCTTGTTCATGTCTAATGACGCAATCTTACAAAAAAAATGGTCGCTTGCCAGAAGCGCTCTTGCTTCAACTCCCGATTTAAGAATATGTTGGCGCCACAAATGAAACAGCGCCTAAAATCCACCTTTTCTTCGCTCCTCAAATTTCTGTTTTCCGCCCTGATTATTTATTGGCTGGTCACCACAGGGAAACTTGATTTTTCAGCCATGCAACAACTCCTTTCTTTTCAGACTTTAGCCGTTTGTGTCTTATTGATGGCTGGCAACTTTTTATTTGGAAACGAGCGCTGGAGTCTCCTTCTTAAATCGCAAAATATTTTTCTCTCTCGCTTCGAAGTTTGGCGCCTCACCTTGATCGGTGTTTTCTTCAACTTCGTCGTTCCCGGCGGCGTCGGCGGTGACGTCATCAAGGGTTATTATATCGCTCAAGCCAATCCTACCCACCGTTTAGCCTCTGTCCTTACCGTCGCTATGGATCGATTGATTGGCCTTTTTACCATGGTCTTCATGGCCGTCGCGGTAATGATCTGGGATTGGGAGCTCGTCACTCAGCATAATGAACTCCAATTTATTTTCTATTTTCTACTCATGATCACCGCGGGATTTTCGTTTTTTTGGCTCATTATTTTTTCCCGCAGAATTTCTGGACATTCTTGGCTCGAAAAAAATCTTGAAAAATTACCCAAAGGCCACCATCTCGTGCACTTACTTCAAACATTTTCTTCCTACGCCAAAAGAAAAGATCTCTTTTTTAAGAGCCTCGCCCTGAGTTTAGTGGCACAAATTTTTTCCGTGGCACTCTTTGCTTACCTTGGTCATATTTTGGGATTCAGTGAAATCTCTATTCGTACTTATTTTTTCGTCGTACCCATTGGCTTTATGGTGACCGCCGTTCCTGTTTCTCCGGCCGGAGTCGGCGTGGGACAAGCGGCTTTTTATTATTTATTTAATCTCGTCACTGGACACGAAAGTTCTGTTGGAACTTCCACCATCACTGCAACACAAATTTTGCAATTTGCTTTCGGCCTTATTGGAGCTTGGTGCTACATCACCTTAAAAAAGAAAAATCCCGAAATGATGACCGCGCGTGCGGTTCAGGAGCCAACGGTTCAAAAATAAACATCCTAACAGTATCGATCTCGAATCTTTTTCATATCCAAAAGCACCCGGAAAATTTCTTTGAAAATTTTCACTTTAGAGCCCGGAACATCATGCCATTGGTTCACCGGAAACTCGACCACCTGCTTTTCACCAATGCGTAATAAAATTTCTAAATCAAAAATCCAACGACTGATAAACTCTTCCTGAAATATTTTTTCTAAAATGCTTCGATGAAAGAGCTTTGCTCCACATTGACTATCATAACTCCGCACCTTCAACATCAGCGCCGCCAGTGTTGCAAAAGCCCGCCCTAAATAATGGCGCAGAACTGATCGCTCAATCTCGGCGCCCAACCGTAAAACTCGCGAGCCAAAAATCGCCTGCGCCTGCGGAGCAAAATCCCTCTGAAAACGCAAAAAAAGCTCCACTTCGCCAAGCGGAGTTGCCAGATCGGCATCCCAAAAGCCCACCCACTCAATCTCCTTTGGCATTCCCTTTTTTAGCAAATCCAGCGCGGCGGCACGAATGATTCCGGCTTTGCCCAAATTTGTTTCTGATCGAAATACTGTGACCAAGGGATGACCCTCAAAATATTTTCGCAAAAGATCACTTGTACCATCCTTGGAGCCATCATCAGCAAAACAGATGTAATTTCCCGCTGACACAAAGGCATGAAACTGCTCCGGCGAAATACGACTGGCCTCGTTATAACAAGGCACTATAAGTAAGGCGCGCGGCACGCGTAAAGTTTGAAAATCTATTATTGCTGAGCCCATATGCAACTTCATCCTGCCTCGAAGTGCCAAAAAAGGCAATTTCATTGCCCTTGAATTCTAAATTTCGTTAGAATCATCCGAATTCATAGCAGACCGCAAAATTCTGACAAAAAAACAGGAGTAAATCATGACCTTGCTATTGAAACAGCTTTTTGCCTTTCTCAAGTTACTCAACAGCGACACTGGCACAAACCAATTGGCCACAGGCCTTTCCTTGGGTCTTGTTCTTGGATTTTCGCCCTTTCTCTCCTTGCAGACCTTTCTGATCCTTATTCTCTGTTTTTTCTTTCGAGTGCAATTGGGAGCCGCCTTTCTTTCGGCGTTCTTCTTTAAATTTGTCGCTTTTCTTTTTGATCCGATCACTGACAGTCTGGGCCGCGCAGTTTTAGAAAACGCCGGACTTCGTCCACTTTTTGTGAGCCTCTACAATATGCCGCTAGTTCCACTGACTCGATTCAATAATTCCATTATCATGGGCTCAGGTCTAGTTGGTTTGATTTTAGCACTGCCTATGTTTTTCATTTTTAAAAATTTAATTGTGAAATACCGACTTCACATCCTCGAGCGTATCAAAGGGACTAAATGGTGGAAAGCCATGCAGGCCACTTCGCTCTTCAAATGGTACAACACTTACGACAAACTTTACGGGGCATAACATGAGCGACACAACTTCAAACAACTCAAATTCTGACAAAGCTAATTCCGCCAGCACAAAATCAACAGAGAAAAATTCTTCTGAAACAATCTCTACAAAGTCGAAATTAAAAAAATCGACAAAGAACAAAGGTCCTGTTCGTACCGAGGCCGTCATTCCTTTTCTTATTGTAGCGATTTTGACTTATGGATATTTTGCGTTTTTCTTCGACATGAATCTCCGCTCCGCCTTGGAATTTATCGGCTACGAAGTGATCGGAGCCGAAGTCGATATTGCTAAAATCGAAACCAGCTTTTTGCACGGAAGTTTTCGCATGCAAGGAGTGGAGATCACCAATCCCGACAAACCCAACATGGACATGGTAAAAATCGGTGATATTCGTTTTGCACTTTTGTGGGACGGTCTTTTAAGAGCTCGCTTCGTCGTCGATGAAATGGCCGTGGAAAAAATCGAAATCAGCGTTCCAAGAACTCACGCAGGAAAAGTAAAACCTCCTCCTCCGCCTCCCGCTCCACTAAAACCGGGCGAACAGTCGGCCCTTGAAAAAGAGGCTCTGAAGGCGGGTAAACAAGCAATGGATGTCACAAAAAACAAATTTCAGGGTAATGTGCTCGGCGATATTGCGGCCGTCTTAGGCGGCGGCGCGGGCGCGAATTCTGGCGACGATCAATTAAAAAACATCGAGCAAAATCTTCCCTCGAAACAAAAACTCGATGCTTTTTCCAAGGAGCTAACAGAGAAACAAAAAAAGTGGGAAGAAAAGCTAAAAACTTTACCGCAGAGCAAAGAGATCGAAGCCCTGGGCCAAAGAATCTCCACCGTGAAAACAAATAATTTTAAATCTCCGCAAGAAGTGGTCGAAAGCCTTCAAAAAATCAGTGAAATCCTCAAAGAGGCTGACAGCAAATACAAAACGGTTTCCTCTGTGGCGACCGAGCTTAACTCTGATATTAACTCCGCCAACTCTCAATTCAAAGAAATCAACGAACTGGTGAATAAAGACATTGCCAATCTTCAGTCTCATTTTCACATTCCCAATATCGATGGAAAAAGTCTGAGTGCCAGTATTTTGCAACAATACCTGGCTCCTTATTTAGCCAAAGTGAATCACTACAAATCCTTGGCCAACAAGTATGTGCCACCAAACATGATGAAAAAAGGCGAAAAAGAGCCCGACGTTTCGATGAAGCCTCATCCCCGCGCCAAGGGTGTGACCTATGAGTTTGGGCGGCAAAACTCTTACCCGCTTTTTTGGATCAAAAAAATCAGTGTCAGCTCCAAAGCGGTGCCTTCAAATAAAATGTTGGGCGACTTGAGCGGTCAGATCACCGATGTGACTTCCAATCAACTTCTCACTGGTCATCCGACCGTGGGAACTCTGCAAGGGAATTTTCCAGGTATGAATGTGAGTGGCGTGAAAGGTCGTTTTTCCTTTGATAATCGGCACGTCGATGCAGTGACTGATTTTGATTTTTCTGTCGACAGTTACCCCATTGATGGACGTGATGTGATGAATTCCCCAGACGCGAAAATTGCGTTCAAAACGGCCACCGGAACTCTAAAAACTCACGGAGACCTCACGGGGCTCACGCAAATTGATTTTTCTTTGAGTAACCAAGTAAGCAAAATTGACTATGATATTTCCGCGCCAAACGCCCTCCTCAACGATATTTTAAAAAATGTTTTTGCCGGAATTCCCGTGGTCGACATTCAAGCTAAAGGCAAAGGCGATTTGCCGGATGTCGCTTTGGACGTTAACTCCAATATCGGCCCTGAGCTCCAAAAAGGCTTCGAAAAGCAAATCAGCCACAAAATTGAAGAGGCCAAAGCAAAATTGCAGGCCGCCATCAATCAAGCCATTGGCGGAGAACGTTCCAAGGTTGAAGCTCAATTGAGTCAGGCGAAGGGCCAAGTCGATGGCCAAGTGAAAAAAATTGAAGAGGCCTTGAACACTCAAAAAGCCAAAGCCGAAAAGCAATCGAGCCAAGCCCAAAAAGGCAGCCAAGGTGACGTTCAAAAGAAATTGGACGATCTCAAAAAGTCTTTGGGGTTTTAGACGAAGCTATTATTCACAACATTCGCGCAAGCCCCCGCTACATTCGCGCAAGTTCTCGCCTCACTTGTGCCGTGCAATCACTCATCTCTCTGATTATCCTTACAGATCCAACTCACTGATGAGCGGTTGCCAGCAGTTCTTTCACGTAAGCTTCTGATTCCGGAGTGTGCCAGTTGATAGAACCAATAATTTTTTTCACCAGTTTTCCATCTTTTCCGACAATGTAACTTTCAGGCATTCTCTCAGTCCCATATTTCTCCATGAGCGAATGTGTTTCATCCCAAACGATGGAGATATTCTCATTTTTCAGCTCAGGAAAAGACTTCAGAAAAGCTTTAATATCGTCAAGGCTGTTATCACCAGAAATAGCAATGAGGGCCACTTGTCCTTTAAAAGATTTAACCAGCGAGACCAAGGAAGGGATTTCAGCAACACAGGGTTCACACCATGATGCCCAAAAATTTACAATCAAAAGTTTTCCTTTAAATCCTACCGAGGAAACTTCAACACCACTGATAGTTTTAGCCGTGAAGGGAGGAATACCTTGAGCCTCCATAGAGTCTAATTGTTTGATTGCCTTTGCACTTTCTTTTGGCGCTGTCTTTTCCTTCCAGACGGAGAACAATGTAACAATCAGGACCGCACCAAGCGCTGTAATCATCGTAGCTTTCATCATGGCGATGTTTTTTTGTTGGCGCTGAGCCGTGCGTTCTGCTTGGTGATCTTTCATAGGAGCTCCTTCATCAATATTCTATTTTATCCATTGAATTTAACTGAGATCAATCGGTGTTATTCTTTAGTTGTTTCAAGCCAACAAAAAACCATTAACAAAGTTTTGTCTCTTTGTTCTTTTCTTTGTTCTTTTCTTTGTTCTTTTCTTTGTTCTTTTCTTTGTTCTTTTCTTTGTTCTTTTCTTTGTTCTTTTTTCAATCTATCGACATGTTCTTTAGTCTAAAGAAATCAAAAAAATGAAAAAAAACCCCAGTTTTTGACTGGGGTTCTGAAATATGAATTTATTTCCTGTAACCTTTGACGACTTATCTCTCGTTGGTATCGCAGCCACGCAACTCAATACTTGAGCTGTTCTGAAATACTCATGCTGCCGCTCGGGTTTATACCCTTGCTGCCGCTCGAGATTTCTTTTGCACTTTTTTTGCTGCAGCTTTTTTCTTTGCTACAACAGAATCAGTTTTAGCTTTGGGTGCTTTTTTTGGTTTCTCAGCATCGGCTTTTTCACCTTTTGCTGCTTTTGCTGGAGTTTCAGCTTTTTTTCCATCATCTTTTTGAGCTGTTTTTGTATAATCGTAATCAACGAACTCAATGAATGCCATCTCTACAGTATCACCAGGACGACGTCCGATTTTAATAATTCGAGTGTATCCACCATTACGATCTTTGAATCGCGGAGAAAGATCACTCAAAATAGTATCAACAGTTTTTTCATTAGGAATTCTTGAAAGTAATAAACGACGACTTGCTAGGTCATTTTTCTTACCTAAAGTAATCGCTTTTTCTACATAGCTTCGCAATTCTTTCGCTTTATCAACTGTGGTTTTAATTCGACCGTGTTCAACTATGTTGACGATCAAACCGCGCCACAAAGCTTTCAGAGCTGTGGATTTACGACCGAAATGCTTATTTTTTCTTCTGTGTCTCATTCGCTTAACCTCGTGTTCAAAACCAACTCTAGGTTGATTTTCTATCTTAAGGAATCAACTTCAATTCCTTCATTTTAGGAATCAACCTGATGTTAATTCCGTTCTCTTTACTAGAACTCAATCAAAAACTGAGTCCCACTTCATCACAATGAATCGATTTATCGATTCGATCTAATTACTGCTGTTCTCTTTTTGATGGAGGGGGGATATTTGGATCCCAACCTACTGGCGGCCATCCATCAATTTTCATTCCAAGGCCTAAACCCATCTCGGAAAGAATTTCTTTAATTTCATTCAAAGACTTACGGCCGAAATTTTTTGTTTTCAGCATTTCAGCTTCTGATTTAACTACCAACTCGCCAATGTAACGAATGTTAGCATTTTTCAAGCAATTCGCTGAACGAACGGAAAGCTCCAAATCGTCCACTGAACGGAAAAGATTTTCGTTCAATGTTGGAGAACCCTTTTCACGAGCTTCTTCTGCGGGCTCCATTGCTTCGTCGAAAGTTAAGAAAATTTGCAATTGTTCTTTAAGAATCTTTGAAGCTAAAGAAACCGTTTCTTCTGGCTTCAAACTTCCATCAGTCCAAACTTCCAATGCCAAAGCATCATAGTCTGTTCGCTGACCAACACGTGCATTTGACACTGTGTAATTCACCTTACGAACAGGACTGTAAAGAGCGTCCACGGCAATAAAGCCGATCGCTAATTCAAGATTACGGTTTTCAGCGGCTTCATAACCACGCCCAAAAGTAACCATGATCTCTGCATTGAAATTCGCATTGGCGCTCAAAGTGGCAATGTGTTGTTCTGGATTTAAAACTTCGATTTTATCACTCACTTGAATGTCAGCAGCTGTGATTTTTCCAGGACCTTTTTTGGAAATTTTCAAATTCAAAGCATCTGGACTGTAGTGACGAAATCGAACTTCTTTTAAATTCAAAATAATATCTGTAACATCCTCAAGAACGTCTGGAATTGTTGTGAACTCATGAAGTACTCCATCGAACTTCACTGCAGAAACTGCAGATCCCATCATTGAAGACAGAAGAATTCGTCGCAAACTATTTCCAAGAGTGACACCAAAGCCTCTTTCGAGTGGTCGAATAATGAATTTAGCGTAATCATCACGCTGAGATTCACGATCGATTTCGAAGCCTTTTGGTTTAATCAGTTCTCTCCAAAACTTATAATAATGCTGTTGCATAGCTCTCCCGTTTGTTCAAAATTATCTATCTAGAATAGTACTCAACGATCATTGCTTCTTCGACTGGTACTGAAACTTCATCACGTCCGACGATGTCTTTAACAGTTCCTTTGAACTGAGAGTGATCAACTTCCAACCATGAAGGAACAGTTCGTTTTGATACACCCTGAATTGCATTCAGGATGCGAACACCTTGACGGCTTTTTTCTTGAACTTCAATCACATCACCTTTGTTGACGACGTATGAAGCAATATTTAAACGCTTACCGTTCACAAGAACATGATTATGACTCACCAATTGGCGAGCTTCTCGACGTGAAGAGCCGAATCCCATGGTGTAAACAACATTGTCTAAACGAGACTCTAAAATTTTCAAGAGTGCAAGACCGGTAACTTCTTTCGAAGCATCGGCAACACCGACATAACGGCGAAACTGTTTTTCAGAAAGACCGTAAAAACGCTTTGCTTTTTGTTTTTCACGCAATTGCAATGCGAATTCAGAAAATTTCAAACGAGATTGTCCATGTTGTCCCGGAGGATATGGACGGCGCTCGAATGAACATTTATCCGTGTAGCAACGATCACCCTTCAAAAAGAGCTTTGCGTTCTCACGGCGACATAATTTGCAGACACTTTCATTTTGGCAACCCACGATTCACCTCAGTTTTGCGAATCAACCCTAGGTTGATTCGTCTTTTTGCAAATCGATCCCAGACCGATTTGATTATTACCCGAATCGATCTTCAGACCAATTCGGTTTATCGTTAAATACGACGACGTTTAGGAGGACGACATCCATTATGAGGAACAGGAGTCACGTCCTTCATTAAAATGACTCTCATTCCAAGACCCGCTAGAGCACGAACAGCAGGTTCACGACCAGCGCCAGGACCTTTCAAAAAGACTTCAAGTGAACGCATTCCTGCTTCCATCGCCTTTTTTCCAGCATCTTCCGCTGCGACTTGCGCTGCGAACGGAGTTCCTTTACGGCTGCCCTTAAATCCCAAATGTCCAGCTGACGACCAAGAGACAGTATCTCCCGCCATATCAGTGATAGTTACGATCACATTTCCGAACCCTGCTTGCACGTAGCAACGGCCAGTGGGCACGTTCTTCTTAACTTTTTTCTTTACAACTTTTTTCTCAACTTGGTTCACACGATCTCCTCAGTATTTTCAAGTTTTACTCAAACGCTAAGCTCCAGGAGCAAACACTCGCAACAAGCGAGTGCTCATTCATTAAACGGCTTTTTTCTTATTAGCGACCGTTTTTCTAGGACCCTTACGAGTACGAGCATTGGATTTGGTTCTTTGACCACGAACTGGCAAACCTTTTCTATGGCGAATACCACGGAAACAGTTCAAATCCATTAAACGTTTAATTGCCATTCCGACCTCACGACGAAGATCACCCTCAACCTTGAAGTTTCCTTCAATGATCGAGCGCATTTTCGCAATGTGTTCGTCAGTCAATGCATCTGTGCGAAGAGTGTCTGGAATACCGGCATCCTTACAAATCTTTCGAGCGCGAGGACGTCCGATACCGAAGATGTATGTTAATGCAACTTCAACTCTTTTATTTCTTGGAAGGTCAACACCTGCTAAACGAGCCATTACTTAACCCTGCCTTTGCTTATGCTTGGTGTTTTCACAAATGACGCGGATCACACCTTTTCGCTTGATAATTTTACACTTATTACAAATTTTTTTTACCGATGGCCGAACTTTCATAACAAAAACCCACCCTAAAACACCAACGTTTATTTATTCTAACTCGTTGATATTATTGTTAATTTCAAAATTTACAAAACCAAGAATTAATTTCGCAGTTGGCCAACCTAACACCAAAGGAGCAGGTTGTCCAGAAAATCAAGCACTTTTTTTACTTGCCTAATTCTGCCTTGATAGAAACAAAAACTTCTTCAGAATTCCTATCCCCATCGACAGCGACTAATTTCCCCAAGGATTTGTAATATTGTTTTAGAGGCGCAGTACTTTCTGCGTAGGTTTTAAGTCTTGTGGCTATCACATCTTCTTTGTCGTCATTTCTTTGAATGACCTCCCCACCGCAGGAATCACAAACTCCTGTTTTATGAGTGGGTTTCGAAGCGATATGATAGACAGCCCCACAGGACTTACATACTCGACGACCTGTTAACCGAGAAAGTAGCGCCTCTGACGGTACTTCTAAGAAAACAGCTTTCCCAATTTCTAATTGCCTTTGGCTTAGGATCTTCCCTAAAGCCTCCGCCTGAGCAACGTTACGAGGAAAACCGTCCAGGATAAAATTTTTACCATTTAAATTTGCCAAAACTTCATCCACCATTCCGATCACAACGGAATCTGGGACTAGCTCTCCCTTGTCCATATAGGACTGGGCAGTTTGGCCAAGAGCTGTTTTATTTTTAATTGCAGCTCGAAAAAGATCACCTGTTGATATTTGCAGAAAACTCAACTTCTTCACTAGAAGTTCAGACTGAGTTCCCTTTCCCGCTCCAGGAGCGCCAAACAACAGGATATTCATCAGTATTGAACCCTTCGACTACGAATTTTAGCGCCCTTTAACAAGCCTTCATACTTTTGAGAAATCAGATGAGATTGAATTTGTTGTGAGGTATCCAAAGCCACACCCACCAAAATAAGCAAGCTAGTTCCACCGAAATAAAACGGCACTTTTGCTAGATTCATTAAAAGACCTGGCATAACACAAACAACACTCAGGTAAATAGCGCCCAATACGTTCACGCGATCCATGACTTTTTGAATATGCTCAGAAGTGCTTTTTCCTGCGCGAACCCCAGGAATAAATCCACCATATTTTTTGAGATTTTCTGCCACTTCCGTTGGATTGAAAACAATCTCTGTATAAAAGAAACAGAAAAAGACAATCAAAGCAACGAACAGAATATTGTACATTGTTCCTGAAGGACTCAAAGAATCCTGCAATGCTTTCAACCAAGGCCATTGAGCAAATTGCGCCATGGTCGCTGGAAACATCAAAAGAGAACTTGCAAAAATTGGCGGAATAACGCCTGAAAAATTAATTTTAATAGGAAGATGGCTCGAAGGCACTGCCATCGCTTGCATACCTTGACCACGCTGAGAATACTGAATTGCAATTCTTCGCTGTGCAACTTCCATAAAAATAACACCAGCAATAATTGCTACCATTACAGCAAGAAGTCCTAATACCACGGCAGAACTCATCTCATTATTCTGAACCAATTGCCACAGACGAGAAGCTCCTCCAGGAACTCCTGCTGCAATACCAGTAAAGATAATCAAAGAAGATCCGTTCCCGATTCCCTTTTCTGTGATTTGCTCCCCTAGCCACATGATGAAGCATGTTCCTGCGGTGAGCGTGATAATCGTCATAATTTTAAATGGAACAAATCCACCTACCATCGCCGATATCACAAGATTTTTTCCTGTCGGGCTATGAGAATTAGCAAGCCAAGTACTTATCCCATAACCTTGAATCACAGCCAGGACGACTGTTGCATAACGAGTGTATTGATTGATTTTTTTTCGTCCGTGTTCGCCCTCTTTTTTTAAGGCTTCCAAATACGGTACAGCTGAACCTAAAAGCTGAAAAATAATTGAAGAAGAGATATAGGGCATGATTCCAAGTGCAAAAACTGAAAACTGATTTAAAGCTCCGCCAGTAAACGTATTGAATAAACCGAAAATTCCAGCTTTTTGAGCCTCAAAAAAAGACATCACCGCCGCGCCATCAACACCTGGCGTTGGCACATGAACTCCAATGCGATAAACTGCCAGCATGGTTAATGTGAAAAGAATTCGTCTTGTTAAATCCGAGTTTTTTGCCGTTTCTAAGTTGTTCTCTGCCACTCTTCGCCTTTCTCAACCGAACTACCCTGAAAGCTATTCGGTTACCAAATCACCTTAACAGTGATTTGGTTTCAAATTCATCAACCGAAGTTGATTAAAGAACCTCAACTTTACCACCAGCTGCTTCAATAGCAGCTTTGGCAGCAGCGCTAAATTTATTAGCCTTAACTGTTAAAGCCTTTGTCAATTTTCCATTGGCAAGAATTTTAACTGGAAAATAATGAACAACACCAGCTTTTTTCAAAGTTTCAGGCGTCACTTCACCAGTGAAGTTTTCTAATTGAGCCAAATTAACTACTGAGTATTTTGTCTCAAATTTAACATTGCTAAAACCAAATTTAGGCAAACGACGCATCAGAGGAGTTTGTCCACCCTCAAATCCGCGGCGAATCTTACCTCCGGAACGAGCTGTTTGACCTTTACCACCTTTACCAGAAGTTTGTCCTAAGCCCGATCCACGGCCTCTACCAAGACGTTTTGTATAATGCGTTGAGCCCTCTTTAGGAGCCAGAGTTGATAAGAGACTCATAATTACCTCTATTTCGACCGTGCCGTAGCATCGGTTCGTGTTTTAGTCGCTGGTTGAACTTCAACTTCAACCAGATGTTGAACTTTCATGATTTGTCCTCGATTAGCAGCATTGTCTGCCACAACCACTGATTTGTGACGACCGCGCAATCCCAATGCTTCCATAGTTAGACATTGAGTTTTACTGCATCCAATCAAAGACCTTTTTTGTGTAATCAAAAATTGCTTAGCCATTTTAACCTCAAACTTTTTTCTGTGCTTTGAGCTGTTTCAATCCATCCATTGTCGCCCGAACTGCATTATGCGGATTACGACTGCCCAAACATTTAGTTAGGATATCCGTAATTCCAACTGATTCTAATACTGCTCGAACCGCTCCACCCGCGATCACACCAGTTCCTGCTGATGCAGGCTTCATGATCACAGTCGTGGGACCGAACTTGCCCACGATTTCGTGGCCAATGGTTCCGTCTTTCAAATTCACCAAAACAGTAGCTTTTTTTGCACAACGGCCAGCTTTGCCGATGGCTTCTGGAACTTCACCAGCTTTGCCAGATCCAAATCCAACAGTTCCAGCTTTATTTCCTACTACTACGAGAGCAGCGAAAGAAAATCGACGTCCACCTTTTACAACCTTGGTTACGCGATTAATTGTCACAACTCTTTCTTCGAATTCTTGTGTCATTTGTCGTTCCACTCAGTTCCCCTTACCTCTGAATCAACTTTTGGTTGATCCACTTTACATTTGAGTCAACTTCAAGCCGACTCACTTTACATCTGAATCCACCACAAGGTGAATTCCGTTTAGAAGTTAAGTCCACCTTCACGAGCGCCATCAGCCAAAGCCTGTACTCGGCCATGATAGATGAAGCCATTTCTGTCAAACACAACATTTTTAATACCTTTAGAAATTGCGATTTTCGCTAGTTCTTTACCAACCAATGTTGCCAATTCTTTTCCCGATTTTCCTTCATCTAACTTAAGAGAAGAAACTGTGAGAATAGTAGTTGCCGCAACGTCATCGACAATTTGCGCGTACATGTGCTTAGCACTGCGAAAAACGCATAAGCGAGGTCGCTCAGGAGTTCCATTCACAGTTTTTCGAATTCTAATTTTTTTCGTTAACCGAGCAATTTTTCGTGTACTGGTTTTACGAGTCATTTTAAGTTTCATTTGCTACCTCTCTTACTTACCAGCCGACTTACCCGCTTTTTTACGGATATGCTCGCCTTGATATCGAACACCTTTGCCCAAATATGGCTCTGGTGGACGGAAACTACGTATTATGGCAGAAACTTGGCCAACAACAGCCGCATTTGCTCCGGATACCGTAATTGTTGTTTGTTTATCAACCTTCACTTCAATTCCTTCTGGAATATCGAAATTGATTGGATGACTAAATCCCAAAGAAAGCTCCAGCTTTTTACCAGCGACGTTGGCACGATATCCAACCCCGTGAAGCTCAAGAATCTTGGTAAATCCTTTAGTCACTCCTGTGACCGCACTTTGAACTAAAGCACGATACATTCCGTGAAGAGATTTAACCTCTTTTGTTTCTGCATCTCTCAAAAGCGTGATTTTCTTGCCTTCAATTTTAGCAGTTACCTGAGGAAGCATTTTGATTGTAAGAGTGCTCTTAACACCCTTAACAATCACCTCATTCGCAGGAGTTACTGTCACCTGCGCTTTATCATCAAAATAAATTGGTGCTCTTCCGATTCGCGACATATTATCACCAAACCTTACAGATAAATTCGCCGCCAAGATTGTTTTTCTTCGCTTCGTCACCACTCATCAGACCTTGGCTTGTGCTGATAATGGTCATTCCTAAGCCTGATCGAACTGTTGGAATTTCGCCTGATTTAACATATACGCGTCTGCCTGGTCGGCTCACACGTTGAATGTTAGTGATCGCATGCGCACCCACTTCGTCATAACGAAGATAAACGCGCATAACACCTTGCTTTGTATCTTTCGCAACTTTATAGCTGCGTATGAAACCGGTGTTAGCCAAAATTTCCGCCAATCCAACTCTCAATTTAGAAGATGGGACATCGACTTTTTCATGTCGAGCCACACCTGCATTTCGAACTCTTGTCAAAAACTGAGCAACTGTATCCATTGCCTTCTCCTATTACCAACTTGCCTTGGTTACGCCTGGTAGTTTTCCTGCTAAAGCCAATTTTCTAAATTCCAATCGGCAAAGTCCAAATTTTTGATAGTTGCCACGAGGACGACCAGTCAACTCGCAACGACTTCTCACTCGATTCGGAGATGCATTTTTTGGTAGATCTTGCAATTTCTTGCGAGCTGCCACTCTCTCTTCATCTGAAAGTTTCAAATCCAAACTCTTTACTCTCAACTCCTTACGAAGCTTCAAATACTTGAGTGATGCCTTTTTTCGACGATTATTTTTTTCAATAGCTGCCTTGCGTGCCAAAGTTCACCTACCTATTACTTTCTAAAAGGCATTCCTAATGCCTCTAATAACGCGCGACCATCAACATCGTTCCCTGCTGTCGTGCAAATTGTGATATTCATTCCACGAACTTTCTCAACGCGATCGTAGTTAATTTCGGGAAATACGATCTGTTCTTTTAAACCCATATTGTAGTTTCCACGACCGTCAAAACCTTTGCTAGGCAAACCACGGAAGTCACGAACGCGAGGAAGAGCCAAATTAGTCATGCGATCCAAAAACGCCCACATTTTTTCACGGCGTAAAGTAACACGCACACCTATTGGAATCCCTTCACGAAGTTTAAAATTCGATATCGCTTTTTTCGCTCGAGTTTGTACTGCTTTTTGCCCAGTGATCGCTGTGATTTCATCCACAACTCCATTCAAGAGTTTTGGATTTCCTACAGCATCAGAAGTACAAACACTGAGAATAATCTTTTCTAGACCTGGAACCTGCATCACGTTCTCTTTGTTCAACTGTTTCTTCAGTTGTGGAACAATTTCTTTTCTGTATCTTTCTTGTAATCGATTCATAAGTTCCCCTTAAAGTACTTCTGGAGCCAAGGAAACAATTTTCACAAATTGTTTCGCACGAAGCTCACGAGCAACTGGTCCAAAAATACGAGTTCCAATAGGCTCTTTTGCCGCATTGATAAGAACTGCTGAGTTATCATCAAAACGAATATAAGAACCATCTGGGCGACGCAATTTATGCACTGTTCGCACAACAACTGCTTTTGCCACATCACCCTTTTTTACTTTTGCATTTGGAGCCGCTTCTTTAATTGAAACGATAATAATATCGCCAATTGAAGCATAGCGCTTTTTAGATCCACCGATGACCTTGATGCACATTACTTCGCTTGCACCGGAGTTATCAGCAACATTGAGTTTAGTTTGCATTTGAATCATAGGTCACCTCAGTTCTTTGCTGCTTCAACGACTTCAACCAATGTCCATCGTTTTGTTTTGCTGAGTGGACGACTTTCACGAATACGAACCATGTCGCCGATTTTCGCTTGGCCTTTTTCATCATGAGCTTTGAATACAGAAGATCGCTTCATGTATTTTCCATATTTCGGATGACGAATGGTTCGGTAAATCAAAACAGAAATGGTTTTATCCATTTTATCGCTGATCACTTCACCAACCACTTCAATTTTTCGACCACGAGGAGCTACCTCAGCTTGGTCTTTTTTTGGTGCTTTTGTGCTTTGCTTTTCTTTTGTCACATTCTACCTCAGTTATTTCTTCGCCACTTTTTTAGTGGCTTTGCCTGCAACTTTCGTCACGGCATTTTTCGAAATCGCAGTTTTAAATTGTGCAACTTCGCGGCGAAGTTTTCTGATTTCCATGGGGTTCGCCAATTGACCCAATGAGTTTTTCATTTTCAAAGTGAATAACTCTGAAGTTGCAGCCTTGCATTTCTTCACTAACTCTTTTGCAGATAATTCTTGAATCTCTGTGTATTTCATAGCTTACCCCTACTCCCGTGCCAAAAATTTTGTTTTGAATGGAAGTTTATGTGCAGCACGAGTGAAAGCTTCTTCTGCTTGTTCTCGAGTCACACCGTTCATTTCAAAAAGAATTTTACCAGGAAGAACGCGTGCAATCCAAAACTCCGGATTACCTTTACCACTACCCATACGTACTTCAGCTGGTTTTTTTGTTACAGGAACATCTGGATACACTCGGCACCAGATTTTTCCACCACGCTTGATACTTCGAGCAATCGCGATACGAGCTGCTTCTAGCTGGCGAGCCGTCATGCGGAATTCAGCAACAGCTTGCAAACCATAATCACCGAAATCGAGGTTGCTACCACGATATGCAAGACCACGAGCACGACCCACGAATTGCTTACGATGTTTAACTCTCTTAGGACTTAACACGGCCAGCCTCCTCTACCTCACGAGCTGAGAGAATATCACCCTTGTAGATCCATACTTTCAAGCCAATCAATCCGTAAGCTGTTAAAGCCTCAGCTGTTCCGTAATCGATATCTGCGCGCAAAGTATGAAGAGGAACGCTCTTCTCATTGTACCATTCTGTACGAGCAATCTCTGCTCCATCCAAACGGCCAGAAACTTTAATTTTAATACCACGAACACCGCCCTTGATCGCTGCAGCGAGAGATTTCTTCATCGCTCGGCGCCAAGAGATACGCTTTTCCAATTGAAGAGCGATATTTTCAGCCACCAATTGTGCATCGATGTCTGGCTTACGTACTTCTTGTATGCTCAAAAAAACTTCATTTGGAGTCAATTTTTGAACATCAGCCTTCAATCCATCAATTCCAGTTCCTTTTTTTCCGATAACAACACCAGGACGAGCTGTATGAATGATGATTTTGATTTTGTTTGCAGCACGCTCCATTTCAATTTTTGAAATACCCGCGTGTTTTAGTTTGTCTTTCAAATATTTTCGCAAGCGAATATCTTCATGAAGATTCAAAGTGTAGTTTTTGCCTTTAGCATACCACCGAGAATCCCAAGTACGAATGACGCCAACTCTAAGCCCTACTGGGTTAACCTTTTGTCCCACGATTACCTCTCATCCAAAACGACGTTAATGTGGCTTGTTTTTTTACGAATACCAAAAGCGCGACCTTGAGCGCGAGGACGCCATCTTTTCAGAACTGGCCCTTGATCAACCCAAATCGACTTCACGTATAACTTATCCAAGTCCATGGTTTTTTTGTAATCTGCATTAGCAACAGCAGACTCGATCAATTTCTTGATGATCGAAGCTGTTTTCTTATTAAGAACTGTGAGTGTTTTAATTGCTTCACTCACATTTTTTCCACGAACAACATCAGCAACGAGTCTTGCTTTTTGAGCGCCCACTCGTGCTTGTGTTAAACTTGCTTTAGATTCCATAATTCACCCCTGGCCTTACTTCTTAGCTGCCGCTGGAGCACCAGCTGCTGGAGCCGCTTTTTTCTCAGCATGCCCGTTAAATGTTCGCGTTGGAGCGAACTCACCAAGTTTATGACCGATCATATTTTCAGTAACGTACACAGGAACGAATTTTCGTCCGTTGTGAACTGCGAAAGTCAGGCCGACTGATTCTGGAAATACAGTTGATCGGCGAGACCAAGTTTTGATGACTTTTTTATCGTTCTTTTCAATCGCATGATCGATCTTTTTTTGAAGATGATTATCGATGTATGGTCCTTTTTTAACTGAACGTGCCACAATTCACCCCTGTTATTTTCTTCTTTTAACAATCGAACTATTTGTTCGTTTGTTGTGACGAGTTTTATACCCTTTGGATGGCTGACCCCAAGGAGTCACTGGGTGATGTCCTTTACCCACTCCTTCACCGCCACCCAATGGATGGTCGACAGGATTCATTGCCATACCACGAACGGAAGGACGCTTACCAACCCAACGAGACGCTCCAGCTTTTCCAAGCTTTACGTTTTCATTGTCAGTGTTTCCTACTTGACCGATCGATGCTTTACAGACAGACATAATTTTTTTCACTTCACCGGAAGGAAGACGGACTTGACAGTAGTCAGTATCTTTCGCAATCAAGATCGCGCCAGCTCCTGCACCACGAACCATTTGTCCACCTTTTCCAGGTCGCATTTCCACGTTGTGAATGGTTGTACCAACAGGAATTGATGCTAACGGAAGAGAGTTCCCTGGCTTGATATCTGCTTTCTCACTTGCGAGAACATTGTCTCCAACATTCAAACCTACTGGGCAAATGATATAAGCCTTGTCACCATCTATGTAGGAAACCAAAGCAATACGGCAAGTACGATTTGGATCATACTCAATCGCAATAACTTTAGCGGGCACATCTGTTTTTGTACGCTTGAAGTCAATTACACGATAGCGTCTTTTATGACCGCCACCTGTGCGCCAGCTGCTTGTCATACCTGTATTACTTCGACCGCCAGATTTTGACAATTTTTCTGTTAATGATTTCTCTGGGTAATTCTTAGTGATTTCCTCGAAATCAAATCCGATCTTACCGCGAGTTCCCGCTGTGCGAGGGTTAAATACCTTGATACCCATGATTACACTCCTTCAAATAGAGCGATTTTCTCGCCCGGAGCTAATCGAACAAAAGCCTTTTTCCAGTGAGGAACTCGACCAAAACCAAATTTATTGGCTTTTGCAGATCCTCGGCAGTTCGATGTCTTAATTGATAATACTTTCACGCCAAAACCTTTTTCGACCGCAGTCTTAATTTCTGGTTTTGAAGCTTCCGCAACAACTTCGAATACATAAACACCAGCTGCATTGAGTATGGTGTTTTTTTCTGTAATGAGTGGTTTTTTTATTAATTGTTTCATATTTACTCCACCTTATTCCGCTGCTTTTTCGAGGCAACGCTCGGTGATTTTCGCAACAGATTCTTTTGTAATAACCGCTGCATCGTATTTTAATAGATCAAATACATTCAAACCTTCCACTGGGAAATATTTGAAAGTTGGCAAATTGTCTGAAGCCTGTTTGAACTTTTTATCCACCTGAGCATCAATCAAAACTGCTTTTTTTATTCCGAAAGCTTCCAAACGTTTTGCTAGTTCATTTGTTTTGCCTTCAGACTTCATGCTCTCAACGACAAAGAGCTTTCCCTCTTTGGTCAAATGAGACAAAGCCATTTTCAAAGCAAGAGCACGAACTTTTTTAGGAAGTGCAAAAGCGTATGATCGCGGATGTGGTCCAAACATTTTACCACCGCCAGGCATCAACGGAGAACGAGATGACCCTTGACGAGCTCCGCCTGTTCCTTTTTGTTTGAACGGCTTTTTACCACCACCAGCTACGAGACCACGAGTTTTCACCATCGCAGTACCTGAACGACGAGAAGCCAACTGCCAGTTCACAACCGTATGAAGAATATCTTTTTTTACTTCAGCTGCAAAAACGTCCGAAGACAATTCTACACTACCAACTTTTTCTTTTTTCCAATTTAACACATCTACTTTTGACATCTTATACCTCCTTCACCAGACGAACGAGTGTGTGACGGCCTCCGGGAACTGGTCCCTTAACCATAACAACACCTTCCTGAGGAAGAACGTCGACGATTCTTACAGATTTAACAGTGACAACTTCATCTCCCCAGTGACCTGGGAATTTTTTACCTGGCATAACTCGACCTGGCCAAGTTCTGTTACCAGAAGACCCAGGACGACGATGGAATTTAGATCCATGCGAAGCTGGTCCACCTTGAAAGTTCCAACGGCGCTGAGAACCTTGAAAACCACGGCCTTTTGATTTGCCAGTAATTTTTACAATATCGCCTTTTTTCAAACTTTCGATAGAAAGCTTAGCACCGAGTTTTACATCAGCAGGAATTTCATGACGAAGCTCCCTAACAAATGCAGCACCCGTCTCAAAGCCAGCTTTTTTCAAATGCCCTTTTTCAGCAGCAGATGAATTCTTTGCTTTTTTAGGCCGGCATGCCAACTGAATGGCTGCATATCCATCATTTTCTTTAGTTTTAATTTGAGAGACAACCCAAGGTTCGTATCGAAGAACAGTTACAGGAACTGCCTCACCTTGATCGTCATAAATCGTTGCCATTCCTTCTTTGAAGGCAAACAATCCATTCAGCTTCAGCTGATTGCTTCCTTGATCGCTAGAGGATGCGCCTGCATCATTAGCTTGTGTATTTTCGCTCACACTTTACTCCTTCAGCCTTCGGCTGAGTCTTACTATCTGCTATTTAACAGCGGACAGTTTAATTTCTACATCAACGCCAGCAGAGAGGTCGAGTTTCATGAGCTGATCGACAGTCTGCTGAGTGGGTTCCAAAATATCCAAAAGGCGTTTGTGCGTTCTGATCTCAAATTGCTCACGTGATTTTTTATCAACGTGGGGAGAACGAAGAACCGTGTATCGATTAATACGTGTAGGGAGCGGAATTGGTCCCGCAACCTTAGCGCCTGTTCTTCGTGCTGTCTCAACGATCTCTTTAGTCGATTGGTCCAGCAACTTATGATCGAAAGCCTTCAAACGAATTCTAATCTTTTGACTTTGCATATTCCCGCTCTCTTACCTGGAATCACTTTTTGAGCGATTCCCTTAAAAATTTGATGGCAAATTCCACCAAATCTTCTTTTTAACAACTTATTTTTCCCCTGCTTGAGATCACTCAAGTGGTTGGAAAAATTATACTTTTTAAATTTCAAAATCTTCTGCAGCGTTAAGAAAAGCCACCCCTTACCACTAAAACACGTTTCAGATCTTATGAATTTGACCTGACTGCTATTTTATTGGTCGTCATAACTTCTGTTTGACGCTGCAAGAGCGCATTTATGCTACGAAGCGTTTTCAATTGTCAAAGGGAAATAATCTTTTTTTAAAATATTTTTTAGACAGCCTTTAGGCTAGCCGCATAAGTCTTAATTTTAGGCAGATTTATCGTCCCAAATGGACGAGTATTTCATCTCTTTGCTTGGTAGGAATAGCCTCATAAGACTTAAATTCCATACTAAAACTAGCTCGGCCTTGACTCAAACTTCGAAGGTCAGTCGCATATCCAAATAAAGAGCCTAAGGGTGCTTCAGCACTAATGATTTGCCCACCACCAGCTTTTACATTCATCGAGTGAACTTTGCCCCGGCGAGAGTTTAAATCTCCAATCACTGGCCCAACAAATTCATCTGGAGATGCTACTTCCAGTCGCATGATTGGTTCTAAAAGTTGAGTTTGTGCTTTTTTCACAGCCTCACGCATCGCAAGAGAGCTCGCTGCCTTGAATGCCATCTCCGACGTACTTTGTGGATCCCTAATTTCTATGCCAGTAAGGGTTCCTTTAAGATCAATCATCGAGTAACTAGCGATTGGCCCCACTTCAGCAGACTCTCGAAAACCAGACTCGATGGCTTTTGCTAATACCGCAGTCAACTGTGGATTTTTTACCAAATTAGAAAACTGAATTCCCGAACCCCGTGGCAGCGGCTCAAGAGTAATATCAACCCGGGCAAACTGAAGCTCACCTGCCATCAAGCGATCCACCGTTGCACTTCCAGACGCTTTTTGCGAGATTGCCTCTCGGTAGGACACCTGTTGCTTACCAACATTCGCTTGCACTTTATGCTCTCGAAACAAACGATCGACTAAAATCTCTAAATGCAATTCACCCATACCTGAAAGAAGCGTCTGACCAGTTTCAGGATCCTGTCGCAAACGACAAGAAGGATCTTCTTTCGCAAGTTTTTCCAAACCAACCATCATTTTCTCTAAGTCACCACTTGATTTTGCTTCAATGGCAACACTGATAACAGGCTCTGGAAAAATCATCGATTCAAGTGCCACGATATGTTTTACGTCACAAAGAGTGTCTCCAGTTCCCGTAAATTTAAGCCCAACCACTGCTCCAATATCGCCAGCTTTCAGAAGCTGAACCTCTGAGCGCGAATTCGCATGGAGTTTCACTAGCCTTTGAATGCGCTCACGTTTTTCCGTGCGCGGATTAAGCAAAGTCTCGCCCGCCTTCACTGTTCCGGAATAAACACGCACAAAACTGAGCGTTCCAGCAAAAGGATCTGTCGCAATTTTAAAAGCTAAAGCAACAACGGGAGCTTCAAAATCTACCTTGCAAATAATATCTTTTTCTGGTTTTTCAGGATCATGACCAGTGACAGCTCCGCGATCAATAGGAGTAGGCAAATAGTCAATGGCTGCATCAATCAGAGGTTGCACACCTTTGTTTTTAAAAGCCGATCCACATAAAACAGGAAAAGCTTTCAGCGAAAGCACACCTTTTCTCAATGCGGATTTAAGTTCCTGCGGAGTCGGTAGATCGCCTCCCAAATATTTTTCCATTAAAGCATCGTCAAATTCCACGATTTGCTCAATCGTCTGAATTCGTACTTTTTCAACCTCGTTCGCAATGTCAGCAGGAATCTCTGTCACCGAAAAATCTTCGCCCTTACCAAAGTTGTCCCAAATATAAGCTTTATTTTCGATCAAATCGACAACGCCGATGAAACTGTCTTCGAGTCCGATTGGTACTTGAATGGGAATAGCATTTCCGAATAATTTTTCTTTGATTGAGTTCACACTCATCACAAAGTCTGCGCCCACTCGATCCATCTTATTAATGAAACAAATTCGCGGAACTTTGTATTTGTCTGCCTGGCGCCATACAGTCTCAGACTGAGGTTCAACGCCATTCACTCCATCAAACACCGCGATCGCGCCGTCAAGAACGCGCAGTGAGCGCTCAACCTCAATTGTGAAGTCCACATGTCCGGGAGTATCGATGATATTAAGACGATGATCTTTCCATGCAACCGTGGTGGCCGCCGCAGTGATCGTGATTCCACGCTCTTGCTCTTGCTCCATCCAGTCCATGACGGTATCACCATCATGAACTTCACCGATTTTATGACTTTTTCCAGAGTAGAAGAGAATCCGCTCTGTTGTAGTGGTCTTTCCCGCGTCGATGTGAGCCATGATCCCGAAATTTCGAGTCCATTGAAGCTCACCGACGTTTTGTGGATCAAGTGCTGACATCCCGGTAGACCACTCTTAAGTTTAAAATTTAAATAGAGATTACCAATTGTAGTGAGAGAACGCTTTATTCGCCTCTGCCATTTTATGAACGTCTTCACGTTTTTTGATAGCATTACCACGATTATTGAAAGCATCCATCACTTCGCCAGCCAAACGCTTAGCAAAATCTTTTTCGCCACGTGCACGAGAATACTCGATCATCCAGCGCATAGCCAAAGCTAAGCGACGTGATGGGCGAACATCTGTCGGTACTTGATAAGTCGCACCACCAACTCGGCGGGAGCGAACTTCCAAAGAAGGTTTACAATTTTCAAGAGCTTTTTTGAAAATAGAGATTGGCTCTTCGCCAGCCACTTTTCCTTTGAGCTCATCCATTGCAGCGTAGAACAATTTTTGTGCTACTGCTTTTTTACCTTGGATCATCATTTTGTTAACGAATTTTGCAATAACCACATCCTTGTAAACAGGATCTGGAATGACTTCTCTTTTAAATGTTTTTGAACGACGAGACATAAATCACCTCACTAATCCAACTTCCCAGAGGGAAATTGGGTCAAAATTATTTTTTAGGACGTTTCGCGCCATATTTAGAACGACTGCGTAAGCGGCCATTCACACCTTGTAAATCCAGAACTCCACGAACGATGTGATATCTCACACCAGGAAGATCTTTTACACGGCCTCCACGGATAAGAACCACACTATGCTCCTGAAGATTGTGACCAATCCCTGGAATGTATGAAATCACTTCAAAGCCATTGGACAAACGAACTTTAGCCACTTTTCTTAAGGCTGAGTTCGGTTTCTTTGGAGTTGTCGTGTACACACGAGTGCAGACTCCGCGGCGCTGAGGACAATTTTGCAGCGCGGGTGACTTCGTCGAATTTTTTTGTACGCTTCGCTCTTTTTTAATGAGCTGGTTAATTGTTGGCATTTTTTCTCCTTGTTGAGATGCTCTCACTTCACTTGCTCTATCTTCACTCTGTGTTTTTATCGTCTAAGACGATTCCTGATCCGGAACACAGAATTACTCAATTACCGTTAGGATCAAATACGGAACGGGCAAAGTACTGAATTCAGGGGCTCCGGGTCAAGGGAAAACTGGCAAGCCAAGGAGAAAGTCAGGAAACGTCGAACGAAATGGAGTTCTACTTTTCAAAGATCGAAATAAGTACTTAAAAGTTTTTAATAAACACTTTATATTTCGATAGGTTGCGCTTTGTTTCTCTTCATAACAGTTCTTATGAACCACAACCTCAACAACAGATTCTTCCGAGTTTAACAGAAAAACAAGCTCCAGATCTTAACCTTTATTGGCCACCGAAGGCTGACAGTAACGCATTTATTTTGTTCACACCACGCCACTCCAAAAAAAAAGGGCTCGAGTTGCCTCGAGCCCTTTTTTGAATTGAATCTAAATACTTTAGATTAGCCTGGTTGAGTCGCCGTTGTTGCAGCTCCAAAACCTGGCAGTGTTGTCACACTGACGGGATCTTCATCCACCACTTCGACTTTCCAACGTTTGTAACTGGTCAAACCAGTTCCCGCAGGAATCAATCGACCCATGATGATATTTTCCTTCAGCCCACGCAAAGAATCTGTTCGACTGTTAATCGCCGCTTCCGTCAAAACTTTTGTAGTTTCTTGGAAAGACGCTGCCGAGATCCAACTGTCTGTACTCAAAGATACTTTTGTAATACCAAGAAGCAATGGACGCGCTGTGGATGGTTGGCCACCCTCCTTCATCACTCGTATATTTTCAGCTTCAAAAGCAAGTTTTTCAGCATGCTCTCCAGACAAGAATCGAGTGTCTCCAACGTGGTCAACTTCTACTTTACGTAACATCTGACGAACAATCACTTCGATGTGCTTGTCATTGATTGCCACCCCTTGCAAACGATAAACCTCTTGGATTTCGTTCACCAGATAACCAGCTAATGCTTTATCACCAAGTACGGCCAAGATATCATGTGGGTTCGTTGGTCCATCCATCAAAGCTTCACCGGCTTTAACGTATTCACCTTCTCGAACGGCAACGTGCTTACCTTTAGGGATAAGATATTCTTTTTGCTCACCAACCTCAGGGGTCACGATCACACGCTGTTTACCTTTAACGTCTTTACCGAAAGTCACATAACCGTCGATTTCAGAAATAATTGCAGCTTCTTTTGGTTTACGAGCTTCGAACAATTCCGCCACGCGAGGAAGACCGCCCGTGATGTCACGAGTTTTTGTCGCCTCACGATGGAGTTTCGCTACCACGTCACCGGAATGAACCTCTTGAGACTCGGTGGCAAGCAATTGCGCACCAACTGGAATCAAGTATCGAGCAGGAATTTCACGACCTGGAAGATTGATCGGATTTCCATTTTCATCTGTCACCAAAACGGCTGGCTTTACATCTGACTGTTTAGATTCAGTGATCACTTTGGTCGCAAAACCAGTCACCGCATCCACTTGCTCAGTCATAGTTGATCCTTCGACGATATCTTGGAATTGGATCTTACCAGAAACTTCGGCAATGATTGGATTTGAATATGGATCCCACTCAGCTACTGTCGCACCTTTTGGAACCTTGTCGCCGTCCTTGAAATTCAAAATAGCACCGTACACGAGTTTGAAGTGCTCTCGCTCACGGCCTGTTTCATCCACAACGATCGCATCACCATTTCGATTCATCACTGTGAGTTTACCGTTGCGATTAGGCACATGGTGAACGTTTTGTAATTTCAAAGTTCCTTCATAACGAGAAGCATGCACTGATTGCTCAACGGAACGAGAGGCAGCTCCACCTAAATGGAAAGTCCTCATGGTTAACTGAGTTCCTGGTTCACCGATGGATTGTGCAGCGATAATACCTACCGCTTCACCCAAATTCACCGTGTTACCACGAGCCAAATCTCGACCATAGCATTTCACGCAAACGCCACGTTTTGCTTTACAAACGAGAGCTGAACGGATTTGAACTTTCTCAATTCCAAGCTCATCAATTTTATTAATATTTGCTTCGGTAAGTTCTTGACCCGCACGAACCAAAACTTGGTTGGTATAAGGATCAATAATATCTGCCAATGCTGTTCGACCAAGAATACGATCACCTAAGGCTTGAATTATCTCTCCACCTTCATAGAGCGGAGTAATTTCCAAACCGTCAGTGGTTCCGCAATCTGGCTCTGCCACGATCACATCTTGAGCCACATCCACCAAACGACGAGTCAGGTATCCTGAATTTGCAGTTTTAAGTGCTGTATCTGCCAAACCTTTACGAGCTCCGTGAGTTGAGATGAAGTACTGAAGTACAGTCAAACCTTCACGGAAATTCGCAGTGATTGGAGTTTCGATGATCTCACCTGATGGTTTCGCCATCAGACCTCGCATCGCACCCAACTGACGAAGCTGAGCCGCAGATCCCCGCGCTCCTGAATCCGCCATGACGTAGATTGGATTGAAACTTGGTCCCACGATCTCTTTGCCATCAACGATGAATTTTTGTTTTTCGATAATATTCATCATCTCTTTAGCGATTTTGTCCGCAGTTTGAGCCCAAATATCCACAACTTTATTGTAGCGCTCACCATCGGTAATCAAACCTTCATCATACTGACCTTGAATTTCAGAAACCTGAGCTTCTGCATCCAACAAAAGCTTAGCCTTACTAACAGGAGAAACCATGTCATCGATACAGATTGAAAGACCTGCTCGAGTTGAGTATTTAAATCCCAATTCCATGATTTTATCAGCCAAAATACAAGTCGCTTTCGCGCCTGCTACTCGGAATGTTTTATCGATCAAATTCGCAATGGCTTTTTTGTTCAACACAACATTGCAATCTTCAAAAGCAACCTCTCGAGGAACAACTTCGCTAAGAATTGAACGACCAACAGAAGTCTCTCGGATTTTTCCATTGATACGGACTTTACAAGCCGCTTGTAAATCAACAAGTCCTTGCTCGTAAGCGTAAGCCGCCTCTTGAACTGAAGCAAAAACACGACCAGTACCTTTTGCTCCTGGGCGCATACGAGTCAACCAATACAAACCCAACACGATATCTTGTGATGGATTGATGATTGGTTTTCCGTTCGCAGGAGACAGAATATTATTTGTCGACATCATCAATACGCGAGCTTCCACTTGAGCTTCCACAGAGAGTGGAACGTGAACAGCCATTTGATCTCCGTCAAAGTCAGCATTGAACGCCGTACAGACCAAAGGATGCAATTGAATGGCTTTTCCTTCGTGTAATACTGGTTCGAAAGCTTGAATACCAAGTCGATGCAACGTTGGAGCACGATTCAAAAGAACAGGATGTTCTTTCACCACATCAGCCAAAATATCCCAGACTTCTACTGTTTCTTGCTCAACAAGTTTCTTCGCTTGTTTAATTGTTGTCGCAAGACCTTGCTCTTCTAATTTGTTATAAACAAATGGTTTGAATAATTCCAAAGCCATTTTTTTCGGAAGACCACATTGGTGCAAACGCAAGTTTGGACCAACGACGATCACCGAACGACCAGAATAGTCGACCCGTTTTCCCAAAAGATTCTGACGGAAACGACCTTGTTTACCTTTGAGCATATCGCTCAATGAACGAAGAGGGCGTTTATTTGGACCAGTGAAGGTTTTACCACGACGACCGTTATCCAAAAGAGCATCAACAGACTCTTGCAACATCCGTTTTTCATTGCGGATAATGATGTCTGGAGCATTCAACTCTTGAAGACGTTTCAAACGATTATTACGGTTGATCACGCGTCGGTAAAGATCATTCAAATCAGAAGTCGCAAAACGACCGCCATCCAAAGGAACTAAAGGACGTAAATCAGGAGGAAGAACAGGAAGTGCCTCAAGCATCATCCAATCACATTTGTTGATTGAGTTTTTAAAGGCCTCAACCACTTTCAAACGCTTAGTCAATTTCTTGATGCCTGCTTCTGATTTAGTTTCCTTCAAATCGACTCGCAATTTACGAGACAAATATTCCGGGTCAATTTTACGAAGTAAATCTCGAACCGCTTCTCCGCCCATTCCCGCTTTGAAATTTGGACCGTATTCAGCCTGAGCCGCCTGATAAGCCTCCTCAGTCAAAATCTGCCCTTCCTCTAAGGCGGTTTCCATTGGGTCAATGACCACGTGAGCTTCACAGTAAAGGACCTTTTCCACTTCTTTCAAAGAAAGATTTAAAAGATTACCGATACGTGAAGGCAAAGACCGCAAGAACCAAATATGAGCCGTTGGCGTTGCCAACTCGATATGACCCATACGTTCACGACGAACTTTTGATTGAGTGACTTCAACGCCGCATTTTTCACAAATCACACCGCGATATTTCATTCGCTTGTATTTACCGCACAAGCATTCGTAGTCCTTGATTGGACCGAAAATTTTCGCACAAAACAAACCATCGCGTTCTGGTTTGAAAGTACGGTAGTTGATAGTTTCAGGTTTTTTTACTTCACCAAAAGACCATTCCCGAATCATTTCGGGAGAAGCCAATGACACCCTTACGGCATCAAATGCGAGTGGATCTTTTGGTTTATCGAAAAAGTTTAATAAGTCTCTCAAGGGCAAACTCCTTGTAAGTTTTTAATTTATTCACACACCTCGGATCCGTCCACGACCGATCCGAGCCACCAAAACACATGAAGCTCGAAGCCACCTCAACTTAGTGAGGCTGCTCCGTTGAAGAGCTCGCTGCCGGAGGTAAATTACCACCGTCATCGTCTCCACCTTCTCCATCCTCATCAACATGATCCGTCAGAATGTCAGACTCCATGAGTTCAACATTCAATGCTAGGGCTTTCAATTCGTTCACAAGAACGTTGAATGACTCTGGCAATCCCGGCTCAAGGATGTTTTCACCTTTGACGATGCTTTCATACATTCTAGTTCTTCCTGCAACGTCATCCGACTTAACAGTTAGGAACTCTTGCAATGAATAAGCAGCGCCATAAGCCTCGATAGCCCAAACCTCCATCTCTCCAAGACGCTGACCACCGAACTGAGCTTTACCACCCAGAGGTTGTTGCGAAACAAGAGAATAAGGCCCGATGGAACGAGCATGGATTTTTTCTTCTACCAAGTGATGCAGTTTCAGCATGTACATGATTCCCACGGTCACCGGATTTTGGAACGGTTCACCAGTACGACCATCGAATAGAATCGCTTGTGCTGTTGATGGTAGCTCGGCGCGTTTCAAAATGTCTTTCACGTCAGCTTCACGAGCTCCGTCAAAAACAGGCGTTGCAACATGGACACCGTATTTCATAGTGTTCACTAAACGCTTCAATGAAGTTTCATCAGCACTTTCAATTTTTGCGGAGATTTCCGCGTCGTTGAAAGCCTCTTTTAGCTGTTTTCGTGCTTCATCCGCTTTCCAGTTGTCTACCAGCTGGCCAATCTGTTTTCCGAGATTGTGCGCAGCCCAGCCCAAGTGAACCTCAAGAATTTGTCCGATGTTCATACGAGAAGGAACGCCCAATGGATTTAGGACCATATCAACCGGTGTACCATCAGCCATGTAAGGCATGTCTTCCGCAGGAAGAACCTTCGAAACCACACCCTTATTTCCGTGGCGGCCGGCAAATTTATCACCGACTTGAAGTTTACGTTTAATCGCAACATAAACTTTAACCATTTTGATCACACCAGGAGGTAACTCATCACCTTTTTTCAAGCGATCGATTTTCTCATTGAAAACTAATTTAACAGCTTCCAATTGATTTCGAGCGCCATCTAAAATTTTAGTCACTTGATACTCAAGCTCTTGCTCCAAAGGAATATATTGCAAGAGCTCAAATGGAATGATTTCCAAATCAGCAATAGAAATGTCTTGTCCCTTGTTCAAAAGCTTCTGACTTCCGTCTTCATTCAAGAGAACGCCAGTGGTTTTCTTTCCAACCAAAATATCGCGCAATTTTTCAATCGCATTATTGCGAATTACGTTTTGCTCAATAGATAAATCTTTTTCTAATTTTCGACGTTTTTCCTCGATAATAACCGCCAATCGCTCATCGCGATCAGAGCCTTCTCGAGAATAAACTTGCGCATCAATCACTGTTCCGTAAACACCTGACGGCACACGCAAAGAAGTGTCACGCACATCGCCGGCTTTTTCTCCGAAGATCGCACGCAAAAGTTTTTCTTCAGGAGAAAGTTGAGTTTCACCCTTCGGAGTCACTTTACCTACTAAGATAGTTCCAGGCTTAACATCCGCACCAATGCGAATAATACCAGAAGTATCTAAGTCTTTCAGCGCCTCTTCACCCACATTGGCGATATCACGAGAGATCTCTTCTTTTCCAAGTTTAGTGTCACGAGCCACACACTCAAACTCTTCGATATGAATTGAAGTGTAAACGTCGTCTTTCAACATACGCTCAGAAATCAAAATAGAATCCTCGAAGTTATAACCCTGCCAAGGAGTGAAGGCGACCAACACGTTTTGACCGAGGGCTAATTCACCCAACTCGCTTGAAGGACCATCCGCAATGATGTCGCTCTTCTTCACTTTTTCGCCAACATTGACGATCGGTTTTTGATTGAAGCATGTGTTTTGATTGGTTCGTTGATATTTGGTCAAGTTGTAGATATCGACGTTAGCGCCAAGCTCTCCACCTTTTGCCAAACGACGAACAACGATTCGAGAAGCATCAACTTCCTCGACAATACCGTCATTCATTGCCACGACACAAGTTCCTGAGTCACGGGCAACCAATCGCTCGACACCTGTTCCAACAAGTGGAGCTCGGCTACGAAGAAGTGGAACCGCTTGACGTTGCATGTTCGAACCCATGAGGGCTCGATTGGCATCATCATGCTCAAGGAATGGAATCAAAGATGCGGCGATTGAAACCAACTGGGAGGGTGAAACGTCCATCAAAGAAATTTTTTCTTTATCAGTGACTTCGTACTCACCATCACGACGGCACACCAAACTTTGTGTGACCATTTCGCGAAGACCAGAATTTTCCCGAGTTGCAGGAGCGATCACGTGTCCGGCTTCTTCCAAAGCTGACATGTAATTGATCTCTGTTGCAATCTTACCCGTTTCAACTTTTCGATAAGGAGTCTCAATGAAACCATGTTTATTGATACGAGCATAAGTTGCCAAGGATGCAATCAAACCGATGTTTGGTCCCTCTGGAGTTTCAATTGGGCAGATCCGTCCGTAATGCGTAGGATGCACGTCACGCACTTCGAATCCGGCGCGGTCACGAGTCAAACCACCAGGTCCGAGGGCAGACAAACGACGTTTGTGAGTAATCTCAGAAAGAGGATTTGTTTGATCCATAAATTGAGACAATTGCGAAGATCCGAAGAATTCCTTCACCACGGCATTGACTGGTTTTGCATTCACCAAGTCATGAGGCATCATGGTTTCAACGTCCTGCAAGCTCATGCGTTCACGAATAGCGCGCTCCATTCGAACCAAACCGATGCGATATTGATTTTCCAATAACTCGCCGACAGATCGAACGCGACGATTTCCCAGATGATCGATATCGTCGACCACGCCACGACCATTTTTGAGATCAATCAACATTTTTACAGTTGAAAGAATATCTTTGTTCGTCAAAATTCGGTGTTCAGGAGGACACTCCTCAAACGAAATACCAAATTTGTGATTGATCTTAATACGACCAACTTCAGACAAATCATAAGTCTCTGGATCAAAGAATAAACGATGGAAGAAATTGATAGCAGCTTCACCTGTTGGAGGCTCACCAGGTCGCAAGTGTTGATAGATTTTCATCAAAGCTTCTTCTTTAGAATTCACTTTATCAACCAACAGAGTATTACGGAGGAATGGACCAACAGTTAGACCGTCAAAGAAAATCAATTGGAATTTATTAATTCCAATTTCAATCGCTTTCAAAACTGAGTTTTTATCAAGCTCTTGATTGGCATCTGCAATGATTTCACCAGTTGATTCGTCAATCAGAGGTTTTGCCAACACTTTTCCTTCAAGATCTTCAGGCGTCACTTCGATCTCTGTGAGATTCAAAGCCTGCACCTTTTTCACGATAGCGCGAGTGATACGACGACCCGCCTTAACTAAAGCTTCCCCGGATTTTGGATCAATGATGTCAACCAAAGCTCTTT
Organism: uncultured Bdellovibrionales bacterium; assembly: GCA_903926205.1. GTDB lineage: Bacteria > Bdellovibrionota > Bdellovibrionia > Bdellovibrionales > Bdellovibrionaceae > CAIYID01. The sequence goes on from CAIYID010000064.1 coordinate 36,289, forward strand.
GGCCTGACATTCTCTCGATATCCAATTTACGGAAAAGTTTTTTTCCTTTTACAGAAACTTCATCCAAGTCATAGAAATACTCGAGAAGTTGCTCATTACCGTAACCCAATGCTTTTAAAAGAATAGTTACTGGGAATTTACGTCGACGATCGATCCTCACATGAATGAGGTCTTTTTGATCGAATTCAAAATCCAACCAAGATCCACGATACGGAATCACTCGAGCCGAATATATTAATTTACCAGAAGCGTTGTTTTTGCCGCCATCATCGTCAAAAAACACACCTGGTGAACGGTGTAACTGAGAGACCACGACGCGCTCAGTACCATTAATAATGAAAGAACCATTAGCCGTCATCAGAGGAATTTCGCCAAGATAAACTTCTTGCTCTTTTACGTCACGAATCGAACGGGCTTCTGTTTCTTCATCAACATCAAAAACGATCAAACGAAGTGTCACTTTTATTGGTGCCGCAAAAGTCATTCCTCGTTGTCGACATTCATCAACATCGTACTTTGCTGGCTCCAAGGTGTAAGACACGAATTCAAGTGAGGCTGTGTTGTTAAAATCTGAAATTGGAAATACAGATTTAAACACGGACTGCAGACCCGCTTCTAAGCGACGATCTAAATCAACATCCTTTTGCAAGAAAGCCTCATAAGAACTTTTTTGCAATTCAATCAAATTTGGAATGTCGATCACTTGTTTGTTTTTTGCGAAAGACTTACGAATCCGCAGATTCGAAGCTACTATTGGGGTGGTTGTTCCCATTCTTTCTCCTTCTTCATTCAGTCTTCAATCACAAACATCAAAGATGTCTGTTTTCTATCTCAAGCATCTTCGATGCTTGTTTTCATTCTCAACCGCCTTTAATCACCGATAAAAATTACGATGGCGGTTTTCTAATTTGTTCTCTCGTTTTTTCATCCGAGAGGAATGCGAACTCTTTGTGCGGAGGAAGTTCGTGAACCCCACTGAATTAGGAGCGATCAGGCGGCCCTGGATTGTTGCCCAGGACCATCCTTCAGAAACATTTTTTGATTATTTAATTTCAACTTTGGCGCCAGCAGCTTCCAAAGCTTTTTTAATTTTCTCAGCGTCTTCTTTATTTGCGCCTTCTTTAACTGTTTTTGGAGCGCCTTCAACAAGGCCTTTTGCTTCCGCAAGTCCCAAACCAGTTATAGCGCGAACTTCTTTAATAACATTGATTTTGTTTGCGCCTGCTTCTTTAAGGATAACGTCGAATGCCGTTTTTTCCTCAACTGGAGCCGCCGCACCGCCAGCTGCTACAGCAACTGGAGCCGCCGCAGAAACACCCCATTTTTCTTCGAGCATTTTTACGAGTTCTGCGATTTCAATCACTTTCAAATTTGAAAGTTCTTCAATTAATTGTTCTTTTGTTAAAGCCATTTTTTAATCCTTCCGATAATTATTTAAAAATTTTTAAAAATTCAATTTGTTATGCTTGTGCAGGTGCTGCTTCGCCATTTTTTTTGGCATACATATCTAGAACCCGTGCCATTTTTGCAGATGGTTCTTTGAACAGTGCCAAAAGTTGAGCGCGTAGTTGATCTTTTCCAGGCAATGTAGCCAAGAATTTGATCTTACTTGCATCAAGCGCCTCGCCTTCCATCATCCCTGTCTTGATTTGCAGAACTTCAACGTCCTTTGCAAATTCAGCCAAGGCTTTCGCTGTTGCTGTGACTTCTCCATAAGAGAAAACAATCGCATTTGTGCCCTTCATAGAGCCTTCAAACGCTTTTGCAGCACCAGGATGGCTAGCAAATGCTCGCTTTGCGAGTGTATTTCGCACGACCTTCATCTCTGACTCGCTCTTGTGGAGTTTCTTCCTGAGGTTTGTCACCTGCTCCACTTTGATGCCTTTAAAGTCAACGATGAAAGCCCCTTTTGCCTTCGCAAATTTCTCTGCGATCGCTTTGACCTGAGTCTCTTTATCAGCTCGAGTGATCATCAGCGGACCTCCTTTCGTGAGTTTCGTTAAGACCTCTATTTCTTTTGGTCTTAGCGGTTTTAACAACTTCCCGGGGGATGTTGTTCGATCTAGGTTCCCTAAAGAAAAAAGATCTGGTTAAGTTGACTCGCGTTCAGTGGCTCAAGGAGGTGAATTTATCCGTAAATCCCACTCTTGCCCGTCTCGGCAGGCCCTCAAAACTTGAGGATTAAACTTTGCCCAGGAATCTCCAAAATTTTAAAAAATTTCTTTTATAAAATTCAATCGAAGATCTCCCTGACTTCAGAACCTACTGTCTCTGACCGCAAGGGTTCATTTCAGTAGGACTGCTTTCACAGTCCTACATTCATTTCTGCAAACTATTTTTCTTCAGTACCAGCCAAGGCAACTGCATCCAGTTTAATGCCAGGACCCATAGTTGAAGAAAGAGTGATCGATTTCAGATAAGTTCCTCTTGAAGCTGATGGTTTTGCTTTGATCACAGAACCCATCAACGCCATGAAATTATCTTTCAATTTCGCTTCACCCATGGATTTTTTGCCGATCATGGCGTGAACAACTCCCGCCTTATCAACTCGGTAATCCAATTTACCTTTTTTCTCTGCAGTAACTGCTTCGCCGACATTCATTGTCACTGTTCCCACTTTTGGATTGGGCATCAAACCACGAGGCCCAAGGACCTTCGCAACTTTTGATACAGTGGCCATCATGTCTGGAGTCGCAATTGCTTTATCGAATTCCAACCAACCGCCTGTGATTTTAGCCACGAGGTCATCAGCTCCTACAAAGTCTGCTCCTGCATTTTTAGCTTCTGCTTCTTTCGGACCCTTGGCGAAAACAACAACGCGTACGTTCTTACCCATTCCATTAGGAAGAGCAATAGCGCCACGAACTTGTTGGTCACCTTGTTTAGGATCAACACCCAGACGAAGAGCAACTTCGATAGATTCGTCAAATTTTGCTGTTGCAGAGGCAATAACTAATTTGAAACCTTCATCAACCGTGTGCTTTTTCGCTGCGTCGATAGCTTTTCTAGAATTTTTTAATCGTTTTCCTTCAGCCATCTTCTACTCCTAATCCATCACTTCGAGGCCCATGCTCTTAGCAGTGCCTGCGACTTGTGACATAGCGGACTCTACTTTGAGACAATTCAGATCTGGAAGTTTTGTTTCCGCGATCTTTCTGATCTCCGCCATTTTTACTTTTCCTACTTTGTCCTTCTGAGGCATTTTCGAGCCGGACTCGAGTTTCAATGCCTTTTTCAGCAGATTCGACACTGGAGGCGTCTTGGTGATGAAGGTAAATGTACGGTCTTGATAAACCGTGATGATAATCGGAATAACGTTATCACCCATTTGCTGAGTTCTTGCATTAAACTGCTTGCAGAACTCCATAATGTTTACCCCATGCTGTCCGAGCGCCGGTCCAACGGGAGGAGCTGGATTAGCTTTCCCTGCCGGGATCTGCAGTTTGATCATACCTGTAACTTTTTTTGCCATATGACCCACTCCTGCTTGGGTTATTGTTTACTTTCCTCCAGCGAGCCTATCCCACCGAAGGACTTTCTAAATTTCTAACCGCTTAGAACAGTCAGAGTTTAAAACCTTTCAAAGGCATCTTCCTAAAAAAGATGCTAACAAACAGTATCAGGCTTTTTCCACCTGAATAAAATCCAACTCCACTGGAGTCGGTCGACCGAAGATAGAGACAAGCACTTTTACTTTGCCCTTTTCTTCGTTAATATCTTCAACAGTTCCTGCGAAATTACTGAAAGGGCCATCTACGACGGTCACACTTTCACCATGACTAAAATTAATTTTCGCACGAGGTTTCTCCGCACCAACTGTCATCTGCTGTGTCACTCGCAAAACTTCAGCTTCAGGAACCTCTGGAGGTCGAGTTTTTTGTCCTCCCACAAAGCCAGTCACTTTTGAAGAATGACGAACTAAATGCCAGGTTTCATCGCTCAAAATCATATTAACAAAAATATATCCAGGGAAAAACTTACGTGATTTTGTTTGTTTTTGCCCCTTCACCAATTGAACAACGTTCTCCGAAGGAATCAAAATTTCACCAAACTGGGCTTCTACTTTTTGAGAGCGAATGCGCTCTTCAATGGCTGACTTTGCCATGGATTCACAACCCGTGTGAACATTCACAATGTACCACTTTTTAGTTTGAGCTGCAGTCATCATTGTCCCCATTCTTATTTCATCAGTCCATTGATCACGTACCCAGATACGAAATCAAAACTTGTTACAATCACACTAGAAATCAAAACCATAACCACAACAACGATCGTCATTGCTGTCATGTCTTTTTGGCTTGGCCAAACTACTTTGCGAACCTCTTGAACAACACTTTCGCCCCAGACCAAAACACGAGAGTTAAATTGTAAAACAAAGAAAACGGCTAAGCCTAAAGCTACTGGCAAGCCATGACGAACCAAATCAGAATCAGCCATTTTTGCAACGAAGCCAAATGCACCAGAAAAAGATTTAATCAACAGGTTCGAAGTCAATCCTGTCAGTGCGGCCGCTATTGCAAAACTCAGCGTAAGAACCTTTGAATTTGTTTTATCCATACTTTTTAAACCTTCTTAAATTTTAAAATCTTCTTGGGAAAGATTTTAAGTAGTAAAAAACTGCAGCCAAAACAACATCTAAAACTTGGCAGGGGCGGAGGGATTCGAACCCACGACCTAACGATTTGGAGTCGTTCGCTCTACCGCTGGAGCTACACCCCTGCAACCCCTTAAAACACACTTCATCATCAAACAACGATGGGGACATCTGTTTAGATGCCCCCACTTCGCGTTTTATCTGCGTTTTATTCGCATTTAAAACAGTTGATACTACTCAACGATTTCAACGACAACACCAGCACCAACAGTTCTTCCGCCTTCGCGAATCGCGAAACGAAGTTCTTTTTCCATTGCTACAGGCGCGATCAACTCAACATTCACTTCAACACGATCACCTGGCATAACCATTTCAGTTCCAGCTTTCAAAGTCACAACGCCAGTCACGTCGGTCGTTCGGAAGTAGAATTGTGGACGGTAACCATTGAAGAATGGAGTATGACGTCCACCTTCTTCTTTAGTGAGGATGTAAGCTTCGCCTTTGAATTTTTTGTGTGGCTTGATAGTTCCTGGTTTAGCAAGAACTTGTCCGCGCTCAACATCTTCCTTCTTAGTACCGCGAAGTAAACAACCACAGTTGTCGCCAGCTTGACCTTCATCTAACAACTTACGGAACATTTCGATTCCAGTCACAGTTGTTTTTTGAGTTGGTCGAATTCCAACAATTTCAATCTCGTCATTGATTTTCACGATTCCGCGCTCAATACGGCCAGTCACAACAGTGCCACGACCAGAGATAGAGAACACGTCCTCAACAGGCATCAAGAAAGTTTTATCAATCGCACGAGCTGGAGTCGGAATGTATTCATCAACCGCATCCATCAATGCTTTGATTGATTGAGTTCCTAATTCAGAAGGATCACCTTCTAATCCCAATTTCGCAGAACCACGAATGATTGGAATTTTGTCGCCAGGGAATTCATATTTCGAGAGAAGTTCACGAACTTCAAGCTCAACAAGGTCCAAAAGTTCTTTATCATCAACCATGTCACATTTATTCATGTATACAACAAGCGCAGGAACACCCACTTGACGAGCAAGAAGGATGTGCTCACGAGTTTGTGGCATAGGACCGTCCGCTGCAGAAACAACGAGGATTCCACCATCCATTTGAGCCGCACCAGTGATCATGTTTTTTACATAGTCAGCATGTCCAGGACAATCAACGTGAGCATAGTGACGTTTATCTGTTTCATATTCAACGTGAGTTGTAGAAATTGTAATACCACGTTCTTTTTCTTCAGGTGACTTATCGATTTGATCGTAAGCTTTAGCTTCTGCTTTACCTTCTTTTGCAAGAACAGTAGTGATAGCCGCTGTCAAAGTCGTTTTACCATGATCGACGTGACCAATAGTACCGATGTTCACATGGGGTTTATTTCTATTAAACTTCTCTTTTGACATGTTGTTTATCCTCCTGGATTGGACTTTTTTTAAATTTTTTAAACCTTACTTCAAACTTTATTTTTAAAACTTACTACTTACTTCAAATCCTTCAAAACTATTTACTCGTGCACTCGTCCGGTTCATGGAGCCCGTGATCGGAGCCGAACCGACGACCTCACCCTTACCAAGGGTGTGCTCTACCACTGAGCTACACGGGCATCTAGTTTTTGGAGCGGGTGACGAGTCTCGAACTCGCAACCCTCAGCTTGGAAGGCTGATACTCTAGCCAATTGAGCTACACCCGCCCACACGCCATGTCCGAACTTTTGCGTTTTTCATTTTTCGTTCCGTGAAGTTTTCAAGAAGCACCTGGTGGAGGAGATAGGATTCGAACCTATGTAGGCGTTAGCCAGCAGATTTACAGTCTGCCCCCTTTAGCCACTCGGGCACCCCTCCGATACCGTAATCTCTCTGGGAAAGATCACTTCTTCTTAAGAAAACTCCTATCAAACATCACTGTTTGAACGGCACGTAAAACAAAAACTGGAGCTGGTTATGGGACTCGAACCCGCAACCTGCTGATTACAAATCAGCTGCTCTACCAATTGAGCTAAACCAGCCCAAAAATTTTGAGACACGACCGGACTGTTCTAGTCGAAAAAACAATGGTGAGTCAAAGGCTATTATCATATTTTCTTGAGCTACTTTTTAGAAATCAAAATTTCCTGCTGCCGGAAAGTCTCGATCAGAGCCATCGCCGCAGCTACTGAAGCGTTATAACTTGACGCAGCATCAGCTTGAGGGATGCGTACAATTTCATCACATAAACGCTCTGTTGTGACTCGTAATCCTTTGTCTTCAGCGCCCACGCACCAAGCAATTTTTTCAGGCACTTTGACATCGAACAAAGTCCCTTTTCCCTCATGTCCAAGTCCAAAAATCCAATATCCCATTTTCTTAAGATCTTCCAGGGTATTAGCAAAATTATGACAGATCTCAACTGGCACATGCTCTGCCCCTCCACAGGCCACCTTGTGAACCGTCGGAGTCAAGTGAACAGCACGATCCTGCGGAATCAAAATCGCATCAACTTTCAAGAGCCAACTCGTTCGCAAAATCGCACCCAGGTTATGAGGATCTTCAATACCATCCAAGACTACGACTCTCGAAGTCTTCTTGCTCGCCAAGGCGGCCCAATCAAGCTCCGGGGCTTGATTTAAAAATAATGCTGCCCCTTGATGTGAATGAGCGAGTCTGTCTAAAAAAGCATCAGGTTTGATCTCGATTTTTGGAATTTTGTTTTTATAATCATTGTGTAACTGTTTCAAGTCTCTGGACGATTCAAAACCTTGCTTCAACCACAAACACTCCACCCAACTTGAGTGCAAACGCAAAGCTTCCGCAATCGCATGATCACCCACAACGGCACGCCACTCTCGAGGATAAAGAGGCCCTTGGGGAACGTGGGTATTCACCTTTGGCGCTGACCTAGGAACTGATCTTGACGTTGAGTTTGAAGGCCGTGGACCACCAGCCCCGGGTTTTCCACGAGGCCCACCACGAGAATGAGATGAAAATTGAGAGCTTGATTTAGGTTTTGATTTTTGAAATTTCATACAAGGTTCGAACGTCTACAGCAAAATGAGCTCTCGGTCACATTTTTCTCACACAGCTTCCAGGATTTTTCAAAACACTAATGATAGCCTGTAAGTGTTACATAGATTCAAAGACGCTGCTGCATTTCAACGAGGATCGATTAGGCTTCTTGGCAACAGGAGACTTGATCTTCAAAAGATTTGCTTCGAGCCATTCTTTTCTTCGATTCGGATCTTTGATCGAAAGCGATTTTCTCAAAACCTGATACTCCGCAGGCTGAGCGTGCGACTGTGAAAAGGTATATGCAGCCAAACTTTCCAAAGTCTTCGAGTCAGCTTTTTCGATCATCAAAATCTGGTAATTTTTTTTGATGCCGATTGCTGGCGCATCGTAAAGCGACTTTGCGATCAGACCATTTATCTCGGCGTCGACATTAGCCTCTATCAAATTTCCGATCATTTGCCAGTTTTGTGTAGCAAAAAGTTTAGGGATTTCATGGTCTGGGTTTTCAAGAACCGGAGTCCACTCTGGGTATTTTTTGATCAGATCTTTTTTCTTTGAAAAGGCCGTCAAGCGATAGACATTTGGCTCCAATCCCAGGTCAGCCAGTGTGACTTTCAGCGAAAGTGAGGCATTCGTTTGAAGCTCAAGTGCATCTCTTATTTGAGCTTCAAATAAAAAACCTTCATCAGTGTTCTTGAGTTGAGAAAACTCCGCTTTGATAGCTTCTTTTGATGCTTCACTTCCCTCAATTAAAGCGCTTTTTAAAGTTCTCAATCGTCGACTTTCATCCGCAAACCTCTGTCTAACCTCCGACTTTTGCCACCAGGCTTTAATATCCTTCATAAATTCTAAACTTTGCTTTTTAGACACTGAGCCATCCATCTCTTTACCGGTTGGGCTAATGGGATGGTAGTGTCCGTTCGCAAAGACAATCCGAGTGGAGCGATCTGTATACCGCGGCATCTGCTCGTAGCTGATGATGGATCCATGCATGTCAGAAACGCCTTCATTATTTACTGAAGGATTTAAGTGAACCAAAAACGCTCTTGATGACGGGTGGCTTGAAGTCGAGCTGATAATAAGTTGTGTTTTTAATTTTGAGCTTAGTTCGGGATAATTTTCACCAATGACACCTGAAATAGTTCCGGAATAACCTGTATCTACAAAAAGTACTTTTTTACCAGACTTAAGCGTCTCATTGGAAATGCCATTTTCCTTCAAATATGATTTCAAATTAGGATCGCGCATGTTCCCCCGCGAGACATTTAGCAAATGAATCTGCTCAGCTCTTGGCGTACCGTCAGTTACAAGTTTTGCCACGTCATAGAGAAATTCGGAATCTCGCGCCAAAAAATAAAGATGCGTGTTCTCAGAGTACATTTCAAGAAGCTCCGCCACAAAAGAGAAATGCGCGGCTCTCATCGCCTCCCAATTAGAACCAAGTTCTTTCTCTTGAGCCTGAATCCTCAAAATATCCGGACGCCCTAGATAAGACTCCCAGCCCGAAGGAATCGCCGACTCGGCCGTGGCATGAGCTGCGAGCATTGCCTCAAAGATCAAAATTCCATTTCCGTTGGACTTGAGACCCACGAAAAACGCAAAGCAGATGACTAAAAGATAGCCAATGGCACGGGCTAAAATGGTCTTAAATCGCTTCTGCACTAACTTCTGCACTATGGATTCTCCTGAATACTTTTATTGCAAGAAGCTGACTCAGACCCGTGCAACTGCGATGGCCGAATTGCCTGTAGGCACTGGCGATTATTTTTTGACAATTGAATGCCATATATGGCGCTATAAACTTGCACTTTTATATACTTGGAACTACTCACCCACCATCGATAGAGAAATTTCCATGGCGGCCTTCCAAGGGTCGGCAGCCTCGATGATCGGGCGTCCGACCACTAAAGCAGACGCCCCAGCTTTCATGGCCTCAAAAGGTGTTTTGGTTCGTTTCTGGTCATTTTTAGAATTTTTCTCTAAACGAATACCGGGAGTGACTAAATATAAATTTTTTCCAAGAAATAAATCCAGCTCTTCGGGAGAGCAAACCACTCCAGATAAACCCGAAGCTTGCACCAAATCCACCAAGTTTTGCACATGTTGATCCACAGGCAAAACTTTAAAATTAGCAGGAAAACTTTGCTCATTCCAGCTCGTCAAAATTGTGACACACAAAATTCGAAAAGAACGTTCCTGATTTAATTTATTCTCAAGTTCCGCCAAACGAGTGAGAGCTTCGATCCCGGCCAGGGCATGCACCGTTACCAAGGAGGCTCCCGAATCAAAACAAGCTTGAACGGCCGCCTCCATCGTGGAAGGAATATCAAAAAATTTGCAGTCCACAAAAACTGGAGCGATCTTTGCAATTTTTTCGCTGAGTGTTGGGCCGTAGCGATGGAGAAGTCTTGGCCCTAATTTATAGCCGCCTGCAAATTCGGACAAATTATTGGCCAATTTAAGTGCCTGTTGATCTGAATCAACATCCAAAGCAATGATCAGAGGGTTCTTTAAAGGTCCAAAACGGTCATCCAGTGAATTTTTTTTCATGAGAGTTTGATCTTTCTAGCTAATCTCTATCATTATAGAGACAGGACCATGAAAATTGAAACAAGAAAAATCATCTTAAGCACTTATCATCTCGAAAAAAAGGGGAATGACTTAATCATTTCCTCACCACGCGGGCATAAGAGTATTATTATATCTCCTTTACAGGCTCAACTGCTGAGCAAGCTTGCACAAGACAAAACCATTGAGGACATTGTTCTTGAATCGCTCAGCAAAGATGAGGATCTTTCTTTTCGAGAACTCTATAAATTAATCGAAATATTGCTTTCTTTGGAAATTATCACAGATTCTTTTGTGCGAAATTATTTTGATCCTGCAGAAAATCATAACCTCAATCATGGTCTTGATAAATCGACACGCGTGGCTCCCACAAGCGGGGAATCCCTGATGAGCAAGTGGTCAACTCAACGTTTAGTGGAGCTGCCTTTTTTTCGAAATCTTCCAGATTCTTTACTAAGAACCTTTATCGCACACGCAGAACTGCTAGAGGTCCCAGAGCGCACGAAGATCATCAACGCTGGCGACAAAAATCGAGATCTGTTTGTGATCTTTCAAGGCGAAGCTTCAATTTATATTCCTGGACTTAAACATCGCCAATTAATCACGACCATTCCGGCAGGCTCAGTTTTTGGAGAGGGCGGATTTTTCTTTGGTCACTCGAGATCAGCGGACGTCATTTCAAATGTTCCAACCGTTTATGTTAAAATTAAATACGACGATAAAGATTTTCATTCTTTAATTCACGCCCCTGGAACAAATCTTTTACAACAACGGCTTTGGATTCTTCATGGACTGCTTTCTTCGCCACTTTTCCACCATGTACCGGCAGAAACAATGGACCGGTTTGTGCTGGCTGGAAAATTACGTACTCTCAAATACGGAGAAACTCTGTTTAAACAGGGAGAACCTGGCAATAGTTTTTTTGTGTTGATTCAGGGGCAACTCGATATAGTTCATAATAACAAAGTTGTAAAAAGTTTAAAACAAGGGGACCTTTTTGGAGAGGTGGCTCTGATGATCAATCAAGGAGAACGCACCGCCACCGCGATGTCTCGTTCAGATGGACTCTTGCTCGAAGTGCACCGGGACGAGTTTTTTAAAGTATTGGCTCAAAATTTAATTCTAGCGAAAGAAATCGAAGACATCGCCCACCGTCGCTACAATAATATGTTTGCCTAATTTTTCAGACGAAAATATAAGAGAAAATTAAGACAAGGAAAAAATATGTCACAAACCGCAATTCAACCCACTCGAGCTCAAAATTATCCAGAATGGTACCAAGAAGTTATCAAGGCTGCCGATATGGCAGAAAATTCTCCAGTGCGAGGCTGCATGGTGATTAAACCGTGGGGATATGCGATTTGGGAAAATATGCAAAAAGTTTTGGATCGAAAATTCAAAGAAACCGGGCACACCAACGCTTATTTTCCACTCTTAATTCCACTGAGTTTTATGGAGCAAGAAGCAAAGCACGTTGAAGGTTTTGCCAAAGAATGTGCCGTTGTTACTCATCATCGCTTGAAGGCAGGCCCTGATGGTAAATTAATTCCAGATGGCAAATTAGAAGAACCTCTGATCATTCGTCCGACGTCTGAAACCATCATCGGTCATATGTACGCCAAATGGGTGAAATCCTATCGTGATTTACCCGTACTTATGAATCAATGGTGCAATGTCATGCGCTGGGAAATGCGCACACGATTATTTTTGCGTACAGCCGAATTTCTCTGGCAAGAAGGACACACCGTCCACGCCACGGCCAAAGAAGCCCAAGAAGAAACTCTGCAAATGTTGCAAGTGTACGCAGATTTTGCAGAAAACTACATGGCGATGCCGGTGATTAAGGGCATGAAAACTCCTGATGAAAGATTTCCAGGCGCGGTTGATACCTATTCGATCGAAGCAATGATGCAAGATAAAAAAGCTCTGCAAGCCGGAACTTCGCATTTTCTCGGACAAAATTTTGCGAAATCTTCAGGGATCAAGTTTCTCAATGCCGAAGGCAAGGAAGAGATCGCCTGGACCACTTCTTGGGGCGTTTCTACACGCTTGATTGGTGGCCTGATTATGAGTCATAGCGATGATGATGGCTTAATTTTACCTCCGAAATTAGCTCCTATCCAAGTTGTGCTTTTACCGATCTTCCGAAATGAGGAAGAAAAATCTCAAGTACTAAATTTCGTTGATTCTTTAGCTAAAGACCTCCGAGCACAGAAATTCGATGGTGAAGCTATCAGCGTGAAGGTGGATCTTCGTGACTTACGTGGTGGAGAAAAAGCTTGGCAATACATCAAGCAGGGGGTCCCTTTACGCGTTGAAATTGGCCCAAGAGACATTGCAAAAAATGAAGTTTTTGTTGGCCGCAGAGACAAAGCGGTCAAAGACAAATCAAGTTTTGCTCGCGCAGCCTTTGTAGAAAATATCGGAAATATCCTCCAAGAAATTCATCAAAATATTTATGCCAGAGCCAAAGCGAACATGAAAGCCAACACGAAAGAGATCAATTCTCTGTCCGAGTTTACGGAATTCTTTGGTGGCAGTGAAGAATCTCAAGCTGGTGGTTTTGCGATGGCCCATTGGAACGAAGCCGCTATTGGACACGAGATTCTAGGCAAACTCAAAGTCACTCCTCGTTGTCTTCCCCTCGAAGGGAAGACCGAAAACGGCATTTGCATTTTCACGGGCAAGCCTTCAACGAAAAGAGTGATTTTCGCTAAATCGTACTAATCTCCGCTGCAAATTAATTTTGCCGAAGAGCTCAGCCGAGCTCTTCATTACCTTTTTGTATTTCAAGACCAAAAGCTTTGATCTTACGATGCAAATAACTTCTCTCTAAGCCGATCACTTCCGCCGTGCGAGAAATATTTCCATTATTTTCTTGAATTTTCTGCATGAGATATTCTTTTTCAAATTGCGCCCGAGCTTCACGGAAAGTTGCAAGCTCGTTGGCTGGATTTCCACCACTGGCTGGGCCCGACAATCCGGCGAATCGCAAATCATGAACGTCAACAAATTCACCTGGAGTTAAAATATAAACTCGCTCAATAAAATTTCTTAACTCACGAACATTTCCCGGCCAACTGTGCTGGATCATGGCTTCCAAAGCGTGCTGTGAAAATTCCTTTTTACTGAAGCCGCCTTCTTTGGCGACTTGATCGCAAAAGTGCGAAGCCAGTGCCGGAATATCCTCTGGACGAGCGCGCAACGCAGGCACCGCAAGAGTCACGACATTGATTCGATGATAAAGATCTTCCCTGAAACGGCCTTGAGCGATTTCCTCAGTCAAATCCTTGCATGTAGCGGCTATTAATCGCACGTCCACTTCAATAGGATGAGAGCCGCCCACTCTCAAAAATTTTCTTTCTTGCAAGAGACGCAGCAAACGTTCTTGGGCTTTCAAGGATAAATCGGCAACATCATCCAAGAAAAGAGTCCCTCCGGCCGCCAATTCAATTTTTCCTTTTTGAGCCCGCTCTGCCCCAGGCAGGGCCCCTTTTTCGTATCCAAAAAGCTCTAACTCAATCAAATCATCGGCCAAATTCGAACAAGTTAATTCAATAAAAGGACGACTGACCCTGGTGCTCAAATAATGAATATTCTGAGCCACCAGCTCTTTTCCCGTTCCATTTTCACCTTGTAAAAGCACCCAGCTTTGAGTCGGAGCTGTGCGAGCAAGCATTTGCTTCAAGTTCACCATTTTCGGCGCTTCGCCAACGATGGCAATATTCTTGCGAAGCTTATTTAGCAAAGCTTCTTTTTCCATTTTCTCTTGCTGGTAATGAAGAATATTTGAAATCACAATCGTGATTTTATCCATCGACAAAGGCTTCTCGATAAAATCCCAAGCTCCAAGTTTTGTGGCCTTCACCGCGGTCTCAATCGTTCCGTGGCCTGAGATCATCACGAACTCTAAATTCGGAAGTTGTTTCCGAGCCTCGGTCAAAACCTCGATTCCATCGAGACTTCCTGGCATCCAAATATCGAGGAATACCACTTCTGGCTGAAATTCTCGCATGGCTTTCAAGCCCGTGTCAGCATCGTGCGCCGTTTGAACAATATGACCTTCATCACGAAGACTCGCGGACAAAACCTCACGAATAGGAAGTTCGTCATCGATGATTAATATTCTTGCTGGCCGAATAGGCTGCGAATTTCTTGAGTTCAAACCACGATTCATGTTCACTTCTTTCCGCTAAATATCTCTTAGGAGTCTTCTTGTTTATCAGATCGTGGGGTGGGTTTCCAAGCACCAACCTCATTGACTGGGAGCTCGATAACCATCTTGGTACCCTTGGGTACGCTTGCGAAGGCTCGAATGAAACCGTTATGATCTTCAATAATTCTCTTAACAATAGCTAAACCAAGTCCCGTGCCTTCTTCCTTGGTACTGAAGTACGGTTCGAATACGCGCGCCCTTTGAGCAGAAGGAATTCCACTGCCCGTGTCCGACACGGTTAGTCGTAGAATCTTCAAATCTCCATCGTACTTTGTTGAAACACGCACTCGCTTAACAGCTTCTGTTTTAACTGCTGAAATGGAGTTATCAATCAAGTTCACCAAAACTCGATTCATTTGACCAGGATCAAATTTAAATTCTGGAACTCTCTCATCAAGCTCAGTAATCAATTCCACCATTGGATGCGCCGGTCGAAAAAGAGCCATGGCCTCTTCGACTGATTTATTGATCGAGCCAAACACTGGTCGCGCCTGTGGCAAACGAGCAAATTGACTGAACTCATTCACTAAATTTTTTAAATCTTCCGTCTGCCGAATTATCATCGTCGTGCATTCGGAAAAAGCGGGATCTGTGATGGACTCACCAAATTTTCTCTGCAAGCGCTCCGCGGATAATTTGATCGGCGTGAGTGGATTTTTAATTTCATGGGCTATTCTTCGTGCCACATCCGTCCAAGCAGCGGCCCGCTGGGCATTCACGATGGGACTTAAATCATCGAAGACCAAAATTTTTCCAATTTCTTCCCCTCGATCATTTTTCAAAATAGAAAGAGTCATCAATAAAGGGAGCGTCTCACCAGCAATACTGATCTTGATCTCTTTTTGCAGACTTTCTACTTTGTGCTCGGCCATAGTTTTTAATAACTCGGAAAAAGTACGGAAATATTCCAGAGTAAGAAGTTCCCGAACGGGTCGACCAACAAAATTTTTCGGATCAATCTTAAGCAAATCACCGGCATGCTTGTTCAGGGTGGTCACTCGCCCCGCTTTGTCCACGGAAATCACTCCGGCAGAAACACTACCAAGCACCACTTCGATATAGCGTGTGTGCTCATCGAGATCAGCGAGTGTTTTACGCATATTTTGATTGGCCTGTTGCACTTCGGTTTCAGAATTGGAAAGGTTCGAGGTCATTTGATTGAAGCTATCGACTAAAAAAGCGATTTCTTCAGAGCCTGTACGAATCTCAACTTTGGCGTAATCTCCTCCGGCCACCCTTTTCGTGGCACGCCCGAGCAGCACCAAAGGAGTCGAGAGCTGCTTGGCGAGGTAAAATCCAAACCAAGTCGCCGCCAAAAGAATCACCAAGGTCATCAAGATAAAAATAATCAAATAAATGGATTTCAGTGGATACTGGAGCGGATTGACATCTCTAAAATCATCGTAAGCGTTTGCTATGTCCGTCATTTTCGAAATCAAAGAGAGCGGAACAAAACTCGAAACCACCACAGCACCCTTTGAAGACCCTTCCTGCACAGGAACAATAACCCTAACAAGATTTCCTTCGCCAAATTGATGGATGGTGCTCGCGTCCACTTGAGCGCGAATTCCTTTTTGCAGAAACTCCATTGAGGCTTTTGGAATCAAGGGAATGATTTCATCATTTGAAACCACTAATTCACGAGCGCCAAAAAGATTGGGATAATACTCGACGGCATCCAAATTATAAAGCTTCAAGTCCTTCATGAGACTTGCTCGAAGGCGAGCCCTCGACTGAGACCCCTTCACTTCAAGAGCGATTTGATGAGCGAAATGATAATTTCTTTTTTTGGCATTGAAGTAATAGGCGTTCGTGACTTCGAGCGAACTTTTAAGAACTCCTGCCATTTTAACGCTGAACCATTTATCAAAGCTGGAATTAATATAAAATACGGAGGTCACCATCAATAAAACCGTTGGAATCGAAGAAAAGGCGACGAACGCGACGATGAGTTTCGATTTTAGAGAGCTACCGAAAAGTTTCCCCCTGCGCTCGACAAAAGTCTTCACGATGTTCCGGAAAATCATGAAGGCCATAAATAAAAACAGTATGATATTAAAATTAACTAGACCGAAGAAAAAGATGGAATGGACAAAAGGCAATTGTTGAGAAATTCCGAAGAGTCGCACCTCAAACCAGGTTAAAAGCAAAAACAAAAAAGCGACGAAGAACACCAAAATAAGTTCCCGTCGCCGTTTTACACCTTCGTCTTTAACACCTGTGTGATCCGCCATGGATCACAGTGTCTTACATCAAATACTCTTTGTAAATAGCTTGTCCAACGTGGAACGCTGGTCCGCCCTGATTAATGAGCTTCAAACACAAAGTTTTAGCTTGTTCGTTAGTTAATTCCAATTCATTGTCGATCATCATGCCCGTTGAAATTTTCGCCGAATCTAAAAGAAGTTTGGCATTATTCAAGCTTACTTTTTGCTCTAGACGAGTAAGAATAATTTTTGCGGTAATAGCCTTCGTTTGAGTTTCCACTTGCGACACGAGAACCTCCATCTGTATAGGACCAATTGTTGATTTTTTAGTTAAATTATTTTCTAGTTTTTTTTGCGGAAACTTTTGGGATTTTACTCTTTGGCAGTCTTCCTCTTAAGACTTTACTCGCTTTCGCCGGTTTAGCTACTGGTTCTATTGGTTTTTGCAGATTTTCCAAAAGACCGATCATTTCTAAGACAACTTGAGCACAGTCCACGCCTTTATTACCGTGTTTGCCGCCAGCTCGATCATGTGCTTGCTCTTCATTTTCAGTCGTCAACACTCCAAATCCAATGGGTTTTTTGTATTCCAACATGAGCGCAGTCACTCCCCGCTCAACGCTGTTGCAAACATAATCATAGTGAGATGTTTCCCCGCGAATCACCGCTCCGAGCGCGACCACGCCCTCACAGCCTTGTTCAAACAAAGCTTGGCAAGCCAAGGGAATTTCCACGGCACCCGGCACACGTACTGATAGAATTTCAATATCTAAGTCCACGGTCGATAAGTAATCGATGGCACCGTTTTCAAGTTTGCTTGTCACTTCATCATTGAAGCGAGAAGTTACCACTCCGATTTTTAAGCTCATGCACAGCCTCATCCTCTGAATTCGCACCGAGCGCGATTTCTGAATTATTTTTTAAAGGGACCATTTCCACAATTTCAATATCAAAAGCCTTCAACCCCACCAGTCGGTCCACTTTGTTCGTCAGTAAACGAATTTTTCTCGCGCCCACTGATCGCAAAATTTGGGCTCCAATGCCATAATCACGAGAATCCATCTCAGAAGAGGCCTGATCACCTAGCAGACTACGCACCTCTTGCACCAAGCCCTGCGGACGATTCATACCTCTCAGTAGAACAAAAAGACCGGACTCTTCAGAATGAAAGATTTGCTTCAAAGCTAACTGAGCGGACGTTTGTCCCTGACGAAGGGTTGCAAAGATATCTCGAGAATAAGCATCAAGATTCACTCGCACGAGCACAGGCTCGTCGGGCTTGATCTCACCTTTTTGTAAGACCAAATGCTCGACGCCATCAATTTTACTCTTAAATACACGAGCCCGTAACCCTTGCATGGATTCGGGCAATTGCACGTCTAAAAGCTCTTCAACCAAAATGTCTCTTGAAAGGCGATACTCGATCAAATCAACAATTGTTCCAATTTTGATTTTGTGTTTTCTGGCGAACTCCTTCAAATCCTGAACGCGCGCCATGGTGCCATCATCTTTCATCACTTCGCAAATCACGGCGGCCGAGTTAAGTCCTGCCATTTTTGCTAAATCCACACTGCCCTCAGTGTGACCAGCACGACGAAGAACGCCTCCGTCTTGCGCTCGAATGGGAAAAATGTGGCCAGGCATGTGGATATCTGTGGCTTTGGCCTCTGGACGAGAAGCCACTCGCACTGTGTGCGCGCGATCTGCGGCTGAAATTCCAGTAGTGACGCCCTCTGAAGCTTCAATGCTCACGGTGAACGCCGTCTTGTTTGGAGAAAAATTATGATCATCCCGCACCATTAAAGGAAGTTGCAACCGATCGATTTGAGTGGAGGAGAGAGAAAGGCAAACCAAACCACGTGCCTCTTTGGCCATAAAGTTAATTGCGGCAGGAGTCACATGATCAGCAGCAAGAACAAGGTCACCCTCATTTTCCCGATCCTCATCATCGACAAGAATAACCATTTTTCCATTTCGAATATCTTCGATCAATTCTTCGGTGGAGTTAAATTCTTGATTATTCATACTCGATTTGCTCCTGATTCTTGAATGTTTAACAACGAATGATTCACCACTGCGCGAGCCATATAGTCTGGCTCAACTGTCACTTGATCGCCGAGTTGCACTTCGCCCAAATTAGTTCGTTTTTGAGTCTCTGGAATCAAGCAGACTCCGATCTTATTGCCTACGACGCTGTTCACAGTCAAACTAGTTCCATTCAAAGTGATACTCCCTTTCTTCCATACAAAGGGAAGAACTGAATTCATCACCTCGACATCAAGGAACAAAGACTCTCCCTCTTGCCGTCGCTCAGTGACTTTACCCATGCTATCAACATGCCCAGTCACAAGGTGGCCGTGAATACGATCACCAAAACGAAGGGAGCGTTCGAGATTTAATTTTTGACCAACAAGATCTTTCACGGCTTCCGATTTGAGACCCAAAATTTTAAGAGTTTCAGCCGCAAGAGCAAAAGTGATTTTTAATGAATCAAAAGCTTCGACGGTCAAGCAAACACCATTGGTTGAAACGCTGTCTCCGATTTTTATATCATTGAAATCAGTGGGTTTTTTAACATCAATCCGAATCACACCTGGGAATTCGACGACGGAGAGAATGGGAGAAACTGCTTCAATAATACCGGAAAACACGTGAAAGGCTCCTGTCCGTAAATACTGATTATTGCAACAATCAGCCAACTGAAAAAACACCTGCGGGCTTTTTAACAAAGCCCGCAGGTTTTTACAATGATAGACAGGTAACTGGACCGTGGAATTTCGCTAATCAGGAAGATTTTACCTCTTATTTTGGAGCTTATTTCAGTTGTTTATTTTCCAGTGCAAGTTCCCACTGGCAATTGGCAAACTCCTGTTGCTGTTCCAGCCTTTGTCGCGGCTTGCACTGATTGCAAAGCCTCTAAAGTTTGATGCATATAAACACGGGCTCCTGCGTAGACGGTGTCGTTTTGTTGAGGATAAGTCGAGTTGCCTTTCAAAATTTGAGCAGCAGCTATATTGTCGCCAACACTCACAATTTGGGCATAAGAGACTGGATTTACATCTGGAACATCCCCTAATGACGTGGAATCACAAACCGGTCCATCCCAAATATAAGTTACGTTTTTGATCGCTAGGATGTCGCCGGTTTTTAGTCCCAAATCAGTTGAACCATTCACATAGATATAAGTTCCGCAGGCTTTCAATACAGTGGTGTACCAAGGATCTTGTGTCGACCAAGCCGATGCTAAATCTTTGGTGGCACCAGTTAAACCATTTTGAACGATCGTTGATAATGGAGTGGTGTAATACCCCGATGGGCCAAGAGCCAAAGATCCCAGATTGATGGTTGCAGACAAACTGCCGCCATAACCTTTAGCATTTTTGATCGCACTTACAAAAGTAAAGCCTCCTTGATCAAGCGGTTTTTTTGCCGTCATCTCGACTTGCAAAGTGTAAGACTGGAATGTGAAATTCAAACTTGGCAAGACTGATGTGTTAGCTAGAGATAGAGACAATCCTCCACCGCCAACCAAAGTAAAATCATTAATTGAACCATTCACAACCGCCTGAGGCATATTGATCACACAAGAATTTGATTTAGATGTTATTTCTGTCAAACCGCTCATACTTATTTGCGAAGAAATGAATTCCGGTGCTGCCTGCAATTCTGTCGTGGAAGTGCAATTATTGAAGTCATGGGTGATCTCAGCCGCTAATCCAGCAGGAGTGTAAGTCATCCCCAAATCAATATTCGCAGTAGAAAAGGATTGAGTCGTATTCAAAACATTCTGCATCTGTTGGTTAGCCACAAATTGAAAGTTGAATTGTTGATTGCCGATCGACGGAGGAAGAGTGATCGGTGGCGCAACGATCTGTCCTAACTGAACTCGGCGAGCCAAAACTCGCGCCGGAGGAGCTTTTTGACAGGCTTGGTTGCCCATCAAACTGGCGCTCATTCCAATCAGCACAATGGCTTTCGTCGTCAGCCAAGCCAAATTCCCTTTTGCTTTACTCTTTGTGATTGTATCCACGCTCTCCCCCTTTTTGTAAATCAACTGACCCTGGTCTTCTCGAGTCACATGACCTTTGTCGGTGCGACTGGAATTTAGTATAGTCCAGTTTTTTTTGCTCGCACTGGGTGGAAGATTTGATTGTGGATTCATTCACTTGAATAAGAAAAGATCGAAAAAGAGACACGTTAAGTATTTGAAATATCTTAAAGCAAAGCTCGATGGGAGTTTTAAAATAAAATTAAGGTGAAAACAATTTCTCCAAACTTAGATTCTTTTCTTTGTTTTTTTTCAGCGTCGACTTTTTTATTAAAAAAATTTGTCGATCTCGTGAACATCCTCGACCAAAGTTCTGTTTATTGTAATAGAGATAAAAGACGGTATGTTCCATCCTAAGCTCAATCACCATTTTTCAGTAAATTCCAGAGGCGCAATAAAAACCTCGCGGCAAAGTGGCTGAGAGATATAGCCCGGCAATGCGGACGCCGCTGACAACTTTGACAGCGTCAACGCTTTATCGATTGCAGCATCTAGGTCATTGGTAATTAATTCTGTGTCAATGTAGTTTCGGTAATACTGAGCTCAAGCAAATTCTGAAAATGGTTTTTTTGACTTTGTAAATCCATTTTGCTCCCGCACAAAATAGGCCAGACTTCGATGAGGGTCATCTTGCAATGCCTCAATGTGCTGAGGAAGATCTGCCGGGTCGATAGCTTTGCCGTTGGAATCTATCAGATAGGTGAATTTTTTCTCTATCATTTTCTGCCAAAATTTTCTTTTACTTTCTCTCGACCAATCGCTCAATACCGCGACGTAAGCCGATTTAACTCCGATCTCAAACAGTGCTCGAGTCAAATGATGATGATCAATCATATAAAGTTCACCCCTGGGACCACGAACCACTGGAACAGGAAGTCGGAATTTTGCCTAAAAATATGATCAAAATATGACTGAAAAAGCATACCACGATGACAATTTGCCGCTATCGTCTAAAATATTGCCACCAAATTTCTTCCAGAATCCCCCTTAAAGATATGCTGTATATCTCTCATATTTGCAATCATAGCTGTCTTATGAAACAGGTCTTATTGCTTTTGGTAAACCTAATTTTAATCTTCACCCCCATATATGGACAGTCGCAAGGTCGTATTTGCTCGGAGGTCCTAACCACCATTACAGAGCTTGATTTGACAAGGAGTGCTCCAAAAGAGACTCCATCAGAAACTCCATCAGAAACAAGTGACCCTCGCTTGAAACAAGATTCCTTGGATGATTTTAAAGAACAAATCGAAGCGGGGGACCTCTGGGCAAACTGGCCCGTGGTTTCACAAATGAAACAAAATATACGCAGTAAAATTGAAACAACCTGTCGTAATCCACGAAGCTGTTCTCCAGAACAAATCACCAATATTGTTGAAACAAGTGTTGTCGATTCCTTTAGCCGCGTGGAGACCCTTAAAACCTTCAGTCGCCAGATTCGTAGCTATGCAATATTAATTAGCGTCTCCGTTGGAATTGCCTATGGTAACCACGTGATTAAAGCCGATTTGCCGCAATCACTTCAATTCACTTCAGATTTTGTGAGCCTTGCGACCTCCATTGGTTTATTAAAATTGGGCGCTCCATTCTGGGATTATGTCGGAGGTCTTTTAAATTTGGGGTCTCATCGCATAAAAGGTAATAAAAGTTTTTTTCGAGACTCAGGAATGGCCACAAGACTAGATGAACGATATCGTCGGCTCCAAGGAAAATTCACGCCTTGGCAACAGACCGAAATGAAACGCGTTAATGATTTTATGAAAGAAGTGGAGTCTAACTCTTTTGCAGCTATTGAATCGACGCTGGATAAGGGTATCGCGAAGGGACGAGTAGAACGTGCCTCCGTGCGATTGGCTTTGATTGCAAAAAGTTTGCGGACAAATTATCCAGAATTAACCGGTCAAGATTTCGAAATTTTAAATCGTATTCGCGTGATTTTCACCAATCCTTTGCAGGAGCATGTAAAGAACGGCGATGTGGAGCCGGAAGTTTTCGATAAGCTTTATGAACTCACAATGCAGTCCATCGAAAAACTTGATCCAGAGGATTTTAAAAAAAAGGATTCCTGCGAACGATATCATACGAACATTCGCCTGTGGTTGGATTTGCCTCAAATCTCGGGTTGTTGAGTGCACTCACTCCACTTTAAATTTCAAGCCCGTAGAGTCCCTTCCTCCTGCGCCTTCGGCTGTCGCGGTCACGAAAACTTTGGCGCCAGCCTTGATCGCGCCAGAAATAATTTCGCGGCTGAGGGGATTGAGCAAGTCAGTTTGAATTACCCGCTTCAAGGGACGAGCTCCGTAAACAGGATCGAAGCCTTTTTTTGCTAAAAACTCCACCGCTTTTTCGTTGATGTCGATCTCAATGCGTTTGGCTTTGAGACGCTCTGCCACCTGCTTGAGTTGCACTTTTACGATGCCTGCGATCTGTGCTTCACCCAAAGAATTGTAAACAATCGTTTCATCCACGCGATTTAAAAATTCTGGACGGAAATGATTTTTCAGCGCCAGCATTACGGCTTCCTGTTTTTCTTTCTCACTCATTTTTGGATCAATGATTACTTGCGAGCCAATATTTGAAGTCATGATGATCACCGTATTTTTGAAGTCCACCGTGCGCCCTTGACCATCCGTCAAACGGCCATCATCCAAGACTTGCAAGAGCACATTGAACACATCCACATGCGCTTTTTCGATTTCATCCAAAAGCACCACGCTGTAAGGGCGACGACGAATGGACTCCGTCAATTGACCCCCCTCTTCATAACCCACATATCCCGGAGGCGCTCCGACCAATCGAGAAACCGAGTGTTTCTCCATGTACTCGCTCATGTCGATTCGTACGATGGCCTGATCATCATCAAATAAAAATTCCGCCAAAGCTTTTACAGTTTCGGTTTTACCAACTCCCGTCGGTCCTAAAAACATGAAGGTACCAATCGGTCGATTGGGATCAGAAATTTCTGCCCGAGCCCTGCGAATCGCATCGGCGATAATTTTTAAAGCATGATCCTGCCCCACCACGCGCTCGGAAAGTTTTTGTTCCATCGAGAGCAGCTTGGCCGTTTCACTTTCAAGCATTTTTTGAACAGGAATCCCAGTCCACTTGGCGACCACTTCTGCCACGTCCTCAGGCCCCACTTCTTCTTTTAAAAGTCGTTTTTCTGTAACAGTTCCTGCCGATTTTTTTGCAGAAGAACGCTCTTCCATTTTTTTGAGTTTGGATTCCAAATTTGGCAATTGCCCGTATTTCAACTCTGCCGCTTTACCGAGCTCACCAACACGTTCCGCTTTTTCCATTTCCAACCGAGTGTTTTCAATTTGAAGTTTCACTTGCTTGATTTCATTGAGACCTCCTTTTTCAAATTCCCATTGTTCACGAAGAATTTGGTTTTGGGCGGAAAGCTCCTTGATTTCAGTTTCAATTTTTCCTAAACGATCTTTCGAAACCTCGTCTTTTTCTTTTTTCAAAGCTTCGCGTTCAATACGACGTTGCATCAGGTCTCGCTCGATTTTATCAATTTCCTCAGGAACTGACTTGGACTCAATGCCAAGCTTTGAGGCTGCTTCATCGATCAAATCAATGGCCTTATCAGGCAAAAATCTAGAAGTAATATATCGGTGCGACAATTTCACAGCAGAAACAATGGCCGAGTCCATGATTCGTACGCCATGATGAACTTCATATTTTTCTTTAAGCCCCCGCAAAATCGAGATGGCGTCATCGACGGAAGGTTCGTCGACCAAGACCGTTTGAAAACGACGCTCAAGAGCGGCATCTTTTTCAATGTACTTACGATATTCATCTAAAGTGGTGGCTCCAATACAGTGCAACTCTCCGCGCGCCAAAGCCGGTTTTAAAAGTTGACCGGCGTCCATGGCCCCTTCCGATTTACCTGCACCAACAAGAGTGTGGATCTCGTCAATAAAAAGTAAAATCTGTCCTTCGCTCGAGGTCACCTCTTTGATCACAGCTTTCAAACGCTCTTCAAACTCACCTCGATATTTGGCACCTGCGATGAGAGCCCCCATATCTAGGGCCAACAGTTTTTTTCCAATCAAATTTTCAGGCACATCCTGCTTTATAATTCGAAGAGCCAAACCTTCCGCGATCGCGGTCTTTCCCACGCCAGGCTCGCCGATCAAAACTGGATTATTTTTCGTGCGTCTTGAGAGCACCTGAATCACTCGACGAATTTCCGAGTCCCGACCAATCACCGGGTCTAATTTTCCCTCTGCAGCGAGAGCGGTCAAATCACGAGCATATTTTTTCAAAACCTCATATTTATTTTCAGGATCATCGTCAGTAACTTTTTGAGAACCCCGAATTTCAGCTAGAGCAACTTTGATTGCCTCCAGCTTAACACCCGCCTTTTTCCAAATCGTATTCAAGTCAGAATCACTGACCTTCAACAGGGACAAAAGAAAATGTTCAGTGGATACATAGGAGTCGCCGAATGACTGAGCCTCAACTTCAGCCCCACTAAAAATAGTTACCAAACGCTGACTAGGGGAAACTTTAAGTCCAGAGCCCGAAACTCGAGGAAATTTATTGATTCGGGTCTCCACGTCCAATTGCAGACTTTTAACATTCACTCCGGCTTTTTCAAACAGTCTGACGACAACGCCTTCTGATTGCTGTAGTAAAGCCATTAATAGATGTTCGGGCTCGACGGTGGGGCTTTGCTTTGTCTCAGCCATTTGGGCTGCAGCAGACATCGCCTCTTGGCTCTTCCTGGTCATTTTATCCATTTCATTAGCCATGATAAACCTCCAAAAATTCCGCTTGAGTTAATGGCACCCACCACTCTGATTGCCATCCCACATAAATTCTGGGTTTATTTTTAAAAATGTCAATGCTTCGCCAGCTCAATAAACAAACAGAATTATAGACAGCCAAAAACCTCCGTGCTAATGACTCGTCCTGAAATGTCCACGAGAAATCCCACTCCAAAAAGAATTCAACCCAGCATCAAACACGAGGCTGTCAATCCTCGTGATTACCTAAAATATAATTTGCCGTGGGCCTGTGAAGATTGCTCTCATTATAATTTCGAAAATGATAACTGCTCTTTTGGCTGTCACGTTAAGTGGCACAAAAAAGAATATCAAAAACACGCCTATGAGCTGAGCGGACGTATGGCTTTATGCCGTTTTCAAGAAATTGACTAGTCCTTGGCCTAAAATAAAACCCCTCGAGTGTCAAATTTCCCTCTATTGGAGCTCATTTCCAGTCCATTGTCCCTAGAGTTAATATCTGATGAAAGTCTAATTTTAAATTTTCTAGAAAAAAACAGGCCTACGGTCCTGTCAACTTCATAACATATCTGTCGATCAGTCCTGTGTCACACGTTTGACTGTGTGGGAAATAAATACGGATGAAGGATTCACCCAGAGAAGCCGTCAGTTCTCTGAGAAAAAAGAAAAGGAGGTTTTCACGGAAGAGTACTAAATACTGAAGCAGTATTTTTAGGAAATAAGTGAGAACGAAAAGGAAATCTTAAACTCACTTAAGGCTCGGAAGCCGTCCCCAGTAGCAAGGGGAACTTAAACAAGGAGGAAATTTTTTATGAATTTAATAAATTAATTATTTTAACGGAGGAATTTTATATGGGTATGCGTGTAACAACAAATATAGCAGCTTTAAATGCTCAAAGAAATTTAATTGGTAGCCAACGTCAAATCAGTAAAAGCATGGCGCAGTTATCTAGCGGTAGTCGTATCAACATCGCGGCGGATGATGCTGCCGGGTTGGCCATCAGTGAACGCTTGAAATCAAGTATCCGATCTGCTCGACAAGCCAATCGCAATGCGAACGATGGTATTTCGCTAGTGCAAACGGCTGAGGGCGGCTTGAATGAAATCGGAAATATCGTCACTCGTCTGCGTGAGTTAGGAATCCAAGCATCATCTGACACCGTCGGAGATACAGAGCGCGGTTTCATTCACAAAGAGGTCGCTCAACTAAAAGAGGAAATTCAACGGATCTCTGCAACAACCTCTTGGGGCAAAACTAAACTCTTGGACGGTTCTACTCAATCATTCGATTTTCAAGTTGGTATCTATAACAATGAGAAGGAAGATCGAATCTCTTTCAACGCAGCAGAAAATAATGCGTCTCTAGACTCATTAGGATTGTCAGGAATTGACTACACTTCTAAAGAGGGAGCTCAACAAGCTCTGTCGCAACTAGACACGGCACAAACCAGCGTCAATGGATTTCGTGCAAATCTGGGAGCTCTGCAAAATCGACTATCTTCTACAGTTGATAACTTAGCTGTTTATGAAGAAAACATGAGTGCAGCGAATTCACGAATTCGTGATACAGACGTCGCTCAAGCGTCTTCAGAGATGACTCGCAATAACATCTTATTACAAGCTGGGACTGCGACCTTGGCTCAAGCCAATCAAGTGAATCAATTAGCCTTGAAACTCTTGGGTTGATATTAGAATCAAATAAATAATGAAATGGCTCATGTTAAAAACATGGGCCATTTTTATTTTATCGTTTTATCGATCGATACTTAAAAACTGCTTAAAATCCTTTTTCAAAAAATATGAAAATATTTTCTACACTTCGTGATTTCCAATTGCTTTTTTTTGTGTAGGAACTTTTCAGGACCACAAAAATTCACCGAATGATTTCCGAAGTGTCTAAGTTTTTACCAATAATTTCAATAATTTAGCTAAAGACTTTGGGCGTGTTTTCCGTTATAGTTATTGTAAACCAAACCACTTTGGAGGGGACCATGAAACAAACACAAAAAATAATTCAACCTTTAATAGCCTCAATCATCGCACTTTCACTCAACACTGCGTGCGGTCCTGGTGTTCAGAATAAATCGGCAGCCGTTGATTCACCGGTTACTAATCAAGCTCCAGGCGCAGTAACTCCAACCGCAAATTGGCAGGCCGTTTCACAAGCAATGGATTCAACGGTCAGCGGTGGTCCAATGAATTCATACCCACTGATTCAAATAGACTCCGTCGCACAAACGGTCGAGCTTTTAATTCCATTTAGTTTCTCCTTGGGACTTGGATCGCTCACTCCAATATTACCTGGCTCAATTTCAATCGCCAGCGTTCAAGGTGTAACTATTAGTCCAGTGACATTGCCTGATGGCTCCTCGGGTTGGGCCGTTTCTGTTCCACTCAAATATCTCTTGCAACAAAATGGCGCAGGGTTGCAACCATTAGCAACTCTTCCTAATGGCAGCCCACTGCCCTCTTTCCCGTCGGCAGAAATTCGTGGAATTGCGATTTCACTCCCCCAACAGCCCACTTACCAAATCAATTTGTATATCGCACTTAAAGCTGTGGCTGTTTTTGTATCAGTTCCCGGCGTCAATCTTCCCATTGGCCTTGGCTATAACTTAGTAAATCAGGACAAAACCCGAAATATCGGTTATGTTGCTCTGATTCCAACCTCAGGCGTTCATCCAGCTGGTGTTTACGTTGCTGCACAGATCCCAACGGACGTTTCATTGGCTCTCAATAGTCTAGTTAGTTTTTAATTTGCGAAATTCTCCGAATGGTTTTACTCTGAATCATCAAAAAAGAGTAAAACCTATCGGGGGATTGTATGGCGAAAAAAAAACCAGCTAAGAAAGCAGCTAAAAAAGCAGCACCAGTGAAAAAAACAGCCGCAAAAAAAACGGCTAAAAAAACTTCTAAACCAGCTAAAAAAGTCGCTAAAAAACCAGCAACTAAAAAAGCGACAAAGCCTGCTAAAAAAACGACGGCAAAAAAAGCCTCTAAGCCTGCTAAAAAAGCGACCAAAAAAACTTCCAAACCAGAGAAAAAAAGCAAAAAAGCTCTTGGAATTGCCGCAGTCGTTGGAGCTGGCGCAATTATTCTAGAACATGAACCTTTGCTTGAAGAACTTGACGAATTCGGCGACGAAATGGGTTCTCTCGATGAAGCAGAAGAATCTGCCGAATCCACTCTTGACGAAATGGACGCAGAAAAAACCAATACCGAGGAAGAAGAGGGTTGGGAAGATGCCGACGAAGTCGAAGATAATTCTTTTGAAAAATTATCTGACGACGAAGACGACGATGATGATGATGAAGCCGCAGATGACAGTGACGAAGGCTACTTCTGATTTATAAAACCAATTGAACTTAAATAAAAAACCCACAATTTATAAAAATTGTGGGTTTTTTGTTTCTGAGAATAGACCTGTCTTTTGAGAGCTCGACTTACTCGGCCTTCAATGGACGTGTGTGAACCGCAAACTTATCAAACTCGCCGTATTCATGAAGCTTGTTATATAAAGTTTTGATCGTAATTCCCAACGCATTAGCCGCTTGAGTTTTATTTCCTTCGAAATAATTCAAAGCTTTAATAATGAAACGCTTTTCAAGTTCACCCAAAGTCATTCCCGGGTCGTATTCACCAGTGCTATCTTTTTTCTCTGGATGGCTAATATTCTCAGGAATATCTCCAGCCATGATCGCGTGACCTTCGGATAAAATCTGCAATCGCTCACAAACGTTTTGCAGCTCACGAATATTTCCTGGCCACTCATAAGCTTGCATCAATTTCAACGCCTCGGAGTCCATTGTGCGACCACGATTTAAATTTTGATAACCTCCAACCGTCAAAAAATGATTAATCAAAGAAGGAATATCTTCTTGGCGACGACGAAGCGGCGGAACAGACACTGCGATAGTGTTAATACGATAGAAAAGATCTTCTCGGAAGTTTCCTTGAGCCACTTCTTTTTCCAAATCACGATTGGTCGCACAAATCACGCGGACATCGATTTGAATCGGATCTTTTCCTCCAACACGATAAATTTCTCCTTCTTGCAAGAAACGTAAAAGTTTCGCTTGCACGCCTTGAGCTAATTCACCGATTTCATCAAGGAACAAAGTTCCACCATTGGCCGCCTCTGCCAAACCAATTTTTTTAGTGTAGGCGCCAGTGAAAGAGCCTTTCTCATGTCCGAAAAGTTCGCTCTCTAAAAGAGTTTCTCGAAGAGCACCACAGTTGATCGCAACAAAAGGACGACTTCGACGGGTTGATTTCTCATGAACCGCCTTCGCAATCAATTCCTTACCCGTTCCAGACTCACCAAGAACCAGGACGTTGGCCTGGGAAGGCGCCACGCGCTCAACCATCTTCATTAGTTGATTCATGACCTCAGATTGATAAATAATAGTTCTAACTTCAGCAGGTTTTACTACTGGAGTCTGCCACATCATTTGTTTGGTATTTTGTGAAGCAGGAAGAATAGGAGCACTCACATTCTCGGACATAGGGACCACCTTTCGTTGACGTACAACTTTAGGCAGCTATTTAGGCTCCGACCCCCGCCGTTACCCCTTATACACCCGATTCGGTCTGAATCGCTGCTTGTTCAATGCGATGTGTTATATTCTATTGCCATTGCTTACGCAAGGGAATTTTTACTCTTTGCTTATAATATTTTCATGAATGAACCTGAAATCAGGGGATTATCATGGGTCTAATGCTTCAACAAAACATGGATAAGTTCTTGAAACATATGGAATTTGTGGAAACAAGCTCTCCACTAACGATTAAATCTTACAAAAAGGACTTAGAACAGGCTTTTTCCGATCTTGCTAGCCTCAATAGGCCTGTCACCGAAGATCAAATTTTGAGCCGTACCCGGGAAGCTTTGACGGCTTGGGGCCCCCTGAGTCCTGCGAGTCGCAATCGAAAAGCCTCAACTTTGAAAAGTTTCTTCAACTATTTGTTCCGCGAAAGACTTATTCAAAAACCACTGGGTGACTTGATTCACGCAGCAAAAGTGCCAAAAAAAATTCCTGATTATCTCAGCGTTGATGAGGCCATTTCAGTTTTACATAAATCCGAAAAAAAAGATCGACTCCTCTTTCTACTACTTTATGGCGGAGGACTTCGCGTGAGCGAAGCTTGCCAATTAAAATGGACGAATGTTGATTTGAAAAAAAAAATATTAAGAATTCTTGGCAAAGGTCAAAAAGAAAGATTGGTGGCTTTGCCTGATTTGACAATAACGGAACTCAAGAGAACTAATCAGAGCGAAATTTATGTGTGGGGCTCAAAAGAACTCAACCAAAGAACCGCCTATTCGATGATTCGCACCTTAGGAGCTAAAGCCAATCTGCTTCGACCACTGCATCCCCATGCCTTGAGACACAGCTTTGCCACTCATTTACTCTCGAGCGGAGCCAATTTGCGGACTCTTCAGGAACTGCTTGGGCATCAAAGTCTGAGTGCCACAGAAAAATACACACACCTCAGCGTGGATCAACTCGCTCGCACCATGGAAAAGTCTCATCCCTTAGGAAATCAGCTCAAGCCGCTGCGGCCAGTAAATAAAAATCGCCGATGAGAGCATGAACTGGAATCACGATCGTGATATGGCCATCAAACATTTCGAATTTATGACCCTTTTCCACAAGAATTTGTGAAGCTTTATCGGGCAAATTAATTTTTTCTTTTTTCAAACAAGATCTTGCTTGATCGTAAATTAAAGAAATGACGGCCTCCACATGTTCCATGTTGTCCGAATTCAATTCGGTGTAGGAATTCTTAGAAAGACCATTAATTAATTTTAAAAAGATAGCTTGAGTGAACCCCAGTGCCAAAGTCCCACGAAATTTATCGGTCTGCATATTCACAAAACAGGAAACGTCCATCTCAAGAGTGTGCTCTTTTCCATAAAGAAATGGTTTGTCTGTTTTAATCTCCTGCACGCCAGTCAGCGCTCGAATCGTTGAAGTTGTCGCATTAACAAACTCATTCAAAACTTCTAAATTAAACTGAGGTTTCTTATGCTCTCGTGAGGCCTTTAGTGCCAGCATTTCGTCCACGACTTTGAGCAATTCTTCCACCAAAAATGGCTTCGCCACAATTCGGACATCAGGAATGTCCACCATTTTTTCTTGAACCTCTTCAGGATGCCCAGAGATCATAATCACAGGTGTTGAAGAATTGAGTTTTTGTCCACGGATGACTTTAACAAGATCGACTCCATTAGTTTTTGGCATACGAAAGTCTGAAATAATTAAATCGAACCTTTGGACAATCGAACGCATGTAGGCTTCTGATGGGCTGTTGGCATTGAAAACCTTCCGCCCTTCAAAAGAGCTCACAATTTCTGTGATGGTTTCCGCGATGTCTTTTTCATCATCTATAACAAGTATTTGTTTGTAGGCAGGCATGAAACTCTATCGGAATAGCTCAATTAAAAATTAAAGGGAAAATTAGGATTCAGCTTGAACGAGATATCTATTAAGAACTGTCTCAGTCCAGTGCAATTGGTTTGGAGTCACCGAAACTTGGCTCATTTTAGGGGAATCAGCCATCGGAGTCTGCAAAAAGGGCAACATCCACGCCTCTTCTTCCAAAACTCCTTGAAGGCGCAAAAAGCGAATCGAAAAATGCACGCGAAACTGAGAAATCTCAAGTTGAGATGCTAAAACTTTCAAGGCACTTCCTACCAAATTATATACAGCTTCCGAATGTGGATCTCCGTGCTGACTCACTTTGGTCGCAGCCTCAACAACCTTGAGTGCTGCTTCAATGCGTTCATAACTTGTGCGAATTTTTGAAAAGTCATTGAGGAGGACGGCTTCTTCCAAAATGCAAAGACGAGCTGAGTCCGAGGGGCGTTTGAATTGAGCTTCTATATGATGAGTGGGCTCAAGAATTCCCCCACCAAATCTTTTTTTTGAGCGCAAGGCTCCTCGTGCCAGGAAGGAAATTTTTCCTTCCTTGGCCGACAAGGCTTGTAAAATTAAATCAGCTTCTCCGTATTTTGTCTTTTTTAGTAGAATGACTTTTTCCTTCACCGAGCTCGACATCAAAGGACTATATTCTTCACGGCTTGATTCAAAATTTCAGTGAAGTTTTTCTGACTCTGAAGTGCGCGAGCATCAATCACAATCATGCCGCGCAAAATTTCCGGTGTGAGTGAAAAATCCCACCAATCAAAATATCCAAAGATAGAATTCCATCGCGCTAAATTGGTGGTCTCAAATAAATTAAATTCCCCTGGCTTACCCAGAGAGCACTGAGCCAAATTTGAAATTTCTTCGATGAGTGCTCCTCCGTGAATACCAGAATGATAAATTAAACTTCGATCAAAAAGTCTTTTTTCATGATTGAGCAAAGCCTGCCAACCCAATGGTAAATTTTTTTCAAATTCTAAAATGGTCTTTTTGTCTTCTAAAAACTCGCTCAAGCGTGAGTTCACTTGGTTCTGCACTTCTTCGAAGTCCCAAGGCATTTTATCGGCGACGACAGACACTGTTTTGACTTTTTCTCCGCAAATAGCCAAAGACAAGCCGCCATAAATACTCAAAATATGAACGGAATAAGGGCGAACCGTTTTTTTTCCGCTTTTAAAATCCTTCAGCCAATCAGAATGAGAAACTCGTACAGAGAATATTTTTTTTTCGTTGAGCAAATCATCAAGTACTTCCCAAGGAAAAATTTCCCCACTCACCGGGTTATCACTTGCATACAATACAAAATTGGTGTCTTTTTTCAAACCATCAACCCAGTTTTTTTCATTACCGATTGGCCAGCCTGTCTGATTTTGAACTTGATAACCCTCTTTATGAAAACCTGGAATTAAACCTGCAAAAGCAGGAGTTTGCCCTCTGATAATACCTAAACTTTTTTTGTGACTAAAAAGATAAGAGGCCCCAGCACAAGTCTCAAATATGGCATGAGCTAGACCTCGATAACATTTTACAAGTGTGTTCTCAGGTAATTCGAGCTGAGAAAAAATTTTTCCATTGAGGTCTTCCCAGGCTTCGGAAACTAATAAATCAACTCGCATGCTCGCAAGCTACCACGCTTCGAAATAAGCAGCAACGACTCGCACTCCGTCGAAAAAAATAAATGATTCAGTCTGGGATTCCTACTCAAATTTTCAGCCAAAGGTCTGTTTAAAATCCATAAAAACCCCTAATTCAATGATTTTGAGGTACACTTAAAATAGGGTCATCTTAGATAGAGAGAGAGGGGATTCGGCAGTGAAAATACGTTTTTTTCTATTGGTGATTTTTTTGTTTGCTCTTGGCGTATTCGTTCCTCACACCACGGCCTTTGCGCGCCTGGGTGAAACGTCCTCTTTGTCTATAAAAAGCTCCGGCTATAAAAAAAAGTTTGTAGCGGAAACTTCCTCCTCAGATAAGTACACCATGACGACAGTGAGTGAAAATGGACTCACCGTTTCAGAATATCTCACAAATTCAGGAGTAGTTTTCGCTGTCAAATGGCAAGGCGAATATCAACCCGATCTTCAGGACATCTTTGGAAAATACTATTCAGAGTACGAATCTGAAAAAGAAAAAAATAAAAATAAATCAAGAGGCTCCCGTTCTCATGCCGTGAACACAGAAAACTTGGTCGTAAATATCTCAGGGCATATGCGCAGCATGAGAGGCTTTGCCTATGCTCCTAGCTTGATCCCTCGGGGAGTTGATATCGAGCAGCTCAAATGAACAACATAAAAAAAATTACTTATTTAATAGTTATTTTTTTATCGCTGATGAGTTTAACATCTTGTTCTTCATCCTCAAGCTCCTCAAACAACACCGCTACCGCTAGAAACTTTACGCCGCCGACTTGCAGCACTCCGGCGATCACCGCAAATCCACCATCGGGAGCGAATGTTATGCCGGTCACTGTGAGTAACTGCAATAACTCCAGCGTGAACATTCCCTTTGTGAGCGTGAAAATTTGCGCACCGGGCTCTACCAGTAATTGCCAAACTTTGAATAATATTTTGCTTGATACTGGTAGTTATGGATTACGTGTTTACTCGGGAATGTTAAATAGCACTTTGCTATCTGGGTTAACGCCCGTCACCTCCGGCTCCAACACTGTCGCGGAATGTGTTGGTTTTGCCGACGGAACAAGTCTTTGGGGCTCAGTGGCCCAGGCAGATGTGGTCCTTGGCGATTTGTCAGGTAGTGAGACCGCCGCTAATACTTCCATACAACTTATAGACTCTCAATACGGAAATCCTTCGGTGTGTCCGGGTGCTGATACTGATCCTTATGTTTCTGGATTCACTGGGATCTTGGGAGTCGGCCTCTTCACCAATGACTGCCCGTCTTGTGTGTCAAGCACAGCGCCAAGGCATTATTGGGCTTGCAGTGGCTCTTCTTGTGCTCTCACGACTCTCTCAGCGGCAAATCAAGTAACAAACCCTGTTGCGAATCTCACAACCGATGATCAAGGAATCTCACTGACATTTTTAGCTGTAAACACGTCTACAGGCTCCGCTCCTGTCACTGGCTATATGCTTCTTGGAATTAATAGCCGAGTGACGGGAAGTGGATTTGTGAGCAACGCTTCAACCGGAAAAACCCTTTATTCAGCTAACGCCAATGGAGATTTTCAGGCCAGGTACAACGGTATTTATTATGCGAGTTTCATTGACAGTGGCTCTAATGGATTATTTTTTCCAAATAATTCTAGCATTGCTGTTTGCGGAGCAGGCACGCCCGCAGATTCCTTTTTATGCCCTAGTCCTTCAACCACCATTAGTCCTACCTTCACGGGCTGCACAAGCGGTCAATTAGCAAGTTCCTGCACGGGAAACGCTTCCACGCCGACGTTCACGATTTACAATGCCAACTCCTTGGCTAGCACTGGAAATTCTGTATTTAGCAGTATCGCGGCACCAATAAATACCTATTTTGATCTTGGTTTTCCCTTCTTTACCGGGAGAACCGTCTTTGTTGGTATTCAAGGCAAAACTAGCACTGGTTTAGGAACCGGACCTTATTGGGCTTTTTAAAACTGTGTTGTTTAAAAATTAAAACCGTTTCAAATTAAGAAACTTCATCTGTAAAAACTCGTTTTTAAAAGAATTTGAATAATTATTTTATATTTTCTCAATTTAGACCTTTAGCAAGTCTAGGATCTTCCGATGAGTAGAAGGTCCAGGGGGGGATATGAGGAGATCTATTTTTTCGCAATACAAAAAGATCTTACTCTTTTTACTTATTGTTATTCCCTTTCAAAATTGGGACTTGTCCCACCTAGTCGTTAGGGTTTGAAAGTCGGGTTCCCCAGGATATTATCCTGGAACGACTAAATTCTCTCCGAATGAGAAAGGAACCCAAATGAAGAAAACCAATATTACGAACATAAGTCAATTGAGCCAG